>CAXHCA010000184.1:0-10590 GCA_964015035.1 uncultured Saprospiraceae bacterium
GAAACACCATCTTTCACCTCATCATTGGCCAATACAGTACCCAAGGCTTCACACCAATTGACATAAGTCTTGGTGCGATATGCCAAGCGATAATTCATCAAGATGGTGTCTTTCTCTTTTGCAGATTTGGAAGCCCAGTCACTTGCCGTAAAGGTCATCTCTTCAGATACAGCTGCCTGAACCCCTTCCGTGCCTTGTTTTTCAAAATGTGCCACCAATTCCTCAATAGGTCGGGCTTTTCCAGCAGCCGTGTCGTACCAGTGTTTAAACAATTGCAAAAAGATCCACTGTGTCCACTTATAATAGGAGGGGTCACTGGTTTTCACCTGACGGTCCCAGTCATAGCTAAATCCCAGGTTATCCAATTGACTTCGGTACCTTTCAATATTGGCATCAGTTGATTTAGCAGGATGTACGCCCGTTTCAATGGCATATTGCTCTGCGGGCAAACCAAACGCGTCGTAGCCCATGGGATGTAATACATTGAAGCCGCGCAAACGCTTGTACCGGGAAAAGATATCTGATGCAATATACCCCAATGGGTGACCAACGTGTAGCCCTGCTCCAGATGGATAAGGAAACATATCCAATACATAATACTTCGGCTTATCACTCTTATTAGAGACCTTATTGATTTTATTTTGCTCCCAATAAGCTTTCCACTTTTTCTCGATATCTCTAGGCTTATATTGCATAAATCGTTCGAATTTTACCTTTTTTTCTTAACCAAATTAAGGACCAAGAAGGTTCCTTTTTCCTACCTTAATGTGAATTAATAAGTTATTCTGTCAATAATTAAGCTGCGAAAATAGAGTTTTCAGTGGATAATTATCCGATTTTGTAAATGAGAATTCGGAATTAAACGTTGTAATACATGTCAAGGGAAGAATTCCCCAACAAAAATCCCCCTATTGTTCCTTCATCTTTACCAATTACTAGTATTTTTGCTAGCAAAATCATTAAATCCATGAAAAATAACTTGTTTGTCTTACTCTCTATGTTAATGAGTTTCTCTGTCTTTGCACAAAATAACGCAGCATATGATGCCTTGGTGAAACAACTGAGCTTCGAAGCACCTGCTTATAGTCGTGCGGCAGCAGGAGGGCCAATGCTTTTAGAAGAAATGCAACTGGGGAGCTTGCAATTGCCCGATCAGGAGGCAAAACTTGAGCTCACCATGAACCTCGACCTAGTTCATCAGATGGTGGCTGTAAAATTGAATGATGGCCGTACCGGTTATCTTCCCGCCAGCAACGTAGTCTCTGTCGAATTTATCCAGGGTGAACAAAAAAGTGTTTTCCAACCAATGAAAATGGAAGGCCAGGCAACACCTACATTTTACCAGGTATTGAAAGCTGGTTCCTTTGTTTTGGTGAAGAAAACCGCTAAAAAGTTGATGGTCAATTCCAGAGGAAGTGGCTTGTACCGTTTTGATCAGGAATACCGGGTAAAAGGCCCGGATTCAAATTTTGAAAAGGTGATGCTTAATGTAGAATCACTGGAAAAAGGACTGCCTAAATATGCGAAGCAGATTGATGCCATTTCCAAAGAATTGGCCGCCGGGCGCATTATGGAAAAAGAGGTCATCGAAATCCTAACCCTCCTTGAAGAACGGGGATAGAATTTAGTCCTTGACAATTTGATTTTCAGACAATGCTGAAGGCCGTCTAAAACGGGCCGCTTTAGTGCATGTGTGAAGGTAGTCATTCAGTCCCGGTAAAACCGGGATTTTGGAACCTCTTTTCGGCTATTTTTTCGTCCGTCTCGGCTCAGCCGAGATGCACTCAAAAATGAGCCTCCCGAGAATCCAAAACCTGCAATTTTCGCTGCTAAAGCACCTCCTCCAAACATGCACTTAGACTGCCTTCAATTGTCAGCCAAAAATAACTTTTAAACCCTAAATCATGATCAAAGGAATTTTAAAATTAGGAGCCTTGCTAGTTGTTGGTATATTGGTATACAATTACTTCTTTGGCACCGTAGAGGAAAAAACCCAGTCCAAGGAAATTTTCCACAAAGTAGGAGAACTAGGTAAGGCCGGCATCAATCTGTTGAAAACCGAAAAAGGTAAATTTGACGAAGGCAAATATGATGAGGCATTGGACAATATTGGCGGGCTTTTCCAAAAGGTCAAACAAAAAGCCAAGGATATCAACGACAGCGATTTATTAAATAAGGTTTCCGACTTGGAAAAAACCAGAGAAGACTTAGCCAAGAAGCTGAATCAAAATGAAGCTGAAAACTTCAACGAAGCAGAAAAAGACCAACTTAAAGAAGAACTTAAGAAGTTTATGAATGACACGGAAGACATGATGAAAAAGATGGAAAAAGACTAAAATAAGGCTCGGTTGATTTACAATCGAGCCCTATCTTTATTCATCAATTTCGATCCCTGTTGTTGTTCTTCTTCCGCTTGATGTTGCGGTTGGCGTTATTTTGGCGAGCCCGAATTTCTGCTTTTTCTTCTCTGGTCACTTGCCCGTCAGCCTTTGCTTGGCGTTTGGTTCTTTTAATTCTCCGCTGTTGTTTAGCCAACTGCTTGGTTTCCTTTTTGGTCAGTTCTCCAGACTGCACCCCATCAACAATTCTTGCTTTTTGTTTGACTTGGCGCTTTGTAGCGGTTGGTGTAGCAGTCTGTGCCTGCGTTGTTACGGCAAAGAATGCCAAAAATAGCCCTAGAAACAATAATTTGATCTTCATTTTGTAGGTGTATTGATGATTTATTTAAAATAATTTACGGCTCTTTGACTCCTCTATCCCCTACTGGTTTAATGACGTAATGTTAAAAAAGTGTTAGCGTTGATCTCTATATTTTTATGCGGTTGGCTACCGTCAGGACACTTTTGCCCCTCCATAATTGGCGCAAATTGTTAAATTAGGGTAATTTTGTTACTTTCATCCCTAAAAATAACCCACTATGAGACCTCTTTTTAAATTCTTTTTTGGACTCTCCGTCATTGTGAGCCTTTCAGCCTGTATGGCCCAGAAGGAAAACCTGGAGCAGGCAGAACAATTGCAATACTACAAAGCTCAAGCCCTGGAGGGGGATTCTATTCGCAACTCCTACTATTCCCTTGAACGGGAAAACCAGCAAATGGAAGTTCAACTCAAAGGTGCTATTCGCGAACTGGAAGAACTCAAAGCGACCAACATTAGCCTGCACCGTAGTTATAGCGAATTGTTGACGAAATACAACAGTTTGGTCAATCAAAATCAACAAGTACTCGCCACCACATCCTACGAAAAAATTGGCCTTCAGGAAGAGCTTTCCTTACGGGAACAAACATTGGACAAACAACAAAGAGAATTGGCCAATCTCGAATATGAATTGTACCAAAAGGAATCCATGCTCAATCGTATGGAGTACAATTATAACAGTATGGAGGGCGATCTTTCCACCAAAGATCAAAAGATTAATGAGCTAAGGGCTGCCTTGAATCAAAAGGAGCAAAAAATGGCTGATTTACGGCAAAGTGTGGCGGAAGTACTCAAGGGTTTTTCTCAAGATGACCTCACGGTAACGGAACGCGACGGCAAATTATATTTATCCCTCAGCCAAAACTTGTTGTTCAGCAAAGGCAGTGACGATATTGATTACCAGGGCCGCAAAGCTTTATCTCAGGTAGCAGAAGTGTTGAACAAAAACCCTGATATCGACGTGATGGTCGAAGGCCACACTGATTCTGATGGTACCGCCGATCGCAACTGGGACCTCAGTGTGATGCGAGCTACCACCGTAGTAAAGGTATTGACCAACTATGGTGTTTCTCCAACGCGTGTTACTGCGGCAGGAAAAGGATACTACGCACCCGTGGCGTCCAATGACAGTCCACAAGGCAAAGCCTTGAATCGCCGCACTGAAATTATCCTGTCGCCAAAACTTGACGAATTGTATGACTTGATCAAAAATTGATCGCTTGTTCCGAGACATCTCTTTCTCGGAACAAGATTCTCTTAGTTAGTACCCAAAAAGCAAACGCCCATGAAAAAAATCATCGCCCTGGTGTTGAGCCTGATTTTGATGAGTGCAACATGGGGACAACGCTGCCTCTCAGACATGATGCTTGCCCAAAAAATGGCTGAATCTCCTGTAGTACAGGCCCGACGAGCAGCCATCGAAGCAAACCGAACAACCGGTGAACACGCAGTGTCCTTCCGCAATGTAGTGACACTGCAAGTGGTTGTGCATGTGGTGTATCATAACGCCCTGGAGAATATTAGCGACTTGCAAATCCAATCACAAATCAACGCACTTAACGAGGACTTTCGCCTACAAAATGCCAATGCCGGTATTGTTACCTTGCCCGAATTTGCTAATGTCATGGCCGATTTGGAAATTGAATTTCAACTGGCCGATACCGACCCATGGGGGCAACCTACTAATGGTATTACCAGGACAGCAACAACTGAATCCACCATAGGCATTGCAGTTGCCCCTGATGGCCGTCGTCGCATTTGTTACACCGAACTCGGTGGGCAAGACGCTTGGTGCCCGGAGCACTATATCAATATCTGGGTGGGAAAGTTTCCACCAGGCATTGCCGGTGAAGGTAGCTATCCCGGTGAAGACGAACCCGAAGAAGATGGCATTCGCATCGACCCTTCCCGATTTGGTCGCACCGGACTGGCGGTGGCTCCTTTTAATTTAGGTAGGACACTGACCCACGAAATGGGACACTTCTTTGACCTTCCTCATATTTTTGGTAGTGTGGGGAGTTGTGAAATGGATGATGGTTTTGAAGATACTCCCACACAAAAAGATCCGTACCTCGGTTGCCCATTCGGTTGGAGCTATAATTCCTGTAATTCCAAAGATATGTACGTCAACTACATGGATTATACAGACGACGCCTGTATGGCCATGTTTACCAATGAACAAAAAAACAGGGTGCGGTCTATACTTGAGGGTGCCAGAGCAGGTTTGCTCATGCCAGGCAGTTGTGGTCCGGTAGACACGCAGGAGCACAGCCCTAACTGGTTTTCCGGACGGGTTTTCCCCAATCCCAGCAAAGGAATTATTTACCTGGATTTGCCTTTTGGCAATGAAAACGAATATTACGTAGACCTCTATGATCTGGCGGGGAGGCTAGTTCAGGAGAGGTACAATTTTCATGCTGGAACCCACGCAATAGATCTTGGCCAGCTGGAAAATGGTATTTATTTCATAAAAATAACTAAAGGAGAAAACTCCATCATCGTTAAACTAATTGTTATTGCTTAAAACTAACCGCTATGACCTTTAAACTACACCTATGCCTGGCATTGGCTGCTATGGCCGTACTCATGCTCTCAAATTGTAAAATGCTATCTAAAAGCACCAACCTCGACGAATTGACCGAAATCATTGAGATGAAAAAAGGCCCTTGTTTTGGCAACTGTCCCGTTTTTACGCTCACCATTTACAATAATGGAGTAGCAGCGTATGAAGGAGAGCGCTTCACTGATCGAATGGGTGTTTACACCAAAGTGCTCGATAAGGAAACCTTTGAATCAATTAAAACTGATTTTAGGTTAGCCAATTTTTTTCAATTTCAGGATGCTTACAGGGCCCAAATTCCCGACTTACAAACCGTCACCATTACCTACTGGGAAAATGGCCGCAGCAAGAGCGTCCTCGGTAAAGACGGCCGCCCCGAAACAGTAGTTAAACTGGAGGAAAACCTCGATAAAATTGCCAACTCCACCGGCTGGGAAGCTAAAGAGGTACCCGGTAGCGATCTGCCCGGCAATGTTATTGCCAACGAAATTATTGTACAGCTCAGCAATCAAGTCAAAGCAGAAGATTGGGTCCGAAAATACGCCAAACAAGACATGAAAGTCGTCAAAGCGCTTTCGCCAAACGGATATTACTGGCTGGTTTCTTTCAATGAAACTATCATCGATCCCAAGCAGATGCTGCAATTTGTACGGGAAGATCCCTATGTGATCAACGCAGAATTTAATAAGAAGCTGGAATCGAGAGGAAGGGGCTAGACGGGCTTGTGAGAGGCTGAAGTTCTGATTGAGGTGAGGGAGGCTGTTGATACGGTGAAGAGTGAGGCCAAACCAGGGAAATTATTTAGTGATCACTTGGGTCATGGCTTTGATGCCAATGGTCATTTCTTTTTCGTTAAGAGAGGCGAAACCGAGACGCATCGAGCGGGAGGTGGCCCACCATTGGCGGGCATCTTCCAGCCACAGACCTTTTTCCAGGGCATTATTAAACAATTGATCCACAGATAGATCAGATTCAAAAGTGCACCATACGGCCATTCCCCCGGCCGGTTTGCTAAAGGATATTTGTCCGCCAAAATGTGCAGTCAATAGCTGGCAGAAAAGGTCTCTACGATCCCGGTAAACCTTGACGGATTTGCGGAGATGGGCTTGTATCTCTCCTTCGGAAAGCATGATGGCCAACGCTCTTTCTAAAACAGGATCTCCTTGGCGGTCCAGGATTTTCCTGACCTTACTCAATGCGATAATGACCTCCTTTGGCGCACACAGATACCCGATGCGCACGGATGGAGCGATACACTTGGTAAATGACCCCACATAGATCACCGTACCGGCTTGGTCTAGGCTGGCCATCGGCAACAGGGGCCCACTGCTGTAGTGATAATCGTAATCATAATCATCCTCGACAATGGCAAAACCATATTTCTCAGATAATTCCAATAACTGTAAACGGCGCTCTGCACTGAGCGTCACCGTAGTCGGATAGTGGTGATGTGGCGTCAAATAAATGGCAGTGATAGGGTGTTTGGCACATAATGCTTCCACTTGGTCCGTGACTATTCCGTGTTTGTCCACCTTCGCATAGTGGATTTTGCCCCCCAGATGTTTGACCAATTCTTCTACCACCGGATAATTGGTTTCCCCAAGAATGACTTCTCCTCCGGATTGCAACAGCACCGAAAAGATCAGGTACAATGCCATCTGGCTTCCGCGAGTAATAAGTAGTTCCTCTGAAGTACAGTTCAATCCACGGGTTGCTCTGAGATATCCAGCCAGAACCTCCCTCAATTGTCCCTCGCCTTCTACCTCCCGATAAATCAAGTATTTTTTTCCACTGCCCATTTCCACAATGCGACGACAATGACGGTACAGACTAGTCATCGGTGCCAGCCGAATATCCGGAGAGCCGTCCGTAATTTTTAGGATGCCCGAGGGCGTAATGCAATGGCCTCTCAATTCTGGTAAATCTGGAATGGGGAATCCAGCCACTCTCCCACCCTGCTGAAAAAATTGGTTCTGAAAATTCGCAGCCGTTAATACAGGCAATTTATCTGCTACAAAAGCACCTTGAGAGGGCAGTATAGTGATCCAATCCTGGGCGGCCAATTCCTCATACGCCAAAACCACCGTTTTTCGGTTGACCTGCAAGTGATCAGCCAGATAACGCGTGCCCGGTAGTTTTTGTCCGGCCGACAAATGACCGTTCCTAATTTCGTGAATGACCTGCTGGACAATCTGCAGGTACAGAGAGAGGCTTTGCTTTCGGTCAAGCTGAATAATCGATTTCCAAGGCAACATCACCGGACCATTTAGTTTATCAAAACTGGCTCCTACTCAGGGTCCGGTAAAAATATAATTTTGTTGACAGAAAACAGCAAAAAATCGAGCATTATGCCCAATTACGAAAAATCAAAAAGGAATACGGTGAAGCGCGTCCCCAAACGCGGTTACTACGATAAAGCCACCATTTATGAAGTCCTGGATGCCGGGGTGATTGCGCACGTGGGGTTCGTGATGGATGGGCAACCTTTTGTCATTCCGACCCTCTTTGGCCGGGATGGCGACGATATTTATTTACATGGAGCCACTAAAAGTCGAATGGTACAGTCGCTGGAACAAGGTATTCCGGTTTGTATCACGGTCACCCATTTAGATGGTCTGGTATTGGCTCGGTCCTTGTTTCACCACAGTGCTAATTATCGTTCTGCAGTGGTGTTTGGAACGGCCAAACTCGTATCCGACAGGGAGAAAGAAGCGGCCCTAAAAGTCATTTCCGACCACCTGATTCCAGGCCGTTGGGAAGAAGCACGCTTACCCAATAACCAAGAATTAAAAGCAACATCAATTCTCAAACTAACGATTGAAGAAGGTTCTGCCAAAATCCGTATTGGTGGCCCTAAGGACGATCCTGAAGATTACAATTTACCGATTTGGGCCGGGGTTATTCCCATCACCCGACAGTTAGAAACCCCCATTGTTGATGAAGACATGCGACAGGAGGTGTCCATTCCGGAAAGTGTTAAACGAATGGTAGGTGAGTGGGTAAAATAGCAAACAAACTATTCGAATTGATGGATCGCCGCTCCGCCGATCTCTCAAATCGTAGATTTGGGAGATGGCGGGGGCAGGGCTTTGATTGGTTTAGAGCCAAATTTCACCTTGTTCCCCCCGATGTGAAAAGACCTATAACCACAAATGGTTCAACCAATAACAAGTTCGGGAACTTGACGACAAAGCGTGGCGCGTCAAAGACGCTGGCGAGCGAGAAGCGCGGGGAGGGAGCCCCTGAAAATCCTGTTCATCTTGTCTAAAAGAATAGATTACATCAAGAGCAATGCCTTCGTGGGTGAGCCTTTGCCCCAATACAGCCCCGTCTGGGCAATGCGAATCACTACCCCCTACTCTGCCTCTTCCAATTCCAGCTGTGCCTCCTCCCATTCTTCCATTGCTGCCTCCAGGTCCTTTTTCATTTTCTGGTAGCGTTCCGTTTGCTGGGCCAGGTCAGGGCGTTCATAGAAAGATGGATCGGCCATCGCTAATTCTTGTTTCTGGATATCGGCTTCTAAGCGTTCTACTTTGCGTTCTGCATTTTGTACAGCGCGCTGGAGTTTTTTACGCTCTTCGAAGGAAAGTACTGGCTTTGGAGCTTCTTTAACTTCAACGGTATTGTTATTGGGCTTCGAACCACTCAATTCCACATCGCGCATATTATCGAGTGCCCGTTTTTCCAAGAAGGCATTAACATCACCGATATGGTCATAGAGTTTGCGATCGCGGAATTCGATGGTGCGATTGGTCAACCCGGCGAGAAATTCCCGGTCGTGAGAAACAACAATCACTGTACCGTCGTAATCCTCTAGAGCTTGTTTCAAAACATCTTTGGAGATGATGTCCAAGTGATTTGTAGGTTCGTCAAGCACCAAAAGGTTGAAAGGCTTGAGCAGCAAACAAGCCAGTGCAAGCCGTGCTCTTTCCCCTCCTGATAAGACCGAAACCTTTTTATCAACATCTTCGCCACTGAACATGAAGGCCCCCAAAATAGCGCGCAGTTTAGTGCGCATTTCCGGTGGTGAAGCCGCTTCCATCGCTTCCAGTAAAGTCTGCTTCTGATGCAAAGTATCCGATTGATTTTGAGCGTAGTAACCAATCTGCACATTGTGGCCCAGCTTGATTTCTCCGGAAGTCAACGTCAATTCATTGATCAACAACTTAGCGAGAGTGGTCTTACCCTGTCCATTCTGTCCCACAAAGGCTACACGGTCCCCCCGATCGAGCTTAATATTGATCTTCTCCAGCACCATTAAATCCCCGTAGGCTTTGGTTATATCCTTACCTTCGATCACCACTTGCCCCGAACGCGGTGCCGGTGGGAATCGCAAATTCATACTCCCCGCATCCTCGGCTTCCACCTCAATACGTTCTATTTTATCCAGTTGCTTTTGCATGGACTGTGCCATCTTCGTCTTGGTGGCCTTAGCCATGAAACGGTTGATGGTCCGCTCCTTTTGCGCAATCACCTTTTGTTGATTCTCATAGGCAGATTGTTGCTTTTCCCGACGCTCTTTGCGTAGTTCGACAAATTTTGAATAAGAAGCCTTGTAATCAAAGGCCTTGCCCAATTCAATCTCTATGGTGCGGTTGGTCACATTGTCTAGAAATTGCTTATCGTGCGAAATGGTGATTACGGCTCCGGGGTAATCTGCCAAAAAGCCTTCCAGCCAAATGATAGATTCAATGTCCAGGTGGTTCGTCGGTTCGTCAAGTAGCAGGTAATCCGGGCGTTGAAGGAGCATTTTGGCTAATTCCACCCGCATCTGCCAACCACCACTAAATTCGTCGGTCAGTCGATTGAAATCTTTTTGTTTAAAACCAAGGCCTTTCAGCACCTTCTCCGTTTCCGCCTGCATGGTATTTCCGCCCAACATCTGAAAGCGATGGGTTGCATCGGCGAAATCTTCAAGCAGTTTATGGTAGCTATCACTTTCGTAATCGGTACGGACCTCCATTTCGTCATGGAGTTTTTGGATTTGCATTTCCAATTGGAGGACATCCTCAAATGCCGTTAGGGTTTCTTCCATCACGGTGCGGCCTTTGGGCAATGACATCTCCTGATGCAAAAAACCCAAGGTGCTATTAGAAGGTCGGCTGATTTTACCATCATCCGGACGTTGATAACCTGCGATGACTTTTAAAAGCGTGGATTTACCTGCGCCATTTCGCCCCACCAAGCCCACTTTATCCTTCTCGCCAATCACCAGGCCGATATAATCGAGCAATACCCGGTCTCCATACTTAATAAAAACATCCGTTACAGTAATCATGGTAATTTTGATTCTTAGACAAATCTCGTGATTTAGAGTCAATCGAAAACATAAA
>CAXHCA010000185.1:0-10442 GCA_964015035.1 uncultured Saprospiraceae bacterium
GCAGGTTGGCCCGACCGGCTTCCGCCAATTGAAAGGCTCTTTCCTGATATTCGATAGCTCCTGTGAGTTGAAATACTTTCAGCGCTGCTTTCAATCCGGTTTCGTATACGGGGTACAATTGCTGAAGGATCTGCAGTTGAGCAGCATCGCCATATCTCAGGTTCAATTCGTGATTGAGCAATTGCACCGCTCGTTCACAGCTCGACAATGCCTCCTTTAAGGTCCCTTCATCCTGAGCACTGAGTTGTAAAAGGGCTTTTAATTGCCAGGCTTCCGCCAATAAGAGGCCATCGATGGTCGATGCTTCGGCCATGGGGCCCATTTCGCCTGCGGGCAACAATTTTTCCAGGGCCGCACTAACCTGGACCTGCGCCAACACAGGGTCATCCTGATAAATGGCGATCTTGGCCAATTGCAATTTGGTACGGATCAACTCCGGGTGGTAATCACCGTATGCCAGTTGGAAAGCCCCTTCCGCCTGATGGTAGTAATCCATGGCTTTGGCGGGATCAATTTCCGAATAGAGCAGGCCCAATGCGGCGTAAAAACGGCCCAGTTGGTCTCTACGATCTGGCCAGCGTTCGGCGATAGCCAGCCCTTTTTCCAAGGCATCTTGCGCCCTATCCGTTTTTCCCCAATCCAAATATAACGTTCCGATATTGTAATAATTGGTTGCTATATCGGGGTGATCGTCGCCCAGTTCTATTTCCAATATTTCTTTGGCTTGTTGATAGCCATTCAATGCCTTTTCGTAGTTGCCCAAAGCTTGCTGTGCCGATGCCATGTAGCCGGTAGTCAGCGCAAAATTTTGCGGATTTTCGATGGGTAAATTGTAAGCAGTATAGAGCAAATCAATGGCGCGTTCATAGTCTCCCATCATCAAGTGCACCGCACCAGCGCGCATATAATTTTCAGAAATATTTTCAGAATGGATTCGATCTCGGATGTTATGAGATTGGTCATTGGCCGCCAGCGCCGCCTGATAATCGCCAAGTTGCAAGTAGTTGTAACTGATGAGAAAATAGGCTTGAGAAAGGTCGAAATACCGATCAGGGTGGTCTTCAATAAATTGCTCCAACAAGGCTGTCGATGCCAAGAATTGGTTGTCTTCACTCAATCGGGTTGCTGTGTCCAAATTAGATTGCCCCCATAGATTTTCGCCCGAAATGAGCAATAGTATATAGCATAGTTTCTTCATCACGATTCCTTGTGCTTTTGACCTTAGTCTAGTCTCAATTATTTAACATCCACCCAAAATTTACCCAAAAAAACCAGCGCTGTGGGCGTCTCTAATTTCCAATAGTACAAGCCCGGTTCAAGCTGTTGGTTTAAGGAGAACTGTGTTGTTTCAGGATTAGACTGGAGTAGGATTTCTTCACGATTATTCAGCAAAATCAGCTCCAAAGGTAAGCTTTCCTTCGCATTCCATTCAAAAATTATTTGCTGATTGCGTTTGAAATGAGTGTCATTTGTAGGCTTGACGACCGTCAACTGATCTGCCCGTACCGCTTCTCCGGCAAAAGCTTCCAAATGTTCAACGGGAACAAAATTTGCTGCATATAAATTGGGGGCATCGCTTTTTTGTGCTGTTGAGGTCTCTTTTGCCGGGGGCTTTTCTTCTTGCAAAGTATCAATGATGGCAATGGGTCTTTGTTGGGTACTGTCTCCCATTGGTGGGGCTATTTCCTCGACAGGCGCCGTCTTTTCTTCAGTTACCGAATCAATTTGTTGGCGCCATAGAGAATAGGCCAGCGGGATCAACAATAAAATCAGGAAGAACCGCCACGGGATCGGCTTGGATTTGGGGGGCGCATCGTCCGTAATGGCAATGCTGGAGGGTATCTCTGCTAAAATGCGGTATAAACCAATGGCCTCCTGGTGGCAATCGGTGCATTGTTTTACATGTTCAAGGACCTGCTCTTTTAGTGCAGATTCGTTGGCTTTCTGGGAGGTTGCCGCCCCTTCCATTTCCAGCAAGTATTCTACATACCAGCTGATGCCTTCCTTGGTTAAATGTCCGTCCTCCTTAAAGTGTATAGATTCCATATTGACTATATATGCACGACTGTGGTGCAAACGGATTATTTGTATTAAACTTTAACATTTTCCTCCTGCCAATTGAGGTAATACTGTAGTAAAATCTTCATCGAATTCCGGGTATGCGCCGATACCGGAGGGTTATCGTTCAACAAAACGATTAAGTGGTCGATAATATTGATCACCCATTTGCGCAGTGAGTCAGCCTCGGTAGCTTTGTTTTCCAATAAATTAAACAAGGCAATCAATACAGTATATACCTCCTGATCTGTCAGGTCGTCATAAGGGATAAATAATTTGGCCTTAATGGCTGCGATAGCTGTTTGGGTCTTAGGACTTTCGTAAAATTGGATGTCGTGTTGGTTCAATAAAAAGCGTATCCATCCTTTCAAACAAAGCCGCCCCTTATAATGATTGCTTTGCAGTCCGGTTAATGCAGCATGCAGGCGCAATAGTTCGTCCCGGATAACCATTTGTTCGTAGGCATTGCTTTGCTTCTCTGCCAGTTGAGTCAATTGGTCTTCGCCGAGTATTTGTGCTTCCCGTTTTTGCTGGCGGCAGATTTCCAGGCACGTATTATACACTACTTTGGCAAAGTAAGTGCGTAGCAGTACCGTGCCTTTGAAGTGCAGTTGAATTTTTTTCATCTTTTGCTCCAGCATCCGCAGGTTAATTTCCTGCACCACCTCCATTTTTTCATCGCTTGAAAAAAAGCCGCGCAAAATAAATTTGGCTACAGTTGCTTCTACAATGTATTGATAATGAGTGACCAGGCGGTTAGGGTCTTCCCTTAGCCAATTGATTTCTGCCGTGTTTTGCGCGTTTCCCAAAGACGATTTTGTTAAAAAAACATTAAAAGAAAAAAAAATCTTCCGTTTGGATTCCTACTTGGTGTATAAGTCAACGAAAGTAGCCAAAAATGAAGACAATTCAAATTTGGCGAAAGCGCTCTAATTAATTCACCTAAAAAAAAGAAAAGCCATGAAAAGGATCTTATTTTTTGTCGTCACATTCATTTTTATGATGTCCAGTTGTAGCCGCCAGCGCTTCCAAACCAATGCGTATAAGGAACTGTCTAAAGAACACCAAATCTTGGCCATTTTACCGGTGGAAATGGTGATGACCGGCCGCATCCCCAAAGAATTGACGGAAGAGGACATTAACAATATTGAGGAAGGAGAGAGCAAAGCCTTTCAAATGGCATTATTCTCAGAGTTGAGTAGAGGCTCCGGATCCAGACGCAATGAAATTGGGGTAAACTTCCAACACTACGATGCCACCAACCAGTTGCTCGAGGAGGCAGGCATCGATTTTCGCACGGCCTGGACAACCTCTCCGGTGAAGCTTGCCGAAATATTGGGCGTCGATGCTGTGGTAAAAGCCCGGGTCGAAAAGCAGCAATATTTGACTGATCTCGAGGGGTTTGGCATTACGCTGGCCAGCCGTGTGGCCAATGTCTTATTGCCCGGTAGTCCCTTTGGCGGTTTTGTTCGGACCCGCACCAGCGATGTTTGGGCTTCCTGTAGTGTATTGGATAGCCAATCCGGGGTATCTGTATGGGCTAGTCGTGAAAAGTGTCCAACCTATTGGAATTATCCGACTCAAGAGGTTGTCACACGAATAGCACGAGCTATGTGCAGACGGTTTCCTTATCGGATAGACTAATTAGCTTGGGTTTGGAGGTAAAGCTTGACCTCCAAACCCAAACTTCGAACCAAAGTAAATTTATCTTTGTTAATATGGTGTTCCTTGCTATATTAGCGGGGCCTTAGCTTGGGGCCATTCGGCTTGTTTTTAATTAAAGATGGTCTCTGGCTACGTGCATGTTCTGTGTTAACCAAATAAATTGAAATGAGTAGACGAAAAGGATTTCTTAGTTCCCACAATCCAATCATGAAGGAAGAAGCGTACCGGCAAGCTGGTACCGGAACCCTGGATGGCGATTTTATCCAGCGAGCTGGTGAACGAATGACGGTTCAGGGAGCAATTAATAAGAGTTTTCTTCTGGGGGCCATCATGTTGGCCACCGCAGTGGTAGGATACACCATGTTTAATCCGCTCTTTGTATGGGGTGGGGCAATAGCTGGCTTCATCGTGGTGATGATTGCTGTTTCCAGACCGCAGAATTCGGCAGTATTGGCTCCGATTTATGCCGCTTTGGAGGGGTTATTTGTCGGAGGAATTTCTGCGATGTACGCCTCTTTATATAATGGCATTGTCTTTCAGGCTATTACCCTTACGATGGGGGTGTTTTTTGTGATGCTGTTTATTTTTAAATCGGGGCTGATTAAAGTGAATAACAAGTTTCGGACCGGAGTGATGATGGCTACCGGTGCCATTGCCTTGGTGTACATTGTTAGTTTTGTATTGTCTTTCTTTGGCATTCAAATGCCTTTATTGCACAGTACCGGTCCTCTGGGGATTGGCATTAGCCTAGTCATTGTCGGCGTAGCTTCCTTAAATCTACTGCTTGATTTTGACAATTTTGAAAAAGGAGAAAAATATGGCTCTCCCGTATATATGGAGTGGTTCTCTGCCATGGGATTACTCATCACATTGGTCTGGCTATATGTGGAGATTCTGCGGCTCATTGCGCTGTTCTCTTCTAACGACTAATTGATTAAATACATTCTCGATAAAGACGCGGATGGGTTGTTGTACCCTTCCGCGTTTTTCATACCTTGGTTATGGTTTTTATTATTCTGGTTATTTTGGTTATCGTAGGAGGAAATATTGTTATTGCTCTTGAGGCAAATCGCAATAATACTTCTGTATCAATGCCAGAACACGATCATATTCTGGATAGCGAAATTATTCAGAAAAAAGAGAAGGAAAGATGACGCAGGAAGAAAGAACGGCCTTGAAAGAGCGGATTGTTGAGCAATTAGCGCAAACGGAAAAGGAAATCCATCATTTAGAAGATGCGACCAAACCCATTTCTCCCGAAAATTCTATTGGGAGGATCAGTCGAATGGATGCCATCAATAATAAAGGCGTTTCAGAGGCGACACTGCGGTCTGCTCGTAGAAAATTAGCTAATTTACAGCTTGCCCTTAGCAAAATAGACAGCCCTGATTTTGGCATTTGTGTGCGCTGTAAATCACCAATTCCTCCAGCGCGGTTGATGTTTATGCCACAAAGCAATCGCTGTGTGCGCTGTGCAGACAGGTAGGTGAAAAAATGTCATTTGGCAGATAGGAAGGGGCGAAAAAAACAGGGCAGCAACGATAGAATCGCTGCGCCCTGTATAACCCCAAAAAACCAAATGAAAACAATCTACATATGAATTCTTTATCAGAGGTTGCGGTTATTCAATAAAAACAAAGCCAACTTAAGGGAGTTTATCCCTGCTTTCATTGTTAACGTAAGTTTAACAAATTATTACTAGAAAATCCAGAAAAAGATTGATTTAAAGAATGCGCTTAAAGAAACTTCAAGTTGTATTTCTTTAAGAAAAATAAAACCACTATCTCATTTTGATCATTAAGTTAGCTTTTTTTCGGCAAATTATCAACCGCCATTATTGATTTTGATGTAAAATTTTTTCGATTGGTCTGGATGAGGACCTTTCAACGCAAAAAAAGATATCGCATTGGCAAAAGTAAGAACCGTATTCGTTTGTACCAATTGTGGGGTCACCGCTCCGAAATGGGTGGGCAAGTGCCCCTCTTGTGAGGAATGGAATACTTACGTGGAAGAGGTGGTGACCAAACCCACCCAACAAGAAGAGAAAAGCCGTTCCTGGCAATCGGAAGGTGTGGGGAAATCGGGCCCGCGCCCGATTCCTTTATCGGAAATTAAGGCAGGAACAACGACTCGGATGGTAACGGATGATACGGAATTCAACCGGGTCTTGGGAGGTGGATTTGTACCGGGCTCAGTCATTTTGATCGGAGGAGCCCCGGGCATTGGAAAATCGACCTTGCTATTACAATTAGCGCTTCATTTAAAAGGAAGGATTTTGTACTGTTCCGGAGAGGAGAGTGAGGAGCAAATTAAGCTCAGAGCAGACCGACTCGGACCGGAGCAGCCCAATTGTTATATCCTGACGGAAACGAATACCACTAAAATTCTCAACCATGCGCAGCAGGTTGCCCCTCAGTTGATGATTATCGATTCGATTCAGACGCTTTCCTCGCCCCATATTGAATCTGCTCCGGGCAGTGTATCCCAAGTGCGAGAGTGTGCAGCTGATCTCCAGCGTTTTGCTAAGGAAACCAATATTCCGATTGTTATTATCGGGCATATCACGAAGGAGGGCTCGATTGCAGGACCTAAGCTATTGGAGCATATTGTAGATGTGGTCTTACAATTTGAGGGAGACCGCAACTATTCCTACCGCATTATGCGGACCATCAAGAATCGTTTTGGTTCTACGGACGAACTAGGGATTTACGAGATGCAGGCGAGTGGTTTACGAGAAGTATCCAATCCTTCGGAATTATTGCTTTCGCAAAAAGATGAGGACCTTAGTGGCAGTGCGGTATCGGCTACAATGGAAGGTCTTCGCCCCATGTTGATTGAAACGCAGGCCTTGGTAGCCACTGCGGTGTACGGCACGCCTCAACGCACCGCCACCGGTTTTGATTTACGCCGGCTGAGCATGTTGCTGGCCGTTTTGGAGAAGCGAGGAGGATTGCCTTTTGGCCAAAATGATGTCTTTCTCAATATTGCCGGAGGCATCCGCGTCGATGATCCGGCCATTGACCTGGCCATTGTCAGTGCATTGATGTCTTCCTTGGAAGATGTGGCCATTCCGACCGACATTTGTTTTGCCGGGGAGGTGGGCCTATCGGGGGAAATTCGGGCGGTCAATCGCATCGAACAGCGCATCCAGGAAGCCGACCGTTTGGGCTTTAAAGAAATTTTTATTTCCAAATACAACACCAAAGGCCTGGACACCAGCCGATACCAAATCAAGGTGACCACCATCGGGAAAATTGAAGAATTGTACCGCGCCTTGTTTGAGTAAGGAAAAGGAGGTTGTCAGCTATTGAACTCCATACACCCTAAATCCTAAACCATGTCACTGCCAATAGATCATCCCATTTTGTTTTTTGACGGCGTCTGCAATTTGTGCAATGGGTTTGTTCAGTTTGTGATCAAACGCGACCCCAAGGCGATATTTCGTTTTGCACCATTGCAGTCGGAACAGGGCAAGGAGGTGTTGCAAAGAGCCCATCTATCAACTGAGGAATTGAGTACGGTTGTGCTTTTTTGGAAAGACAAGATTTACACCCATTCCGATGTTCCACTAGAAGTGGCAAGACTACTGGGAGGTGGTTGGCCATTGTTCTACGGTTTTCGCATCATTCCAAAAGGCATTCGCAATGCCATTTACGACTGGATTGCCCGCAATCGCTACCGCTGGTTTGGCAAAAAGGAATCTTGTATGATTCCTACACCGGATGTAAAGTCTCGGTTTCTATAACAGCCAGCCTAGCTTATCGAGCGCCAGATAGGCGGCCCCGAGATTGATAAAAGAATTTTCCGACTCGTTTTGTAAAAAGGCACGAAATTCGGGTAGTGAAAGTAAAAATACCTCAATATCTTCCAATACATCTGGTGTAGGCGCTTGTTGATACTGACAATCAGTAGCTAATATGATGTGCTGTGTTTCGGTAGCGTAGGAGCTACGGGTAGATTTTAGCCATTGCAGTGCTCCCGCTGTGTATCCTGTTTCCTCCAGAAGTTCTCTGGCTGCCGCCATTTCCGGACTTTCTCCCTGATCGATAAATCCCTCTGAAAAACTGGTCAAAATTTGTTCCGGCCCCGCTCTAAACTGCCGGGTTAGAATGGCTTCACGTTGTGGCGTAAAGGCCGCAATAGTCACAAAGGGGGCATTGCCCACAATGTCAAAATCCGCAATCTGACCGTTGGGCAACTCAAATTGACGAACGATGATCTTGCGCCAACCATCATAACCCAAGTGCTCTTTTAATTTGGTCCAATGCTTCATAATTAATTCCAATCAAAATTAACTAAACGCCATATATTTTAAATTTTCTTCACTAGCAAGTGCGTTTTCTTGAAAATATTATAATAGCGCTAACAGCTACTTAACCCACCTTAACATTTAAAGCCCACATCTTCGCATCAACAATTGCTCACACACAAAAATGATGAAAATGAACAAGACACCAAAATTTGCCATTCTAGCCACGTTGATGATATTTGCAATTTCTCTTCAGGCACAACAAATTTCAGTAGGCGTAAAAAGCGGCTTTAACTGGGCAAACGTCAATACTACGGAAGCATTGGGGAGCATTACCCCTGATTTCAACTCACTAGATGAATTCAACTTTGGCTTGGTGACAGAAATAGGCATCACAGATTATTTTGCCATCCAACCTGAATTAAATTTTATAAAAAAGGGATTTGGTATGGATGTCGGAAGTGATGTGGAGCTATTTGGCGTAAGCCTGCCCATTGGCGTCAATGCGGAATCTCGCTTTAGTTATGTAGAGGTGCCGTTACTAGCCAAATTTAAGTTCGGTAGCGAACGTGTAAAAGCTTATGTGGTGGGTGGTCCAACCTTTGGTTATGCCACTGGCGGTAAGATTGATACCAAAGCAAAAGTCTTGGTAGAAATCCCCTTGGGCAGTATTCCCATCAACCTGGATAACATCAATTACGAACGCTTTGAGGTTGGTGCAGCAGTCGGTGCCGGAGTAAGTTTTGATACTGGCTTTGGTCAAATATTTGCCGATGCCCGCTACCACCATGGTTTCACCGAATTATACGACATACCGTTGGTCAATGAAAAAATCAGAAATCAAGGCTTTGGTGTAAATGTCGGCTTTATGGTGCCGATCAATTGATCATCACGGGGTTAACCCGATCTATCATATATTTTCCAATAAGTTCAGTACTAGTTGCCGCTGGGGTGTTTTCCTCAGCGGTAATTTTTTTGTTCACAATTTTTTAATAAAGATGGGATTAGATCTATTAAAATGTGGACTAGCTTTGTGTGATCGCAAGTTTATCAAAACGATAATTTAACCGCAAGCTTACATCATGAGACTTTTTTTCTGCTACTTTGTATGCCTCTTCTCGCTGTCATTAAGTGCCCAAATGCCCTTATCCCGCGCTCACGCCCATAATGATTACCGTCATGATAGACCTTTGCAGGAAGCTCTGGAAAATGGTTTTACCTCCGTTGAAGCGGATGTTTTCCTGATTGATACCACATTATATGTTTATCACAATAAACCGGGAAACCCTTCTGCTGAGCGCACTTTAGAAAAGCTCTATCTGCAACCGCTGAAAGCATGGATTGATGCGCATCAGGGGATGGTGTATCAGGGATACGGTCATTTTTTTTACCTGATGATTGATTTTAAGACAGATGCGGTACCGACCTATCGGCAACTTAAGCAACTGCTGTACAAATATTCGGACTTCATTTCCATTGTGCGGGATGGGGTGGAGGAGGACAAGCCGGTAAAGGTCTTCATCTCCGGCAATCGGCCAGTGGAAGCCGTTTTGCAGGAAACGGAAGTCATTGCTGCATTGGATGGCCGTCCTGGCGACTTGGGGGCGGATTTTCCTCCTTCCCTGATGCCGGTGGTGAGTGATCATTATAAGCAATTCTTTCGCTGGAGAAGGAAGGGAAGAGTGTCCAAAAAACACCGTAAGCAACTGGAAGTTTTTGTGAATCAGGCCCACGCGGAAGGTAAAAAGGTAAGACTCTGGGCGGCACCCGACAATCCTGCTGCCTGGCAATTTTTATTGGAAATGGGCGTGGACTTGATCAATACAGACCACCTTTCTGAGTTGAAAGACTATCTATTGAAGCGCCGTTGACCAACATGAATGGGTAGTTTTTTTCATCGAAAAGCTACCATTTGTCGACTTTAACCGGTATTTCATAGATTCTGAGGAATTAGAAGCAACTTTTCGAAAAATGTATCGTCTTTTATTATAGAAGCATCAAGAGATCACACGTTAATAAAAAAGTTTGTAAATGGTTCTATTTGAAGGTATTACGCCGATGTGATGCCCTGCTCAAATATGACCAATTGTCAACCATCAAACCCGATTGTCATGAAAACCTTCAAAATCACCCTGACGTTAGTCATTGCATTATTCTTTGCTTCCACAACCTTCGCTAAGGTTCCCTCTGAATTAGAAAGAAACCTACGAGTCACGGTAGCGACGTGGCTACAGGCACCGGATTTACAGGAAAGGGGCATCGATGCTACTACTGTTTATCTGAAATTTACCATCAACGAAAAAAATGAATTGGTCATCAAAGAAATTGATACCGCAGAGGAGTTTTTGATTCCATTTATCCTCGAGAGATTGCAGGGAAAGAAAATTAAAAAGAAAATGGATGATCCGGAGACCGTATATAACATCTGTCTCTTATACACATCTGACGCTGCCGACGAAGCCAAGTGTGT
>CAXHCA010000186.1:0-10358 GCA_964015035.1 uncultured Saprospiraceae bacterium
AACCCGGACCATCCAGCCACATGAATTCAATGTCGGGGAAGAAAGAAGGTTCGTAGTTTGGCGAAACCAGTGTTACAATATCACCTTCACAGTAAAATTCTTTCTCAGGATCGGCCGTAATTGTCTGCACAGGCAGAGAATCTACCCGCACAAAAACGGAATCATAGACCGTACAAGCGCCGACGACAAAGGTGCCGAGATAGGTGGTTGAAATTGTTGGATCAACCACCACGCTTAATCCGGTTGTATCACTCAAGGTGCCGTCATTGGGAGACCAAACCAGATTTTCTGCTGATCCGGTGCTTGTGATTGCGTTGATATTGACGGTTTCGCCCAAACAAATTTCTACCGTATCCGGCAATTGGATAGCCAGGTCAGCAGGAAGGACAGTCACGGTAACTTCTGCCGTATCGCGACAAGCTTCGTTGGCGCTGATGGCAATCAGCTGATAGGTAGTCGTTGCGTTTGGTGTAGCCACGGCTGTTGGACTAGTAGGAAAGTCGACCGTATTACTGGGAGTCCAACTGTAAGTGGTGGTGACACCTGTGGTGTCCTCTAAATAAGCCAATTGCACACTGTAGTTTTCACAGATCGTCGTATCATTTGCCATTTCCGGGAAGGTAAAGGGCGATACATCGATATTGATGGTATCAAAGGCAAAGCAGCCCTGTAAATTGACAGAGGCAATGTACTCGGTACTGGTCACGGGGGAGGCCACTACATTCGCACCATTAGGATCATCCAACCCTTCTTCGGGGGTCCAGGTTAAGCCGGTATTATTGACATTATCGGTGATTTGTAGTTGAACACTTTCTCCTTCACAAATAGCAGTGGGATCGAGGGCTTCAATTTCAATCACCGGGTCAATCACTTCGATATAGATCGAATCCGTATCTACACAAGGCCCCACATTACCTTCTACGGTGACCCAACGGCTAAATTGTGGTGTCACAGCAGGTGTTGCACTATTGGGATCTTCAAAGATCGCCGGTGGTGTCCAGAAATAAGTGGCAGCGCCATCAACTTGCAGAGTAATGGTACTATCCTGACAAGCAAAGACGGTGTCTTGCCCTGCTTCAATTTCGACCATCAGTTCATCGTGCAATTCGATGACCAACTCGCTGAGATTCACCACCCCGCAGCCAAAGTCATTGGTCAGCAAAATGGTAATGGTCTCAATGGACTCCATTTCCAAATCGGAAAGTACCGTAATGGGGAAGACTATTTCCGTTTCTCCCGGTAAAAAGGTGATGGTAGTCGGAATATTTAGCAAGTAGTCCACGCCTAAAACCGCCGTACCGCCAACCACTACATTGTAGGTGGTGGTGTCTTCCTGTGGGCTATTTAGGCTAACTACTATTTCATCTGGATTATTGGTACAATCTTCAATCAGGTAATCAATGCCCGAATTAAAGACAATGTCCAGATTGGGCGTTCCGCCACGAAGCTCCGAGATAAAGACACCGGAATCATAGACAAAGTCACCCCGATCCGCAATGGCCAGTTTGAGGTGGTAGGTGCTACAAGGTTGTACTTGAGCACGGGCCGTTAAACTCTTTTTGATACCCAAATAATCAGAGGTGAGACCATCGTATTGGGTCGTGATTCCATTGGTGTTATCTCGATAATATTCCCAGTTGAGCTGGCTATTCACACTATTGATTTCCACCGGGGTATCCATACCGTCGGGTAACACCGCAATATTGAGCTGGTTGTTGATTGCCGGGTTACCCACGATGCCCGGGCCGGAAATCAAGAAGGCGAAGATGTCGTTAAACTGGTTGACAAATTCTGGGTATTCCTCCGAGCCAAAGACGTATTCAAAAGTCAATTCATCAGTGGCTGCAAAGACATCCAATTCAATAACACAAGCATCATTAGAAAGCTGGTTTGGACTTAATATGTCCAAATCGGGATCACCGGGAGCGTTATTAGCGCTGAAAATGTTTCCGCCACCGGCATCGTTGTTGGGACCAACTGCCCAATTGAGGCTGCCGGTTGTCAGGAGTAGTCCTCGCTCGAGGCCTAGCTCGGAGTTGTCCGTGGTTTGAAAGAGGCCGTATGCCGGCTCGGGACAAGTAATATTGGTGATGTTCACCAATGTTTGTGGGGTCGAGATAAAGTCCACAATTTGCTCCTCCGTAATATCTGGTTCAACGGTGAGGGGATCAGGGGGATCACATGGCTCAGTGGAACATTGCCAAGCACCGGCAAACCCCTCGAAAGTGACCTGCCCATCGGAGATAAATTGCACCGTCATACAGCCACTGGAAGCCTGTACCTGATAACAAACACCGCCGCCACCGTTGGAATCATTTAGAAATCCGCCGCCACCGATTTGCCCAATTATGGTATTGGGGTCTGGTGTATCACCGTCGTAAAAGATGAGTTGGTCAGTGATGGCAAATTCACTGTATTCAATATTAAAATATTGTAACGTGAAAGTAATACAAGAATTTGGCTGGTTTGGACAAATGACGAAGGTGTTGTTTTCATCATTGCCGTAATCACCATCTGGTCCGCCACTGTCAAACAGTTCGCCCGAACAGAGGGTAGAACCTCCTTCGTCAATAGTATTGACCGGCTCCATTTCGGTGACACACAACTGAAAATCGCCCCAATTGGGTGTGCCGGTAGCCGAATAGTCATTGATGCGAATGAAATATGTCAAACCAGGAGTTAACCCCAGTACATCGAGTTCCACAAAGGCTTCTCCATCATCGGCAGAAATACAAGCCAGTTCGGATAATCCATCCGTTTGGCAAGCCCCGCGATACAGGGCAATTTGTGCATTAGACAAAGCACCGTTGGCACCTGCATCTGTACCCGTAACGGTAATGGTATAATCAAAAATTGTATCACTGGCTATAAATGAGAACCAGACGTCATTTTGTGCCGTGCCTCCGTTAAAACAGGACGGAGAATTGCCAAAGCCAATATTACTAGCCGTCGCATTAACATTGGTAAACACTTCATTCTCCGGACAAGCCGGCGCAACACCCAGATCGATGAGACCATCGCAATCATCATTGACCGGGGTTTGCCCATACAAACTCAGAACAGAGAGTACTAAAAGTAAGGTTAGAAAATGTTTCATCATGTATTTTCAGGTTTAGGAAGTGATCGCATTTTTGAATTGCCGCTAAAATAAGTCATTTTGCCTCCAAAATATCTTTTTCCGCACACAATGATGTCAGGGCGGTGGCATTTAAAGATAAAAGCATTTACTATGAAGATGCACTAAGGGCTCAAAAATGAGCCTTACGAGAACCCAAAATCTGCAATTTTCGCTGCTAAAGCACCACCTCCAAACATGGACTTAGAGGCGAAAGTGTCGATCCAATTTAGGAACTTAACGACAGGACTCCAGCGTTTTTCTAACGTCTTCTAATTTCACATAGCCATAATCGTTGCCCCAAGCTTGGTTAATATAGTTGATGATATTGTTGATATCAAAATCACTGAGTTGGGGAATGGCTGCCATCGGATCTGTGTATAGGCGACCATTAACCATCAGAGAGTCTGTAATACCTTTTCTGATAATGCAGGCGGTTTGTAGATTGTTGTTTTTGAGGAAGTCGGCACCGGCCAATGGCGGAATCAACCCTTCCAGCCCAACACCATCTTCCATGTGGCAACTGGCACAGAAGTTTTCGTACAGAATGGCCCCCTGTTTGTAGGGGTTGTCGGCACAACTCATCATCCAGCCAAACCCCATTAGGCACATTGCAAAAAAAGCGAATGTAAGTCGCATAAAAAATGATTTTTTTCTCAAAAAAAGCGAATGGTCAAAAGTAAAGTTTAAAGTTGAGCTATTCATTGGGAATAGTGGCAAAATTGACAAACTAAAACTAAAACTTATTGTTTAATCGGTGATCATTCAGTTACACTTGATAACTTATAATAGTATTGGCATGTATAACAAACGGGTGATAATGTGGTTTAGGCAGGATTTGCGGTTGCATGACAATGAGGCATTAACAGATGCGTTGGAACATGCCTTAGAGGTGGTGCCTGTTTTTGTGTTTGATGAGCGTGTTTTTGGTGGATCAACGAGGTTTGGCTTTCCCAAAACGGGGAAGTACCGGGCCAAGTTTATTATTGAAAGTGTGGCGGCACTCAAAGAATCCTTGCAAAAGTTGGGTAGTGATTTATATATCCGTATTGGAAAACCAGAGGAGGTCATTTTTAATTTGGCCCATCAAATTAAAACCAGCTGGGTCTACTGTAACCGGGAGCGGACCGAGGAAGAATTGGCCGTTCAGGATGCTCTAGAGCAAAACCTTTGGTCCATTGGTCAGGAAATGCGCTATTCGAGGGGAAAGATGTTGTACTATACGGCTGATTTGCCGTTCCCGGTCACTCATACTCCCGATACTTTTACACAATTTAGAAAGGAGGTCGAGCGCTTCATTCCCGTAAGGGAACCCATCGCTACGGTAGATAAACCATTTCCCGGTTTGACTGTGGCCCTGGACTATGGGCAGGTGCCCACCCTTCAAGATTTTGGTTTATGTGACTTTGAGCCCGACTCCAGAGCGGTGCTCGATTTTAAAGGGGGAGAGCAAGAGGGGTTGAAGCGCCTGCATCAATATCTATGGGAGTCGAAGCAGGTGCAACACTATAAGGAAAGGCGCAATGAACTGATCGGGACTAATTATTCTTCCAAATTCTCTGCTTGGTTGGCCCAAGGCTGCTTGTCGCCCAAGATGATCTATCATGAACTCAAGCGTTTTGAAGCAGAGCATGGTGAAAATGAATCGACTTATTGGTTGTTTTTTGAATTGTTGTGGAGGGACTTCTTCCGGTTGATGGGAAAAAAATATGAGCATAAGATTTTTCAAAAGGGGGGCATCAAAGGAGTGCCGGATGATGAGTTGGAGAACAATTTCGACCGATTAGAAACCTGGATTGAAGGTAGAACCGGAGTACCTTTTATTGATGCCAATATGCGGGAAATTAGCTTGACTGGTTTTATGTCTAACCGGGGGCGGCAAAATGTAGCCAGCTTTCTCATCAAGGACTTAAAGGTCAACTGGCAATTGGGAGCCGATTATTTTGAGTCGGTATTGATCGATTATGATCCTTGTAGTAATTATGGCAATTGGAATTACATTGCCGGAATAGGCGCTGATCTTCGCGAAAATCGTTATTTTAATATCCTTTCTCAGGCGAAAAAATACGATCCCCAAGGAGCGTACATTCGGCGCTGGTTGCCTGAATTGAGCCACCTTCCTTCTGATAAGATTCATCAGCCGGACCAATTGTCTGGTGACGAACAGGAGGCCTTACAACTCTTTCTTGGGAATGACTATCCGATGGCCATCGTAAATACCACCAAATGGGAGAATTAGAAATTGGGTAGGGTTTCTGGAGTGTATTGCTGTCCTTCTGGCGGTACTTTTTGCCGCAATTCTCTTATTTTTTCTTCTGATAAATCAGTGGGTTCCACCGAAAAAGCGTTGCGCAAAAAGTGGATGATGGATAAGATATCCTGATCACTCAAATTGGGATTGTTGGCCATACCCGGCATAGCGGCATTGAAGCGGTATTCTTTGCCAGCCACTTTTATCGGGCCCTGCAAACCGTGTAGAATGATCAAGGCCAACCGCTCTTGGTTACCACTGATATATTCTGATTGGTACAAAGGCGGAGCGAGGTCTTTTTGTCCACGACCGTCCTCTCCATGACAGGCACTGCAATAGGCTCTGTATAGGTCTAATCCAACCTGCCGTTGATCTCTGTAAGGATTTGGTTTGGCCGGCTGCAATTCTAAATTGTATTCCTTCTTTGCACGGCGCATTTCCAAACTCCTCGTCATGTCCACCCACAGATCAGGTGGAGCGCCCTGTTGCTTTAGTAGATCCAAAAAATCAGATGTCTGTCCGGTGAGTCCGCTGAGCGCTGCCTCAATCATCATCGGATTATCAGGATAGCGTTGCGCCAGTTTTAGGTAAAATGTTGAGGTGTTTTTCAAGGCTAACTGCCCAAATACCGCAGCGAGTTGGATGTCAAGCTTTGGATTTTTTTCAGCAAACAGCTCATTGAGTTGTTTGGAAAGTTGTTCCTTGCCACCATCATATTCTATGGCTGGCAGCAATTGAATGGCTTGGCTTTTTAGATCAATATCTTCTTGCTGAAAGCAGGCTGTGAGATCTTCAAAACGAAGGGCATCCAATCCTTTCAGTGTCCATATAGCATGGATTTTTCCAATCGTAGCGGAGGGGTCGATAAGTGATTGTTGCAATAGAGGAATGGCAGAGGTCATCCCCTTTTGTACCAACGTTTGCTGAGCGTGATCTCTGATCCAGACGTTAGGAGAGGAGAGTGCCGCTACCCAGGCGGAGGCATCCGATTGAGGACGTTTTTTTATGGAGAAAGGCCCTGCTTGTACCGGAACAACCCGCAAAATTCGCCCCATACCGGTGATGGTATCTAGGCGACTGGCTTGCAACTTTTCCCTGAGGTAGGGCGACATATACGCCCGGTGCTGAATGACGCCGCGGTGCATGTCGACAATGAATAGACTACCATCGGGGCCGTTGTACAAGTTTACCGGCCGGAAAGCTTGATCTGTGGAGGTCAAAAATTCCCGATTTTGCCAGGCTTGCTGACCGGTGATGGTCAGCTCTTGAAAATCTACAATATTGCGTTTTATCAGGTTGCCTTCCGGAATGCAAACGAAACTATTGTGTTGATAATCCGTGGGGAATAATTCACCCTGATAAATGACCGGACCACAGGCCGAAGTCGCTTTTGTCGGCCGATTGAGGCTATCCAATTCTCCATCCACATAGCCGCGATTGATGAAGGGGGCATGTCTGGGATAAATGCGCTGATCATCAACGATCTGTTGTCGGACTGTCGCTTCAACTTCTTGATAAGGATTGTGTAAAATACTATTGGGTAATACATAATCCCCTTGTAAAATATTGGAGTTGTTATTGTAAAATAGTCGGCCAGAGAAGTCTTTGCTCAATCCCCACTGGCCCCGATAAAGGGTTTGCTCCCTAAGCCATTGATTCCCTGCTTTTTGATAGCGATTGTTAGAATTGGCGCTGTAAATCCAGTTGTCAATATTCATCAATAAACCATTGGGTTGATGTTCAATATTGCCTCCCAATACATAGGTCGAATCGATGAGTGTCTTGTTACCCGGTTGATCTTGGCTGATTTCTACAAACCACAGATTTGGCGGCGAAGCGTAGAGCAATCCCCCATAGGCGAGTAGCAGTGCTCTTGGAGCTACAAGACCATCTAAAAATATTTTTCTTTGATCCATTTTTCCATCCCCGTCCGTATCGGAAAGGATGACTATTTTGCCGGAAGGCGCATCTTCATCGGTTCCATCAATATCCGCCATATAGCCCGGCAGTTCAACCACCCAAAGTCGGCCCGATTCGTCAAAATCCATGGCCACGGGAGATTCCAATAGGGGTTCTGCGGCAACCACCTCCAACCTGAACCCGTCCTCTACCTGGTATTCCTCCAAGGAGATTTCTGGTTCTTGTACCGGAGTGGTGCAGGCAAAAGCTCCCCACAACAAATAGGCGAAGACTGGTAAGCTTTTTAGGGAGCTTTGATTCCATTGGATAGTAGACATAGGTATTATTTACTAATGACTTTGATCAATGATTTGACTTTCTGCGCTTTTTGGCGAATGTCGCTGAGGGTGTCACCGACAATGGTGATGTGCCCCATTTTGCGGAAGGGTTTTGTCATTTCTTTGCCGTACAAATGAATGTTTACCCCCTCAATGGCCAGGCATTCTTCCATGCCTTCATAATAAGCCGGACCGGTATATCCTTCTGCTCCCAATAGGTTAAGCATCACTCCTGGGCTTTTCATTCGAGTGCTGCCTAGTGGCAAATTCAATACCGATCTCAAATGCTGCTGAAATTGAGAAGTATAACAACTTTCAATGGTATGGTGGCCGCTATTGTGCGGTCTTGGTGCCACTTCGTTTACCAAAATATCACCTTCTTTGGTCAGGAATAATTCCACCGCCAGCAAACCACAAAGATCAAACGCTTCGATGACTCGTTTGGCAATCTGATCGGCTTTAGCCGAAATTTCAGCGCTCACTTCTGCCGGACAGAGTAACAACTCTACCAGATTGGCTTCTGGGTTGAACTCCATTTCCACTAGCGGGTAAGCGGCAATTTGCCCCTGTTCATTCCGTGCCACAATGACGGCCAATTCCTTTGTGAAGGGAATCAAATCTTCCGCCAAACAAGGGCCAGGAATAAGTTTGGGCAAATCTTCCTGGCTGCGAATGACCGCTACACCCCGACCATCGTAACCCGCAGTTCGGGATTTTTGTACAAATGGAAAGGGCCGTTCACCTGCCTTAACAGCGGCCAATAGTGCTTGTTCATCGGCGAAAAGTTGGGAGGGAGAAGTAGGAATTTGGTGGTCGCGATAAAAGTTTTTTTGTAGCCCCTTATCTTTGATAATATCCAGTTGTTTGGGCCCGGGATGAATGGTCAAGCCTTCCTTCTCCAGCTGATGTAGGGCTTCCGTATTGACATGCTCAATTTCAATAGTCAATACATCAACGGTTTGACCAAATTGATAAACATCCTCGTAATTTTTAAAATTTCCTTCTACAAAAACGGGCGCATAAGGAGCCGCTGGAAATTCAGGCGATTGATCCATAATATGCAGGGGCCAGTGCCAATCGGCAGCAGCAATTGCTACCATTTTTCCCAATTGTCCACCACCGAGGATTCCTAATTTTTTTTGATCAGCCATTATATTGTGATATTTTGCGCATGGTTTTGAGGAGGGGCAAAGCTAAGCAACAATGAAAAAAAACTTCTACTTTCACGTGAATAATCTGAATGTATGAAATCAAGTATTCTAATCAAAGAGGGGAAAATTGTCAATCGGGGCCAGATACAGGAAGCGGATATCCTGATTCGAGATGGAAAGATTGTGCGGATTGACAAAAGTATCGACGCCCATGCCGATATAGAGCTGTCTGCTGCCGGAAAATATGTTTTGCCGGGGATCATTGACGATCAGGTGCATTTTCGGGAGCCGGGGCTGACTCACAAGGCCGACCTTTTTACTGAACCACGCGCGGCAGTAGCGGGAGGGGTGACCTCTTTTATGGAAATGCCCAATACCACGCCCCCTGCTTTGACACAGGAATTATTGGAGGAGAAATACCAGACAGCCAGTCGGAAATCGCTGGCGAACTACTCCTTTTTCATGGGAGCCGGTAATGACAATTTGGAAGAAGTTTTAAAAACCGATGCTAAGACGGTTTGTGGTATCAAAATCTTCATGGGGTCGAGTACTGGCAATATGCTGGTAGATAATGAAAAAACCTTGGAAGGTTTGTTTTCTCGAGTGCCTATGCTGATGGCGACCCACTGTGAGGACGAGGCCACCATTCGCAGGAATGCAGAGCTCTACCGTCAAAAATATGGGAAAGATGTGCCCATTGCCTGCCATCCGCTGATTCGCAATGCAGAAGGGTGTTTGAAGTCCTCGTCTTTGGCTGTAGAGCTGGCTCGAAAACACGGAAGTCGACTGCACATCTTACACATTTCTACCCGTGACGAGCTGGATTTATTTAGAAATGACATACCACTGGAAGAAAAGCGGATTACTTCTGAGTTGTGTGTGCACCACCTGTATTTTAACAGTAAGGATTATGAGTGGGCCGGCACACAAATCAAGTGTAATCCGGCCATTAAGGGCGAGGAACATCAAGCGGCTTTATTGCCCGCTCTATTGGATAATCGCCTGGATATTATTGCTACGGATCACGCTCCGCACACCTGGGCAGAGAAGCAGGGCACTTATTTTAATGCTCCCTCCGGGGTGCCATTGGTGCAGCACTCCTTGAATGTGATGTTGGCATTTTATCATCAGGGAAAGATTAGCTTGGAGCGCATTGTTGAAAAGATGTGCCACGCCCCAGCTACTTGCTTTCACGTTGATCAGCGCGGGTATTTGGATGAGGGGTATTGGGCAGATTTATCGATTGTCGATTTGCATAAAAAGTGGACCGTACAAAAGGAAAATATTCTTTACAAATGTGGTTGGTCCCCTTTTGAAGGGCATGAATTTGAAGGCCAGGTGGAGACCACTGTGGTTAGCGGTCATCTGGCTTATCACGAAGGTCAACTATTTGATGAGGTGAAAGGGCAACGGCTTTCTTTCCAACATTCGTAATGATCCGGTTGCCACCGAAAAAGCTACCGCTTACGAGTAGATACCCGCCCGATAGTAACTGGGCGCAATGTGGGCAGAAGATATGGCTTAGGGTTCGTAACTTTGTATCAGCTAACCTCAGTGCTTGTTTGGAGGTAATCCCTGAAGTATATTCGGGCAAGCTATTCAGG
>CAXHCA010000187.1:0-10238 GCA_964015035.1 uncultured Saprospiraceae bacterium
ATGCACTAACGGAAATCCTCTAATGCCGAAAAACGGTCATCGATTTCAACCACGGTTCTCTTTTACTACCAGCTGTTTTATTGGAGAAGGCGTGAACGGCAAATTAAAGGCTGGAAATCCAGGTCAATGATTGAAAAGCTAATTGCCTGGACGGTACAATTCAATTGTCCCGTAAAAGAAAAATCCCCGTGGATTACGCTACGGGGCTTTTCTTCTAGTCTGTTTGCCGATTAGGAATTTTCCTTTTTGGTGCTGCCATTCTGGCTGGGTGCATCCGTTTCCGGGGCAGCACGGCCGGTTATTTTTTGCTTGATCTTCGCTTCGATTTCCAATGCGACCTCAGGATTATCCATCAGGAAGTTTTTGGCAGCTTCCCGGCCCTGGGCGATCTTGGCGTCATCGTAGCTGTACCAGGCGCCACTCTTTTGAATGATGTCGTGGTCAACACCAAGGTCGACAATTTCGCCGGTTTTGGAGATACCCTCTCCAAACATGATGTCAAATTCTGCTATGCGGAATGGAGGAGCCAACTTGTTTTTAACCACTTTCACTTTGACGTGATTCCCCATCACATTTCCTTCTTTATCTTTAATAGCTGCACCTGTACGACGAATATCCAAACGTATGGAGGCATAAAATTTCAGGGCATTACCACCTGTAGTGGTTTCTGGGTTACCAAACATCACCCCGATCTTCTCGCGCAATTGGTTGATGAAAATACAGCAACAGCCGGTCTTACCAATGGTACCCGTTAGTTTCCGCATGGCTTGAGACATCAAACGAGCTTGCAATCCCATTTTGGAGTCGCCCATTTCTCCTTCAATCTCACTGCGAGGAACCAAGGCAGCCACAGAGTCAACAACAATGATGTCAATGGCACCTGAGCGAATCAGGTTTTCAGCAATCTCCAACGCTTGCTCACCATTGTCTGGTTGGGAAATCAATAGGTTTTCGGTATCCACTCCAAGGGCATCGGCGTAAGTGCGATCAAAAGCATGTTCTGCATCCACAAAAGCGGCAATACCACCGGCTTTTTGACATTCGGCAATGGCGTGAATGGCCAGGGTCGTTTTACCAGAGGATTCTGGACCGTAAATTTCAATAATTCTTCCTTTGGGGAAACCGTTAATGCCCAGTGCAACGTCCAATCCCAAGGAACCCGAAGGAATAATTTCCGCATCGACGACCTTCTTATCTCCTAACCGCATTACGGTGCCTTTACCATAGGTCTTCTCCAAGCGATCAACTGTTAATTGGAGCGCTTTCAATTTTGCATCTTTATCGTTTGCCATTTATTTAAAGATTTGGAGTGAATCAACTTTTTTTTTGAAGTTCTACAAAATTAAATTATTTGTTGTGTAAAACCAAATTTATTCACAAAAAATGTTATCTCCTGGGTTTTAGTAGCTGATCGATAGTGCGCATAAACTGGATCGCCACATCTTGATAGCCCGCATCGGTGGGGTGAATTTCGTCGTGCCACTGCTCATCTCTCACAATTCCCCGGAGGTTGATATAGGTGACGTGGTCTAATGGTTCTGCTAAGTTAGACAATCTATCGTTAAACTGATCGATAATATAATTGGTAATGCACTGCCGATCTTCAGCACTATTGATGTTTTTGGCCAACATATAGCGTCCTAGCCATCCTTTTTTGGGATGATCACCCGGCATGACATAGTCGTAGCCATGTACGAGCGTATGCATTTTCGGGTTGACACTTTTTAAGTGGCTGAAAATGGTTTCATAAATATCCATCAAGCTATTTAGCTCGGCATCAAACTTTTCGTTTAAAAATTTCTCCGGATCGGAGCCACTCGGTGCTTCAGTAAGAAAATGTTGAAATCCCTCTCCCAAGATATCATTACCACCGCCACTCAGCAAAAAAATGCGTGGATTGACTTGCTGGATGGCACTTTTAAACTCTCCTTTTTGCAAGTAATTGCGCAATGTATCTCCCGCCGCGCTGGTGCAATAAATGTTGTAATAGGGCATCAAATGATCAATGATATCTCGCAGCAGCGGGTGCTGAAACCAGGAATCCCCTTCTGCTACAATTTTCACCCTTGCGGGATATCTTTTTAATTGATTTTTAAAAGACCGATGGCGGCGATTTCTCGAAAAGTGATTGGCTACCGTAATGGCGGCTTGAAATAAGGCACCTCGCTCCTGTTCAGGAGCTAAGCCCTCATATACTTCAATTTCAGGCCTGATCCGATAATCCGGTTGCATTTTTTCATTAACAAAAGGTTCCAGGTAGATGTCCTTGGCATACTCTACCATTTGGTGGTAAGCCATCATTTCATTGAGTCGGTTTTGCTCAATGCGGTTGTATTCAGGGTTTACAAATTTCAAAATCACATCCTTGGTTGTCCAATCATTTACTTCCGGTTCAGGATCAGGTTCCTCATTGATATCGAGGCTACCTCTTTTTACTTTTCCCTGAAGCACCGGCAGCGTGATGGGATTTGGCAATCCTTTTTTTTCCAGTTTGGCTACATCAAATTCTTCTGTGCTGAAAATAATTTTCAACGGTTCCTTAACATAAGGCCAATTGTAATCCCATACCACATAATCAAGCGAATAGGAAATCACTCCGCCTCCGGACTCTAAGGCCCAAACGGACTCGCCTGGATTTAATGGATAGACCTGTGGATCCAGCATTCGTGGGTATACACTGAAATTTCGTTGTAAGTAAAGCATACTGACATACAACTTGCGCTCCGTGGTATTGGTAAGTCGGATGGCTACCTTGCCTTTCCACACGCCGCTGGGATGGCGGTTGTAGTCCAGTTCTACTTCATTGTGGTCATTGATGGGTGTCAATACACCATCTTTACCCCCGTTAAAAACTTCTACTTTGATCGCATCTTTGGTGAAAAGAAAGGCATAAGGGTTGCTCAAGCGGCGGATGTATTCCCACTGGGAAATGTGTCGTAAATGTTGTACTATAGACTCATTGACTCTCAGTAAGCCATAATCCAATGGATTAAAAAGCGGGCGATAGGTCTGATAGGGGTAAGTGACATAATAGTAACAATTGCGCACGTGCAGGGTATAATCTGCCTGATTTTCTTCTGCCAATATCAAGCTGTCACTTTGTTCCTGAATGAGGTCCATCACTTCTTGGATGTCCGACATTTCTCCTTCCTTATTGTTAATGTGCAGCTTCAGCTGATAGGCCATTACCCCATTGGCTTCCCCTTTACAGGCTTGGTTCCGATCAGGTTCCCCCTCTTTAAATTCAAGAACGGTGAAGTCGAGGCCAACTCTTTTGATTTGGGCCGTATAGGTTTTTCCATCGTTTCCGGTGACGGTCAGCGTTTTGTTTTTGGGGCTGATGCCCAAAAGGCTTCCCATATCGAGGGTCCAGCCATTGGCGGCAGAATAGACGACATTCCCGTAAAGGGGCTTTCCTTGATTGTCTTTATTTAAAAAAGTGGCATATTGATAACTCATATCGTCCAGCGGAATGCGCAATTTGGGTTTTTGCTTATAGCTGTTGCGCAGGTACTGCCGAATCTGGCTGTGCAAATCGTAATAAGAAATGTCGCCCTTGGCACGTCTTAGGACCTTTAGCAAATTACTGGTAAATACTCCCGCACCATTGACCTCCAAAGCAGATTCGTCCGACTCACAGGCGGCCAGGTGAATGTGGATGCCTTCCGGCAAGGTTTTGGACAATGGCTGGGTGCGAATTTCCTGCTGGTCTTTTTCGTCATGGAAGGTAAATCCTTCCCAACTGCGTTGATTGGCCACACAGGTAATGCGGCGTTCCTGTATCTTGTGCTCCTTTTCAAAAAGGTAGCCGTTTCGGGTATTGTCGCCCGAGTGGCAGCAATCAAAAATGGTGACGACGTGCGGGCTTTCCTCCTTGGGGGCAGCATCTGCGCCATTGGCAACCAGATGGATCAGGTAGCGCAATTCCTTATCGGCCAGCAGGCAATTGTTGCCATCTTCATTATAACAAACAATGCTTTCCAACTTGCCATCGGATTCGGTAGACCAAAGATTGGTGTCGGCCTCTTCCTGAATGCCATGACCAGAGTAATAGAAAAGGGCAACATCTCCCGCCTGTGCTTGGGAAAGGTGGTTGCGAAAACCATCAATGATTGCCTCTTTGGTGGCCTCGTCATTTTTTAAAAAAAGCGGTTGGAAATCAAATGCAGGCTCCTCCTTGAGGTAATTAAACATATTGGTGGCATCATTCACACATCCGCCAAGGCGCCCAAATCGGCAGCGGTTGGTAATGGGGATATGTGTCAAATACTCATCAATGCCTACGATCAAGGCATAGAGCTTTTTGGTGTTGGTAGGCATGGTTTTAGGGTTTTATGGAACAGGTGATTAGAATATTACTCTTTCGCCATTTTGGAATAAAATAAACTTATCTTTAGGTTCTCCGTATGCCATCGCATTTGTAATGCCCAGTTGAACGGATGCTTTAACTGAACGATCATTGGCAAGGCCAATATAAAACCCTGTAGCAAAGGCAATCGCTGCATTATCTTTAACACTCCAACTTGTGCCAATTACATTGGGAACACATTTTGCAATCGCTTCGGCCTGAGCTTGAGAATAGCAATTGTTGAAAATCACCACCTTAATTGGCACACCTTGGTCATTAATCATGGTGTTAAACATATGTTGAATAACTGATGTGCCTACAAATAATGGCTCACGACTATCCTCATCATAAAGTATTATGCCTGTGTCGTCAACGGGAATGTTTTCCTCGGGAAGATCCAGTCCTCGACTTACTATGTCTTTAACTTCGGAATTATTTCTTTCTCCGTGGCCCGAAAAATGAACTATATCGGGAGCCTCTTGCAATAAATATTCAAGAAATTCCGAAAGCGTAACAGCTTTTTTGGGCTTTAACTGGAAGCGGTTAAAGTTTGGGCTATTTTGCAGCTTGTAAAAAATCCGCCCATATTCCTTATCAAGTTGTAATTTAGCCGTCCCTGTCGGATTTGAGGCCAAAAACAAAATCTTGGTAATATCAGATGGAGGTGGTGCTACGCCATTATTTTCAGAACTGTCACCCGTTGTTGTTGTAGTAACAGGTGCTGCTCCCTCTACATCCTTCATCTCATCCAGGTAAGACAATAAAGCATAAGTGATTCTGGCGCGTGACCGGCTATAGTCTCCTGAAGAAATGATCCCGGAGAGATTACTACGCTCATTTTCCTGGTAGCGGCTGGATTGTAAAATCAGGCTATTTTGTAAGTCGCCATCATCACTTGCTCCTGATAGCTCGATCATGGCATCAATGGCATCTTTTAACTTTCCTTTGGTAATCAAGTCCCGGATTTCAGCTGTTGTCATCATTTTTTGGGTACCCTTTGTTGGTTTTGGTGAAGTGCAGCTAAAATATGTAAAATAATCCACTCCCAGAAGATTTCAAGGGGATTCAGCTTTCTCATTGCTCTAAGTTATTTCATAGTAGACTCTCCTGCCCGATAATAAATGATATCAGGTACATCCATGGGTTTGGACCTGGATAGCGTAGGAGAAATGCTAGGTTTTTCGTCATTACAAGCAGCGGCAAGGGCAAGGCAGACCAAGGAGCAAAAAAATAGGAGCCGTTATCTGTACATAATTTTGATTTTCTTTTTGATTTTTGTATAAATGACTTTTTAAAATTCGTTTTTGAACCCGAGGGATAAATTTTACACAGGCACAAAGTTAAAACCTGATCTCGGAACCTTTATTCAGCTAAGAAACTACATGTTATGATATCTATTTGGCCCTTAAGGGGCAAAGTTCAACATTATGCCTGGGGCGGCAAAACGTTTATTCCAACGCTGTTGGGACAACCCAATACTGAGGGTGAACCCTTTGCCGAACTCTGGATGGGGGCTCACCCCAAAGATCCCTCAACTGTAGAGGTGGTCAAGCAGTGGCTCGATTTGCCTACCGTGATCGAAGATCAGCCCGTAGCGATTCTTGGATTTCGCACGGCGCATGCGTTCGATAATCGATTGCCCTTTCTATTCAAAATTCTCGATGTCAATTCCATGCTTTCTATCCAGGCGCATCCGACTAAAGCCGAAGCGGAAAAAGGATTTGCCCGCGAAAATGAAGCAGGTATCCCCTTAGACGCTTTTCACCGAAATTATAAAGACGACAACCACAAACCAGAAGTGATGGTCGCCTTATCCGAGTTTTGGTTACTACATGGTTTCCAATCTCGTGAGGCCATCTCCAATATTTTGGAAAAAATACCGGAATTTGCCCCCTTACGAGAACATTTCAAGGGTGATATCCCCCAATTATACCGCCACGTCATGGAAATGCCACAGGAAGCAGTTGACACCATGTTGCAGCCATTATATACGCGGCTGAAAAATCGTTCGGATTTGGATAAGAATCAGGCGGATTATTGGGCGGCCAGGGCCTTTGAAGAATATACCCGCGACGGGCATTATGACCGCGGCATTTTTTCGATCTATTTTTTCAATTTGGTACACCTACAGGCTGGAGAAGGGATCTTTCAGGATGCAGGTATCCCACATGCCTATTTGGAAGGCGTTAATGTGGAGTTGATGGCCAATTCTGACAATGTCTTTCGCGGAGGATTGACCCCCAAGCACATTGATGTACCCGAGTTGATGCAACACTTGGCTTTTGACCCCGTTGAGCCTCAAATATTGAAAGGAGATGCTTTGTCGGAAGCCGAAAAGGTGTATAAAACACCAGCCAAAGACTTTGAATTGCGCCGCATAGAACTGAAGACCGATCAACAGTTTCCTTGTCAGCCGGGAGAAGGACCCCGCATTTTTATCGTCGTAGATGGGTGGGTCACTACCGGTATGGGCCAGCGTTTTGTCAAGGGACAAAGCTTTTTTATCCCTGATTATGGACAAGGCTTTTTACACGGTGACTGTGTGCTGTTTCGCGCAGGAGTACCAATTTGATTATACCGCGTCTTCCAGAATTTGGTCGCTGTGGCTTTTGGTTTTTACCTTGCGATAAATTTTTTCAATCCTCCCCTGTTCATCAATCACAAAAGTGGTGCGATGCACACCGGTAAATTCACGGCCCATAAATTTCTTCTTTCCCCATACCCCAAAAGCTTTGAGGACCTCCTGTTCCGTATCGGCCAGCAACGGAAATGGGAGCTTATATTTTTTGATAAAATTTTGATGCTTTTTCTCACTATCGGGGCTTACGCCCAATAATTCATAACCTTTATCCTTTAGTTCGGCATAACCATCACGTAAGCTGCAGGCCTCAGCGGTACACCCCGGTGTGTTGTCTCTGGGGTAGAAAAAAAGAATGAGCTTCTTGCCTTTATAGTCGGCCAAGGAAATTTTATTTCCGTTCTGGTCGAGTCCTTCAAATGCCGGTGCAGGGTCGCCTTCTTTTAAATGAGTGATGGACATAATCTGTATTGGTTTTGGTTGTATTACTAGGATAACACGAGACACGGGAAAGGGTTTAGGTGAGGAGGAGTTTTGGCTTTCCTGGGAGCTTTCGTCGATTTTGTAGCAAAAGAGGAAGGCCACAAAAAAAGCACTACTGCAATGAATACAGTCATCACCAAAGAGGATAATAAAAAAATTGTTGCTTCCTAAACACGAAAAAAAACAGACAAATGTGATCGAAGTCACATTGCAACTCAAAAACCTATCGTATATTTGCGATGAGAAATATGAAGAGAAGCTTAGAACATATAGAATACGAAAAAGATACCGAAGCTTTGGCAAGATTTGCCAAGGCTTTAGGGCATCCTACACGCATTGCTATTTTAAAGCACCTCGAGAACCAATCGTGTTGTTTTACAGGTGATTTGGTAGACGTCTTTCCCTTGGCTCAATCTACGGTTTCTCAACACCTTAAAGAACTAAAAAACGCGGGGCTAATTCAAGGCGAATTAAAACCGCCCAAAATAAAGTACTGTATCAATCAAGAAAATTGGAAGATTGCAAAAACATTATTTCAGCAATTTTTTGATTGATTTTTTTCATCAAATCAATCGTCTATTGGCGATAAACAAATACAGGTATTATGACCAAAGTAATTAAGATCTTAGGGACCGGTTGTCCAAAATGCCAATTAATGACAGGTGTTGTTAAAGAGGTAGTTGCTGAAAACAACATAGATGCAACCATTGAGAAAGTGGAGGACATCATGGACATCATGAAATTCAACGTAATGACCACCCCCGCACTGGTCATTGATGATGTTATTGCCATAAAGGGCAGAGTACCTACAAAAACCGAAATTTTGGCTCTTTTAGACTAAGTGCTTGTTTGGAGGTAGTGATTCAGTCCCGGTAAAACCGGGATTTTGGAAGCCCACTTCGGCTGTTTTTTCGTCCGTCTCGGCTGAGCCGAGATGCACTCAAAAATGAGCCTCGCGAGCACCCCAAACCTGCAATTTTCGCTGCTAAAGCACCACCTCCAAACCTGCACTAATTGCAAATAAAGTCATGAATTAGCTTCTTTCTTTTCAAATGCGGCTGCAGTTACCTAGGCTTTAGTTTTGCTAAAAATGAATATTGGAAAGTTTGACACTTCCCCAATAGTGTAAAATTGTCCTGCACCATTAACACGATTGAAAATGTTTGATTGGATACAAGATATTGCCGATTGGTTGGTTTATGATGTCTTAAATTTGAACAAAGGGCAACATTTGGCAGAAGCCCTTAATTTCTTTATTTATGACACCACAAAGATTTTAATCCTTCTTTTTATTGTCATCTTTTTTATGGGAATCGTCAACAGTTACTTTCCCATAGATAAGGTTAAAAATTTTCTTTCAAGGAATAAATTATACGGTTTGGAATACCTGATGGCAAGTCTTTTTGGAGTGGTCACGCCATTTTGTTCCTGTTCGTCAGTTCCCTTGTTTATTGGTTTTGTAAAAGGCGGTATTCCTTTGGGTGTAACCTTTTCATTTTTGATTACTTCGCCTTTGGTCAATGAAGTAGCCATCGGGCTCTTTGTGGGGCTTTTCGGAGTTAAAACCACCATTATTTATGTGATTAGTGGTGTTTTGTTAGGGACCATTTCGGGAGTAATCCTACAGAAATTGAAATTAGAATCCTATTTAACACCTTGGGTGAAAGATGTTTTGACAACTGCCCAAAGAGAGCAAGATGCCTTTATTGCCGAAAAACAAACCTTAAGACAAAGGTTGCCAGTCATTTGGGCTGAAGTGCTAAATATCCTGAAAGGTATTTTGCCTTATGTCTTGATTGGAATCGCCATTGGAGGACTGATGCACGGTTATATTCCGGAGGGGTTTTTCGAAAAATATATGGATAAAGACAACCTTTTTGCGGTTCCTATTGCGACCATTTTGGCGGTGCCCATGTATTCTAACGCATCAGGAATACTTCCCGTCGTGCAGGTACTGGTGGCCAAGGGCATTCCTTTAGGCACAGCAATCGCTTTTATGATGGGGGTTGTTGGTTTGTCATTGCCGGAAGCAATGCTTTTAAAGAAAGTAATGACCTTAAAACTGATTGCCATCTTTTTTGGTGTCGTTACACTATGCATCATCGTTTCAGGATATTTATTCAACATACTTTTATAAAAAACAAATTAAAATGTCAATGATGAAATATTTAAACAAAATGCAAACAACTCGCCTTTTAGCAGTTTTAGCAATCAGTTTAATGCTGATGGCCTGTAATGGACAAAGCAGCAGTGAAGATCAATATGTAGACCAATCGATTTCAAAAATTGAGGTTTTGGATTTCCATTCTACGCATAGATGTATGACTTGCAATGCTATTGAAGCCAATACAAAATATACGCTCAACACCTATTTTGCAAAGGAGTTGGGAGAAGAAAAAATCACACTTCAAGTGATTAATGTTGATGAAAAAGAGAACGAAAAAATTGCTGAAAAATTCGAGGCAGCAGGTACAGCCTTATTCTTGAACGTGATAAAAGACGGAAAGGAAACCCAAATAGATTTAACTGATTTTGCTTTTATGAAAGGCAATGACCAAGAAGTTTTTTCCAAAGAATTGAAGGCTAAAATAGACTCAGAATTAAAAACGCTCTAAATGAATTTTTTACAATCTCTTTTAGAGAATTACAATATTCCCATTTTATCAGCATTGATACTCGGACTAATGACCGCCATTAGTCCTTGTCCTTTGGCGACCAATATAACAGCCACAGCATTTATCTCTAAAAATATTTCCAGCAAAAGAAAAGTTTTCTTGAGTGGATTATTATACTCTTTGGGAAGAGGATTTAGTTATACCACAATTGGGT
>CAXHCA010000188.1:0-10199 GCA_964015035.1 uncultured Saprospiraceae bacterium
TCAAAGATAACAACTTTCAGCCCATCTTTCTTTTACCTATTCATGCAACAAAGCCCCTACAAACTACTTGTAGGAAATTTGCGATCCACTTTTCTTACTAAGCCGCGCAGCATTTTCCCAGTACCTCCTACCTCAATAAACTCGCTCACTCCGTCGCCAATCATATTTTTCATTGTCTGCGTCCATCTGACCGGAGCAGTCAACTGTTTAATCAAATTTTGTTGGATCACCTCTGCATTACTTTCTGCCGTTGCATTAACATTTTGATAAATCGGGCAGCGAGGGTTTCTGAAATTGGTTTGCTCAATGGCTAGTTTTAGCTCTTCTTGTGCCGGTTGCATCAATGGAGAGTGAAAAGCACCTCCCACGGCAAGGATCACCGTCTTTAATGCTCCTGCTTCGGTCAATTTGGCAACAGCCGCTTCCACGCCGGCCACAGTTCCTGAAATCACCAGTTGGCCTGGACAATTGTAGTTGGCAGGAACGACTACTTCATCAATGGACGCACAAATTTGTTCCACTGCTTCGTCTTCCATACCCAGAATGGCCGCCATGGTTCCCTCCGCGAGCTCACAAGCCTTCTGCATAGCCAATGCCCGACGATTTACCAGCTCCAAACCATCTTTAAAGTCAAGAGCATCTGCGGCCACTAAGGCCGAAAACTCCCCCAAAGAATGACCAGCTACCGCTTCCGGATGAAAAGCATCTCCAGCCAATCTGGCTGTAATATAAGAATGCAAAAAAACGGCTGGTTGGGTAACCTTAGTCGCTTTCAAATCTTCAGCTGATCCTTCAAACATTACATCCGAGATACGAAACCCCAAGATAGTATTGGCTTCTTCAAACAAATCACGGGCCAAAGAGGATTGTTCGTAAAGATCCTTGCCCATTCCTTCAAACTGGGATCCCTGTCCGGGAAAAACGTACGCTTTCATTCCAATGTATTTTTCTTTGCTAATGCAATTTTGTACCTATTAAGCTGAGAAATTCACTTCTCGTTTCCACTTTCTGAAATTCGCCGGTAAACGCCGAGGTCGTGGTTACCGAATTTTGTTTTTGTACGCCGCGCATCATCATGCACATGTGTCTGGCTTCAATCACCACAGCAACTCCCAAAGGGTTAAGCGTACGATCGATACAATGTAGAATCTGATCGGTCAGGCGCTCCTGCACTTGCAAACGCCTGGCAAAGACATCTATCACTCTGGGAATTTTACTCAACCCAACGATGTGACCATTGGGGATATAAGCTACATGTGCTTTACCAAAAAATGGCAACATATGATGTTCACAGAGAGAATATAGTTCTATATCTTTGACCAACACCATTTCACTGTAATCCTCCTTAAACATAGCAGAACGAAGAATTGCCTCGCCATCCTGTTCATAGCCCTGGGTAAGAAATTGCATCGCTTTGGCAGCTCTCTCCGGGGTCTTAATTAGTCCTTCCCGCTGTGGATCCTCCCCTATTCCCTTCAGGATAGATTCAAATTTATCTACCAGTTCTAATGTCATCAGCGCTGTATTCTGCTCCTTTTTCATGTAAGACATCATAATCGATTTTAGTGTAAAAAGACAATTTCAAACCATTATTCAACAGTATAGTCGAATCATGGTTGAGCATTTGAAAAATTAATCCCACTAAAACTTATTCACCGTAATACTCGGCATAAATATTTTCGGTTTCGTAGAGTTTGATACAATGCAGCTGGCAGTTCTTCAAATGGGGGGCTAATTGCTGCCAGAACAGGATAACCAGGTTTTCAGTAGTGGGCTGCATCCCCTTGGGAATAAAAGGTACATCCAGGTTGAGGTTACAATGGTCCACCTGATCGACTATGGTCTTCTTAATCAGTTTACTCAACTCCTTGACATCTACAATAAAGCCAGTCACGGGATCAGGGGTTCCCTTTACCGTGACATACAGCCAATAATTGTGCCCATGCCAATTTTTATTCGCACATTTCCCAAAGGTCGTGAGGTTCTTTTCTTCACTCCAATCATCGACCCACAATTTATGTGCGGCGTTGAATCTTTCTCTACGAGTTAAATATACCATTTCTGATACCAAATGTTTTTCGGCGCAAAGGTACAAATATCCCCAATATACTGGATATCGCTTCTTTGGTTCTTTGATAAATCAATGTTCTACAAGTCTTATCTTCGCTTCCAATACTGCCATTAACGGCTGAGTATATCAAACAATTCACAACTTTTATCTAAATTTTGTTCGCATTCCCGAAAAATTTCGGATTTTAACCACTCATACTGAGTGTACATCAATGGAAATGATTGCTAAAAAAGAATTTAGAACTAAATTATACAATCTACTGACCAATAGAGTTGTCTACCATGGATTCTTTTGGGTGGTGGTCTTGGTTTTTCTCACTATTGTAGAAGGATCTAACAAGGGTTTTTTGTTTACCTTAGGCAATGAACTCATCAATGTCTTTTTCTATGGTATAATTGTCTATTTCAATCTTTTCTATTTGATTCCCAATTACTTAACGACTAATCGTTTCCTCACTTATTGCGGATTACTGATTCTAGCTTCACTGATTATCACACCACTAAAGAGCATCGTCTTTTATTTCAAAATACCCGAAGTACGAGCTGAATTAATTGAGTATCAATATCTACAATTCTTGTTTACCTTTCTGATTGCCGGTGCTTCCACCATCATGAAAATAGTGACCGACTGGCTCCGTCATACCCGCGAACGTCAAGAGTTGCAAACCCAAACAATGCAGTCGGAGTTAAGGTTCCTAAAATCGCAGATCAATCCTCATTTTCTTTTTAATACCCTCAATAATCTGTACGCCTTAACGCTCAAAAAATCGGATAAGGCTCCGGAGATTGTAATCAAACTATCGGAAATGATGCGGTACATGCTGTATGAATGTAATGAAAAACGGGTGCTGCTGAGCAAGGAAGTCAATTACATTCGCAACTACCTCGATTTGGAAGCATTGCGACAGGGAAAAAATGTAACCATCAATTTCGAGGTCATGGGCCAGGTCAACAACCAAAAAATTGCGCCATTAATGTTTATTCCCTTTTTGGAAAATAGTTTTAAACATGGCCTCAACAACCAAATTTCGCAGGGATTTGTTAATATCACCCTAACGGTAAGGGAACAAGATGTCGAATTCTTTATTGAAAACAGTAAATCTGAAACCATTCCCATTCAGGATCATCGTCGGAGTGGCGGCATTGGACTAGTGAATATTCACCGACGCCTGAATCTTTTATACCCCGAAAGATATGATCTAAAAATTAACGACAACCCCAACACCTATGCGGTAACCCTTAGGCTGGAACTGGATTAGGAGCATGGGATAATTTTTCTTAACTTGTTTGAACAAAACCAATATTCAATATGATCAATGTAATCATTGTTGACGATGAACCTCTGGCTCAGGATGTACTGGAAACCTATATCGAAAAGATTCCCGATTTGAATCTGGTAAAAAAATGTAACAATGCTTTAGAAGCCAATGAGGCACTAAAAAATAATGATATTGACCTGATGTTTTTGGACATCCAAATGCCTCAGATTACGGGTACAGATTTCCTGAAAACACTAAAAAATCCACCGGTAGTCATCTTCACTACCGCCTATCCCAACTATGCCTTGGAAGGTTTTGAACTCAATGCCTTGGATTATCTTTTGAAGCCTATTTCTTTGGAACGTTTCATGAAAGCCGTTAATAAGGCCCAGGAAATCATTGAATTGAAGCAAGGCGAAGGGGGTGGCAGCAGTAAGGATGAAGAAGATGTAGATTACATTTTTGTAAAAGCGGATAAAAAGCTGGTCAAGGTCAATTATAAGGACATTATTTACATTGAAGGCTTAAAAGACTATGTCATCATTCGTATGGAAACCAATCGGGTCATTACCCTGCAAACGATGAAGAGTTTGGAAGAAAAACTTCCGCCACAAATTTTCCGGCGTATTCACCGGTCCTTTATCGTTAATGTGGATCGAATTGATGCTGTAGTAGGCAATATGGTGGAAGTCGTGGAAAAAAACCAGCCAAAGCATTTGCCCATCGGTAAAAACTATCGGGATGATCTACTGGACTTAATCAATAAGAACCGGCTGTAAGGCATGCTGCAAGTCTTGCTCGAAACCCTTGAAAATGTATTAAACGCATCTATTTTAAGTCATCAACCAATCGGCGGTGGCGACATCAATAGCGCCTGGAGTATAACCACTTCAGGCGACACATTTTTTGTAAAAACCAACCAACATCGCGAGGGATTGGCCCTCCTTGAAACGGAAGTTAAGGGACTGAATTTGTTGTCTCGGTATTCCTTTATCTCCACCCCCAAGGTGATTGATTTTGGAATGGTGCAGGGTGTTGCCTATTTGATCCTGGAGCATATTTCAGGCGGGATCAGAACGAGTACTTTTTGGTCGGAGTTTGGCACGATGCTGGCACTACTACATCAACAGCGCCAACCTGGCTTTGGGCTTTCCTTCGATAACTTTATCGGTACTCTACCCCAGTCCAATCGATCACATGCTTCAGGCATTGAATTTATCATCCGGGAACGATTTCTTCCACAAATGCAAATGGCACGGGATAATGGCTTGCTAAACATCAAGGATGCCCGGCAACTGGACAGTCTCTGCCAACGCCTACCCGACCTCATTCCCGAGGAACCTCCTTCTTTAATTCATGGCGATCTTTGGAGTGGCAATTTTATGACTTTACCAGATTCAATGCCCGTACTCATCGACCCTGCCGTGGGTTGCACTTCCCGAGAGTTTGATCTGGCTATGAGTCGTTTATTTGGTGGTTTTGCACCGGCATTTTATGAAGCTTATCAGGAAGCATTTCCTTTAGAGCCTGGTTGGTTAGATCGAATCGATATTTTTCAACTATACTACTTATTGGCTCATGTCAATCTCTTCGGCGGAGGCTATGTAAATTCGGTGCAAAGCATTTTGAACCGGTACACGTAATGTGTGGAGATCAACCTTTGGACTCTGAAACCGACAACAGCTTCTTCGCTGAGCACTTAGACCAAAAAATAAGGGTGTAGCTGAAGCCACACCCTTGTTACTAACAAACAAAACCAACTAAAAACCAATATTTTCGTCATGGCCGAATTTATTTGGAAACAACAAAACAACCATTTTATCAAAAGCATTTGTTTTTAATAAACGAAAAGGCAGGGTAAAACGCTGTTTCACGCCCGTAACGGCCAAATAAATGGTAGTGACCAGTACCTTTCAACAGCCAAATTTAATTGGCTAAAAATGATAGCAGCAGTGCCCCAGCCCACTAATTGAATTTGTTGGAGAGGGGACAAAAAAAAAGTCGTACCACAGGTACGACTCGAATAGCAATGATTATAATTCCACGAATATGAATAAAGCAATGAATGTCTAATGAATGATAAGCTTTTGCAACCACCCCTTGGTGGTGTTAGAACAATTTAACGCTACAAAAAGCTTACTTATTACTTCAGCCTAACAAATATAGAACTTTTTTTAATTTCTTCGGACTTCTGAGGCTATTAGCGCCGAATAATTTCAAACTTTTTATTGATTAGGCCGTATTCTGTGTACACACTAATGATGTAAAGTCCTTCCGGTAACTGGCTCACCTCCACCTGATTGTCATTGCGTGGCACCAAAGAACCAGAGTCGTACATCTGCTGTCCGGAAATATTGTGAACCGTAATTCTCTCAAAGGTCTGCTGACCATTCAGGTGCACCGACAGATAATCATTAGCTGGATTAGGGCCAATCTTCAATTTATTAGGATTCAGCTTATCCGCAGGACTTTCCTCATCCGACTTTAATTTGATGGTGATATTCGCACCACGAATATTCATGCCAAAGGTTTGTCCGGCACTGTTCATTACTGAAGATACCCCGTCACCTACACGGAGTTGGTATTGCTCCTGGTCAATGCGGAAACCAGCGAGATCATCATCGACAACGAAGCGAACTTTTCCAATTTGTCCATATCCACTGGCCGACAATCCACTCGTTCTGGTATACCCCGCCTCCGCTTTTCCTTCTAAATTATTATAAGACATGTAGAGAACGGGAGAATTGTAAGTCAACCAACTGCTCTGCGAAAAGTCAATGCTCACTGACTCTTTTACAAAGACCGTGGTATCATATTGAAAGGGAAAAGTAAAACCATAAATATCAACCGCCGGATCTTCTTCGCTGCCCAAGCGCATGGTCAATTCGATCAAATCACCGGGCTCGGCCAAAATATCTCCTTCCAAAATGATTTCATGCTCATAATAGGGTTCAATTCTTGGCACCAAAGAGTGGGTACGCCCATAAAACAGATGGATCGCTGCGGTATCCAAAGCGGTAACGATAGAATCACCATCTGCATCCAGGTGTTTTAGATCGATTGGATTCTCGGAGAAAATGTTGTTCCAGTTATCAGCATATTGACCATACCATTGGTCTAATGTGGCATTGGCACGTTGTTCACCAATTTCCCCCATACACAAACCGATCGGCAGCAAGTCTTTCATATCAACGATCCCATCAAAGTTGGTATCACCCGCCCAGACACAATCATCAAAACAAAGCGGACCATCTCCGGTTCCGATGTCCAGAATTTCCATTTCTACTTTCACCAATCTTTCCTCGATACATTCACCGGCCTCGTTGAGTGCACAGTAGTTTACCTGAAACTCATCCATTCCGGAGTCGATTTCCTCATAAGGAATATAGAGGATCAGGTTGTATCCCGCAATGTCAAAACCATAAATGGTGGTATCAACATCTCCCTGGAGGAAAAGTACATCTCCTAAATCCGGCTGCTCTACGATTTGGAAACTGAAGTTTGAAATGGGCACGTTATAACCAATCACCAGCGGTGTCTGCTTAGGCGTGGACATGTCAAATTTGGCGGAAGCCGGTTCAAAATTGCTAACAAAAACAAAGACCGTTCCCGTTTCTTCCGGGCTGCCACAAGTAGCCCCCGAGTGACCGGTATAGGTAAATTGATCCACCCCGGTAAATCCTGCAGGAGGCGTATAGATGACCTGACCTTTTGGTAGGTTGCCACCATAAGTGATACTTCCGTATTGTGGTTGTCCGTAACTAAGACAACCGGTTGCTGTGCCATGAAAATCATTGGTCAGCACATTGAACTCAGGAGCATCGTTCATGGTGGTATAGACCACATCATCAAAGATGAAGGTATTATCTACCGCATCCAATACCCGGACGCTCACCACGATTTCGTGATCTCCGTAATCAAAAGTCATTTCGTCATTGCCAACAAAATCCACATTTGGCAAATACATCAAAGTTTCCCCGGATTCATCCAATGTACCATTGGCCGGTCCGGAAACGCTATTGTAACCCCACGGTACTAAAACCGTCTGGGATTGATTTTTCTTGGTAAAAATAGACATGGTCTCGGTATCCGTCACTTCGGCAGCCATGACACTAATACTGACCGTACCATTGTCACAAGTTCCGGCCCCATTACAAACCACATAGTTCAGGTTGGTCAATCCACTAAACCCGGCATTGGGCTGAAAACTGATGGTTGTTCCACCATCCACAAAGGTGGCCGAACCATTATTAGTAGCCGGAATAGCCGAAAGAATTAAAGTACCATTACTACTGAAATCATTGTCCAGTACTTCCACCGTCACCAATTGCCCTTCCATGGTGGAGGCGTAATCCTGCTTGGCCACTACCTCAGCGGGTAGTACCTGCAAATTGAGCAATACCCGGTAAATGGTCCCATTTTTCCAATAGGAATATTCCAGGTAGTCCGGACCAAAATAATCTTCATCCGGCGTGTAGATCAGCAAACGGTCGTAGGCATTGACGTTTTCGATGGAAGCTTCTCCGTGAGTAGGTGCTTCCAGGATGGTGGAAAAATTGAGAATGGAGGTAAACTCATGTTCCAGAGTTTCATTCATATAAGTCTGCAAATTTTCCCCAACATCAACATATTGACCCCATATCGGCACGGCCGATATCAGGAAAAATAAGACTAACAGAGGCGATCGTAAACATACATTCATGGTTCGTGGATTTTCTTCATTGCTTAATGATAGTACAAGTCTAGGTTTTTGGGTGCTTTTTTTCAACTACATTTTCACTGAATTGTGAAACTTTTTAGCTACAAAATCGGTATTCAATTGGTGGAAACAATTGAAAATCAATCCTACTATTTCAACAGTTGTGAAAATTTTTTTTTGTTAACTTTGGGCAATTGCTTGTTTGTACACTCATTACCCGGTAAAGATAAAAAATTATTTGCATAATGCGCAATACAAAGGTCTACTCTATTCTAGAACATTTCGACAAATATGAGCAGAATCGGCTGCGAAAATACCTGCAATCTCCGTACTTCAACAAGAATGAGACTTTGGTGGATTTGTTTGAGCTTATTGTCAAGCACATTAACTCTGGATTAGAACTTGATTGGTCGAAGGAAAAAGTATGGAAGAAGCTGGTTCCGGGGACATCTTATGACGATGTTCGTTTCCGAAAATATCTCTCGGATCTACTAAAATTAGTAGAAGGTTTTTTAGCACAACAGATTTACGAAGATAATCCCCTTCATTTAGCTACCTATCTAATTGAGGCTGTTGGGAAAAAAAATATCGGCAAGCTCTACAACAGTACAATGAAAACCGCCAGAAGACTTTCTAAACAACAAAAATATCGACCTGCTAGTTATTATTACTATCAATATCAAGTGGAAAAAAACTATTATGAACTTACTGGATTCGATATCAAAAGAACCCAAACAACTAATGAGACTGCAATTATCCAAAATTTGGATTATTTCTACTTGGCAGAAAAATTAAGATTGTATTGCTCAGTGCAAAGTAGACAGTACCTAATTTCCAGCAAGAGTGAACTTCTTTTTATTGATGAAATAATAAAACATATTGAAAGGTACAATTTTGAAGAAATTCCTGCTATCACCATCTATTACCAAATATACCTGACCCAACTACCAGATGGGGACCACTCTCCATTTTTTAAGTTAAGAGAATTATTGCGAAAGCATTACCAGTTATTTAGCCCTAATCAGGCGTATGACATGTACTCATACGCAATGAATTATTGTATTAGACAGGCTAATAAAGGCAATCAAAAATTCTTAGAGGAATTATTTGATATTTATAAAGAAGTAATTGATAATGAAATAATCATTTTAGCAGATGAGGGGCTTTCACCCTGGAAATTCAAGAATATTATCGTGGCTGCACTACGTTTAGGAAAATACGACTGGACAAAATCTTTTATTGGAAATTATCAGCAATTTCTCCCAATTCATTTCAGAGAAAATGCCGTAACATACAATCTTGCTCAACTTTATTTTTATCAAAAAAAATATGACAAGGTAATTGAAAAATTACGGGATGTGGAGTTTGATGACTTTTCCTACAACTTGAACTCCAAGACTATGCTTGTTGCTACCTATTACGAAATGGATGAAATAGAGCCACTATACTCCCTAATGGACAGCTTCCGTACATTCTTAAATCGACGAAAGGACTTTCCTGAAGAAAGGAGACAACTCTACACCAATCTAATAAGATTCACAAAAAAACTTACAAAGTTAGCTCCAAATGATCATGCAACACTCAGTAAAATAAAAAAAGAAGTGAATGCCACAAAAAATATAGCCAGTGTAAATTGGCTCCGCGAAAAAATAGCAGAATTAGAGGAATAACCTGAGAGAAAATTCTTCCTCCCTCAGGTTATCTTTCTAAAGGCCTAGAAGCCAGCAAGATCATCCTCTACAACATCATCTCCTCCCTTTACTCCCTTCAATTCCTCTTCCGTTAATACAATAGGTGTTAAATCCTTGAGGGCGCAGTTCCGTCCTGTCTCAGTAAGAATACTGTTATAATTTGTTGTCAAAAATGGTGGCTGTAAATACACTGCATTACGACTCTTAATTTTTGTTTTTCAGGCTGGTAAATTGCCTCCGGCGGTCGCTTTTGGCTTGGCCCAAAACCGAGAAAAACCCAAGGCTGTAGAGCCTTTCCTAAAAATCTTCCCTCCCCTCACGCTCACTTCCCAAGCTGCTCACGGGTGGTGCTTGGCAGTGGAAATTTAGTTTGGTTTTAGGAAGGTATAAAGTAGTCTTTTTCACTCTATGGTTCGCAGTGCAATGCTCTTTTAGCCCACCCGCTGGGAAGATTTTCTTAACGGAAATGCTCTAATGCCG
>CAXHCA010000189.1:0-10041 GCA_964015035.1 uncultured Saprospiraceae bacterium
ACACACTTGGCTTCGTCGGCAGCGTCAGATGTGTATAAGAGACAGCTTCTATTTATGGTTCTTCGATAAGTTTTGTAATCCTAAGTCATAGAAGGCTATTTATAAACCTCGCCCTCCCTATTATTGTTTCACTTCTACCCTTTCGCATCGCTCCAGAATCTCCTTGCAAAGGTCCAGATAATCGGCAGCACCAGAGCTTTGCGGACTGTAGGAAAAAATATCCTTCCGCTGTGCGGGGGCTTCCGCCAAAGCCACATTGTCGCGGATATATGTATTAAAAACCAGATGGCCAAAATACTTTTTAATGGTTTCCACCACATCCCGATTCAGCACTTTCCGACTATCATACATCGTGGCAATAACACCGCCAATTTGCAATTTCTTGTTCAGGCGAAGCTTAACCTTCTGAATGACCTGTTTGATTTTCGCCAGTCCCTGTAGTGCTAAAAACTCCGTTTGTAAAGGGATATAAACGATATCACTACTGGTCAGTGCATTCAAAGTTAACAATCCTAACGATGGCGGGCAATCAATAATGATAAAATCATATTCATCTTTGACCGGCTCAAACAATTCCCGCAGTATAAATTCCCGGCCCGCTTCATTGATCATCTCCATTTCTGCCCCGGAAAGATCCAAGGTAGAAATGACCACATCCAAGTTTTCCTTGACGGTAAAAGGGTCCAGTTCCGACTCTCCCCGAAATGCCTCATAAATACTATTCGGCTGTCGGGGCACCCCTAAAGAAAGGGTTAGGTTAGCCTGAGGGTCAAGGTCGATCAATAATACTTTTTTTCCCAACTCCACTAATCCTGCTCCAATGTTAATGGCACTGGTTGTTTTTCCAACACCACCTTTGTGATTGAGCAGCGAAATGATTTTTCCCATACGCTTTTTCAGAATTTTGACAGAGCTTTAAAACCTGTCCTGATCGTAAATTACTGATTTTAGGATAAAAAAAAATTAAAACCATCGGTAAAAATATAATTTTTGCGAGAGAACTATTGCTTATTGATAAAGAATACCCCTAAAAGCATCACCCCTGCCGCCACAAGTGACTGTAAACTAAACGTTTCCTGATTCAGACTCCAGCCTAAAAAAAGTGCCACCACCGGATTGACGTAGGTGGCCGTGGCTACTTTGGCCGGAGATACCTTCTGCAACAAATAATTAAAACTGGAAAACGCCAAAATGGAGCCTAAAAAAACGAGGTAAATCCAGGAAAGTCCGGCTTTCAGGGTAACATTTGACCATCGAAATTCAGCTGACTCTCCCGTCAATACACTGACCATCAACAGGAAAGCCCCTCCCGAAAGCATTTGTAGGGCCGTACTCTGAAAGCGAGACTTGGGTAGATTGGTAGTACTGATGTAAACTGAAGCCAGCCCCCAGGACAATAAACTTATCGCGATCGATACCAATCCCCACACTGCTTCGCGATTGGACACAAACTTGGGTTGGCCCACCAACAGCACCATCCCGATAATGCCCAATGCCGTACCCACCAAACTCAACCCGCCTGGCTTAACACCCCGGATAATCCATAATAAAAAGAGTATCAACAATGGATCAAAAGCCACCACCAGTGCCGTGATACCCGTGGAGATGTATTGTTCCGCCCACACGACCCCACCGGTTCCAAACGATAGAAACAGGATGCCGATAATGGCCGCATTGACCAACTGCTTTCGCTCTGGCCAGGCAATGCCCTGAAATTGGGTAAACCCCAATAGGATTATTCCGGCCGCAATAAAACGGGAGCCACACATTAAAAACGGTGGGATGGCCTCAATGGCGTAATAATTGACCAAATAGGTAGAGCCCCAAACGAGGTAAATGACCGCAAAAGCGCCCACAATGAGCCAATGATCGAGCTTTTCTGTTTCCAAGGCAATAAAATTTTACTAGATCGTGAACAAGCTACCTTCATTCTTAGTTCGACTTTGCTATTTTTTATGCCTGTATTCATATTGAAGTTGCCTTCTGCAAAACCATTCGGGGCCTATAATTGCGGCAGGAGCGACTTTGTTCTACAGAAAAATTCATGTCGATATAATCCAAATAGCCAACCTCAATTAAACCTCTTCAGCGTAAGCAAGTCTAAGTGCTTGTTTGGAGGTAATCCCTGAAGTATATTCGGGCAAGCTATTCAGTCCCGGTAAAACCGGGATTTTGGAACCTCTTTTCGGCTATTTTTTCGTCCGCCTCGGCTGGGCCGAGATGTACTCCAAAATGAGCCTCGCGAGAACCCCAAACCTGTAGTTTTCGCTGCTAAAGCACCACCTCCAAACATGCACTAATCTTGACTTTATCACTTCAAAATCGTTACATTGTTGAAAACACATTTACTTTTTTTACTGCTATTTGCGAGTACTGGTTGGTTATTTGCTCAACCCAATTACGCGCCACCCAGTGGGGTCTGGTGTAGCTGTCCGCCTACTACCGGCAATGGAGTGGGCTCCGTCCTTCCGGATGTTGCCGCCAAAAATTATGTACAAGGCATCCTGGTCAGGGCCGTTTGGAAGGATGTGGAACCCGCTGATAATACCTATAACTGGAGTTTGATTGACGATCAAATCAGCGCAGCCCAATCTTATGGAAAGAAAATATCAATCAGCATCGGCGGTGGGCCCAATTCCCCCGATTGGCTGTATGCCGCAGGTAGCGAATCCATGTCTTTCAGTTTTCCATTTGCAGGAACAATACCCGTTCCCTGGGACTCCATTTTTTTAAACAAGTGGACTGAATTCATTGCGGAATTTGGCAATCGCTATCAAAATGACACCACCATCCAATTGGTCTACATCACCAACTCATCCGGTAATGGGTTTGAAATGCAAATTCCATTTCAGCCTACCCCCACTTATGCCGAGCTGGAGTATACTGATCAAAAAATGATCGATTCCTGGAAACAAGTCATGCGGTCATTTGATATGGCTTTTCCAAACCACTACCTGACTAATGACTATCACCCTGTTAATTCAAGTGATGTGGTGGCAGATTCGATTTATGCCTTTGCGCAAGCACAGATCGGGAATCGATATGGGGCAAGTGCTTGGTGGTGGACCCAACACAACACTACTGTATATCCTGCTCAATATTCGATTTTCCAACACTCGGCAATCCACAATTCATTTACCGGCCTTCAGATGGCCGCCAGTGGAGTGGAAAATCCTTCTACATTTGGCACCGGTGGCATGCCTGCTGCCCTCAACCTAGCCATTTCAGATCAGGTGTGTTATTGGGAAGTGTGGAATAAAGATATTTTGGATGGTTCCTTCGATACAATCTTAGCTGAAGCCACTTGTAACCCGGTTTCCGCTACCATTGCTCCCCACAAATCCACCCACCACAAAGTGAATGTCTTCCCCAATCCAACCGACGGTATTCTATACTTGGAGCCTATGAACAACTATACCTATATGCGGGTTTCAGTGCTCAACGTGATGGGCCAAACGATCCTAACCAGTCGAAATAAACAAACCATCGATATTTCCGATTGGCAAGCAGGTACTTATCTATTGAAAATTGAAATCGATAACACTTTTTTGCACCAGGTTGTGATCAAAAAATAAAATCAAAAGCTTGTTCCCTACTTAGATTTTGTAGACATTTAATGGGTATTCCCCGGGAGCAGTCGATGAATCTTTAAAAATTACCCAATGAAAACCTAAATGCTTTTTCACTCCATTGACTTTGCGATTTTTTTACCAATAGTCTTTGTCCTGTATTGGTTCGTTGCAAATAACCATTTGAAAGGGCAAAACCTGTTGATCGTCGTGGCCAGCTATATTTTTTACGGTTGGTGGGACTGGCGTTTCTTGTCTTTAATCCTCTTTAGTACAGTTGTGGACTACACCATCGGAGTGCGGCTTTCCAAGGAAGATCGGCCGCTGGCCAGAAAGCTGCTGCTTTGGACCAGTATTCTGGTTAACCTGGGATTTCTCGGTTTTTTCAAATACTACAATTTCTTTCTGGATAACTTTATCACGGCCTTTTCCTTTTTTGGAACCGAAATCAAGGCGAATTCCCTAAATATTATCCTGCCGGTTGGGATTAGCTTTTATACCTTTCAAACCTTGAGCTATACCATTGATGTGTACAAAAGGAAACTGGCCCCCACCAGGGATTTTTTTGCGTTTTCAGCCTTTGTCAGCTTCTTTCCCCAACTGGTGGCCGGACCGATTGAGCGGGCCACTCATTTACTACCCCAATTTTATAGCCATCGAACCTTCAATTATTCCAAAGCTGTAGACGGCCTACGGCAGATACTGTGGGGCTTGTTTAAAAAGATCGTCATTGCCGACAATTGTGCGGAATACGCCAACCTGATCTTTGATCATTCTGCCGATTATTCCGGTAGCACGTTGGTTTTGGGAGCCCTCTTTTTCACTTTCCAAATTTATGGCGACTTCTCCGGGTACTCGGATATCGCCATCGGTACTTCCCGACTTTTTGGGTTTGACCTGATGCAAAACTTTAACTTTCCCTACTTTTCCAGAGACATGGCAGAATTTTGGAGGCGTTGGCATATTTCGCTTTCCACCTGGTTTCGCGATTACCTGTACATCCCATTGGGTGGCAGTCGCGGCGGGACCTGGACCAAGGTGAGGAACACCTTTATCATCTTCATCGTCAGTGGCTTTTGGCACGGTGCCAACTGGACTTTCATTGTTTGGGGGGCCTTAAATGCCCTTTATTTTTTGCCGCTGCTGCTCACTCAAAACAACCGGGCAAATCTGGACATTGTCGCAAAAGGGCGAAGCATACCGACCATTAAAGAGCTGGCTTCCATCCTGTTGACCTTTGTTTTAACCGTTTTTGCCTGGATCTTTTTTCGCGCTGAAAATCTGGCGCATGCGTTTCATTACCTTGCTCAGATCTTTTCGACTACGCTTTTTGAGGTCCCCAGGTTTTCGGGGATGCACCGGGCACTCACGACCCTTTTATTGGTAGTATTGTTCGTCTTGATGGAGTGGAATGGGCGCGAGGGGAAATATGCCCTCGCGCACCTGGGTTTCTCTTGGAACAGACCGATGAGATATGCCTTTTATTATGCCATCATCTTTGCGCTATTTTGGTTGGGTGGCACAGAACAGCAATTTATCTATTTTCAGTTTTAAAAGCCCCACAAAATGAAAAGATTTCTGCTCAAAACAATTGGATTTATAATCCCACTTTTCCTGATGGTGATCATTGCGTTGCTACTTCCCACCACTCCCAGGGCTTCCAAATCACTCTTAATGGCGGCCAATGCCAAGGATTCCCTCTTAATACATACTCCGGCACCCAGAATTATTTTTGTAGGAGGCTCCAATCTTAGTTTTGGTTTAGACAGTAAAACCATACGAGATGCTTTAAGCAGGAACCCCATCAATACGGGCATCAGCGCCTCCCTTGGTTTAAAATTTATGATGGACAATACCATTCAATTTGTACAAAAGGGGGATATTATTTTGCTCATTCCGGAATACAGTCATTTTTATCAAGATTTGAATACGGGCTCAGAGGAATTGTTACGAATTGTTTTTGATGTCAATCCCACTAAAATTCACCTCCTAAACCTCCGCCAACTGAGAAATATTCTGGCCTTTTTGCCGAAATATGCCTTATCAAAATACAACCCGACGGAATACACCAATTTAGAAGAAAGTGACATTTATTCTGTGCATTCCTTTAATGAATTTGGAGACACTTATGCGCACTGGAAATTACCACGGAAAGACTTCTCCCCTTTTGAAGCAATCAATACCCCGTTTAATGGGGAGGTAGTTGAAAAAATCAAGGCATTTCATTTGGCGCTTAACGCAAAAGGCGCTTCCCTTTATTTGTCTTATCCGGGATACCAAACCACTTCCTTTAATAATTCCAGGAAGCAGATTCAGCAAGTTGAACAAGCCCTGAAAAAAACGGGTATCCCCATCCTGGGAACCCCGGAGCGGTATCAAATGTCCGATTCGCTGATGTTTAATACGCCTTACCATCTAACTAAAAAAGGGGTAGATCATAGAACAAAACTGTTTATTGATGATTTTATCAGCGAGCAAACAAAGGTGATCGATAAATAACCAGGTAGCAAAAGCCGTTCTAAAATACTTATCTTTGAATTTTGCAAACGCAGAAGCAAGTGGCGAAACAGATAAAAAATACTTCCCTACAAGAGTTCTATCAAGAATTTGCCGATTTTACCGGTCGGGATATCGATGCCCTTTTGCCCCCCGACATTTCCAGGGAAATTGGTCATTTCAATATTTTTGACATTGCCGACACCATCAAAAAAGTCAAGCAAAAACAGGGCATGCCTTACAATCGAAGGGCGTATTATAAGATCAGCCTGATCAGAGGAAAAAATCGGGCGGAATACGCCGATAAAGTGTTTGATGTGAAAGAAAACGCTCTCCTTTTCGCAACCCCGAAAGTACCCTATCACTGGATTCCGCAAGACGATAACCAATCCGGCTCTTTTTGTGTATTCACCGATGAATTTATGGTAAAAAATAAGAGTGGTGTGATCTTGGATGAATTGCCCATCTTTAAGTCGGGTGGTTATCCGGTTTTTGAAATTAATCATGAAGAGGCAGAAGCAATGGAATTGATCTTTCAAAAAATGCAGAAAGAGATTGCCTCAAATTATGAGTTCAAATACGATCTGCTGCGCAATTACGTGCTGGAACTTATTCACTACGGGCAAAAACTTCAGCCTGCGACCACTTCACTTTCCAAACAAAATGCGGCAGTGCGCATTATTTCTTTGTTCATCGAATTGCTGGAACGGCAATTCCCGATTGAGTCATCCCATCAAAAGCTGAAGTTGCGCTCCGCCAAAGAATATGCTGAAAGACTGGGCATTCACGTCAACCACCTCAATAAGGTCTTAAAAGAAAACATGGGTAAAACAACCACTGAAATCATCAGCAACCGCATGACCCAGGAAGCAAAAATTCTTTTGAAACAAACTGACTGGAATATTTCAGAAATTGCCTATTGCCTGGGCTTTGAGGAAGTAGCCCATTTTTCTAACTTTTTTAAAAAGCAAACCTCTCTGACCCCTCTTGCTTTCCGTGCATAGCATCTATATTTGAATTTTGCAAATAATGGATTGATCCTTGCAAACATTCCTCTTGCTTTTGGCTGACCTTTGCATCAATCATTTAAATCAAAAAAAATTGAAACAATGGCAACCAAAAGCAAAATAGCATTGGTCACCGGCGGCAGTCGTGGACTGGGACGAGACATGGCCATTAGCCTGGCTCATAAAGGAATTGATGTGGTACTCACCTATCATAGCAATCGGGAAAAAGCAGAAGAAGTGGTGGCCGAAATCCAGTCACTTGGACAAAAAGCGGCAGCATTTCAGTTGGATACCGGTAAGGTCGGGCAATTTGACGCTTTCCTGGAGCAGATCACCAACTACCTGCAAAAAGAGCATGGCCACGGCCACTTTGATTTCCTGATCAACAATGCAGGAACCGCCCTCTATGCTCCATTTGCCGAAACCACCGAGGACCAACTCGATGATATGGTGAATATTCATTACAAAGGTGTATTTTTCCTCACACAAAAGGCACTCCCCTACCTCAATGATGGAGGATCTATTATCAATATTTCCTCTGGACTGGCGCGCTTTTCCTTTCCGGGATCTTCGGCTTATGGTTCCATGAAAGGCGCGATTGAAGTCCTGACCAGATATCTGGCCAAGGAATTGGGATCAAGGCACATTAGGGCGAATATTGTGGCCCCGGGAGCCATTGAAACTGATTTTGGCGGTGGCCATGTGCGAGACAACAAAGAGGTCAATGCGCAAGTGGCAAGTGTTACCGCCTTGGGGCGCGTTGGTTTACCGGAAGATATCGGCGGAGTGGTGGCCTTCCTGTGTTCAGAAGAGGCCCGCTGGATCAACGGACAACGAATTGAGGTATCGGGGGGAATGATGCTTTAAAATTGCCCCAAGACACGATAGGCATGGTACTTCAGTATCGCAATTACCAGAACGATCTTGCCTGAGTGCATGTTTGGAGGTGGTGCTTTAGCAGCGAAAATTGCAGTCTGAATAGCTTGCCCGAATATACTTCAGGGACTACCTCCAAACATGCACTGAGGAGGATGCTCACTCATGATGGCCAGATCAGGGTAAGTAACCTTCCCCTCGTCTCTGGGCGCGGATTTGTTTCACTTTTAAATAAAAATGCCTACTTTGTTTGTCAATTTATTTGACAAAACGTACAAACATGTTTGCATCCAACCGGCTGATCTACTGCTTTTTTATTTCGAGTATTCTCGTGCTTAGCACCTGTAAATCAGATGATGAACCTCAACCAGCAAGAACTTTTGCAGATGTGGAGGCTGATTTTCAAGCGATTGATTTATCTCCAGGCATCCATGATATTTCTCTTGAAATAGTCAATGGAGTTTATTTTGACTTCAGAGTGATTGCCCCGGAAAGAGCCGTCGGAGAAAAAAGGCCGATGATCCTTGCACTGCATGGCGCCTCCGGAGGAGCTGCCGATGCACATAAAAACACGGATTGTTATATTGAACCGGGCCTGGAAATCCTCAATGCCTTTATTCTCAGTCCCAATGGCGGAACCGATTTATGGTACGACAATTCCAACCAGGAAAAAGTGGGCATTCTAATGTCTCTTGCCATAGATTACTGGCCAATTGAATTAGATAAAATTGCGGTAACGGGCTATAGTAATGGAGGAAATGGCAGTTGGTTTTTTGGAGAATTTCAGTCCAATACACTCTCTGCCGCCATTCCCATGGCCAGCTCGTATAACGTCTATAATACAGACAATACGGTTCGGGTAATGGACATTCCCATGTACGTCATTCACGGAGAAAATGACGAATTATTTCCACTTGAAGAAACCCAAGGCTGGGTGGAAGCCACCATTGACGCAGGTAGTGATATTACTTTTGTGGTTGCGCCAGATCTTGGACATTATACGCCGTGCGAATATGTCCCCTATTTAAAAGAAGCTGCAATCTGGTTGAAGGAAACGGTCTGGATGGACTAGCCTGGCATGAAATAATAATGACAAAGGTTTTCGGACATAATTTTCGTAGTGAAACAAGGACTACAAAGAAGATGAACGCAATTCCTCAACTGATCAGGAGCTACCCAATGCGCTATCAATTGAAGGATCAGCCTTATCTTCCCTTTCAAATTTCACCCCTTGCATGAATGATTCTCTTTTTCTCATTGGCCAGTTGATTATCCTGCTGCTCGTCTTTGGTTTGCTGAGGAGCTTGCAGTTTGGATTGCGGCACGCCTTTTATCAATTGAGCCTCAAAGGGCAGCAAATTCGCTTTATTCTGGCTGGGATATTCTTCTGGCTGGCGATCATCAGTTGTTTGGCCTACCTCGGCTTCTTTCAGGATTTTTCCAGCTGGCCGCCTCGGGTCATTTTTGTATTGGCACCACCAATACTGCTGAGTATTGGCCTCCTTTTTTCACCTTCTTTCCGGCTACTTTTGCGGACCATTCCTCCTAGCTGGTTGGTACACATTCAGGCGTTTCGTATCGTGATGGAGTTGTTTCTTTGGATGGGTTACAAGGCGGGGTATGTTCCGCCGCAGATGACATTTGAATGGCTCAATTTTGACATTATTGTGGGGCTGACGGCTCCTTTGGCCGGCTTTGTTTTTTTTGGTCAGCGGCGCTTTCGCAAACCAGAGGCCATTCTCTGGAATGTTTTTGGTATCCTCCTGTTGCTCAATATTTTAATTCTCGCCATCTTGTCTACCCCCTCTCCATGGCGGGTCTTTCTCAATGATCCAGCCAATACCTTTGTGGCTACTTTTCCATTCATCCTCATTCCGGGGTTTATCGTGCCTTTTGCCTTTAGCATGCACCTGTTCTCGTTATATCAAGTCTTTTCTTCAAAGAGGGATAAGATCCAGTTTCGCCTGAGGCGCTAAACCAGACCTTGATCCCACCATCAAGTTATGACACGTTATTTTTCTGCGACAAAAGAGACTGTAATGTTATATACGGTCTCCGGATCATCCATTTTCTTTTTAATTTTCTTTCCCTGC
>CAXHCA010000190.1:0-9858 GCA_964015035.1 uncultured Saprospiraceae bacterium
AGATGAGATGTCGTCTCGTGGGCTCGGAGATGTGTATAAGAGACAGATACACCAAAGTCATTCGGATGGCTGGCTCGGAAGCGGAGCTTAACATCAGATGTCTTGCTGGCGTATTTGACAAACCCACAGGCCGAAGAAGAAGTATTGCCATCCACTTCCACATCTTCAATCAATGCAGTACATTTCTGATTATCGATCCGTACCCTCATGCGGAATGGAGTAAAAACACCGGAGGGAACCGTGTTAAAGAATTCAACTGGTGCTGCTATCGAACCACCACTACCATTCACTCGGTAGAAGCTTTTGTCTACCGTTTGTAAGCTACCTGCACTGTTAAATACTTCCAGTTTAAATTCATAAAGACCATCGCCTTTCAACGCCTCAGAATTGAAGGAAGCCGTTACCGTCTCGGCATCTTCCCACACTGCATTGGGTTCCAGGGCTGTCGCCAAATAGGGAGGAATCAGGTATTTACCATCCGGCAATGGGCCCATATCGTAAAATTTGCGGATAAAATCTGTACCTGTTGCATTGGGAACCAGGTAAGATTTTTTCAGGGACACGGTATTCAAAGGCTCCCAGAGTTTGTCACCGGCGCTGGAATTGAGCAACTTATCCGTCTGGATACGACGATAAGACCACAAGAATTTAGCAACGGTATTACCCGGGCCGGTACCCGTTCCAAACATCACTCTAAAATGCAATCCTTTACCAAAAGGACGCACTTTCTTACCACTTAAGCCAAAGCTTGAAAGTGCGCTGGTATGAACTGGGCTAAGGCCAATGGTATTCAAAAATTTGCCTTGGATATTGGTATAGGCATTCGTCTGTTGGATATCTGCAACGCTCGCCGCCTGACCAATGGTTTGTATCCAGGCGATGTTGCCGGTCAAAGTGGGCGGACAGCCCGGTTTTACATCCGGATGTGTGGTATAGAGCGTTACTTCCGTACCACAGGCATAATTCCAATAAGTATGGCAGGGAATGCTAGGGCGATAGATAGTAGTTGGTACATCATCAATCGATTTTTCTGCCCAGAAATAGAGATCGGGCTTATCGCCAAACCATTGATAATAAATGTGGGTATCAAACCGCCCCTGGCTATCGGTGATGACGGTTTTAATTTCGTCACAACGATAGAAATAAGGCCAGAAATAAGGATACAAACACAAATAAGGACGCAGAATTGTGAAGTTTTCGGCAATCGCTCGCCGCACTAGGTCAGGGTTGGGAGAATTCAGTTGCAAGCGTACTTCTGTGCTGATCGTTGGCAGGGATTTTTTTTGGATTATATTGTTGGTGGTAGTCGTACGAAAAGCAGTACTGCTAATATTGTCGGAAACTCGAGGGACAGGGCTTAACTCTGGAATAGGGCCAATATCTACTGGTGGAGGACCAGGAATCTCGGGCCATTGAATGTCCACCTCGTTGAAAATGTCTTTGACTTTGGTAATCACCAAGTCGGGAACCTGCCGCAAAATCCAATAAATGCGGTCTACTTCGCAGATATGGACCTTGGCATGGCAGATGGGGTGCAATTCCCACTTGCCATCAATCTGAAACCACTTCACCAGGCGGCCAGTGACCCGGCATCTGACCCACCACCAAATTTTACTCAGGCTTTCGGGAATGGGGAGGACCTCCAACTGTTGCTGTCGGTTGTACCGAATGATGGGTTCGTAGGCACGAATTTTTTCCATGTATTCGATATTGGGCGTTTCTACTCTAGGAATTTCTTTGGGTGCAGGCGCAACAAAGATTCGGGTATCCGCCAATTGCTCTTCAGATAAATTCAGGTAAGCCTGCTTGCCGTCTACTTTGCCTTCTTCGATCAGATTGCCATCCCGGTCGTAGGCGAGTACGCGCAAATCAATTTTTTCGGGCGTTTCTTTCTCAAAGGAAATGGGAAAAGAAAAACCGCTCTTCTTTTTGCTTGCCATTTTCATTTAGTTTTAGGGAGTGATTGAATTTGCTTATTTATCCGGCAGCAAAAGAAGGTGTTACCACTTATAGAAAAAATTTATATTTCACTAAAGAATGGAGCCCCCCTTGTTGCTATATATTGGGATTGTTTTATTCGAAACCCGCCAGAAGAGGATGGAAGAAACCGTAAAAAAGGTGGCAGAAAACATCCGAAGCAATCAATATCGGCAGTAATCGTCGCGGATAGAACAGATTGCTCTCTTAAAAACGCTTATACTTGAAGTTCAAAATGAAAAAAACGCTTATGCGAATCTTAACCTTCTTATTGGCCTTGACCGGACTATCCCTGGTAGCCTGTGAAAAAGAACCCATCAATCGCAATCAATCCCCTGGATGTTCTACTGAGCTAACTCAAGAAAAAGTATATTCCAAAGATGGAAAGCGTTTCCTATGGGCAGGCGCCGATTCTTCTACGCATTTTGACATTACCAATTGGGCGCTCAACGAATGCCAGCTATTCGACTACGGCTATGAGCGAGAAACCATTTCGGCACTGACCGATGCACAATACAAACCCATTGGAGAGGTAGCCGACGAATATTCAGATGATGAAAAAGTCATCTATTTACAAGGAGATGGCGTTGTAAAAGTCTATCCCTATATCGCCATGCGTTTTCACGAAGTGATCAATGAAATGACGGAAGGTGCTCCGGTCATGATTGCCTATTGTTATTTGGCCGACTTGGCAGCGGTGTATACTCGGGTCTATTGCGGCAAAACCTTCACCTTTGCCGTTTCCGGCTACACCTATGCTGACGAAAATGTATGGGATGGGCTACAGGCTTTTGTGTTATGGGACCGGGAAACCGAGAGTCTTTGGTGGCCGTTGCTTGACCTTGGTGTATCGGGCTTGATGAAGGGAGAACTGCTGCAAAAACACGATGAAACGCGTTGGGGATATTTGACGTGGGCGCAGACCAAAGCGCTCTTTCCAGAAGCTTTAGTTTTACAAATCAATGAAAGTTGGCAACCCCCAACAGGTCTTCCGCACTACTCGTGTCAGGATTTGGCTTGTTGCGATTAATGGAATGTCTTTTAAAATTCATCTCAGGATGATAAAGTGAGATTTAGTGCATGTTTGAAAACTATATTCGTGCCTGATGATCAAAATCACTCTTCCATATTTACAAAATTCCCGTAACTTGATCAGTCCTAAAGTTTTAGCTGAAAACCGACACCTGCATGAGCCATCAAACTGCCGAAGAACACCTACCCGCCTACCGGGTCCGTCCCCGCTTCCAAATTGAGACGATTTATAGCGTAACCGAACTGGCCGACAAAATCAATGCCGGTCTGCAACGGGAAGATGCGCCCTGTAAGGGCCGGGTTCAATCCACCTATGCCTCTCTTTATTTGCCACAGGAAGAACAACATTATTGGTCGCCCCGTCTAACGCTCACGCTAGAAGAAACACCCACCGGTAGTCTGCTACGTGGCCTGTATGGCCCACGTCCTGCGGTTTGGACCATGTTTGTCTTCTTTTATGCCATCATTGGGTTTGCCATCATGGTCATTAGCATTATCGGTTTATCTCACTGGTCATTGGGGCAGAATGCGACCATTCTTTGGCTGGTGCCTGTCCTGGTGCTGGTTTTTCTTTCCCTTTATTTAGTGGCTTATTTTGGCCAAAAATTGGGACACGATCAGATGGTGACATTGCATCGATTTATGGAGGAAAGTACGGGGCTAGAGATTCAATGAGCTTCCCCCAAAAATTCGAGCCAGTGGCTTAGTTGGTAAAAACCGTAAATTAGCCACTAATTATGAAGCGAAAACGCAGAACATTTAGCGCAGAATTCAAACTAAAGGTGATCCTTGCAGCGCTTCAAGAACGGGAGACGTTGTCGGAGTTATCGCAAAAGTACGACTTACATCCGAACCAAATATCAAATTGGAAGACGGCCTTTTTAGATAATGCAGCCGACTACATGAAGTCTCCAGACAAAGCGAGTAAAAAGGAAGAACAGGTGGACTTAAATGAGCTTTACGCAAAAATTGGTCAACTACAAATGGAGCTGGATTTTCTTAAAAAAAGCGCTCGTGATGCCGAGCATTAAGCGCCAGTGCTTCTGATGAACGGAACCTGGATCACACCATCGTATTCATCGGCATACCCCAGCTTGAGTCGAGGTAAGTTTATAGCTTCGACATCCCAAAGAACGGGTTGATAGAATTGTCCTCCGGTAGCGATTTGGCAGAGGCGGCCTAGTATCTGTACAATCCCGGAAAACACTCACCTCATCACCTGCCATGTAATATGCCAAAAGTAAATTGTTTCCCGACTAGGTTAAGATCTTTTCCAATTTCTTTGGCACAAAGATTTTCATCCAGTTATGAATTCAAATCCGCAGATTATAAATTTTATGAATCAAAGTTTAAAAAGTGATGTAATTTCACTCAATTTATAATGCATCCATGGGTAGAGTATTGGCAATGGGCTTTGCGTTGTTTTGCCTATTTAGCAGCCAGGCCCAGAAGGATTTTTATTTTGAAACCTTCACCACCAGAGACGGGCTTTCTTCCAACGAGATCCGCAGTCTGCTACGCGACAGCCGTGGATTCCTTTGGGTGGGAACAGCCAATGGCCTCAATCGTTTTGATGGCTATCGTTTCTCCAACTACACCCCCAACCCCCGGGAAGAAAACAGCCTGGGAGGAGAAGTAATCACGGCTTTAGCAGAAAGTCCGGACGGGCAACTCTGGATCGCACACAACCGGGGGCTGGACATATACGACCCGGCACGAGACACCTTCTTTTTCATTACACCTCCAGCCGATAAAAAAATCAATTGGACCTTCAGCCACGGTAGCTCGATTACCTTTTTGCCGAACGGCTATGCTGTGGCTACATTGAATGCCGACCACGTGCTCTTATTCGCTCCCGGGGAGTTTACTTATACGGAACTATACCTTCCTGATGTCCCGGCGAAATACAAGCCCAACAATGCAAAAAACACACTGGTCCCCGCAATCGTGGCGTGCACTATTAAATCCGAAGACGAAGTTTGGGTCAGCTCTTCTTTTGGAATTTTCAGTCTGGAGGTGGAAACATGCACCTTTGAGCATCATATTTTTGAAGGCTTGGACTGGAATTACTGGGCTGGAACCATATACCAGGATACCGTAAGAGATCTGTTGTGGTTCACCACCTTTATGGAAGGGTTGTATTCGTACTCCGAGCAGGATCGTCGATGGAAAAGCTGGGATGTTCCGCTTTCCGGCTATATTAGGAGCAGCACAGACATCTGTGCCGCTCCGGGCGGCGGCATCTGGATTAACTATCCGGGAATTTTATATCCTGAAGAAGAACGCTTCAACCCCATTCAGCACATCCCCGATGATTATTTCAGCTTCCCCAAAGCCGCTAGTACGGTAGCGATGCAAGACGCGGAAGGCATCCTTTGGGTGGGTACATCGGGAGGGCTTTCCAAACTAGACCCCAAACTTCAGGGATTCCACCACATTCAATTGGAGCAACACTACCCCAGTGACTACGATAATTCGGTTTTTGAAGTGTTTAAAAATGAAGAAGATCAAAAGTGGTACATCACTTCATTTTATACCGGGCAGTTATTTGAATACGATCCCCTGACCGGGGCTCAAATGGATATTACCCAATCCTTTCAACCAGCTTTAACAGGGGCTGGTTTCACCAGAATTTTTAAGGACAGTTATGGACTCACCTGGCTATTGGCCAATTCTCAATTATATCAGATTTTTCTAAAAGACCGGAAATTAATTCCGATAGAGATGCCCAAGCTTCCGGAAGGCGTCAGCGATCGGGCTACTTTTGACATTGTAGAAGATTTTCGCGGTGATCTTTGGATTGTCAAATGGAGGGCCGGGTTACTACACTTTGATCGCAAAAACTATCGGTTATCCTACGTGCACCCACCGGAAAGTATGGGGGCACCACGAGCGGCATTTGTGCTAACTACCAACAGTCGGAAGGATGCTATATGGATTGGCACCAATGGGAATGGCATTTTTTCGCTTGACCTGAGTAGTGGAAAATGGCAACACCTGACAGCAACTACAATAGAGGGGCACCACATCAACCTCATCGATATTAACGGTCTTACAATGGACCGTCAGGATAATCTCTGGATCGCTACCCGATTAGGGTTGATCCGAAGGGGAAAAGATGGCCAGGAACAGCTCTTCACTCAGGAAGATGGATTGAACAACGTCTTTCTTGAAGGTATTCGTGCCGATGGCCGAGGCACCGTATGGTTGGCCACCAGTAGCGGCATTTCCAAGATCAACATTCAAACGTTTGAGGTCCAAAACTTTGATGAAAGACACGGCCTGAAAATTGATGCCACTCTGGACTACTTTTCAATCCAACCGGATGGGACCATTTTTTCGGGCACCAAACAGGGATTTGTCTATTTTCACCCGGACAGTTTGGTCAGAGATCTACGGCCACCACGCCTGGCATTGTTATCGTTTAAGTCCCGTGGCGTAGACCATCAGCAAGACAACTTACAACCGGACTACTGGCAATCCATAGACTTAAAACCCGGAGAAAACTTTTTTACAATAGAATACGTCGGTTTAAACTTCACGCTACCCTCAGAAAACAGCTACTATTTTAAACTGGAAGGCCTGGACGAGGATTGGGTTGAAGCCGGCAAAGGCCGTATTGCCAGTTATACCAACGTGCCACCTGGCGACTATTTTTTTTGTCTAAAAGCAAAGAACAAGGATGGCATCTGGAGTACCGCCGAAAAGCGGCTTGCCATTCGAATTGCCCCTCCATTTTGGCGAACCTATTGGTTTTGGTTGTTGGTTTTCGGAATAGTCACCAGTTTGGCATACGGCATCTACCATTTATACATTAAACAGCGACAAAGAGAACAGCGGATGAAAGCTGAATTCAACAATAAATTGGCGGAAGTAGAAATGGCGGCTTTGCGTTCCCAAATGAATCCACATTTTCTTTTTAATTGCCTCAATTCCATCAACCGTTTTATTCAACGCAACGAACCGGATACTGCCTCGGCCTACCTCACTAAATTTTCGAGGTTGATCCGTTTAGTATTAGACCATTCCCGGAGTGACACCATCTCTTTACGTGATGAGCTGGATGCCTTGCGGCTATATATTGAACTTGAAGCCATGCGCTTTGTCGGGCGTTTTTCCTATGTATTTGACATCGCGCCCAGCCTTGAAACGCACAGTATTGACATCCCCCCCATGCTGATACAGCCCTACGTAGAAAATGCCATTTGGCATGGGCTGATGCACAAGGATCATGGAGATGGCCGCCTGACCATCAAGAGTTATATTCGGGAAGATCGTCTTTTTGTAGAAGTAGAAGACAATGGAGTAGGACGAAAGATGGCGGCATTGCTCAAGAGTAAATCCGCCACGTTGTATAAATCACATGGTATGAAAGTAACAGCCGAAAGAATTGAAATCATCAATGAAATTTATGAGGCAAAAACCACGGTAGAAATAGAAGATTTGATAAACAGCCAGGGAAAGGCAGCTGGTACAAAGGTCACGCTGTCTCTATTTTTAAAATAAAATTACTTTGACAAATTTTGTGATGCAGCCCTAATTGGTCAAAGAACGTAAAATAATGATCAGCCTATGAAAGCCACACTGGTAGATGACGAGCTTTATTGTACGGAAGTACTTTCCGCCCTTTTGGCAAAACACTGTCCGGAAGTAGAAATTATTGCGGAACTAAACGATCCTCATCAGGCGGTATCCTTTATTCGGGAAAACCCGCCAAATTTACTTTTTCTAGACATTGAAATGCCAAGATTGAACGGATTCGACTTGTTGGAACGAGTCCGGCCAGTCAATTTTCAGGTCATTTTCACCACAGCCTATAATCAATATGCCCTGCGTGCCATCAAGATCAGTGCGCTCGATTACCTCCTCAAGCCAATTGACGCCGAGGAACTGATCGCGGCAGTGGGAAAAGCCAGACAACAACAGACGCCTCAGTGGTCCCAATTTGAATTGATGGAAGAAAACCGACGAGCAGAGGCACCACTCAAAACCATCGCACTTTCTACTTTAGAGGGGCTGCATTTTGTGGAAGTGGATCAGATTGTTTATTGCAACAGCGAGGGTAGTTATACGCAGATTTACTTTCTCAATGGGGAGCAAATGTTATTGTCCAAACCCATTCGAGAAATTGAAGACCTGCTTTCCGGCTCGGGGTTTCTCAGAGTTCATCACTCCTATTTGATCAACCTAAGTCATATTAAGAAATATCTGCGGGGGGAAGGCGGGGAAGTTATCTTAAAAAACGGCCATCACATCCCCATTTCCCGGAACCGCAAGGCCACCTTCCTTCAGCACATTACCAAATTGTAAATGCGTCAAAAAAAACCTCCTGAAACTGCCACCTTCCCATCATCCTTCTGGTCTTAAGGATGAAGTTGCCTAGAGTTGCCTCACTTACTGACGTACGAAGCATTGCGGCTTTTGACTTCTGCTTTTTTTGCTCCGGACCTTCCAGAGCCGGAACTCAAAAAGAGCCTCGCCAAATAACCACAAGCCTTCATGCTCACTGACAGCAGAAAACTTTAGACAACTTCGATTATCGATTTATCAAAAAACAATCTTTATGAAAAGCTTTTTTACTTTCATGATCATCCTTTTAGGATGCTGGCAAGCTATTGCACAACCCGTCATTGGACCCGACTACTATCCTCAAAGTGGACAAATTCAGGAGAGAGTCAGCGTTTTTCCTCTCGGCATTGCCCCAGGTGAGGCTGGCGCCAACCGTACCTGGGACTTTACAGGATTACAACTGCCGGCCGGCGCGACACGCACCACTTACGAAAATCTTCTTCCCAATCAGACCCCTTATGCTAGCGCCTTTCCTCTGGCGAATGTGGCAGGCATCATCACGGATACGGTGGAGTTGTATACCTACTACCATATAGGATCGCACGGTTGGGTATGGCTGGGTGTAGGCACACTCTTCGGGCCTCAAGTATTTGATGATCCGCTAACCATTCTGCAACCACTGGCCTTTAACGAGAGCTTTCGGGATACCGCTCGGGCCTCCTATGTTTTTGAAGGATTTGAATACTATCAATATATTGAAGAAGAAGTGTGGTACCGAGCTTATGGCACGCTAAAATTACCACAAGCAACCTTTCACAACGCAATTCTGGTGGAGACAAACCAAATGGAAATCGACAGTTTCCTATTCACAGAGGAAGGTTTCTATTCTGTGGATACGATTATCACTCAAATCTGGAATTGGATGATCCCGGGTGTGGGCGGACCGATTGGCACCTATGATGTGAGCGAGGGTACTTCCAAGTTGGTTTTTGAAGGAGCGGAACCCGAATTTTCCTCTTTTGGTCCTGAATATAATGCCGAATTTGATTTAAATACCACTACCGCCTTCAACACGCCTCAAAAAACTACTCTCAACCATGTTTCCTGTACACCTAACCCAGCCTCCGGAACGACCTGGATAACACTGGACTCTACAGATGGGATAGCCCACGCCTCCCTCAAGCTGTTGGATGCCTCCAGCCGCATAGTCCGCGCCGAGATGATTGAATGGACAGAAGGGTCGCAGGGCTATGCCCTAAACCTTACAGGTTTGTCCGGAGGGCTTTATTGGGTTCAGCTCACTTCGGAGGAGGGAAACACACAGACAATTCCATTGGTGGTGAGATAACCCGATACGATTCTATTATCATCAGACTGTTTTGTTCAATGCAATAGACTGTATGAGCTGCCTTCATCATAGGAGGCAGCTTTTTTTTATTCTGCTATTTCACTTCTGTAAGTTGTCTAAAGTTCCCTCGGGTGCAGTTGGGATTAGTCCCCTTGTATAAGGATAAGACAATCTTCTTTATTTTTAATAGAATATGCCTCCGGCGGCATCTT
>CAXHCA010000191.1:0-9703 GCA_964015035.1 uncultured Saprospiraceae bacterium
GCTAGCCTACAAACACCTTTTTTTCGCAGTGCCAAAGTCGTACTCAGCCGAGATGCACTCAAAAATGAGCCTTGCGAGAACCCAAAATCTGCAATTTTCGCTGCTAAAGCACCACCTCCAAACAAGCACTCATAGAACAACGCTGAGCCCCCATTACAAAAGCAAAAAAAAATGGCCCCCGCCGAAGGAATTCCAACGTCCAATTGTCTAAAGGAAAACTTTCAGCATAAACATACAATCATGAAAAATCTAGTTTTTTTCCTTTTCCCTGTTTTTGGAGTCCTGTTTTTTTTGTCATCCTGCAAAAATGATGAGGACAACGGTTGCACCAAAACCACCTGGTACGAAGATGCCGATGGTGACGGGCTGGGCAATCCGGATGTGAGTCAATCTGCGTGCGATCAACCCAGTGGATATGTAGCCAATAGTGATGATACAGATGATACGGCTTCTTCCTTGGACAGTTATTCCGGGACGGCATCCGTTACGCAAGGTTTAGCAACTACAACGGCCACCAATTTATACCCATCCGGTCAGCGCATTGCCGGAGTAGGAACAATTACAGCAGCAGACAACTCCGTTTGGACCGTTCCTGCAGATGTTAATTATACCGATAGTTCCTTTCCCTTTGCGCCAGACTTGTACAATCCCGATGGTACGCAGTATACGTCTGCGGCACAGGCCCTGGCGGCATTTGATGATAATGATATTATAGTTGTTGATACCGACGGCGAAGTCATTACCGGATATCTTTTTGCCGATAACTATTTTGAGCTTTATGTAAATGGGGTTGAAGTTGGGAAAGATGCCATCCCATTTACCCAGTTTAATTCTCATATCGTCCAATTCAAAGTTTCCACTCCTTATACCATTGCTATACTCCTGGTCGATTGGGAAGAAAACCTTGGGCTAGGCACAGAAGCCAGCGGCGGTAGCAATTATCACCCCGGCGATGGGGGATTGGTAGCCGTTTTTAAAGACGAGGCAGGAAATACGGTAGCCACTACCGGAAGTGAATGGAAAGCTCAGACTTTCTACAGCTCGCCTATTCAAGACCTAACTTGTCCAACGGAAAATGGTACACTCAGAAGCACAGCCAATTGCAATACGAGCGATGCCAGTGATGGAAGCAATTTTTACGCGTTGCATTGGGAAGTACCCGCCAACTGGATGAACGAAGCCTTTGACGATTCGGCCTGGCCAGATGCAACGACCTATACCAATGCAACAATCGGGGTAAACAACAAACCATCTTATACCAACTTTACAGATATATTTGACGATGCTACCAATGATGCAGAATTTATCTGGTCTACAAATGTTATTCTGGATAATGAGGTGATTGTAAGGTATACGGTAGAATGAAAGTTTTAGTAGGTTTATATGCAATCTAAAAGATCGGCCATGAGAAATTTTAAAATCGTTTTTATTATAGCTTTTTCAATTTTAATGAACTTTAATTTGTCCGCACATAAAGAGGGGCATGGGCATCCTGCGAAAACTTGGTTGATTCACAACGAGCCGATCATTGCTGAATTTGTAAAATATGAAAACGAACAAGTCTTTTTATTAAATGCAGATCACGAACTGAATTCATACGACCTGTCATTTTTTACATCAAAAGACCAAGACTGGATTCTCAAGAAGCACCAAAAACTATTGTCTCTCAACCAAGCTTCATCTGCTCCTACTAAAACAGCATTTGTAGCTCGCCAAAGTCCACTTTGGTATTTTATAGGAGGAATGGCGGTCTGCTTTTCTTTAGTATTTTATTCCTTAAAAAGAAGAAAGTCTTATTTAATGTACGGGGCTTTGGGGGTTACAATAATTGCCTTTGTTGCATGCAATAAAAACAACAATGGCGGTGATGGCAGTTCCAATCCTACAACTACCATTAATGTACCTGCAAATGATGTGAACTTCATGGCTTCTATTTTTGGAAAATTTGCTGAGGTCAGTACCCACTCTGATAGTGATTGGTTTTATGTTTCTTCCAATGGTCTTCCAGCCCACAATATGATGGTAGGCATTACGAATTGGCAGCAGCAAGTTCCGATAGACCAGAACTATACGGGCAACAATAGTTGGGCAATACCTATTCAACCAGAGTTGTCTGATAATCCGCTGTCTACTCAAACCAATTTATTGAAAGGAGCCATTGCCATTGCCGCTAATGGCATCCCTATTTTTAATCCCTTAAACAACCGGGGAGAAGATGCCAATGCAATCGGAGAACTGGATCAATGGGGTGGACATTGTGGCAGAGCCGATGATTACCATTATCATTTGCCACCTGCTCACCTACAATCCATAGTAGGCCAAGGGAATCCAATTGCCTATGCTGTGGATGGGTTTCCGGTTTATGGAGAAACAACGGATGAGTTGGATGAATATCTCGGCAAGTTTAATGCAGATAGTTCTTATCAATACCACACGATACCGGATTACCCCTACTTCATAGCAGGAATGCGAGGAAAAGTAACCTTAGATCCAAATTCAAGTGCTCCTGAAAATCAGGTGATTCCTCAAGCCATGACCAGAGAGCTTAGACCTGCAAAAAATCCACTCCCAGGTGCCGAAATAACCGACTTTGTCTCGATTAGTGATCGGTCCTATTCTCTAACTTATACGCTGAATGGTGAGTCATACCTGATTAACTATTCATGGGATGCCAGCGGTTTATATACTTACGAATTTGTAAACCCTGAGGGGACCAGTACGGTGGAAACTTATCAGCGGTGATTTGATCAATCAATATTTCAGAGATAAAAGGGCTGCTGCCAAAACAGGACACTTTGAATTTGAACTAAAATATTCCTTTTTTAAAAACAATCAGTCCACCGAAGGATTTTGGAATCTCGGTTGTCAAAAGGGAAACAAAACAATTATAATTTAACCTAACTATGAAAAAATTAATTTTTGGAATTATTCTGACTGCCGCTGCTATTGGGGCTTTTGCCGCTATAAAAAGCAGTAACAAAGATGCCCAACCAATGGCTGAGAACCAACCGGCCGGGTACAAAGTAGGAGACACGGCAACCGATTTCAACCTGAAAAATGTGGATGGTTCAATGGTCTCTCTTGCCGGAATCAAAAATGCCAAAGGCTATATCGTCACTTTTACCAGTAATGTGTGTCCTTTTGCTGTGAAGTACGAAGACCGTTTGATTGCATTGCATAATGAGTTTGCGCCCAAGGGGTATCCAGTGGTAGCGATCAACTCTAATGACCCCGCCATGCAGGAAGGAGACAGTTTTGAAAATATGAAGAAACGTGCGGCGGAAAAAGATTTTCCATTCGTTTACCTCGTAGATGAAGGGCAAAAAATCTATCCTCAATACGGGGCCACAAAAACACCGCATGTCTTTTTATTAGACAAAGATTTAAAGGTTCAATACATCGGTACTATTGATGACAATGTGAATTCCCCCGAAGATGTAAAAACGAGATATGTTGCGAATGCCATCAATGCCCTGGAAAATGGCAAATCGCCGGACCCTGATTTTACCAAGGCAATAGGCTGCCCCATTAAGAGTGCAAACAGAGGGGCTGGCGATAGAAGACCAGGTGCATCTAAGGGAGATAGAAGACAACCGCCTTCTCCTGACCAATTGATGGAGATGATGGATGAGAACGGAGATCAAAAAATCAGTAAGGCCGAGGCCAAGGGGCCATTACAAAATGATTTTGCACGCCTCGATAAAGATGGGGATGGTCAGTTGACAAAAGAAGAATTATCAAAAGCAGGCCCGCCAAGGAAATAATCATCCTCGGGCACTGATAATAGAGTCATGATATAGCGTTATTTTTTTCTTCATTGGTTTTTTGGGGTTTATTTGTCGGGCGGAATCGCTTCCGCCTGGCATTTTTTTCGAAAGGGGGGAATCGAGGAAGGGGCCTCAGTTCCCGGTTGTCAAATAGATGATTTTTAATCATAGACCTAAATTATGAAAAATTTAAACCTGTTTTTCTTGCTGACTTTTTTATGCGGGACGATGACTTTGTCGGCACAGCAAACAGTCGGACTTTTTCAAAACACAGTCGATGCCTACAACGGCTATACCTTATTTGCCCCCCTCGGCAGTACGACGACCTACCTCATTGACAACTGCGGAGAATTAATACATACCTGGAGCTCATCCTACAGACCCGGGCAAGCAGTTTACCTTCTGGAAGATGGTACCTTACTCCGTACCGGAAACACCAATAATTCGACATTCAATGCCGGTGGAAAAGGGGGTATCATCGAGATGATTGATTGGGATGGTAATGTCATTTGGGATTATACTATCTCATCAACTACGGAATGCCAGCACCACGATATTGAATATTTGCCTAACGGAAATATTTTGGCGGTGGTTTGGGACGCTTATACCTCGGCGGAAGCTACTGCGGCAGGCAGAACGACCTCCGGCAGTACCCTTTGGTCGGAAAAAATCGTGGAAATAGAACCGGATTTAATCAATGGTGGTGGAACAGTGGTATGGGAATGGAAGGCATGGGACCATTTGGTGCAGGATGAAAATGCTGCCGCCGACAATTATGGGAGCGTTGCAGAAGCTCCGCAGTTGATTGACCTCAACTATGTTTTCAACAATGCCTCCAACCAGGACTGGCTGCATATCAATTCGGTAGATTACAATCCGGATCTGGACCAGATTGTTTTGAGCAATCACAATTTTAGTGAAATATGGATTATTGACCACTCTACTACAACACTTGAAGCAAGTGGTCATACCGGAGGCAATTCCGGCATGGGCGGCGACCTGTTGTACCGTTGGGGAAATCCGCAAGCCTATGATCAGGGAGATGCCGATGATTAATTACTGTTTCTACAACACAATGCCAACTGGATTGATGAAGATTATACCGACGGTGGAATGATTATGGTTTTTAATAACCAGGCAGGCACCTTGTCTGGCTCGGATTATTCCGCTATAAATGTGATTGACCCTCCGCTTGATGCCGCCGGAAATTATACTTATTCCGGAACAGCTTTCGAACCGACTGACTTCCATTGGGTTTATGAGGCGCCTATCCCAACCGATTTTTATGGTGAGAATATTTCAGGCGCCACCCGTTTGCCCAATGGCAATACATTGATATGCGAAGGGCCGACCGGTACATTTTTCGAGGTGGACTATTCCGGGAATACGGTCTGGGAATACGTCAATCCTGTGAGTGGTTTTGGAATCATAGACCAATATAGTGCTGCAAATAACAATAGGGCATTTAGAGCGGAAAGATATGCGACAGATTTTTCCGGGTTTGACGGGCATACGCTCCTTCCACAAGGTTATATTGAAACGGGGTCAGCATTCGATTGTGAGCTGTATACGATCACTGCCGTGCAAGAGGCAATTGATGGGAAAAAAATCGGATTGAATATTTATCCCAATCCGGCACAAAATGACATTACTACTTCAGCTGCTGTTGAGCTGACGACGGTTTCTATTTATAATTCTTCGGGACAACGTGTTTTAACTCAGGCTCCAAATCAAAAAGAGGCTACGATAAATATTAGCCAATTGATCAGCGGGATCTATTTTGTAAAGGTCATTGCCAAAAATGGCAATATGGTTGTCGATAAAATAATTGTAGAGCGATAGTGGTTTGTTGGTCAGGTGTTGGGAGTACCTTTTTGGTTCTTTGACGGGGTGCAAGAGCATTTTGTCTCCAAAATCTGTGATTTGCAGCCTGTATAGCCTGCCCTGAACATGCACTGAATGCGGACCATAGAAGTAACCCCGCAACTTTTGGTTGGCGAATAGTCACTAATGTTTTAGTCTGAGTGCTTTTATTTGATAAGTAACAGATAGCTATCTACCATAGCATCCACCCAATGCGTTACCATCGGTTTAATGGCCACATAGTCACCGGGCAATAAAGTTACTTCCATGCCTTGTTCGTTGTTGAAGACAACCTTACCTTCTACACAAATCAAAAGGGCCGGTACATTGGTAATATGTTTCTTCAACTGTTGGTTTTGTAAAATCTGCAAAGCGGTTGTTGATCCTTGCTCGCCTCTAAAAAAAACTTTTGCCGAGACCGCTTTTCCTTGGTCATGCAGTGCTTTAATATTCATTGGAAATACTGATTAAAGGTTACAAAGGATTGCTCTATTTCCAGGACAACCTGACTGGCTTGACTTTCATCCTTGGCATTTGCCAATTCCTCTAACAACCCAATATATGGATGTAACCATTTGTGCAGCTCATCATGGCTTTTGCCTTTCATCGTGCAGCTTGAGATGAGTAATTTATTATTTTCCTTGAGCTTTTCAGCTAAGGTCTGATAATCTTTTTCATCGTTGGCAATGAAGGTTGAAACTAACTTTTCAGACGCCTCCAGGGGGGGCATCATCTCAGCATTTATTTTCCACTTTTCTCCGTTATTTAGTTCTATCTCGCCTTTATGGGCATTGCCTCCGCAACTGACTAAAAATAAAATGAGTGCTAAAGAGAAGATTAGTTTAGAATACATTTTTTACTGGTTTTATTATGGTAAAATAAGCAAGCATTGTAAAGGTTAAGCTTACTGTAATTCTAAAAATCATGGCGCCAATCGTTTTTGCCTCGTAAAGTCCACCAGCGTTTACATGAATAAGTAAACCAACAAAAGCCAGGATGAGCACTAATACAGAAATACCTAAAAGGGATGCCGTCCATCTTTTGTTTTTTAAAAATCCATACGCAGCAAAAAGATAGAGCCAGCTGCTGATGAAATTTGCCCATACGACAAACAGGACATAATTGCCTTCTCTGGCCCTTATTCCAAACAAATCAAATAGCACAGCGCCACTCAGAAATAAGGTTAGCAAGCCAAATGCAGCTAATAGTATTGCTGATATATAAGGAATAGCATTTTTCATTTTCATCTATTTTTGATCAAAATAAGAAGTGACTGTAACCTGTTGTTCCCATCTTCCTCGAGGTCAAATTTGAAATTGTTCACCTTCCATACGAATTTCTGCAACCTGAAAGTACCCATGATGATGTGCACCAAATGCTTGGTGGTGACGGCTTCCGTAAATACCCCTTTTTGCTGGCCTTCCACAATGATGGGCAATAGGTGTTTCTTCAAGACGCTCATTATTCTAAAAATTGCCAAATTGATTTTTTCACTTTCTTCCATCAGCCCATCCGAAAACACCGCCACCACGAAATGGGGGTGTTCTTTAAAGTAAACAAATTGGCTTTGGAACAGCTTCTTCAATTTTTCTTCCGGTGTATCATCTGGCCGTATCGCTTTTGCCAACCGTTCGTCCATGTTTTCCGCCAGGAAATTCAATAGCGCAATGATTATTTTTTCTTTGCTGTCAAAATGGCGGTATATGGCACTTTCGGAAAACCTCATTTCTTTAGCCAGATTTTTTATAGTCAGCCCCTTTACCCCTGAGGCTGTGAGTATTCTTCCTGCCGCTTCGATAATTTCTAATTGACGTTCTTTCATTTATCTCGTATCAATATTAGTTTAAAACCACCTATATCCAGACTGATTTTTCCTGCTCCTGCCCGCAATCGCTCATCAGTGTAGTTGCTCCTTCATCGTCGACATCCCCCAATGGGGAGAATAATTCCCTTTGTAATACAAGTATTTATTTAAGACAATTTTTAAATTAATTTTTTAGTTTGAAAAAGGAAATGCCCAGCCAAAACACAGCGGTAGTCATTGCCGCTGCACCAATCAACACAAAAATGGGTGGCGCTCCGAAATAGATTTCCGCCAAAATACCCAGTGGCATCAGCATTCCTGTGAGGGCGAGCCAGGAAATAATTTTCACATTTCCGATTTTGGTATTAAAATGCACCAAAAGATAGCCGATCACAATATTGAGAAATGCAAAGAGGTTGCCGTGAACATGCGCTAGTCTCGATTCAAAATGCTTCCCTATCGTGTACTGCGCGATCCATTCTTCTTTGCCGGGCGCAAAATCCCGAAGGTAGATGAGCACAAAGCCATAAGCCATAAATAGGCCCATAAATAGAAAACCTGCTGATAAGTTATTTTTCCCGGTCATGGTGGTTAGGTTTAAAGGGTTAGTGAATACTTACTCACAAAAGTAATCTCGTAGTTTTTTGCATTAAGTGATTTAAATCACAACATAAAATGATTTTAGTTTGGCGGGGGAAACCCTAAGTGCTTGTTGGGAGGTGGTGCTTTAGCCGCGAAAATTGCAGGTTTTGGGTTCTCGCGAGGTTCATTTTTGAGTGTATCTCGGCTGAGCCGAGACGAACGAAGAAATAGCCGAAAAGAGGTTCCAAAATCCCGATTTTACCGGGACCGAATAGCTTGCCCGAATATACTTCAGGGACTACCTCCAAACATGCACTAACGGCGCAGGTGCTCCCACCCAAACTCAATTTCCGAATCAAAAAGAGGCTACGATAAATATTGGTCAATTGGCCAACGGACTATACTTTGTAAAAGTCATTGCAAAGGAAGGAAGTATGCCGTGGAGAAAATGATTGTGGAGCAATAATAAATACCGTGCCGATAAAAAAACAGGTCTACCGAAGGATTTCCGAATCTCGAGGGTCTAAAGGGAAATTTTCAACCAAAACATGAAAAACATGAAGTATTTGATTTTTTCCCTTTTCGCCCTTTGCGGAACTATATTTCTGATATCATCCTGTAGCCAGGATGATGACTCCGCATGTACCGAAACCACCTGGTACGAAGATGCTGATGGTGATGGGCTGGGCAATCCTGATGTGAGCCAAGATGCCTGTGACCAACCAAGCGGTTATGTGGCCGACAATACTGATCCGGATGATACTGGAAGTTCAACGTTTGAAGGCAGTACTCCCATTTCTGCTTTTGACGATTTTAACCCTGCTGCGGTGACGGTATCATTTGACGGCGATGAAATAACCATTGAATCGAATGGGTTACCCCATCATACTTCTCCGTATTGGGAGAGCAGTAATGCACTGTATATCGACCCTGTTGTCGCTGATGAATCCCAGATGTCGCCCGGCGTAATTAGCGCAGGAAGCTACACCCTTACGGTCCCTGCATCACCAGAAAAAGCATCCACCACATCTGCAACCGGATTGGGTGCTATTGGTATTTCCATTACTGGTGCGCCCATTTTCAATGACGAAGAAGGCCCCAATGTGTCATTATCAGAAAATGTAGCATCGGGTTTCGATTATGCAGGGGGACACATGGGACCTACCGGGTATCACTACCACTTGGAAGCAGCAGATGTAACCGAAAATACCCTTCTTTCTCACGATGATGAAAATCTGGTTGGCATCCTTCAAGATGGGTTTTTAATCTATGGCAGAAAATGTAATTCTACCGGAGATCACCCAACCGATTTGGATGCATCAGGAGGGCACACTTCGTCCACTCAACATAGTGATGGAGATGAATTTTATCATTACCACATTATCAATGAATTTTACATTGGTGCTTATATTCTTTTGTTTGGGGTTGATTTGCAGGGTACACCTAATGCGATAATGTAATTAGATGCTCATACGTCTACTAAACTTTCAAAGTTTAGTAGACGTCGATCAATTCACTAATTTTTAGAAAATGGCTCAAAATATTTTGATAGCGTTGATATTTAGTTTTTCACTTTTAAGTTGCAATGAAAACAAAAAGTCAAACGCTACAAACGCCTTTATCACAAATGGGGTTGATACTTTATTAGAAATACCTCTGTCTCTTATACACATCTGACGCTGCCGAC
>CAXHCA010000192.1:0-9665 GCA_964015035.1 uncultured Saprospiraceae bacterium
ATACAGGTACTGGTGTTTTCATAATTATCCACCACGGTCAGGGTGACGGTATTGACACCTACATGGCTACAGTCGAATTCGGTTTGGCTTAAAGCCATTGATGCAATGCCGCCCGGTACGGGCCCGTATGGGCAGGCGTCATTGGAGCCGTTGTCAACGGCTGCTGCGGAGGTAGTGCCTTGGCCATTCTGATCCAGTTGGATAGTTACGTTCTGGCAAAGGGCAATTGGCGCCACATTGTCCTGTACGGTAGCCGTAGCCATACAGGTACTGGTGTTTTCATAATTATCCACCACAGTCAGGGTGACGGTATGGGCGCCTACATGACTACAGTCGAAGCTTATATTATTGCTGCTTCCGGTAGTGGGCGAAGCACCCAGGACAAGAGTCATATAGTCTATTTGACAATTGTCAAAAGAACCGTTGTCAATATCAGTGGTAAACACCGTACCTGTCCCGTTTTCATCTAATTGGAGCGTAAAATCCTGGCACTGAGCGGTAGGGAATACATCATCTGTCACGGTGATAGTACCGTTACAAGAAGAAGGGTTTCCACCCACATCAGTAGCCGTATAGGTATACTGGTGATTGCCAATAGTGCTACAATTGAATTCTGGGATTCCGGTGTGCAAGTCAGAAGCGATACTGCAATTATCGGAGGCGGAGGTCAGATTTTCCAAGGCAATGTTGTCGGCGGCGCCATTTTGGTTCAATTGTATTGTGAGATCATTACAGGTTACGGAGGGCGCTTCATTATCCAATACGGTTACAACCGCGGTACAGTTATCGGTAGCTTCATTGTTGTCTTCAACGGTAAGAGTAACCGAATGTTGTCCAATATCGTTACAGGTGAAGCTGGTTTGATTCAACCGGTAGTCTACGATACTGCAATTATCCGTGGAATTGTTGTCAATATCAAGTACTGAGATCGAGCCATTGCCATCTTCATCCAGCATGACGGTGGCATCTTTACACCGGGCTGTAGGGGCAGAGGAACTAGTTTCTATTACTGTGACATAGGAAAGGCAGGTGCTGGTATTGCTTGAGCCATCAGTGACGGATAACGTTACCTGGTTTTCGCCAAGGTCATCACAGGAAAAGGAATTGACCGAACTGGAAAAACTTGCAATTCCACAATTGTCGTTGCTGCCGCCATCAAGTTGTGTACCCTCAAGGGAAGCGGTGCCGGAAGTATTGAGCGCAACCGTTAAATTTTGGCAGATTGCCTCCGGGGGTTCTTCTTCCTGAACCGTTAGGTTAACATAACAAAAATCATTAGCTCCGCTGCTGAAGTCCCCCACAATTACGCTAATGGTAGAGGTGCCGATATCACTGCAATCCAGGTTGTAATAGCCGTCAAAGTTAAGAAGGAACGTCAGGCCGCCGCCGCAGTCGGCTGAAGAACCGTTGTCGAGCTCAGGACCATAGAGTGTCGCCTCTCCGGCATCATCCAGGGTGACAGTGTAGTCGGTCTTGCATTGTAAAGTGACCGAACTGGTATAACTGTTGGAGTTGATAAAATTAAATGTGAGATATCCATTTTCCGGATTATCGGAGTAAGACTCCGTGGAGATGGTATAATCACTTGCGTAGGCCGTGTTCACATAGCTACCACCGCCGCCGCCGCCGGTTGTTCCGCCAGGTCCACCACCAGAATAGCCTCCCCCGCCGCCACCGGCATCAAGGGCCAGCCCGCCGCCGCCGAAGCCAAAACCACCATTCCTACCGGAGCAATCAGACTCGCTGGAGCTACCACCATTACCCCCAGTGTTTCCACCAGCCTTACCCCCTCCGTAATCTGTAAATCCGCAACGAACGCCGATCCCCTCCGTCAGGTATCCACCACCACCGGAGCCATTTGGAGCGATTATTCCCCCTTGTTGTCCGCCATTACCATTGGTGCCGCCATCGCCTGTATTATTATCCCCTTTACCATCGGAGCCGTCTCCATTCACATTGGTAGCTCCATCTCTTCCGGAAGAACTATCTACACAACCGCCAAACACCATGCCCTGGTAGGCACCGCCACCACCACCGGCTACGGCTAAAATTTCCCAATCTGAGCATCCTACTTTCTTGTAGAGCAAGCCGGTGCCGCCACCGCCGCCACCTGATGCAGCACCCGTACAGACCACCTCAGTTCCGGTTTGGTTAGTGCCTTTTCCGCCTACGATCATCCTTATAATTCCTCCTGGAGACAGTTCTCCATCTTCACAACCTACGGTAAAACAAACATCTACCCATGCTCCATAGCCGCCCCTTGATTTACAGGTGCCACATGCGCTTGCCGACATTCGGGCATAACCACCGTCTCCGCCATTCAGTGTAAAACAAATGACCTGATTGGTACCAGCGGTGGGTATTAGATAGTCCTGATAGGTTCCTGAATAACTGACCGTAGAAGGCGTTCTATTGCTGGGGTCCAGGATGATAGTCCCGGTGGTGTTGGAGTGTACCAGCACATGTGATTGGCAAGTACTGACGTTGCCATCGTCATCAGTCACGGTCAAGGTAACCAGGTTGGAGCCCATATTTAAGGTTTGACAATCAGTATGGTCAATACCGAGGGTAATTGTACCATCACCCAGGTCATAGCTGCCGTTATCAATATCGGCAGCAGTTAATGAAATTTCAGTTTCATCGTAATCGAGAGCTATGCTCAAGGATTGATGACAAAGGGCAACCGGTGCTCCCACTTGTAATACCTGATATTCGATATAGCCATCATCAGTGGTAAAATTGGAGGCCCCGCCATTGGTTTTTGATGATTCGATGGCTTCGTCATTCACAAAGCTGCCGCCCCCGCCACCTTCTTCATAGGCGCCGCCCCCGCCACCGCCGGCCCCTTCACAATTACCACCTCCGGCAAAACCAAAGCTTGCATCACTATTAGCAAAGGGTTTTGAACCCGTAACATCCGGATGAGAAGTGCGATATTGATTGTCGACATCATAACCACCGCCACCAAAAGCACCGGCCCCTCCTTGCCCACCGACTGAATTTACAAAGGTAGCAGATGACCCACCGGCACCATTGCTGCCACCATCGCCCCCATAGATGCCATTGCCATCACCACCATCAGTAGAACTACGTCCTCCCTGTCCTTTTGCGGACACCCCACAAAAGGCGAATTCTATGCGTAAAGCTCCTCCTCCCCCTCCGGCAATAGCCAAGATTACCCATTTTGAATCGGCATTACTCATGTATCTGGAGGCCAGGTCTGTAGCGGGATTACTTGAGTGGGTATATAGTATGGCCGTTCCTCCACCCCCTGTGCCATATCCGGATATATCTCCTTGGTGAGAAAAACCGCCCTTACCGGGGATGAACCTTAATTTCCCTCCGGGCCGAAGGTCATTTGTACCGGTCCCAATATTAAAGGTAGCCGTTACGTAAGCGCCATCACCGCCATTGGCCTTACATTCATAACCAGGGGTTTCTGCACTCCCGCCGTCGGCACCCAGCAGCCGAAGTTTTATTTCATAAGTGCCTGATAGGTTGCTTGGAATGACAAAATCCTGATAGGAGGCGTTTGCATCGATTCGATGATAGGAACCATCAATGGTGAGATTTGTTTGTGCATGAATAGCGCTGGGGTATAGCATCAAACCGAGGCAACTGACCAAAATTGACAAAAGGAAGTGTTGATTAATTTGTTGAGAAGTACACCCTATGATTTTCATAATAAAGAATTTTAATCTTTTAATTTTAATCCAGCCACAAGATTGCAATAGATCGATATTGGAATCTGGACAAAAGATGCCTTAAATTGGACATTTGCTTCTATTTTGTTGATATTGAGTGTGTTATGTTGTGTTTTATTGAAGGTGTGTAGGGTGCAATTGAAGGGGGCAAATTACAACAGCACCCGATGTGTGGTTTGGCAGGGGATTTTGTGCTAAAAAAGCAGGAGGGCCGTTTGGCAGAAAATTAGTCTTGCATGAAGTCAGAAGGCAGTTTTCCGAAGTGTTGGGAGAAGAGCTGTGCAAAATAGCTGGGGGATTTGAAGCCACAGGCGTACACGACTTCAGCGATGGTGCCGAGTGATTTGCTTTCGAGGAGGTATCTCGCTTTTTGAAGCTTGATCTCTTGGATGTAGCGCCCAATACTCAAGCCGGTTAATGCTTTGACTTTGCGAGAGAGTTGCCGGGCACTAATGGCCATTTCATTAGCCAGATAATTTGCATTTAAGTCAATCTGTCGCTCAAGGGCATTTAGAGCAATGGTCTCAATCTCTTCTAACCAGGTTTGGTCAAGAGAAGTAGCTCGTGCAAATTGCGGTTTAACCGGAATCATTTCTTCTTGAACGGCTTGTCTCTGATGGTAATTATTGAGCAAATTTTGAATTCTTGCCATTAGTTCTGCAGGCGAAAAAGGTTTGGTGAGGTAGTCATCTACCCCCTTCCTCAGGGCTTTCAATTTATCCTTTTCGCTAGCACGGGCTGTGAGCATAATCACCGGGTAGTTCGCCCATCGGTCGTGCTGTTTGATGTGGTTAAGTAAGGCATAGCCATCCATTTGAGGCATCATTACATCGCTGAGAATCAGGCTGATGTCTTGTGTCGAAGGATCATTGGTTTTTAGTAAATTCCAAGCTTCCTGACCATTATTGACCAGTACGTAGTCATAAGTGTCTCCTAATAGGGTAGTGATCAGTTGTTGCATATCTAAATTATCCTCTACGATGAGGATCTTGCTGCGTCCTGATAGAGGTATAATGCTTGTCTCTGCCTCATCGGGGTCGGGAAGAGGTAAAGGCTGCTTTTCCGTAAGGACAACCGTTGGTTTTTCGAGCCCTGCTGCTGCCTCAATTGCCGGCAAATAAAGTCGAAAAGTACTTCCTTGGCCCCATTGGCTTTCTACCTCCAATTTGCCATCCAGAAGCTTGGCTAATTCATTGGAGAAAGCCAAACCAATACCTGTTCCTCCCTCGGTGGGCAGATTTTTGCTTTTGGTTTGAAAATAGCGATCAAATACCAATGGCAGGTCTTCCGGAAGAATACCCCGGCCATTGTCCGCAACGGTAATCTGCAATAATTGATTATCGGTTGTATCGACTTCAATACTCACTGTTCCGCCTTCGGGGGTAAATTTCAGGGCATTACTCAAAAGGTTGTTCACGATTTTGCCTACCTGCTTTTGGTCCAATTGTAGCCACATCTCCTCCTTGGCGTGGAAAGAAAATTGGTAATTAATGTGCTTCAACTCCGCCAGCGATTCATAGGCACTAAATAACTGTTTAAAGAAGGAATGCAGATGGGTAGGAGAAGGGGATTGTCCACTTTTGCCGGCATCCAGTCTTGAAAATTCCAGTAGTTCTTCGACCAATGCCAGCAGTTTTCGAGCATTCTTACCAACCATCTCCAATGATCTTTTTACCTCTTTATGCATTTGTCCATTGTACTGTTGCAACAGATGGGTGACCGGGGTAGCGATCAAGGTAACAGGGGTGCGCAACTCATGGGAAATATTAGTGAAAAACCGGGACTTCATTTGGTCGAGGTTCTTCAATTCTTCATTAACCGCGGCTAGTTTACGGGTGGTCTTCTGTTCTTGTTCAATCAGTAATTTTTGCGTTCTAACCTGCTTGGTACGGAAATAGACAAACAGGGAAAGAATCAGCGCAATGAGAGTGGCAACGGCAATAATCCAATAGCGTCGGATTTCCTTTTGGTTTAAAGAGGCATTGAGCAAGGCAATCTTTTTTTCCTGTTCGATATCTCTCAGTTCTGCATCCATGTAAGCTAGCTTGTTCAGGTTGGAGGCTCTGTTTAGGCTATCACTTAAAGGGTAATAAACTTGGGCAATTTTCCCATATTCGGTGAAATCCCCTATTTTTTGATAAACAGCTAGCTGCCGCTCCCGGGCATATTGCAAATAGTCAACCGAGCCAATGTTTTGAGCTTCAACCATCAAGGCTTCCGCATACTTTTGGGCCTGGTCTACTTTTTCGAGCGCCAAAGAGGCATCCGTTAATACTCCGAGTGTTTGGATGAAGTTCAAGTCAGCTTCCTTTTTCCCTTCTTCGTACAATGGCAAGGCTAAGGCTATAGCCTGTTGGTACGCTCCCTCTTTTAACAGGACTTCGGCTTCTTTTTCCTTAAAAAGGGAGATAAAGAAAGGATCTTTGATCTGGGCTGCAATTTGTTGCGCCTGTTTCAGGTAATCCCTGTGCTTCTTCAGGGAAACATCCGCATCTAATAAATTGGTCAGGGCAAATAATTTTCCTCGTTCATCACCAATTTGGTCTTTCAATTCAATAGACCAAAGACAATAGGTTTCCATTTTATCATAGAAGCCTAAGTGGGAAAAAGTGCCGCCAATATTATTGGCGAGAACAGCCTGGGCATTGATGTTTTTTTCTTTTTTCGCCTCTTCCATGCCCTGCAATAAATACTCAATGCTCCGATACAGATCCTTTTTACGGTTATAGGCTACACCCAGATTATTATAAATGGCCAGTCGTTTAACTCCATCGAAGGGTAGGGCTTTTTCATAATAATAAATGGCACTGTCAAGCATACCCGCTTTCTCGTGATAGATGCCCCGCATGTTGTAAAATTGGCCGGTTAGCATAGCAAATCCTTGCTTTTCAGCCAATTTGATCCCTTCGCTAGTAATGATATTCAGCGAATCAAATTTGGATTGACGCTGATAAAGCTGGGAGACAAAAAAACGAGCCAGTACGTGGGCTTCAGCCAGCTCATTCGCTTTAGCCATAGCTTCCAGTTCATTAGCCACTTCTCCTGCCTCTTCTGGTGATTGGTTGATCAGGATCAGAAATAAGGCCTTCATCGGTTCTACCTTTTCGGCGGCGCTTTCTGCTTTGGCAATGACCTGACGCAGGCTGTCAATTTTAGTTTCCATCTGAGCATAGATGCCCCCAAACTGCAAGAGCAGCATAAATATGATGGACAGTCTTAATCGCAATTTCAGTTCACTCATATAGCCTTGTCCTCTTGAAATTTGGAGCAGGGGGCAATCGGATAGGGCAAAAATAGTGCTTTTTCTTTAGTGAATGTTTGGAGGTGGTGCTTTAGTGTGTATAACAAATTGCAGGAGGGTGTCAGGTTTGTCCCCAAAAAAAGCTTGAGCAGATGGGATTCTATTAATTTGCTTCGTCATTATTTTGGATTTGTGCTTTTGAGAGCATGTTTGGAGGTCAACCTTTGGGCTGAAGAACAACACTTTTTCGATGACATATCGTTCTTTTTTTTATCCGTCTCGGCTCAACCGAGATGCATTTCAAAAAATGCCTTTTTTTACAAAAAAAATGATGCTGTTCGCCAGCAAATCCGACCTCCAAACATGCACTGAAGTCATAAATAAAATAGCCGACACCAGAATTATTCCGATGTCGGCCACATTTCGAGGGGTCCCTTTTTGAATTATTTTACAATCAAGAATTTCTTCACTTGTTGCTCTGTGGGGGTGGCAACCCGCACAAAATAAGTGCCATTACTCAAACCACTTAGGTCAAAGTTTTCTGGATGAGCACCAATTCTGTCCACGCTTCGGTGAAGAACTGGCTGACCCAATTGATTGAGAATGTCGACCTGTACTTCCAAACCATAGTAGCTGATCAAATCCAAATAGAGCTGATCTTTTGCCGGGTTGGGGAAGAGGAAGAAATCATGAACAAGCACAGTTGCGTTTTGTTGAGTATCCACATCGGGCAATTGTGCGTTCACTGGAATGACTGCAACATTGTCAAAGGTAGCCGTCACCAGGTTGTTGCCATTGTAATTGGTCACGATCATGCCTACCTGTATGCAGGAATTCATTGGAATGTTGGTGGCCAAAACAACCTGCCAGTTGACGCCATTGTTAGATGCATAACCAACAAATTGATTGCCGGTCCGGACGATTTTCAACCAGCTTGCGCCTGGGCGGCTGAGCTGTGCCGGGTAGGCAACACCATTGGTCACTGTTCGAATGGCCCGGCGCATGATATTCCCCAGGTTCAATTGCAATTCTACCTTTTTAGAACCAGGATCTTCGGTTTCTCGCATGGTGATACCTGCCCAGGCTTGTCCTATTGGAGAGATGGAAGTAATGTGGGCAATGAATTCACCATCACCACACAATTCTGTTTTCACATAGGCTGCATCATCTTGTGCAAAGTTGTTGGAATGACAGCCGTCACTGGACACGGTAAAGGTTTCCGTAGGAACATCATAACTGTCGTCATTACCGCCTTCACACCCAATGCCGTTATCTCCAAAGTCCATAAAACCACAAGGCAATCCATCTGTCGATACCGTAGCCGTGCAGGTGTTTTCATTGCCGTTATTGTCTGTTACAGTAATAAGTACATCAACTGTTCCGCCCAAGTCATCACAAGTGATGAATTCTGGACTGTAGGTGGTGCTGGCAATGCCACAAGCATCTTCGGCCGTAAAATCGATCACCGATGCCGCGGGAATCTCCTCCTCACCATTAAAGACAGCAGTATTACCAACACATTGTGTGATGGCAGGTGGTGTGTCATCTTCAACGGTAACGGTAGCTGTACAGGTATTGGTATTATTGTTATTGTCAATGACAGTTAAGGTTACGGTGTTGTCTCCAATATGATCACAACCAAAGGTATTCGGTGCCACGCTATGGTCGGCAATGCCACAGGCATCATTTGAACCATTGTCTACATCGCTTCCTGAAATAGATTCTCCTCCATCATTATCGAGTTGAATCGTGATATTCTGGCAAAGAGCTACGGGAGCTACATTGTCTTCTACAGTTACTGTAGCCGTGCAGGTATTCTCATTTTCTGATTCATCGCTGACAGTTAACGTTACTGTATTGGCGCCTACATTGCTGCAATTGAAGGAGGTGTTGTCCAAACTTAAAGAAACATCGCCACAATTGTCAGCGGAACCGTTGTCGATATCAGTGGTGGTAATGCTGCCATTACCTGAAGCATCCAGCTGCACGGTCGTGTTCTGGCACAAGGCACTAGGAGGCGTAGTATCATCGATATTAATGATCTGAGATACCTGACTGGATTTGTCGGTCTCATCCGTAATGGTATAGGTACGGGTCACTACGATCGGGTTAAACCCTGCCGGTGAATCGCTGAAGCTGACGACCAGGTCCACATCTGGTGTACAATCATCAGAAACTGTCAACCCTGCATTTTCCAGTTCGGCTACGGTGGTATATGCGGCTGGCACATCACTTGCAGTACAGCCTTCCTCAGTCAGCGTGGGAAGCATACCCAAGATATCGGGAGAAAGTAAGTCTTCATTAACCTGTACCGTTGCAGAAGCGGCATCTTCGCAGCCATTAACATTGGTAAAGGTATAGGTAATTGAATGAGAACCTAAGGTCGCTACAGCCGGATCAAAGCTATATGTCATACCATTGCCGTCATCCGTCACACCAGCCCCCGAATAAATGCCTCCAGTAGGTAATCCACCACCAAGTTCGATTTGTAAGCCTGCATTGAGGCAAATATTCTCGAATGGAGGAGTGAAAGTCACCGTTGGCAATGCAAATACTTCTATATCATCGGAAGCACTATTGGTACAACCATTGGCATCCGTATAGGTATAAGTCAAAGTATGTGTGCCCACACCTGCTACCGCCGGGTCAAAATCATAGGTTGTGCCATTTCCGTCATCTGTAACCCCCGGGCCATCATAAATCCCCCCGGTTGGGGTTCC
>CAXHCA010000193.1:0-9355 GCA_964015035.1 uncultured Saprospiraceae bacterium
TGCTGATTTTTAAATAGAATCCGCTCCAAACAAGCACTAAGATTGGGGCAGGCTCTTTTGTTATTTTGTACATTTTTTCTTCCCTTTCTTTGCTTGTGATGATGAGGTTTCTTGCGTGTCAAGCACTTATAAAATATGCTAAGATGTGTTTTAAATGATCTTTATGAGTTTTATGAAAAAATTGTTGCTAATTACACTATTTGGTTTCACGTTCTTTTTTTGTGCTTTTTCGCAAAGCATTAAATTCGAGCACTACAATGAAAACAATGGCTTATCTCATAACTCAGTAAGACACATCGTTCAGGACAAACACGGATTCTTGTGGTTAGGTACGTTCTCTGGCCTCAATCGCTTTGATGGGTATGAATTCAAATCTTATCTAAGTACCTCCGGCAATGAAAATAGAATTCTCAATGACGACATTACTGATTTAGTCCTTGATGAGGATAAGAATAACCTTTGGATTGCTACCCGAAAAGGGCTTAGCCTTTTTAAAACAGATACGCATAAATTTACCACATATTTACCCGAAGAGAATAATCCTAATAGTCTCCCCGAAGCAGAGATCCGATCAGTCTTTGTTGATAAATTTGAGCGCATTTGGGTAGGCACAAAAAAGATGGGTGTTTACTTGTTTTATCAGGATGAAAATAGATTCGAGAAAGTCGAAATTGAAGGGTTTAATTATGTAAAATCCATTATTGAAGACAAAAGGGGAGATATTTGGGTAGGAAGTTATGAGTCTGGAGGGGTTGCTAAAATTAATTTAGACTCCAAAGGGAATATTGCGCAAATTGTAAAGTATGACCTGGTTTCTCTTAATTCTAATGAAAAGAATCCCTATTTATATTTTATTTATGAAGATGCCAAATCTGATATCTTTGCCGGAACCAGAAAGGGGTTGTTTAAGCTCAATAAGACATTAAATGTTTTTGAGGATCTTTATATCGAAGACTCAAACATCAGAAGTGATTTAGGGCCTTATTTTTTGGATGTCACACAAGCACCTGACGGAAGATATTGGGTTGGAACGTTGGGCGGATTATTAGTTTGCGATCATTTGGAGGATATTCCACAGGAAAAATTTCAAAGGCATTTTACAATGCTTTCTGATAATACATCGTTAGCAGCCAATCTTGTTTCTGCCTTATATTTTGATCCTTCCGGAGTTCTATGGATAGGGACTGAAGATGGTTTGGATAAATATGATCCATACGAGAATCAGTTTAACCTCAATAAAGGTATATCTATCCATATTGGCGATAAAGCACCTCGGATTAGAGGATTTGCAAGAACACATGACAATAAAATCATAGTAGCCACCAGGCACAATGGATTGTTTGTTTCTGATGAAAACACCTTCAAACCCCTCTTTAATAATCAATCTGATATTGCCTGTATCGCTTCCTTTGATGGCAAGACCTTTTATTGCGGATTGTGGAATGGAAGAATTAGCGTATATGATTATATAAGCAATACTGCTAAAGAAATTGATGTCGGCTTTAGCCAATTTCCTATTTCTTCTGTTGAAAAACTTGATGATAATAACCTAGTCATTGGTTCTTTTGGTTTAGGCGCGATTATCCTGGATACTAAAACGTTAGAGAGACAAAAAAAATCTGGCCTCTTATTGCCAGATAATCTAATCAATAAGATCAGAAAAGACGAAAATAACAATATTTGGTTCGCAACAGAAACAGGGGTTGTTAAATACCATATCAAAGATGGAGCGATCAATTTTTACCGTGAGAAAAACGGCCTTTTACATGACAATGTTAGTGATGTACTTGCAGATGGCGAAGGAAGAATTTGGGTAGCTACTCGTAATGGACTATGTCTTTATGATAGTGAATTAGACAATTTCAAACCTTTGGAAAAGCCAGCTGAATTGGCGTATAAGTGGGTAACTGATATGGTTAAGGACGATAACAATAACTTGTGGTTTAACATGAACAGTAACAATGTTGCCAAGTTAAAACCCAATCGTCAAGACTTTAATATATACCAGGTAAATAGTGGGAGTCGCTTAGACTTTTTCAGTTCAGGCGGATTTTTTAATTATAACAATTCCAAAATATATTTGGGTAGTAAAAATGGTATCATTTATTTTTCTCCTTATGAGATAAGGGACAATATCAGGTCGCCTCAGCCTTTTATCTCTGAATTTAAAGTGCAAAACAAAGATGTTGCACCAACGGAAAAAATCAATGACCAGGTTCCTTTTAAAATTGACTTGAATGAGGCTAAAAATATCGAACTTAGTTACGAAAACAGAAATTTCTCGCTGACCTTCTCTTCCCCTTCATACACCAATGAGAAGCTGAATAAATTTGAATACAAACTGGAGGGGTTTGATGAAAATTGGATTACTACAACCAGCAGGAACAGAACCATTCAATACACCAATTTATTCCCTGGCAATTATGAGTTTAAAGTCAAAGCAGCTAATAATGATGGGTACTGGAGTGAGGTGACCTCCTATAAGATAAAAATCAATCCTCCTTTGTGGATGAGTTATCAAGCACTTTTGATTTATGCAATTCTTTCGCTTCTAATTTATTATTTCCTCAGAAAGGAGCTGAAAAATCGGGCAATATTGAAACAGGAGCTGATCACCGAAAAAGTAAACCGGGAAAGAGACATCAAGTTAAATAACGAAAAGCTTCGCTTTTTCACCAATATTTCACATGAATTAAGAACGCCATTAACCCTAATATTAGGTCCTGTAAAGCAATTGATTGAATCAAAAACCAATGAGGGCACTGAATATCAAAAGAGTAGATACAACCTTATTTATCAAAATGCAAATCGCTTATACAACTTAGTCAATCAGGTCTTAGATTTCCGAAAAGCCCAAACTGGAGAATTATCACTAAAAGTATCAAGGACAGACATTGTCCCTTTTACAAAAAACATTTTCGATTTCTTCAAGGAATTGGCTTACAACAAGAAGATCAGTTACAACTTTAATTCAGATGATGAGACCATTTTTGGTTGGATAGATAATGACAAGTATGATAAAATTCTTTACAACCTGCTCTCGAATGCGTTGAAATTTACCGATAATAATGGCAATGTGGACGTGTTTTTACATCAAAGGAACGGGAACATAGTTGTAGAAGTCAGCGACAATGGAATAGGTATTCCTTTTAAAAGTCAAGAAAAGATTTTTAATAGGTTTTACCAAGAGATCAACAATAAGCAATATAACACAGGGTCTGGAATTGGTTTGTCCTTGGTCAAGTCTTTGGTCGAACTGCACAAAGGGAACATTCATGTAGAAAGTGTACCCAATGAAGGAAGTGTCTTTACCGTCGAATTACCGATCCAAAGAGCTTCTTACGAAAGTGAAGAAATTTTCGATATAATTTCCAATAGTGCTAAACAAGAATCATACAAGCTTAATTTACCAAAAAATATCATCCAAAATACAGACTTGAAAGAGAAGATCTTAGTGATAGAAGACAATGTGGAGTTAAGAAAATATTTAGTAGATTTTTTAACGGGTTATTATAAGGTTTATGAAGCGGAAGACGGTGAGCAAGGTTTACTAATTTGCAGGCAGATTCGACCAACTTTGTGTGTAGTCGATGTGATGATGCCTGTAATGGATGGATTACAGTTTTGCGAGAAATTAAAAAAGGATGAATTTATTAGTCATATTCCAATTGTATTGTTGACCGCTCTTTCAGAAAACGACGACAAGGTAAAAGGATATAATGCTGGTGCCGATGGATATTTGGCGAAACCATTTGATTCTGCACTACTGAGAACTATGATCGAAAACATTATAAAGACGCGAAAGGAATTAAAATCAAAGTTTTCGGGAGATACAGATAGCGGCATTGCTTTGTTAACGCATTCTCCAATTGATGAAGAATTTATGGAGAAGATTACCGGACTAATTGAATCTAACCTGACTGAAGTTGATTTGTCGACTTCTTTTTTATGCCAGGAATTGAATATGAGCTCATCGAAATTATACCGTAAATTAAAGGAACTGACGGATCTGGCACCAAATGAGTTTATAAGAACTATTCGGCTCAAAAAATCGGCGACTCTATTAAAAACACAGAAATACAATGTTTCTGAGGTAACTAATTTAGTTGGTTTTAATGATCCACTTTACTTTAGTCGATGTTTCAAAAAGCAATTTGGCTTTCCTCCAAGTAAGTTGTTGAACAAAACCTTCGGTAAATCATACAAGTAACAGGGCATCCAGTTCTTCCCGGATCTGACGGGTATAGGTGTCAATTGGGCTAAGAAGAAAGCTGCCTGCTTGTTGCTCGATTGGAGAAATTGCTTTATTTTACAGTAATGTTTAAACATAGAGCCTCCAGTTTTTTTGGTGTGGTTGGATACCCAAATTTATAGGAGGTTTGTTCCCCCCAAAAAAAATCCCGAATCTTGGCCTTAACCAAAATTCGGGATGACTCATGTTTGTTATTTAGATTCTTTATGCATTGCGATTGATACAATTCAGGTCTTCGAAGGCAGTCGTCAGTCTTTCGACAAAAGTACCTTCTCCGGCACGTAGCCACGCCCGAGGGTCGTAGTGCTTTTTGTTCGGCTGATCGTCGCCATCCGGATTGCCAATTTGCGTTTGCAGGTAATCGCGTTTTCCTTCGTAGTAGTTTTTGACGCCATCCCAAAAAGCCCATTGCATATCGGTGTCGATATTCATCTTCACGGCACCATACTCAATTGCTTCACGGATTTCCTCACGAGAGGAGCCTGAACCACCGTGGAAAACAAAGTTGATTGGATTATCGCCATCCAAGTTGAATTTATCCTTCACATATTTCTGAGAATTTTTCAGGATGATTGGCTTCAATTCAACATTGCCAGGCTTGTATACGCCGTGTACATTTCCAAAGGCGGCAGCAATGGTAAAACGGTTGCTCACCTTGCTCAGTTCGGCATAAGCATAGGCGACTTCCTCTGGTTGGGTGTAGAGTCGAGAACTGTCAACATCCGTATTGTCAACACCATCCTCTTCGCCACCGGTAACGCCCAACTCAATCTCCAACGTCATACCGATTTTGTCCATGCGCTCCAGAAATTTGACGCAAGTCTCCACATTTTCATTGATCGGTTCTTCCGACAAATCAATCATGTGGGAGCTGTATAGAGGATAGCCACGAGATTCATAAAACTTCTCACCCGCATCAACTAGTCCTTCAATCCAAGGCAGGATCTTTCTAGCGCAGTGGTCAGTATGCAAAATTACGGTAACACCATAAGCCTTAGCCATAGTGTGTACGTGCATGGCGCCGGAAATGGCCCCTAGAACTGCCGCTTTTTGATTGTCGTTTGCAAGTGACTTACCGGCAAAGAAACTGGCTCCACCATTGGAAAATTGAATGATTACCGGAGAGTTTACGGCCTTGGCTGTTTCCAATACGGCATTGACAGAATTGGTGCCAATAACATTGACCGCAGGGATAGCAAAATTATGCTCGTTGGCGTAGTTTAAAAGTTCTGTGACTTCATCGCCATACAGTACTCCAGGACGAAATCTGGTCTTAGTTGCAGTTGACATTATATGGATGTTTTATTTAATGATTTCGGTGTTGACGATTAAATGATACCTTTCTCCACCAGATAGCGTTCAGCATCAAGCGCAGCCATACAACCTGTTCCTGCAGCTGTTACTGCTTGACGATATACTTTATCCTGTGCATCACCACTGACAAATACGCCTTCGATGTTAGTCTTGGAGGTTCCCGGTATCGCTTTGAGGTATCCCACCTCGTCCATCTCTAACCAGTCCTTGAAAATATCCGTATTGGGCTTGTGCCCGATCGCCACAAAGAAACCTTTGATCGGAATCTCGGTTTCTTCCTGGGTCTTATTATTAATCACACGGACGGCCTCTACCGATTCTGTTCCCAAGATTTCCTTAGCTTCGGTATTCCAATGTACAATAATATTTTCCGTTTTAAAGACTCTCTCTTGCATAATTTTAGAAGCACGCAATTCATCGCGACGTACCAGTAGGTGTACTTTTGGACTCATTTTGGCTAAGTAGGTAGCCTCTTCAGCAGCAGTGTCACCACCACCGACAACAGCAACCTCTAGTCCGCGATAAAAGAACCCATCACAGACTGCACAAGCGGAGACTCCTTTGGCATTAAGTCGCTTTTCGGAATCCAATCCCAGCCATTTGGCACTGGCACCCGTTGCGATGATTACCGTGTCAGCATTGATTTCTACGCCACTTTCCGTCCATACTTTATGGATGGGACCTGTAAAATCTACTTTGGAAATCATTTCATAGCGAACATCCGTACCAAAGCGCTCAGCCTGTTTACGGAACTGCTCCATCATTTCGGGACCCATGATGCCATCCGGGTATCCAGGATAATTCTCTACATCTGTAGTAATCATCAATTGACCACCGGGTTGTTCCCCAGTGTACATTACAGGGCTGAGGTTGGCCCTTGCCGCGTAGATCGCGGCTGTGTATCCTGCAGGTCCTGATCCAATAATCAGGCACCGTACATGTTCCTTTCCTTCTGCCATTTTGTTTTTGTTTCGTAGGATTTGCGCAAAAATAATAAATACTTAGACTTAACAAACGCTTTAGCGTTCTCGAAGGTTGAATAGGAGCAAGAATGATACATTCAACGATAAAAAAGGGCGACTCGTCGCATCATTTTGGAAATTCGGCCACAAATGTATAGTTTGTAGTTGTTTGTAACGTTATATAAGATATAATAACTGAATATTACCATTTATGCTTGTTTCTCTGTTATACCCGGCTGGTTTTGCGCTAACGATTATCGGAATCGTTTTTTGGTTTTTTGTTGGCGATTCAGCCAAAGCCAAAATCTTTAAAGCGATGGTCTTTGGAGGCTTGGGCCTCTATGCGGTGAGTGTGTTTGGCGCCGATATTGCCTTTTCGGATAAACTGGAGGTGATGTTTCGCGATCTAATGATCATTGCCTTTGCAGGACTGGTCTTTCAATTTCTGGCAGGTAAAAAGTCGGCCTTCCTGATCGGTTTTTTGTTCCTGATGGTTGGCCTGTTGATGTACAATAAGTATGTATTGCAGTATGCATTGGTGGCTCCTTCAGTGGCTGTCACAGATGTCCAATTGGCCGCGGATGGAGAATTGTTGGTAGAATTAAAAGATGGCGCTGACATTAGTGTATTAGAGGCTATTCTTGACCAATATGACCTCCAGACAGAAAGGGCCTTTTTTCCGAAATACGCTGATGAAACCGATTTGGATGATTACTACCTGATCAATGTACCTGATAGCGAATTAGGCAACTTAACCGAGATCAAAGCAGCGATTAATGCTTCGGAGCAAATTGATTGGCTGGAAGACAACGAAACGATGACTGTGGCTCCCTTGCCGGGAAAAAAGTTGCCCGAGATCAATCGTAAATACGGTATTAATGATCCTGGGCTAGAACAGCTATGGGGCTTCCAGGCCATGGAAATGGATCAATTGTACGACTTTTTGGAGTCTTCAAATATCAAGCCTCAAAAGAGAGCTTTGATTGCCATTTTGGACACTGGTGTAGATGCCAAGCACGAAGACATCCAGGCCAATTTTAAATCGATTGATGATCCTTCTAATGATGATCCTATGGGACATGGTACCCATTGCGCCGGGATCGCCGGAGCGGTCTCTAACAATGGGGTAGGGGTGGCCTCTTATTCCAGGAATAACGATTATACTCAGGTGACTAGTGTCAAAGTATTGAACAGCTACGGCATGGGGACCCAGCAAACCATTATCAAAGGAATCTTAAGAGCTGCTGATCAGGGCGCAGATGTGATTTCGCTGTCACTTGGTGGTCGGTCCAATCAGAGCAGACAGGAGGCTTACCGCAAAGCGGTAAAATACGCCAATAAAAGAGGCGCTATTGTGATTGCCGCGGCTGGAAATGCCAATCGCAATGCCAAAGAATTTGCACCGGTCAATGCACCGGGAGTGATCGGGGTCAGTGCCGTTGATCCGGAATTACAGCGGGCCGTGTTTTCCAATTATGTCAATGATTTGGAAATGGGTATAGCGGCACCTGGCGTGAATATTTATTCAACCATCCCGGATAGTAAATACGCTACATTTAACGGGACCTCCATGGCAACGCCTTATGTTTCTGGGCTAGTGGGCTTGATGAAAAGTATTCGCCCGAGTATCACCACTAAAGAAGCGTATCAATTGCTGCAGCAAAATGGCAAAAAGACCACCAATCCTAAAGAAACAGGCGCGTTTATCTATCCCGTAGCGACCATCAAGGCAATGGTGAAATAGGGTAGGGCTATCAACAAAATAGAATTGCAAATCCCCGGGAGGTACCTTACTCCCGGGGATTTGTCGTTATTGGCAAACCAAACCCTTTGATTCGACCTGCCTGTCTTAGTGCATGTTTGGAGGTGGTACTTTAGCAGCGAAAATTGCAGATTTTGGGTTCTCACAAGGCTCATTTTTGAGTACATCTCGGCTCAGCCGAGACGGACGAAAAGAGGTTCCAAAATCCCGTTTTTACCGGGACTGAATAGCTTGCCCGAATATACTTCAGGGACTACCACCAAACATGCACTTAAAGGATAGAAAATTCCGTTGCGGCAACAAATGCGTTAAAAAAAGGATCTTCATAATAAGGATGGTTCCAAGACGTTCAGTTGTTATCCTGAAAACAGTAAATCCCTCATGAGATATCTGTACTTGACCCTATTGCTTTTTTGCATGCCTGTACTGCTTTCTGCACAGCATTATGTAGGGTTGGGCGGAGGAGGAGGCACGCCAAATAAGATTGGCTTGCGGTTGAGTCTTCCGGTCAATATTCATCTCACCAGAAAAATAAGTCTACAACCCGAGTTGGTTTATGTAGAACATGGCACTTCCCAGATTTTGCGCAAGCTCAACAATCGCGATTACCGTTCTTCGCAGGCCGCTTACCTGGCTTTACCCGTCTTATTAAAGGCCGGGGTTACTTTTGAAAAACTAAATATCCATCTTATCGTGGGGCCTAGATTCGCTTATGGTATTCGGCTTTCTGCCAATTATCTAACAGATACCGGTTATTTTCGGGAAAAACTGTCTTTTGACGAGGCAGAATTCCGTCCCTTCGATTTTGGCGCCCTGTTTGGTGTTGGTCTGGAAAAAGAGATCAACAAAAACCGCAAAATCTTTCTGGAAGGCCGCTACTACTTTGGCCTGATCGACCTGGACCGTGAAGCCGACCGCGTCATTTATCCTGAGGGATTTTATATGAATATTGGTCTGTTGATTCCGATTGGTGAAAAGCCTTAGTGCTTGTTTGGAGGTGGTGCTTTAGTAGCGAAAATTGCAGATTTGGGGTTCTCGCAAGGCTCATTTTTGAGCCCGTCTCGG
>CAXHCA010000194.1:0-9213 GCA_964015035.1 uncultured Saprospiraceae bacterium
AATACAAGTAATACGATGAACCCCTAGTCCTATTAATGAGAATGATCTTTTAACTGCCAACTTTGAGACAGAGCGCAACTGCGCCCATATACCAATCTTGCAGTCTATGGGGATGTGAATTGCCCTATTTATAACAGTAATGGTGATTGTACTTCAGACTACTATGCTGACCCAGACTATTATATTAAGGATGCTAAGCTAAGACTGCAATTGGACGCTAATGACATTTACTTTGAAGTAGACTCCTTAGCATGGGATTTATCAGGGACCGGAAACACAGTAGGAGGATGTGGAAGAACTTACGCATTTGATAACTTTGCTAAGGATGAAGAAGCCGCCGGAGGCAAATTCACCATCGTTTCAAGAATGCAAAACAGGAAGATAATTAAAAGATAGTCAAGTAGTTAATTTTTTGAGAAATACCCAAAGAAGCTTTATTTTTAACCTATGAAAAAACAGCTCTTCTTATCAATATTGGTGTCTTTTTGTCTAACGAGTATCCTGGCCCAGTCTACCTTCAACAAACGACTACGCTTCGATTTTCTGGCGGCGACACTAACCAGTATTCAAAGCACCGATAGCTGTTATTATGCTACGGGGATTATTGCTGATACACTATTTCCCTACAATACCGGCAATATTTTTGTCAAGTTTGACCTGCAAGGCAATACCCAGTTGGTAAAGACCATCACAAGTACCGAGGCAACCTACGAGACGTGGCGGGAAACACTAACTTTTACCCAGGATGGCAATTTGGCTGTTTCGGGCTATAGTATTGACTCTACCTCCAGGCTAATGGTCATTAAATACAATACCCAAGGTGACACTTTCTTCATAAGTAAACATTTACCGTTTTTTTACCCGGACAACTTATTTGCCGAGCCCCGGGCAATGGGGATGACTTCAGAGAACGGATTCATTGTTGCCGACTGGCATCGAAAACCACAAGGAGTTAACAACGATCAAATTGTGCTTTATAAACTGGATAGTTTAGGTAATCTAATTTGGAAAAGGCAGTATGGAGATACCTCTTTTGATCGGCCTGGTAGTATAATCGTCCAGGAAAATGGGTATATTGTCAGTGGCTTTAGATCGAATTTGAATTACGTGGATGAAAACTATTTCAGTCAGGTTCAAATTTTCAAGGTAGATACCTCAGGTCAAGTATTGTGGAATTACTTTAGTCCTTTTCATCGCCTGATGGATGAGGCTCGTTCAATGGTGTCTACCCCGGATGGGGGGCTGGTCATTGCCAGCGCCAATGGTGTAGAAATCCAAAGTCCGCCCATTAATGAATTGTACTGGAAAAGTGGCTTGATCTTCAAACTGGATGCTAGTCGGCAAATTGAATGGGAGTGCGAATTTAGAGATCCTACTGCGCCCACTTATTTTAACACTTTAAATAAAATCATTACGGTTTCCGACGGAAGTGGTTATGTTGCAACCGGTCATTATTACGAAGGTTACCCTGATTTTACAGCAGACTTGTTTGGTTGGTTAGTAAAAGCCTCTCCTGAAGGAGATAGTTTATGGAGTCGTAAATATCATTTTTTGGAAGCTGTTCAGGACTTACATTACCTTTACGATGTGAAAGAAACCAGCGATGGTGGTTTTATCATGGTAGGGCAGGCAAAAGAGTTAAATGGCCCTGCCTATCCACAGCAAGCCTGGCTGATCAAGGTTGATGAATACGGCTGTCTGGTACCCGGCTGCCACCTCATCAATGATCTGGAGGAGGCTCCGGATGAGGACTTCAAGTTGGTGTTGTACCCAAATCCGGTGAGTGATTACCTCAATATCTACTATCAGGCCAAATCTTTACCCCAAAACGGCCACTTCACCATCCTCAATGCCGCAGGCAAGGCAGTCAAGGCCTTTGCGGCTACCCAAAATGATGTCACACAAATCCTGCCGGTGTACGACTGGGCCAAGGGGGTGTACTTTTTGCAGTATTGGGAAGGGGCGCAGTTGCAGGGCAGTCGGCAGTTTGTGGTGCAGTAGGAGCGATCTCTTTAACCAAATGAATTTGGTGGTTACGAAACGCGGCGGGGAGTGTGTTTGGATGCTCTCGCTAAGAGCACAAACGGCCATCCCAATCGCAGCCTTTAATCGGCATTAGCCGGCCTATTGGAGAAGGGCTTCAAAAGTCGTGAAGAAGGGAAAACTGTTTGAGTGCTTGTTTGGAGGTAATCCCTGAAGTATATTCGGGCAAGCTATTCAGGCTGCCCCGAATATACTTCGGGGACTACCTCTAAATATGTACTAAGAGCAAATCCGACCTCCAAACATGCACTTAATCTCTTATCCCGTAGGGATGAAACATCTTTAGCGCTATGTTGTCAAAATAATGTTCGACCCCATCGGGGTCGAATATCATCCCAAATTCTTTGGCTATAAAGGTTTGAATCCTACGGATTCTGTTCTATTATCCATTCAAATAAAAATTCGTCTTTGTATTCTATACTATACGTAATTCAAAAATACATCGTCCAACAGGCGATCCACACCTTGTTGTTCCTCAGAGCATTATATCCTAGTTGTTTTATCCAAATAAATTTGGAGGTTACGAAACGCGCCGTCCAAAAGCAGCCTTTACCACCTCATCATCCGCTACATTGGGCAGGGTGATTTGTAAGTCCGGATTTTGCTGCATGGCGCGTTTGGCGGCAAAAACAGCTTCTTCATTGCGGGCCCAGCTGCGACGGGCAATGCCGTTGTTGACATCCCAGAACAGCATGGATTTGAGGCGTTCTTCGGAGGCGGGGGTTCCATCCAAAACCATACCGAAACCACCGTTGATCACCTCCCCCCAACCAACACCGCCGCCGTTGTGAAGAGATACCCAGGTGGCCCCTCTGAAAGAATCACCGATAACATTGTGCACCGCCATATCCGCCGTAAAACGGGAACCATCGTAGATGTTGGCCGTTTCCCGGTAAGGGCTGTCCGTTCCCGATACATCGTGGTGGTCGCGGCCGAGGACTACAGGACCTTTTAATTCACCACTGGCGATGGCATCATTAAAGGCTTTGGCAATCTTAATCCGGCCTTCAGCATCAGCGTAAAGGATACGCGATTTGGAACCCACCACGGGGATATTTTCGTCGGCCGATTCTATCCAGCGGATGTTGTCTTTCAGTTGGCCCTGAATTTCCGCAGGCGCTTCTTCCAGCATTTTTTTCAAAACTTCTCCGGCAATGCGATCGGTCATATCTAAATCTTCCTTACTGCCGGAAGTACACACCCATCGAAAGGGGCCAAAGCCATAATCAAAACACATGGGCCCCATGATGTCTTCTACGTAAGAGGCGTATTTGTACAGGTCTTCTTCCTGATTTTTCCAGACATCGGCACCGGCCTTACCGGCTTCTTTCAGAAAAGCATTGCCATAATCCCAAAAGTACATGCCGTCCTTCGTCAAGGTATTAATTGCTTCAACATGTCGGCGCAAGGTCGCCCGGACTTCTTCCATAAAGCGGCCTTTATCCTGAGCCATCAGTGCTTTGGCTTCCTCAAAAGTATAACCCTGCGGACAGTAGCCCAGATCATCAATATTGTGCAAAGAGGTTTGGTCAGAACCCAATTCTACTTTCACTTTATCCGCAGCCAGGCGCTCCCAGAGGTCGACAATATTTCCGGCATAAACCAGGGTAACGGCTTTTTTAGCCTGACGGCATTCCTCAATGCGAAGGAGCAATTCATCCAGATCAGCGTAAACATTTTCAGCAAGAATGTAACCGTCATTGGTCCGCTGCTGTACCGCATCGGGATCAACCTCGGCAATAACACCAACAGCACCGGTAATGACTGCCGCCAGCGACTGTGCACCCGACATGCCTCCTAAACCCGAGGTAATAAAAAGTTTCCCCCGCAGGTCATCACTACCAAAATTCAGCCGTCTTCCGGCATTCAATAAAGTAATTGTGGTGCCGTGCACGATGCCCTGCGGACCAATGTACATAAAAGAACCCGCTGTCATCTGTCCGTATGAAGTGACGCCAAGCGCATTGTATTTATTCCAGTCTTCCTTGGTGGAATAATTGGGAATCATCATGCCGTTGGTCACCACCACCCGCGGCGCTCCCGGATGGGAAGGAAATAAACCCAGTGGATGCCCCGAATACAAGACCAGAGTTTGTTCATCGGTCATTTCGGCCAGGTATTTCATACAAAGGCGATACTGGGCCCAGTTTTGAAAAACGGCACCATTGCCCCCATAGGTAATCAGTTCGTGCGGGTGTTTAGCCACTAATGGGTCCAGGTTATTTTGAATCATCAGCATAATAGCTGCGGCCTGCTTCGACCGGGCCGGATAGTCAGTGATGGGACGGGCGTACATCGCATAATCCGGGCGCAGTCGATACATATAGATACGGCCGTACCGCTCCAATTCTTCGGCAAATTCTGGTGCTAAAACAGCGTGTTGCGTTGCGGGAAAATAACGCAGGGCATTTTTCAGCGCCAATTGCTTTTCCTTTTCCGAAAGCACCCCATCAATGATGCGGCGCGGTGCATGGCTCACTTCCGGATCGTAGGCTTTCGCCGGTGGTAATTCACTCGGAATTCCTTCTAAGATGGATTGCTGAAACTCGTTTTTGGCTTGCATTGGTTTGGACTTTTGATTACCCGCCAAAACTAGAAGGAAAAAGCCAAAAAACCAAAAAACCGGAACTGTCATGGTAGACAGATCCGGCTCCTTAATGCAAACAGATTATTCAGACATTTCCACTTGACATTGTCTGGTAATCTTACTTTTCTACACCATTCAATGTCAAGTATGTACAAGATTATTCCTTTTCTAGCATCGCTACAGGATCGATATCCGGTAGGAAGCCATAAATTTGTGTTTCAGGATGGAAGGCGTACCAGGCAAACCAATAAGTCGTTACCGTTGGTAAAACTTCTCCGTGTTCGTCCATGACATAAACCGATTGGGAGTCCGCGTAATATTTAATGCGCACCAACTGGCCATTAAAAAACTCCTCCATCAATTGGTCTTCTCCTTTGGGTAGCAGCGCGAAGGGATAGGCTTTGTATTCGCCCTTTACTTCTACACCTACCACTTTCGACTTTGTCGGTAGCTTCCGGCTTTTAAAACTTATGGGAAACATTGTTTTGCTGTCATCGCCATAAGCCAGATAGGGAGACTGATCATAGGTGTGTTTAAATCCGGTGTCTGTTGACAATACTTCGGTTTCAGGATGTAGCTCTGCCCAATGGTTCCAGGTGGTATACGTTACTGGGATTTGTTTCATGCGCCGGCCTGCTTCTTCGCCGGATACGGCCTGTCCTGTCAATTGTGACCATAGAGACTCTGTGGCCCGGTCGTACAGGAGGCTATTGTTGTTGTATACCAATCCCGAAACACCAAAGGCGTGGGCAGCATTTTGCTTTGGTGCCTCAAATGCCAGGGCACTTCCCGTCAAAGGGCTATAGGTGACCAAAATTTCTTCTTCTCCGACACGGTCATTAACCACTTCGTGATAACCCATAATTTTTACCGGATAGGCACGCGTCACACCGTTGTAGTGAATACCAATCACATAATCCTCGCTGGATACAAATTCTTGTGCACAATCGGCCGGTTCGAAGGTCGGTTTTTCTAAAGGTACAATGCCCGTTCTCGCCGGACCGCCCGGGTAAATCTCACTGATCGGCAACTCCAGATTGTCCAAACTGAAGCCATTTGGATCAGAGGTAGGCTGGGTAACAAATTGCGCTGTTGAGGTAAAGCTAGTGGCCAATAAAACCAGGACGATTAATGCTAAAAAACGAATTACAGTGCTCATAGGTGTAGTTTTTTTCGGTTAATTATTCAAATTCATTTTACCATTTGCACAAAGCGTGCCAAAATCAATTTATGTTAGAAATATTTTTTATTATCAATATTTAATCAATTGATTTTCAATGATATAAAAATTACATAAATTTATCAGCAGCGATTGCTCAAGAAATGAATTCAATATTTGAAGTCTTTCAGGGTTTCACCTAATTATATAAAAACGGTAATTCTTTCACCAAAAAGTTGATATATTTTTTATATTTGCTAAGAGCACATTTTTGATTAGAAGTTCGATTAACCGTTTGAAAATGGTAAAAGGGTAAAAAAAGTCCAAAACCATTCAACCGGGTACACTTTTCATGCTGAGGATTCCAAATTCCAAGCAAAGAGTTGTAAAATTGTGCTTCATTATCCCAATCTTTGAAAATGTAAATTCATGACAACAACGGGCAAATTTTCGTACCTGGACCAACTCAATGATGTACAACGGCAAGCGGTTGAAGCTACGGAAGGCCCGGTGCTGGTTGTGGCGGGTCCTGGCTCGGGAAAAACCAGGGTACTGACCTACCGCATCGCCCACCTATTGGAAAAAGGCGCAGCGCCCTGGGAAGTGCTTACCCTAACCTTTACCAATAAGGCCGCCCGGGAGATGAAGGAACGCATTGAAAAAGTGGTTGGCCCCAAGGCCAATAGAGTTTGGGCCGGTACTTTCCACTCTATTTTTGCCCGGATTTTGCGGGTGGAAGCTGAAAAAATAGGTTATCCTTCCAATTTTACCATTTACGATACAGACGACAGCAAGAACCTGCTCAGCACCATCCTTAAAGAAATGAATCTCGATAAGAATGTGTACAACATCAATACCATTCGTTCCCGGATTTCATCCGCCAAGAGCAATTTGATTACCCCCAGGCTTTACGCCGAAGATGAGGAGTTGCGCAGCCAGGATCGCATGGCTAAAATGCCGCACGTGGCTGCCATTTATGCCAAATATACTGCTCGCTGCAAGCGTGCCGGTGCCATGGACTTTGACGATCTGCTGTACCGACTATACGAACTGTTGCAATCCAACCCTGATGGGGTGTTGGACAAATACCGCAAAAAATTCAAATACCTGCTGGTGGATGAGTTTCAGGACACCAACCAGCTGCAATACGCCATCGTGCGCAAGCTGGTCAATTATGACCAAAGTCCCCGCAATATCTGTGTAGTAGGTGATGATGCTCAAAGTATCTACGCCTTTCGGGGAGCAACGATTCAGAACATCCTCGACTTTGAACAAGACTTCAAGCCCCACGGTATCCGGGTATATAAATTGGAACAGAACTATCGTTCTACCCATCACATTGTGCAAGCCGCCAATGAAGTGATCACCTACAACCGCAGGCAGATACAGAAGAAAATCTGGTCGGCCAAAGGAGATGGACAACTCATCAAGGTGATTAAAGCGGTAAGCGATAATGAAGAAGGCAAACGGGTGGCCGATACCATTATGGAGCAGAAAAACCGCTACCACCTCCGTAACTCTGAGATTGCCATCCTATATCGAACCAACTCACAATCCAGGATTTTTGAGGAATATTTGCGCCGATATAATGTTAATTATCGCGTATTTGGGGGACTTTCCTTTTACCAACGCAAAGAAGTAAAAGACCTCGTTGCCTACTTACGGGTGGTAGTCAATCACCAGGATGAAGAAGCTCTGCGGAGAGTCATCAACTATCCACGTAGAGGCATCGGCAATACCACCATTGAAAAAATTGGCGCAATTGCCGCCAGCCAAAATATTTCCTTTTGGGATGCACTGCCCATGGCCCCGGCCAGTGCCCGTGCCAAAAACGCCATCAATAGCTTTATTCAGATGATCAAAGGGGCCGCCATGAAACTAGACACCGCCAATGCCTTTGAGATCGCCACGCAAATTGCCAAACGATCTGGATTGGTAGACTTGCTGAAAAATGACACGAGTATTGAAGGTATGGGGCGTTTGGAAAACTTCAATGCGCTCCTCGACGGCATCAATGCTTTTGTGGAAGACGATACGGTGATCGACCTCGAAACGATGCCTGATAAATCCCTGGCCAGTTATTTGCAAAACATTGCGCTGCTAACCGATTTTGATGAGAAAAAGTCGGATGAAGAATTTGTCACCTTGATGTCTGTCCACGCCGCCAAAGGCCTGGAATTTAAGTCCATCTTTGTAGTAGGCCTCGAAGAAAAACTCTTCCCTTCCTTTATGTCAATGGATACCGTAGAGGGATTGGACGAGGAACGGCGTTTGTTTTACGTCGCCATTACCCGGGCGGAACAATTCCTCACCCTTTCCTTTGCCAATAGCCGTTATCGCTTTGGACAGATGCGCTATAACGAACCCAGTCGCTTCCTGGCAGAAATCCCCATGAATCACGTAGAAAGTAGCCATTCTATTACGGCCGCCAGCCGGGTTGAAAATGTGGCCACTTCCTCCTCAGGTGCCAAAGTCAGCGGTCATTTTAAACGCAGAACCTCCGCCAGTGGTCCCGGTTCAAACTTTGCCGTGGATCCCAAATCATTTAAGCCAAGTCCTAATGATCAAATCCAAGTGGGAATGAAGGTTTTACACCTCAAATTTGGAGAAGGAAAAGTGCTGAGCATTGACGGTGGCGCAGGAAGTAGAGTAGCCACCATATTTTTTCAAAAAATAGATAACCCACAACGGCGAATTATGCTTAAGTTTGCCAAACTACAAATATTGGATTAATTAAATTATCTACTTTCCACAATAAATTCCAATAAAGCAGCGATAAGATTAGGAACTTATCGCACGAAACACCTTTCCCTTAAGAATATAAATTCTAAAAGCAATTCATTCCCTGTGATTATGATAACAATGTTGATCTTGTTATACCTGTTTAAATGGTATACTTCTAAAAAAAGAGTCCCCGAGCGCCATTGATGTGCCACCTTTAAATAAACCTTAACATCTATGTAGGCCCGCGGGTAGTTGTTTGTATACCCATAAACGGCCTAACTTTACCCAGCATTAAATACTTCATGTTTTGTGGGGGTTTGGTTATTTTCCCAATACTAAACCCTCCACCTTTTTTGGATAATGTAGCTAACTTGTCTTGCCAGGCTTGCCCACAGCCTTCCAAGGGTGCAGTTGGGATTAGTCGCCTTGTGTAAGGATAAGACAATCTTTTCTATTTTGGTTCTTTGACAAATTCCGTGATGCAAAGATGAAAAAATCAAGGCTGTACCTGGTTCTTAACGCTGCGAAGACATGCATAGTTGGGGCAGATTAGCACGACGGGATCATCGGTCTGAACAAGGCGCAAAACGTAGGCGAAGCCAAAGCTATGCGTCAAGTGGGGAAGGGGCCCTACTTGTAAGCCAGCTTTGCAACGAAGTGCAGGGCGGTGAGAACAAGTGATAAATTCTCAGACCATTTT
>CAXHCA010000195.1:0-9190 GCA_964015035.1 uncultured Saprospiraceae bacterium
GCCTGAATAGCTTGCCCGAATATACTTCAGGGATTACCTCCAAACAAGCACTTAAACTCCCTAACCATCTCAAACCCCCTGAACAAAGCCCAATTCAACAACAATTAGCATTAACGAAAGTGACTCATTTTCATGAAGAAGATACTCGTGCTGTGCAGTGCCAATTCGTGCCGCAGTCAGATGGCAGAAGGTTACCTGAAGTTTTTCGCGGGCGATAACGCTTTGGTAGATAGTGCTGGCATCAGCGCTGATGGTATACATGCAATGACCATCAAAGTAATGGCCGAAGATAATATCGATATCACAGAAAGTGAGTCCAAATCAGTGGATCGCTTTGCCGGTAATCATTTTGATTACTTAATCACGGTTTGCAATGCTGCTGACCAGGTACTTCCCAATGATATCTCCTACAGCAACCGATTGCATTTTGACATTCCAGATCCGGCGAAAGTGGAAGGTTCTGAAGAGGTAAGACTGAAAGCCTTTCGCAATACCCGAGAGATTGTAAAAAAGCGGATGCTTAAGTTTATTGGCCAAATTTTCACCAATAAAGCGGCCGTAGTCACCGGTTAACCCAATCCCCCCCTATCCCAAGAAAAAATAGATTTGAGATTGGTAATTTTATTTTTTCTTTTAAATTTGCTGGTCGAATTTTTAAGCCACTATAGCTCAGTTGGTAGAGCGGCGCATTCGTAATGCGTAGGTCAGCGGTTCAAGTCCGCTTAGTGGCTCTTCTTTCTCCATTCTCCCGGTTCGATGCTTCTCATCAACGTCCGATAATCATCTTATAAAGGGTCCTCGGTTTGCCTGCCGCATGAACAATCAAGTAATATTGTCCTGCAGGAATATGGTTGACTGCCAAATCAATGACACCATTTTTCCAGGCCTTTTTTTGTTGCCGCAGCACCTGCTGTCCTAAGGTATTAAGAATCTGAATTTCAATATCCAATACCTCATTCAAATTCAACAATAACTGTATTTGATCCGTTGCCGGGTTTGGGAAGATTTGTCCCTCTGTGACCCAGTCATTTTCATAAATTGGTACCAAGAACAGAGAGTCCGTGGCTACACAACCATTTGTATCTACAACCATAACCGAATAGAAGCCTTCGGGTAAATTGTCAATTTCCGCAAGGGTATCGCCGGTATTCCACAAATAATCATAGCCAGGAGTGCCCCCGTTCACCACGGCCTCTACTCGACCATTGTCAAACTGTGGCGGATCGGGTAAAACACCTTGAATTTCTACACTTAAACTATCAGGAGCAATTACTTCAAAGGAAAATGTCTTGACACATTCATTGGTATCCGTAAGAATTAGCACATACTGGCCAGCTCCCACATTTTCCAGTTCAGAGTCGTTCTCTCCCGGCAAAGGCATTCCGTTTTGGGTCCATTGATAATCATAGGGCGGGCCACCTCCGGTTGCACTCAGCGAAAGAACGCCTTCCGTTGTATTGTGACACAATGGGGGTAAAATAAATTTGCTCCCCAAAATCTCAGTAGCCGGTTGTTTAACCTGAAAATCCGTAAAAATAGCCCGACAAGTATCCGAATCCGTTACCGTTAGGCTATATACACCAGCTGGAACACTGGTTAGGTCCTCACTCATGATATTCCCAGGAGCCCAGCGGTATTGAAAGGGCGGATTTCCTCCGTCAATCGTCACATCGATAGCGCCTGTAGTTTCTCCCCAGCATTTAACATCGGAAATCACGACAGTATCTATCCGTATGATCTCATTCACATTGACGACACTACTGTCCACCAGGGAAGCGGTACACCCGTGCAAATCGGTTACATTTAAGGTATAAATACCTTCCGCGGCAAAGGGTAAATCCTCCGTTTCTGCCACGGGACCATCCTCGTTTGACCATAGGTACTCGTATGGTGCAGTCCCTCCGGAAACGGTTACAAAAATACCACCATCATTTCCACCAAAGCACTCCACAAATTCAATACTGTCCCTACTAATGACAAGTGGTGCAGGCTCTACTACATCTAATTCCTCAGAAAAAACAACACAGCCCGTTTGCAGGTCAATTACCGTGACGCTGTAGGCCGGACTGAGCGGCAAATCCGTACAACTCACACTATCCGCAGAGGTGAAGACCTCACAGGATGGGTTGAAGGAATAATATAAATTATTTGATCCGCCCGAGATGATTGCGGTCATTGCCGCATCACTGGCCCCATAACAGGAAATGTCCTTCACATAAAAAGTATCTAACTGGATAGCCTTGATGCGATCGCGGACCTTGATATTGTTATAAATACGCTGACATCCGCTCCCATCCGTAATGGTCATGCTATATTCTCCAGAAGGAATACCAGAAATCATGGGACCTTCTTCACCATTACTCCAAAAATACTGATACGGTGGTGTGCCCCCAAACCCAACTGCCGTCACCGTATCCATAGCCATTGGGTCACACAATAATCCACTGCTAACCACAATATTGGCCTCCAAACGATTAGGTTGAGACATGATGAAGGTGGTGTCAATCGGGCAATCATTATCATCAAATATCAAGACCCGGTATTGCCCTGCCGGTAGATCAGCCACATCCTCAGATTGTGCCCCGAGTCCAATCCAATTGATGTCATAAGGAGGCGTTCCTCCCGCCAAGGCCAGTTCTATGTACCCGGTAGAATCACCATAACATTGGATGCTTCCAATTTCCTCCACTGTTAAATTTAGCGGCTCGGGATAAGACAATTCCACCGAATCTGATTGGTACGTACAACCGATCTGGTCGGTGATGGTAAAATGGTAGTTCCCGGGTCCTAAATCCATTCGTTCATCAGCGGTATTTCCATCATTCCAGAGATAAGTAAAAGTTGATTGACCACCATATACCACAAAAGGGTCTATAAAGCCATCATCGACACCAAAACAGGAAGGCCCATCACTGCTAATTGCCACATTAAACACCTGTGGTGCACTCACCTGTATTGCTGTATCATACAGGCAGCCTTCTCCATCGGTAATGGTGAGCAAGTAACTCCCCGTACTAACCTGCGCAATACTAGCAGTGGTATCTCCCCGCTCCCATTGATAAAAAAATGGAGCCTGACCACTCGGCACCAGGTTAATCGTTCCGGTTTGTGGCCCTACACACGGTGGAGCGGCAATATTGATTTGAAGATTTAGATCGTTGAGTGGATCCAATTGAACGTGTAAGGTATCACTCTGACAGCGATTAGCATCTTCAACCACTAAGGTGTAGTTTCCAACTCCAAGATCGGTCAAGACAGGCCCATTTTCTCCACCTGGGTTCCATAAAAAATTGTAGGGTAGCGTCCCCCCTTGTGCTTGCACTTCTATTACTCCGGTAAAATCACCTTCACATTGGGGTTGGGTGAAATCGAGCAGTTGCACCGTTAAATGGGAAGGCTCAATAATTTCAAAGGTCTGGACCACCTGGCAGTCATTAAAGTCAGTGAGGGTCAAGGTATATTGCCCTGCTGCCAAATTTGACAAAACGGGAGAAGTAATGCCATTTTCCCATTGATACCGATAGGGTGGCCGCCCTCCTTCTCCTACCACGCGAATGTATCCATCTACCACACCCAAACAGCTCATATTACTCAAAGAGTCGATCCTAATCTGTAAGGTATCAGGAGCAAATAAGTCAATCGTATCAATGGACTGGCAGTTGTAGGCATCGGTTACCGTAACGGCAAATTCCCCACCCGCCAGATTACCGATATCCTGATTGGTACCAAGGTTCGACCATTGGTAATTAAATGGAGCTGTTCCTCCAAAGACCGTTAGATCAATGGCACCATCACTGCTATCAAAACAACTGGGCATCGACTGGGTCGATAAGGTAATCAAGGTATCGGGCTCAGGTACACTTAAATCGCTCAAAATGGTCTCACATTCTCCATTGGTAATCGTCACGGTATACAATCCACCTGATAAACTGTCAATACATAATGTAGAGTCACCTGTACTCCAAGCGTAGGTTGTTCCAACACCACCACTAATATTTAAACAGATTTCTCCATCCATGGCGCCATAACAACTTACCGGAGTAATCTGCGACTCTCCCACCACCGCATTGGGGCCCTGTACCACCACTCCACGCAACCGGAACGCACAATTCTCATCCGAACTATCTGTAATGGTGATTCGATAGGCCCCCTGTGCCAATCCTGGAATCAATAGTGTATCCGGGATATTTTCAGCTGTTCCCATGGTGCCGTTGGTACTAGACCAGATATAATTAAACGGTCCAAGTCCATTCAGCGGAATGATCCGAATGCTGCCATCACTACCCATGCAGGAAGTTACCGGCGTTGTATTGACTTTTACTGAGTCAATGCTATTGGTGGTATTAACCTGAACGCTATCTACCGAAAAACAACCATCGGCATCGGTCACCGTTACCTTGTACACATTCAGTACCCCAGCCTGCGTACCGGCATTAATACTAATGGCATTTTGGGTACTGCCCGTACTCCAAAAGTAACTATATCCGCCGGTGCCTCCAGTGGCCGTTACCGCTACGGTTGTACTCGTTTCCCGACAGAGGGAAAAGGAATCAGTTGGAGCAAAAGTTAAATCTGGTCCTGGTTTAACAATCAGTGTTACCGCCCCCTCATCTGTACAACCATCAGGGCTGGTTACCAGGTAATAATACTCCGTACTGCCCATAGGATGTACCATGGTTGAAGCCAGCTCATTAGCCTCGGTAGCGGGTGTTCCCGAATGGAAGGTGGCTGTACCCCCTGTGAAATTAGCATCATTAATGGGAATACTTGCTAAATCAAAGGTCTCGCCTGGACAAATGGCTGGCGTCGCTGTGGTACTAACATCAGGTTTTGGTTTTACGACTATAATTACCTCCGTAAATTCCTCCGAGAGGCAAGCCCCTTTGATTTGTCCCGCATAAAATCGATATTCGACAGGTACAGAACTATTATTCTCCGGAATATTGGGTGGAGAGAAGCACGGATCAAAGGAAACAAAGGTATAGGCGGTTGGAGAATCCGTCCAAAAGATGCTGTAGTCTGCATCCGGTGTGGCACAAATTTGTATCGGTTCTCCTGAGCAAACCGTATCTCCTACCGCAACGGGCGGCGGTAAAATGGGATCATCATTAATAGTGGCGGCGTTACAATTATTGTCAATGCCATCGCAAGGAATTTCCGGCATTCCAGGATTAATCATCGGGGCATTATCATTACAATCATCAGCATTATCGGTAAAACCGAAGGGAGGATTTGCCAAACAACTCAACACCGGCAGACTGGCTTGCCCGTACCCATCACCATCAGCATCGACAAAATACTGCTGATCCGGAAAACCAAGAACCTGAGAGCCATAAATCACAATTTCATCCAGAGCAATATCTCCTTTGGCCCCATTGCCTCGCTGTCCAACAAACCGCAATTGCAAATTTTGCCCATCTTCATAATCTGACAAACTGACGTAAGTCTTCATCCATTGTGGCCCCTGATTGCCAGATCGTTGCCAAATATTGTCCCAATTGAAGCCGCCATCTGTAGAAACCTCAAGACTCAAAGTCCCCACTGACAAGCCTAGCATGTGATAAGAAAAAGACAAATGGCAAGTATCCGTTCCTTGCTTGTCCAAAATCATACAGGGGGAATATAGATAGGCCGTGGCATCGTCTGGGCAAGTGCCTTCTGAGGTCTCGATGTAGACATATTTCCCCCCACCAGTGATATCATCCGCTGGTCCGGTACCGGTGGTTGGTGTACCTCCATTATTGACAATCCAGTCAAAAGTATTGGCCGGACCATTGCGCCAGGAAGCTGTCATGGCACAGGTATCACCACATATCTTGCTACAATTATCTTGATCATCAAAGGTTTCCCGCAAGCTCAAAGGAGGGGGTTGACACCCCGTTTGAAAACTAACAACACAGGCATTTGCGGAGAACATGCCAGTTTCTTCACAATATCTTCTAATGTATAAATCATACTCTGTATCCGGATTCAATCCGGCTAATGCAAAGGGGCGACAATCTGTAATCACAACCATGCCTCCATTGGCAGAAGAATCCACTCCGGGCGTAAAACCAGGAGGTCCGTATTCAATAATAGTAGTACCACAAAATTCAGTCGGCTGCCAATCCAAATTCACCGTAGTGGTATCTACATTCAAAATTTGCACTTCACTAATTGGCAAACAGCTCAGGGGCGCAAATAACAACTCCACGTATTCCAAGCTTCCCACATCTCCTTCCTGGTAGTCACAAATCAGCAACTTCCAGGTCCCATTGGGATTGGTGACATTGTCATTAAACTGGTAAAAAGACTCGGTTGGTAAATAAGGAACATCGGTGTAAGGAGGCTCTCCATCTTCCACCGGAAAGCAGGATTCTACGACAAAGCTGGTGTAGGTGTTACAAAAAGTATCCGCAGGGTTTCCCAGGTTATCATCGCCGGCTCCGTTTCCGGCCGTAATCACGGTGGAACGCCCGCCGGGAGAAACCAGCACCAGGCTCAAATCGCCCATCCAGGTATGTTGCATCACTAAACGTACTTCACTAAGGAAAACATCAACACCCAGTGCTGTACCAGATTCTCCACTAACCACCACATTGACAGTGACGGGTTGATAAAGCGTGCCGTTTGTTTCACAGTTACTATCTGGAATGTCAATGTCCAATCGGCAGGCAGAAGGGTTTGATACAGTATAGGTCTGCCCGGATAGTTTGGCGATACTCCCCATGAGGATCATCCCAATTAGGATTGTCAGAATGGGTCCGGTTTGATTGTGCATTACTCCTGTTTTGAGAGCCCACCAGCAAGTAATTGCCATCAGTAAGCTCCAAGTTTCTGGGATTACTAGTTCAAGTCGGGTAGACTCCTCAAGCATTCCTCCGGTAAGTTTTATAGAAAAACTCACCTTGCAGCCTCCGAAATGATTTTAGTCATTCTACCACAGCTACAAATAAACGGATTCTACTCAAGATTTAGAAATCCAAACAACAGGGATTTAGCATTTTGTTATCGTATGACAAGATACCCTTTTTCAAGCGTTATCCCACCACCACATTAATCATCCTTCCGGGCACCACAATTACACGACGAATGGTCTTTCCTTCGATATACTTTTGAATATCAGCCATTTCGCGTACCGCCTTTTCCAAATCCTCTTTGCTGGTATCCGCAGGAAAATCTGATGTCATCCGGGTCTTTCCATTGATGGCAATGGGATAAGTCACGGTATCTTCCACCAAATAATCCTCATTCAGCATCGGGTAACTGGTACGATGTACACTTTCTTTATGCCCTAAGCGGCTCCACAGTTCTTCCGCTAAGTGTGGTGCAAATGGGGAAATCAAAATCACCAAAGGTTCCAATATTTCGCGCTTATTACAGTTCAACTTGCTCAATTCATTGGTGGCAACCATAAAAGCACTCACACAGGTATTGAAGGAGAAACGCTCAATATCATCGGTGATCTTCTTGATGGTCTGGTGTAAGACCTTCAATTCTTCGCGGGTAGGTGTTGTTTCGCTTACGCTAAATGCTTCCTGATCGTTGAAGAACAAACTCCAAAATTTCCGCAAAAAGCGACTGACGCCATCAATGCCCTTCGTGTCCCAGGGTTTGGCTTGTTCCACCGGCCCCAAAAACATCTCGTACATCCGGAAGCAATCCGCGCCGTAACGATCTACCACATCATCAGGATTGACGACATTAAACTTGGATTTCGACATTTTCCCAACTTCCGACTTCGTGCGGAACTGCTTGCTGCCTTCTGCAAAAATGAACTCCGCTTCTTCGTAGCCCTGTCGCCAAGCTTTGAATTGAGCAATGCCCTTTTCATCCAAGTACGAATTGTCCAAACCATAATCCCTCACAAAATCAATGTGCACAGGTATTTCCGTTAAGGTTCCTTCTTCAATATCGTTTGCCAACTCCGCACTGACAAAATACCGTTCTTCTTTATTGTACATCAAAGATTCAATCACGCCCTGGATCATTCCCTGGTTGATCAACTTTCGGAATGGTTCCTTGGTAGGCACTAACCCTTTGTCGTACAAAAATTTATGCCAAAAACGGGAATACATCAAGTGCCCCACCGCGTGTTCTGTTCCACCAATATACAAATCGACATCCCGCCAGTAATTAATAGCTTCCTGGCTGGCAAAGGCATCGGGATTATCCGCATCCATATACCGCAAAAAATACCAAGAGGACCCCGCAAAACCAGGCATCGTATCCGTTTCGCGTTTAAAGCCATTGGGTAAGTTCACCCAAGACTCCGCACGTGCCAATGGTGATTTTCCTCCAGAAGCCGGTTTAAAATCTTCCAATTCCGGCAATTCCAGTGGCAAATCCTTTTCATCCATTGCATAAGCGACGCCTTCCTCATCGTAAATAATGGGGAAAGGCTCTCCCCAATAGCGTTGCCGACTATAAATAGCGTCGCGCAATTTATAATTTACCTGCCCACGGCCAATACCTTTCTCTTCGATCTTCTGAATCATTAACTCGATTGCGTCAGGCACTTCCATTCCATCTAAAAAACCGGAATTGATCATAATACCCAACTTATCATGGCGTCCGGCTCCTGGATATTTAGATTTATCGATGACATCAATAATTTCCAAGCCGAATTTCTGCGCAAAACGGTAGTCACGATCATCATCTGAAGGTACGGCCATAATAGCGCCGGTACCATAATCTTTCAAAACGTACTCCCCAATCCAAATCGGAATTTGAGTATTGGTAAAAGGGTTAATGGCGTAACTGCCCAAAAAGGCACCGGTAACCGCTTTTACATCCGACATCCGATCGCGCTCCGAACGGGTATTCACATAGTCCAGATATGCCTGCACTTCCTCTTTTTGCTCGGGAGTCGTCAATTCTGGCACCCAATCGTGTTCCGGTGCCAAAACCATATAGGTCGCCCCAAATATGGTATCTGGCCGAGTGGTAAAAACTTCTATCTTATGATCCGAACCAACAACATCAAAAAAGACTTGTGCTCCGGTCGATTTACCAATCCAGTTGGACTGCATTTTCTTCATAGCCTCTGACCACTCCAAATCCTGCAGGTCATTCAACAACCGTTCGGCATAGGCCGTGATCCGCAATGACCATTGCAACATGGCCTTGCGCTCTACAGGATGACCGCCGCGCTCTGAAACACCATCTTTCACCTCATCATTGGCCAATACAGTACCCAAGGCTTCACACC
>CAXHCA010000196.1:0-9138 GCA_964015035.1 uncultured Saprospiraceae bacterium
CATGTCACTTTTCATATAATGCATATTGGTGGAGGGTTTGATCGATAATCCACCCGTATCAAAAGTGACCCCTTTGCCTACCAAACCGACTTTTTTGAGTGGTTGGTTGCTTTTGGGTTTGTACTCCATTACAATAAATGTGGCTGGGTATTCACTACCTCTATTGACGGCCAGTAATGCATGCAAGCCGGTCTCGGTTATCTTTTCTTTGTCAAAAACCTCCACTGAGAAACCGTGCCTTTTGCCCGATTCTACTGCAAAATTGGCCAAGTCACTCGGCAATTTTTTATTGCTGGGAGCATTGACTAAATCATAGATTTTTAGCTGGGTTTCTGCAATGATTTTTCCCCGATCTGCTGCTTGGCGGCCGCTATCCTGATGCACTTCATCTAGAAAGAAGGCAAGTTTGGCATCGGGTTGCGCCAGTGGATGAACGGCCTCTTTTTCTGTTTTAAACCGGCCAATTTGGTAGGTGCCCAGCACCAAGCCATTGGTAATGGCTTCAATCCAACCAGGAAATCCGGTTGGAAGATTTTGGTGGATAAAACTCACGCCCATTGAAGGTGTAAGCTTTTGTCGGTTTTTATGGGAAAAAGAGCGAAAGGCTTTGAGAATTTCCGCAAAAGCGGGTTGATTACCCAGCCCAAGCAGGTAAATTCTCTGCCCCCGGGCATGTAGCGGCAAGATCTCACCTAGATCCGCTTTAAAATCTTTTTGAATCAACCCAACTTCCAGTTTTGCCATGGTGGCAATTGCTTGCAGACTCTCGCCGTAGTGGGTATCAGCAGCTACCGGGATAATCAGGATTTCTGGCAGTCGGTCGAGGGAATTAAAAAAGTCAATTGTCATGTTACAGGTGCCTTTTGGGGTGAAGCAAGTGCATCAGTAAGAATTTCAGTAGCGAAATGGCTACCTCACCCATTGCCTAATATATTAGATTCTTTGACCACAGCTTGTCCCGATTTTACATCGGGGAAAATTTGTCTAAGAACGATGTATTAAAAAAACAACCATTCTACCGCTTTGGGAAACTCTTTGCCCCAACGCACTTCATTGTGCTCCCCTTCCGGGTCGATAGAAAGGTGAAATTCGAATTTTTTCGTCTGCCCTTTGCGTTCTACCGCCTCCTTAAATCGGGTCAGGTTAGGGATCATGCTTTTCCCTTCCGCAACACCGCCGTACAGGTAGATTTTCATTTCCGGCGAATCTTCGAAATCAATGATTTGGAAAGGAACCGCCGGACTGACCCACAAAGATGGTGAAAAAATCATCAATTTACTGAAAACTTCCGGATACATAAATCCAGCGTAAATACTTATCAATCCGCCCATTGAGCTTCCTCCGATTCCTGTGTGTTCACACTCGGGCAAGGTTCGGAAATGTTTGTCGACATAAGGCTTTAGGGTGTCGGCTAAAAAACGGACGTATTTTTTGCCGTCGCCACTACCGAGCTTGGTCTTAAAAGAGGGAGTAAACTCGGCAATACGGTCCTTTTCTGCATGATCTATAGCCACCACGATGATATCTCCCATGCCTTTTTCTGCCAAAACAGCCAGCTTTTTGTCTACCGCCCAATTGCCGAAAGGTGCGTACTCGTCAAAAAGATTTTGTCCATCCTGCAAATACAATACCGGATAATGTCGATCTGTTTCGTGATAATTGTGGGGCAATAAAACAGAAATTCTGCGGGTTTTAATAAGTTGGGGGACCTCAAACTCTTCCGATAAGATTTCTATTTTGGGGAGTTTGTCAACTGGATAATCCAGTCCATTGACTCTCCAACGGGGTACCGTGTCTAAAACCTTCTCGTTAGTTGCCCAGAGCTGGCGGTTAAGGGTCGCATTGCCATATTCATCGAGTTCCACCTGTTGCCAATCCCCACGTAGATATTTATATTCTAATGGTATTGGTAACTTCTGGTCTTGCGGAAATTCAAATCGATAATGACCTTGACCGACCTTTTTCAGGCGGTAATTTTCATCCGAGGCATGCCAATTATTGAAATTTCCCGCCAGGTAAATGGGAAAGTCCTCTTCCGTTATCGTTTTCAATTCCAGAACCAAGCTACTCGCTTGTGGTGCGTCCTGCATTGGTGCTGTATTTTCTGTCATAAGCACGGAACAATGGTCCCTGTAATCAATTCACTCCATTTCCTCCGTCCTGAAAATAATATCAAATTTGTGGTTTCTGCCATTCCGACAGCCACATATCATCTACTCAAACGGCGGCAGTGGGGCAAAATTACAAAAAGTAGCAGGCTTTTGGTCCTTAACAACACTGAAAAAATAAGTTTTCGATTTTCAACTGAACCAATCCGATTTTTATCGAAAGGGCTATCTTTTCTCATAGTGTCCTTATCCTTATCATCGGTTTTTCCTTTTTGTAAGCCCTGAATCACCAAATTTATAGCAGAACAGCTATCTTTAAGACCAAAATAAAATAACTATGCAGGCTATCTGGGGCATCGATTTGGGTGGAACAAAAATTGAAGGAGTCGTTTTAACGGCGGTGGACAATGGCTTCCGAGAACTGGCCCGAGAACGCATTCCCACCCAGTCAGAACGCGGATACGATCACATCATCAAGCGCATTGGTGAGCTCATTGACCATCTTAAAAAAAACACGGGTTTGGAACCGGAGTGCATTGGTATGGGAACGCCCGGAACACTGGACCCCATTTCGGCTTTGCACAAAAATGCCAATACGACCTCACTCAATGGCAAACCTTTTAAAAAAGATTTGGAAGACCGCCTGAAAGTCTCCTTTTCATTGGCCAATGATGCCAATTGTTTTGCGGTAGCCGAAGCGCGGATGGGGGCTGTAGTTCAAGGTGCGCCTAATGCCACCCTGGTCTTTGGCTCTATTATGGGCACTGGCGTAGGTGGCGGTATTGTTTTTGATGGAAAGGTCTGGAACGGCCGCCAAGGTATCGCCGGGGAATGGGGGCATTCTTTTCTTCATGAATCAGGGGGGGCATGCTATTGTGGCAGTGTAGGCTGCGTCGAAACCGTCATTTCGGGGCCGGCACTGGAACGCTACTACCGCGAGCAATCCGGCCACAAGCTCTCCTTACGGGAAATTGTCAACCGCTATGGAAAAGATCAGGATCCCATCGCTGATCAAACCGTCAAACGTCTCATCCATTTCTTCGGCCGGGGGATGGCCAATATCATCAACATCCTCGACCCTGATGCCATCGTACTCGGTGGCGGACTGGGCAATATCGATTTGCTTTACACCGAAGGAGTGGAAGCCATCAAACCCTTTTTGTTCAATCCCAAGCTGGATACCGTCATTCTGGCGCCCAAATTGGGAGATAGCGCCGGAGTATTTGGGGCTGCAATGTTGGTGGCGTAACGGGGAAGAGGTTCGGATTAGAACAAAGGGGCATTGTTAACTGACAAATTCTACGCGCTTTATAGAAAGCTGTTTTTGTGCATGTTTGGAGGTAGTCATTCAGTCTGCAATTTTCGCTGCTAAAGCACGACCTCCAAACCTGCGCTTAACATTTCTATCCCTCCAATATTTCTCAACATCACCCCAACACAATCCTCATCAACTCCTGAAATTCAGCTGCTTCATGAAAGAGGCGATCTTGATAGCTGGTGGCACGGAAGCGCAGGTTGTGCACCTGGTCATTACGCAATTCCAATTCGATCATTACATTGCCATATGCTTGGTGGAGTTTCTCGTCAGTTTTGGTTTGAATCCGAGGTTTAAGGTAATGACGTTCAGTAGTTTCTACCCAATGGCCGCGATTGTAGATGCGAGCATCGGAGATTTGGGTGCGGTAATTGTGCTCCAGCACCTGCTCCTTAAAATAGTCGAAGAGGTGAGTTACTTCGCGGCGAGTGTAATTGGTTTTGTAAAAATGTATGGCAAACCCCTTGGAAGAAGGGGTGTCCAGAAAGTCTAACGCTTCGTCGATATCATCGGGAGTGATGCAATAGATAGCGTACTGATCACTGAGCCAATTTAGCAGCCGGCGGCTGAGCAGGCTTTCTTTCCACTGCTCATAATCCTCCTGCTCCTCCTCGCTTCGAATGATCAATTCGTGCATGGCGGGCTGTGACGGAGAGCTCTGCTCAGCCTCTTTAAAGAGATTTTTTAGGTAATTCCAGAGTCCTGGCATAAAAGTTAACAATTTGACACGGAGGCCAACAATGACTTCCTCTCATTGCAACAGTTACAAACACCGATAAGTTTTTTAGCGAACCGCTTGTTCGAAGCAGTACACTAGTTTTTCGAAATCCGAAACATCATTATATAAATGTGGTGCAACTCTCACTGCATTTCCCCGGAAGGAGACGTAGACTTTTTCCCGTACCAACACCTGCTGCAATTTCAATACATCAATATTTGGCCCCAGCCGTATACCAAATAAATGGTGACAACGGTACGCTTCTGGCGCAATCAAACATTCCAATGCTTCCAATCTTTCCAGCGCATTTTTGCTGATGTGCTGGCAATAGACTTGGATGTTTTCAACCCCCCACGCCAATATTTGCTCTAGCGCCTTTTGCAGCATCGGGATGAGAATAAAGTTACTTTGTTCACCCATTGAATAACGTTGGGCACCGGGTTTGTATGCTGTTTGATATTGCACTAAGCTTTTAAAATCCTCGCTGTGCAAACGATTGATCCAGTTTTCTTCAATGGGCAATCCATGATCGAATGCCGGGCCGTAATAGGCCAGCCCCAGAGAATAAGGTCCTAAAAGCCATTTGTAACCTCCACAAATCAAAGCATCTGGTTGAATTTTTTGTACATCAAAAGTTAAGGCGCCAACCGATTGAGTCCCATCAATCACCAACAGTGCCTCGTGTTGACGGCATTTTTGGCCAATCAATTCCAGGTCAAATCGGCTGCCATCTGCCCAATGTACATGACCAATAGCCACCAATGCAGTTTGATCGGAAATATTGTTTAAGATCGCTTGCGTCCAGTTACCTCCCAAGGCGGCAGCCTCTACCTGTGGAATCACCTTTAATGCGCCTTTTTGCTCCTTCGCTAAACGCTCCCAGCTATGATAATTGCTTGGAAATTGCTCCTGAATGATGAGTATTTCCTGTCCGGCCTGCAATTGAATATTAGCAGCTACATTGGCCACCCCGTACGAGGCGGCAGGAATGATAGCAATACGCTCGTGCTTTGGACAATGGATGAGCTCCGCAAAAAGCTTTTGTAAACGGATCACCGGGTCAAAAAAATCGGAGATGCCCATTTGATAGGGGCGGCTCTTTTGCCGGATACTTTCCAATCCTACTTGTTCCACACTTTGGAGTTGCGGCGACATGTAGGCGCAATTAAGGTAGGTTACCTCATCCTCGAGGCTAAAGCTTTCTTTTTGGCAATGAAGCATTTTTTCTGCACAAGATATAAAAGCCTTCTCTTGAAAGTCAAGGTGAAGGGGGTAAATAAAACCTTACAAAAAATGTAGTTTTTTTTTCAAACTTTTAAACAAAAGTATTATTACATCGTTTGATAGTTTTACTATCTTTGCAAAAAGTAAACAGATTTAATATGCCTGAGCCTAACTTTGCACAGCATTTCAATCAATTGGAGCAACCCCTCAATAATTTTGCGTACTTGCTCACCAAAGACCGAGAGGCAGCAAATGATCTGTACCAGGAAACGGCTTACAAAGCTTTTAAAAACCAACGCTTTTTTCGTTCAGGAACGAATATGAAGGCCTGGCTTTTCACCATTATGCGTAATACCTTTATCAACCAATTTAGGTACAAGCGTAGAAGGCAGCTCCTTCAGGATCGTACAGAAGAAATGCAGTTGATCAATAACCCCCAGACAGGCATCGAAAACATGGGGGAAAGTCATCTGACCATGAAAGAGCTGTTGCTCATGATCGATCGACTGGAAGACCGGTTAAAAGTGCCCTTTTTAATGCACTACCAGGGATTTCGCTACCGAGAGATTGCGGAGCGATTGGATACTCCCGTAGGCACGGTGAAAAGCCGGATTTATGAAGCCCGACAACAACTCAAACCCGAGGTTGAACAGGCTTACGGAGCTCCTGACCAACCGGTAGCTGCTTAAGTTCTTTGTTCGGTTTCTTGACTAGAGTCAATCAAAAAATATAAACCAATGCTAGCGCTTCGTCGCTTTCGCGGTTCTCTCTCTTGGAGTACTGTCGTACTTCATCTTCGGAATCGCTCGATCATGATTTATATTTTAGGTTGCCCCGATTTTACATTGGGAAAATTTGTCAAAGAACGAGCCCTATTAGAAAATCAGCAAAGCCACTAACCTAATAAAACTTGGAATTTTAAGCGAATTGCAAAATTTTTTGCTTTGCAATAGAAGTATAACTATAAATAATAATAGCTTAACTTATCAAACAGGTTTAAAACATGAACACAGTACGTAACTTTTTTAAGGAAATCAAATACGATTTGCCAGCGGGAATAGTGGTATTCCTGGTTGCTGTACCCCTTTGTTTGGGTATTGCACTGGCATCAGGAGCACCATTATTCTCGGGAGTTATTGCCGGCATCGTGGGTGGTACCGTCGTAGTCATTGCCAGTGGCTCTCCATTGGGCGTAAGCGGTCCGGCGGCGGGCCTAGCTGTTATCGTCTTGGCGGCGATTCAGGATTTGGGCAGCTTCGAGACCTTCTTATTTGCGCTGGTAATCGCGGGAGTGATTCAGGCTATTCTAGGCTTTCTAAAAGCTGGGATTATCGGCTATTATTTTCCGTCATCGGTGATCAAAGGGATGTTGGCGGGTATCGGACTCATCATTATTCTCAAGCAGATCCCACATGCATTGGGATATGACCACGATTTTGAAGGTGATTTGGCCTTTTGGCAAACAGATGGTGCCAATACCTTTTCTGCCTTCAGTAAAGCTATGGAAGTACTCTCTCCCGGTGCTATTTTGGCAAGTGTAGTGGCGCTGGCCATTTTGATTTTCTGGGAGCAGGGATTTATGAAACGCATTCCGGTATTTCGCATCATCCAGGGACCGTTAGTGGCGGTTGTTTCAGGAATTGTTATTTACGTAAGTTTGCAAGGCACCGGGTGGGCGTTCAAACCCGACCAGATTGTAAGCCTGCCGGTAGCCAGCGATTTTTCCAGCTTCCTGGGGCAATTTACCTTTCCTGATTTCAGTCAATGGAACAATCCGCAGGTATATATTATTGCCGCGACCATGGCCGTGGTGGCGAGTTTAGAAACCCTTCTATGTGTGGAGGCCACCGATAAGCTAGATCCTTACAAGCGCCTCACACCAACCAATCGGGAGCTAAAAGCACAAGGTCTGGGTAATATTGTTTCGGGGCTAATCGGAGGATTACCGGTCACTCAGGTGATTGTGAGAAGTTCTGCCAATATACAATCAGGTGGCCGGACCAAAGCGGCAGCCTTGATACATGGTGTTTTGTTGCTGGCTAGTGTAGCACTCATCCCTATGGTGCTTAATATGATTCCGCTGGCTAGTTTGGCCGCCATTCTAATTGTCGTTGGATTTAAATTGGCCAAACCTGTATTGTTTAGAGAAATGTATCAGCTGGGTTGGAATCAGTTCCTGCCTTTTATCACCACCATTGTAGCTATTTTGCTGAGTGACCTTCTGGTAGGAATTGGCATTGGTCTGGTGGTAGCGGTATTCTATATCTTGCTAAACAACTATAAAGCACCATTCTTCTTTCAGCCGGAGACCCACAAGCAAGGTATGCCGATTCGCATTGAATTGTCGGAAGATGTTACTTTCTTGAATAAGGCAAGCGTGCTATTGACCCTTAAAAAATTACCGAAAGATTCTCACGTCATCATTGACGCGAGTAAAACGGTCAATATTGATTACGATGTGATTGACATCATCAATGACTACAAAGCCAATGCGGCCTATAAGAACATCAATTTGGAAATTGTAGGCATGCAGGAAAGAAAGAGAAACCAATCAGCCAGTAAGCTAGTGGACGAAGTGATTAAAACGGTACACACCAATGGTGACGGCACGCTGGCCAAAGATCCTGTTTGATTTATTTTCCCAATTTTTGCATTGAATATCGATGCATGATCATTTTCTGAGCCACCCTGGAAAGGGTGGCTCATTTTATTTTGATGGCTCTTTGACAAATCTCGTGACAGAGAACCAAAGAACGATTTTGATTAATTATATCGTGCTTTATATACCAATAATGGCAAATTGAGTTTGCGTGCCATTTTTATCGTTTTACTGGGTAGGAAAACCCGCTCCAGGAAACGACGACGGTGCGACAACATCACTAATGCGCCTGCTGCTTTTTCTTCAAGATAATCGTCAATGACTTCTTGAAATTTGCCTTTGAGCAAGTCGAAATGCAGGCGTGGATTGTCGAAATAGGCACCAGAAAGTACCGACATCTTGTCTTTTACCACTTGCTCCTGTTCACCTCTTTCAAAAACGTGTAAGATATGAACATCAGTTTGCAGCACCTGTCCCCATTGCAATAAATTATTGATAACCGGCAGGTCTTCAAACTCAAAATCTACCGCATATACCAAGTTTTTAATGGGCACAAAATCCATGGCAGGAGGGATAGCCAGTACTGGGCATTTGACTTCGCGTATGGTGTCAAATGCAGAACTGCCAAAGCGGGCTCCAATGTCGTTGGTACGATCACGCATCCCCATCACAATAAGGTCCGGTTCCGTTTCCAGTGCAGCCTTGACGATACCCTCTCCAGGATAGGCGATACGCGCTTCATATTCAAACTCAATATCCTTGTAGCTATCGGGCAGATGGTCAGCAACAAATTTGCGTAGATTTTTGATGACCGTTTCACCCCGCTCTTCCTGGACTTCAATATCCTCAAGGGCGATATTGGGCCGACCATGGGCTGAAAACAGGGTGATTGATGCGTCCGTTTTTTTGGCTATAGCCAAGGCATATTCAAAAACGGTTTTTGCATGTGGAGAAAGATCTGTAGGAAACAGTATTTTTTTCATGGTTTTATTTTTGTGAAAAGATAGGTTTTTATTTCCTGATTTGCCATGATCAGGATCATTAGCATAGAGGATTTTGCGCAAAGTAATTGCTTGATTCTAATGAACCTCTAAAAATTCACCTCAGAGCAATTTCACTAGTGCTTGTTTGGAGGAGATGCTTTAGCCGCGAAAATTGCAGGTTTTGGGTTCTC
>CAXHCA010000197.1:0-9074 GCA_964015035.1 uncultured Saprospiraceae bacterium
GGCGTTGAGCTAAAATATTCACCTCGGCTCAGCCGAGACTCATATTTGACCTCTTAGCCAAAACCCTAATCTGCTGATTTTCAAATAGAATCCGCTCCAAATATACTCTAAGTGTGGTGCACCATAGGCAAAAAAAATGCCGGACGCTCCCCAGCGTCCGACACTTCACATCTCAAAACATATCAGTAATTAAAAATGAAACTCCAGGTTTAATTAGCTATTAATACTTTCTGTATTTGCTCGCCTTCATCAGTGATCACCCGGATGAAATAGGTGCCATTGCTGACGCCTGAGATATCTAGTTTTTCCGGAGCACTTCCTACCTCATCCAACTGCCGTAAGACGATACTTTGGCCAAATTGATTCACCATCTGGATGGCAACAGATTGTCCATAATATTGGTGTAAATCGAGGTAGAGTTCCTCCTTGGCTGGATTTGGGAAAGCCGTAAAATTCAGTGAGATATCCTGATTGGTTACCTCCGTTCCGATCTCCGGAACACTAAAGGGCAGAATACTATTTTCGATGACTTCCACATTGTCAAAGTCAGCCGTCAAGGTTCCTCCATTGGTGTTGGTAACGTAGAGGCCAAACTGGATACAGTTGTTCATCGGCACATTGGCTACCAGCACGATTTGCCAGTTGATACCATTGCTTGATACAGAGCCGACAAATTGATTGCCGGTGCGGCTCAGTTTTAGCCAGGTTGCCCCCGGGCGGAAGAGCTGCTGTGGAACAGAATAGCCATTGGTCGTTGTCCTGATTTCACGGCGAACTAAATTGGTTAGATTAGCGGCCAGTGCTACTTTTTTAGAGCCGGCTGCTTCACTTTCCCGAGCCGAGATACCAGCCCAACCGCCACCTAGTGGACTGAGGGAGGCCAGATGAGCCACCAGTTCTCCATCACCACAGAGTTCATATTTGACATAGGCCGCATCATCAGCAGACCAGTTATTAGAATAGCAACCTTCGCTGACCAAAGTGAAGGTTTCGGAAGGAACGTCATAACTCACGTCATTGCTGTCTTCACAACCGATACCATCATCACCAAAATCCATCCATCCACAGGGCAGCCCCTCGACGGTTACATTAGAAACACAAGTGGCTTCGTTGCCATAAATATCTTCAATAGTCACCGTGACAGGGACCACATCACCCAAATCTTCACAAAGAATGGCTGCCGGATCAATATCCGTTACGCCAGCTAGTCCACAGTTGTCACTGGAAGCGACTTCATCCCATACTTCTTCAGGTTTTAAAACAAATTCCTCCTCACCATTGAAGGTTACCGTCAGGTCTTTGCATACGGCCACAGGTGGTTCATTGTCTTCGAGCGTCAACGTGATATCGCAGCTGGTAAAGCGGCCACAATCGTCCGTTGCCGTTAGTGTGATCACGTTGTTACCCTCACCCGAAAGTGTGGTGCCGGGTAGTGGTGATTGTGTAATCGTTACGCCATAATTACAATCGGCGGTTGCGCTTGCAGTACCGATATAATCGGGAACGGTAAATTCACAATTACCATCCAGTGACTCAGTGGCGGAAGTTACCGTACAGTTAATGGTAGGCCCGCTGGTACTTTGTACGGTAAAGGTTTGCATACACTCTGCCTCCGTACCAAATTCATCATCAGCAATGAAATAGGTACGGGTAATAACTCTAGGATTGCCAGGACAGCCATTATTGCCAGGGATGATGGTCAATATGGAAACGGCGGTAGAACCACAAAAATCAAGGATAATAGGTAGGTTTGCGTCGGTTGAGGGGAGATCAGCGTAACAAGACAAACTTTGATCGGTAACATTCGAACAGTCCACCTCCAGGTTACAGCAAGTGATATCATCCAAACAGGTCCGAGAGTCGATGTGGTCTTGAATGTCGCTGGTGTTGGAGGCACTAAATGTGGTGGCACCACAAACTATACTTGGTGACATGATGGTAATCCCATCATCTGAATTTCCATGAGTGCCATCCCATAGGTGGCCAATTTCGTGAGCACTAAGTGCGCGCAGGCAGTTCATGCTGGAGGAAAAGTCTTCACATACATTGTAACGATCGGCAGTACACACCACTCCAATACCATCTGCACGGCCGATCAAGTTATATTCAGGCATTGCCTCGGAACCCCGAAATACATCCCGCGCTACCCATAGCTGCCCGATGTCGTGTTGTGCAAAATTGCCACCAGTATTGCCCCAAGTGGCAAAATCAGGCAGCAGAATATCCATAAAGGCACTGGTACTCCAGGGGTCAGCACCGGAGGATGCAGGAATAACAAGATCCGTGATCCAATAATTGAGATCAAAGGGTGCATAGAGCAATTCCATTTGGTTGGTGATGTCAATAATGTGCTGAGCTACATCGTCAACGGTTCCCAATTTCGTGACCATGTCAAAAGCGCCGGCCAAGGCCAGCTCTACCTTTTGGCAAGTGGCCATTTTTTCAGAGGGCTGATGTGGAAGTTGGGGTTTTCTTTCCTCCACTTCCACGGTGCCACAGGAAAGCTCAGGGTGTTCGTGAACTTCTTCTGCATCGTATACGACGTAAAGATTAGCCGCGGCATTTTTAACCATACCGGCAATGGGTTCAATGAAGTATTCTTTGTCTCCCTGACGAATGACACCTTTGATGTAGTTGTCAACGATTGTCAACCGTACGTCATCATTTTGGGCCGTTTTACCTTTGAAAATGGTGTTTTTCGGTGCGTCAACATACTTGATTCCTTTGGTAGTCAATACTTTGTATTGAAACCCTTCAGCAAATAGTCGGTTGGGCTGGAGGTTGAGGTCCCAGATAAATTCCTTGCCCATTTCCAACTGAAAGGTCAAAGGTTGGCTTTGTGCCTGTTTTGCCAACGCATTGATGCCGTCAATATCCAGCTGATAGACTTGGTACTCATGGAAGGTTTTGTTGAGCGCCGGACTTTGGTAATTTACGGCTTTGCCTTTAAAAACAGGGCGTTCATAATCCAGCCAGTTTTGACCGTTGATGGAGACATTGGAGGTGTGCAATTGCAGGGCAAGTTGTCCATTTTGGTAAAGTTCAGTGGTGAATTGCTCCCCACTTTTTTGTGTCTGAATGGTCCATTGATCTGTTGTTGAAGCTGCCGATAGCCGGGTTTCAATTTGTTGCTGCCATTTTTTTAAAGCAGGATGTTGGTTTAATTTTTGAGTTAGGAAAGTAAGTGCTTGGTCTGTTGTCCCAAGGTTTCGGGGGGATGTTTGAGCACTAAGGGTGCCCATAAACAATAAACAAGCCATTAGCAAGCTTAAAGGTTTAATCATGATGTTCGAGATTTAGGAATATTATAAATTTAATTTTTCCAATGTCGATACATAGCAAGCGTACCAATTCCTTGGTAAAAGAATTGGAAAACAGTATAGCAATGCTATGCTTGTCTACAGCTGTGTTTTAATAACTGGAGTCAAAACTTAATTTGTGAAGGTCGTCATCTTACGGGGGGTAAGATTATATTTGTTACAGCATTTAGAAGGGTACTCAGATAGTCGTTTATTGTGGGGCGTCGTTTATTTGTGAAGGGTCGTTATTTGCTTAATACGGAGAGGAAAGGATTTTGTTACAAAATATTAGAAAAATTTATTTCTAAATAAGAGGATTTTTAAAATTTATCCTTCGAATCTAAAATGGATTATTTGAATTATCAAAAACGAAGTTTAAATATACTAAAAAGGCCGGTATCCTCAAAGTAGGGTACCGGCCAAATTTTTATTGAATATTCAAAATCTATTTTACAATAATGAATCGTTTCACTTTATCTCCTTTATCGGTTGTGACACGGATGAAGTAAGTGCCGTTATTCAGGTCATTTACGTCAAATTGTTCCGGGCTGGAACCCACTTCTTTCAACTGACGCAATTGAACAGGCTGACCCAGTTGGTTCAGGATTTCTACCTGAGCCTGCAAGCCGTAGTAGTTGCTCAAATCCACCTCAATGCGCTCCTTCGCCGGATTCGGGAATACGGAGAAATCTGCGGCATCTAGTGACTGAGCATCCACAATACCTGTGCCTGTTTCCGGCAGACGTAACGCCCCTGCTTCGAAGACTTCTACGTTGTCGAAGCTGGCAGTAAAGACACCACCGTTGGTGTTGGTAGCGTATAATCCAAACTGGATACAATCTGTCATTGCCACATTTGCATACATGACCATCTGCCAGGTATTGCCATCAATAGAAGCATAACCGATAAACATGCTGCCATTGCGCACCAATTTCAACCAGGTCTTACCCGGGCTGAAAAACTGCTGTGGAATCGAGTAGCCATTGGTAGTGGTTCTGATTTCCCGACGCAGGAGGCTACCAAGATTAGTCGCCAATGCAACCTTCTTGGCACCTGGAGCTTCGGTTTCGCGAGCAGAGATACCTGCCCAGCCGCCGGCAATAGGGTTGAAAGCGGTTACATGTGCGATGATCTCTCCATCACCGCACAGTTCGTACTTGACATAGGCTGCATCATCAGCCGCCCAGTTGTTAGAGTAACAACCTTCGCTAACCAGGGTGAAGGTTTCAGATGGTACATCATAGCTTGCATCATTGCTGTCTTCACAGCCGATACCGTCATCACCAAAGTCCATCCAGCCACAAGGCAGACCAGTGACCAGGACATTGGCTACACAATCATTCGAGTTGCCGTTTACATCGGTTACCGTTACGGTTACCGGAACGGTTTCTCCTAACTCGTCACAGTAAATGTATACCGGATTGTAGGAAATGGAAGCAATGCCACAGGCATCGGTAGCATCGAAATCAATATAATCTTCTGACAGAAATCGATCCTCTCCGTTAAAATCTACAGGGTTACCCTGACACAAGGTAATCACCGGAGGAATATTATCTTCAACGGTTACGGTTGCAGTACAATTGTCAGAGTCATTGTTGATGTCAGTTACGGTTAAGGTAACCATGTTAGCACCTACATCGCTGCAGTTGAAAGAAAAAGGTGATGCGGCAAGGGACAGTAATCCACACTCAGCGGTGCTGCCACCATCTACAGCAGCAACAGTGATGGAACGATTGCCATTAGCATCAAGCTGAACAGTGGTATTTTGACATACCGCTGTAGGTGCCTGGCAAGGTTCTTCACATTCTACTGATAACTCATAATCACCAGTATCGTTTAAAAAGCCGTCCAGATAGATGTAATAAGTTACATTGGCCGTTGCGGTAAACATCACGGTAGACTGTAGTCCGTCAGCATCATCATTTACAGTAACGCAGGTGTAAGGACCTCCACAACCATTGGCGCTGGTATAGACAGTTAAGCCAGTATCAAAAAGATTATCTGTTCCAGGATTATCGGTACTGATGGTTACAATCTGATCAGTGGGTACAGTAATGGTAAACCATGCTCCTTCACTTGGATAAACAGAAGCGCTACACGATGTCGGAGCATCACTAGCTCCGTATCCTATTGTGGAGCCAAAGACAGGCGTGCCACACTCCAGTTCGATAGCACCACTACACAAGTCATTGTTAGTTGCACCACATGGAGACAGGCAAGAGGCATTATTTACACGGTTGTTGATCACGGCACTAGGCTGGGGGTGGAACCCTTCGTTAAAGTTGATATTAGGGTTGCAATAACTCATAATGGTTCCCGGATTTGCCGAAGGCGGAAGGGCACATGGCCCTTCGGTATATCCCGCACATCCGTCGATAGCCGTACTGTTGCCGTTCCAAACACAGGCATGCGTATGGCGAGAACCGTATAAGTGTCCGAGTTCGTGTGTGAAAATCTGTACGTTAAAGGAATAAGTAGGTACATTGTTGAAATTCAAACTGGAGAATCCGCTAAAACACAGACTTTCATCTGTATTTGCATTACAAAGCCCACTAAAACCCGCTGCTTGTCCTCCTACGTTGTGCAGGGCTACTAAATGTCCTAAGTCACCGTTGAAAGCACCCGTATTAGCTTGAAACTGAGCTCGGTACTGACTTGCAGATGGTCCACTATACGGATCGGGGGTAGTCCAGACAAAAATTTCAGAAATGTTGGTAGAGATGCCTTCATTTGCATATAGGATGGCGCTCTGATTGAAGACTCCTGTAACCATGTTGGTAGCCTGGACCGCACCACCTGCACCGATCGTCAAGCTTCGGTCAACTTCTATATAGACTCCGACACAATCGCCTGCATCTTTTTCCGCAGTGTATTCAAGATCTCCATCCCGGTACTGAAAACCATCATCTTCTGTTTCACAAATGAATTCGTTAAGTTGTTTTAGGTCACTTCCCAGGTAAATAATATGTCCGCGGTCAGAATTTTCCAGTTTGCCAATGGTATAATTGCCATCGTTATTAGCAATTAGGCCCATCACCTGATTGTCGAAAACACTAATGGCGACCAGGGAGTTTTCATCTCCTTGCACGATGCCGTGGTAGTGTAGACCAGGGGTGTAATTAAGTGGTTGACCAGGCTTACCACTGGTATACACCTGAAAACCGCTGCTAATCACATTAGAACGTACCAGTTCTAATTTGAAATCCTTTTTGCCGTAAACCGCCGGTAATGTCATGGTGAACTGATCCGGGTTCGTTTGTAGGAAGCTGGCTACTTTATCCGTGTTCAGGTCAAAGACGACACCATTGGTTACAGCTTGGTCATAGGCCGCCGCCGTAGATTTGTTTTTGGTGTCAAAAAGATCAACCTGTTGAAAAACTGCTGCGGTAGATTTGGCTACAGCCACGCGCTGCGCTGGATTTATTGGGCTTTTGTTGGTCTTAGTCTGAGCAGTAGGACTGTCCGCTTGTCCTGGCACTTTAGCCTGGCTTTGAGCGCCGACAGATGTTGAAAAGACCAATAATCCAACCAGTAGACAGCACAATGTTGCTGAAATTCTGGGGAATAGAATTTTTACCATAATAATTGATTTAGGTTTTGATTATAAAACTATAAATAGTACACGCTTCAGAAAGCGATTACTTTCTAAATATTTATCTGTGAAGCCGTCTCAATGGGGGGAGAGCAAATGAAAGGGCATGCTTTTGCTAAAAAGGGGACTCATTAAATCGGCTAGCAAAGCCAATGACAAAAATAAAAATGGATGTTGATAAAAATCGTTTTGGAGGGTCCTGCAAAATAAACAGGAAATTTTAATTAAAACAAGCACAAATGAGAAAAAACAAAATAAAGCCGTTGGAGTGAAACCTATTTGTTTTTTTTACGTAAAAGGCATGTTTGCTAGGGAAATGCAGGTCAGCTGGGGTGGGGCTGCACCCGGATTGGAAGCAAAAATCGCTAGCCTGTCGAAATCGGACTGTTATGAATCCCACATCTCTAAGTATAGAAAAAGAGCCATTTTGTAACAAACAAAATGGCTCACTTTAGACAACTTCTATATTAAAATTCATCCTTTGGACTCAAAATGAACTATTTTAATCAACAAAAACGAGATTTAAACATGCACTTAGTCCTATCTAATGTTACTTAGCCTTTAAAAACTGTTTGGATTGTTGCCCTGCTCGGGATATCACGCTCAACCAGTAAATACCGGCCGGAAGTGTACTCAGATCAAACGGTAGCGGCTCAACCGGTGCAACTTCAATTTTTTGTTGCAGGAATTTCTGCCCAAATTGATTGTAAATCACCACCTGAATTTCCTCATTGGAGTAGCTTGCTGCATCTACGTAGAGCATTTGTTTGGATGGGTTGGGAAATAAGCTAAACTCCTGAATCGGTAGCGCCTGGTTGTTTTCTACAACCTGATGGTCATTATCTGGTATGCTCAGCGGTAATATGCTGCCACCATTGATCAAAATAGGGTTGAAGGTTCCGGTAACGGTCTCTCCGGGGGTGTTGCTAATCACCACCAGTCCCATTTGTATACAGGAGGTCATTGAAATACTATAATTGAAGATTTTGACCCAGTTGTTGCCATTAGTAGATGCATAGCCAGTAAATTTATTGCCTTTGCGCTTGATGCGCAACCAGGGAGAATTCGGTCGATAGGTGTTTTGCGGATTGGCCGGTGCGTTATTCTGAAAGCGGACTTCCCGGCGAATAAAATCACTCAGATTGCTGAAAAGAGCTACCTTTTTCGCTCCGGGAGAAAGAGGTTCTCTCATGGTAATGCCCGCCCAGCCATTACCGGTAACATTGGTTACCTGTACAATGATTTCGCCATTTCCACATAGGTCGTATTTTACAAAGGCCGCTTCATCCTGAAATACGTTGTTAGGAGAACAACCGTTACTTGTCACTGAAATAGCTCCCGTGTTGGCATCATAGGTTGCGTTACTGCCATCCGGGCATCCAATACCATCCTCAACATTTATAAAGCCACAGGGTAAGCCAGAAATCGCGACATTGGCAGTACAGAAATTCAAATTGCCAGTGATGTCGTAACCGGATACTGTTACAGGGATAATGCTGCCCACATCGCTACAGCTAAAATCAGATTGACTCATGTCGTTGAAGGTGACCGGTCCGGTACAATTATCAAAAGAAGCCACGGCATCAAAAACGTCGGAAGATGCGATAGATAAGGTGCTTTCACCGTTGAAGGTAACCGTTGGGTTTTTACAGACCACCGTTGGCGGGGTATTGTCCTGAACCGTAATGACTTGGCTAACCGAAGTGCTATTGCTACACTGATCGGTAAATGTCCAGGTACGCACCTCGACAAAGTCATTGACACTTGTGCCGGGGAAAACCTGTATTGTAGGGCTCGCCGTAATAGGACCGTCGCAGTTGTCGGTAGTGGTTATGTCTATTGCCGGCGGTACGTCACTGGCACACTGCAAAACAAGGTCTGCCGGATAAACCGGAATTTCGGGCGGGGTATCATCCAGTACCGTAATGGTTTGGCTGACGCTGCTGGTATTGCCACAAGCATCGGTGAAGGTCCAGGTGCGGACTGTGGTGAAGTCATTGGCGCAAGCACCAGGTGTGATCACCGTGATTGGGCTGGCGGTGATGGCACCGTCACAATTATCTGTTGCGGTCAGGTCGGTGGCGGCGGGGATACCACTGGCACACTGCAGGTTCAAATCTGCGGGAGGAACCGGAATTTCGGGCGGGGTATCATCCAGTACCGTAATGGTTTGGCTGACGCTG
>CAXHCA010000198.1:0-8782 GCA_964015035.1 uncultured Saprospiraceae bacterium
AGCTATTCAGGCTGCAAATCACAGGTTTTGGAACCTCACTTCGGCTATTTTTTCATACTGCGCCAGCGCTCCCGCCCTCCCATTGCCGCCGCATGCCGGTCGATGAGTTCAGCTACCGAGGGGCCTTTGCCAAACAAAAGAAAGTCGTCCCCCAGAAAATTACACAGGTACAAATCCCGATGGCCATCGCTATTAAAGTCCGCCATTTCCAAATCAATGCCGTCTCCCACAGCAGAAGGCGGAAAGACTTCAGCACTTGCGCGCTGAAGCTTCCCGCTATCATCGATGAAATAGGCGTTGTAACTATTACCGAACCCATTGCCGGTAATGATATCCAGATCCCCATCGCCGTCAATGTCGGCAAAGTCGCCGTCAACCGTATGCATTTTCTCATTGAGTAATAATGCCTCCGTTTGATCGGTAAAAAATCCTTTGCCATCGTTGATCAGCAGCCGGTTCTGTGCATCCTTGTTTTGTCGAAAATTGACATTGGCCAGAAACAAATCCAGGTCGCCATCACCGTCGATATCGCCGAAATCAGCCTCGCGGGTTTCCCATTGCCCGGCTACGAGCGGTAAGCGGTTTTTCGTTTCATCCTGAAACTGGCCTTTGCCATTGTTGATTAGGAGCTCCGAATCGTCTTCATTGCCAAAAATCAGATCTAAATCTCCATCTCCGTCAAGATCACCGGCCTCCACATCTTGGGTGGTTTTCTCCGATGTGGGCAGTCGCTTTTCCGTTTCGTCCATCCAGCCGCCTTTACCGTCGTTGATCAGCAGGATATTAAAAGCATGTTCATTGGCAATCAGAAGGTCTAAATCGCCGTCGCCATCGGCATCAAAGGATTTGGCATCCATGCTTCTGCCCTGAAGCACCATAATGGGTAGATGCGTCAAACTAACATCCTCAAAGTAAAGAGAAGAGGTTGATGCTTTAGCATTGGCTCGAGCCAATAAATAGGTAGGAGCAACCACCGTTCCTACAAGAAACAGGATAAAAAATATGCGATTCAGTTCTACCATTCTTAATCTTTGGTTCTTTGACAAATTGCGTGATTCAGAGTCAATCGAAAAGGCCAATCAATGCTTCTGGCAGGCGCTTGTGCTTGCCCTTTTAGCCTGACCACGCCATTTGTCAAAGAAGGTGATCTTTTCACCAAAGATGTCCGAACCGCACTAATCTTCAAAACAAATCGAGCAGGAATGACAATTTTGCGGGTGATTTAAGCAATTTTTCACCCATAAAGCGGGGTTGGAAAAAAATTTTGGGATCCTGTGAAAACGGAAAAGACTTTCCCTTGCAAGGCGGATTGCCAATGCTCACTATCGGTTAATGAAATAGCTGCTTGAAATGGAAGCAATACCGATCCTCATAGATATCAGACCCCACAAATGCTTCCATTCCTTCCAATAAATAAATCACTCCTGTTTCACCAACTTACGAGTCACTTCTGCCCCATGGTCAGTTTGTAGATGCAGGTAATAAACGCCGGAGGGCACTTGTTCAATGATTAATTCCGCACTTGTTCCCAAATCCGACTTTAGCAACCGCGTCCGTCCCTGCAAATCCAATAGTCGAACCAGTGCGATGGGCTCATTTGCCGTAAGGCGAATAACATCGATCGCCGGATTGGGACTGATTTGTATATCAACCACTGCGAGGTCATCAGTAGCAGTAGTGGTACATTCCAGGTCAAGAATTTTGGCCCATAGTTCATTTTGAAAAGTAATATTGCCAATCAGACTGTTGTCAATAGCATTGCTTTGTACGACCACCACCATATCCAAACTAGGTACGACAAAAATGCATTGTCCGTTAGCGCCCAGTGCCGCGTACATATCCTGCGGCGCATCCGGGAAGATGGGCCCCGGAAAAACTGTTGGCAAACCACCCGGTAGCATATAACTTTCCTTACCGTTGAGCCACCAAAGGTATCCGTAGGATAAATTCAAGTCCTGTGAAGTATTGACCATATCGTGAAAATAGTCGGTATCCGTCATCACTTGTGTGCCATCCCAGCTGCCTTCGCTCAATGCCCAAAGTCCGAAACGGGCCATGTCTCTGGCCCGACTAAAATATAGATAACCAAACCAAAAGCCCTCCATGCCAATCTTGTTGCCCAGGAGCGTAGGGGTATAAATATTTTTACCCACACCGGTGGCTTCAACCAATACATCCTGCACCAGTCGGTAGGTCGAATTAAAATAGGCCCAGCTATCGCCGGGATCGGTCTTGTATTGCAGGCATTCGGGATCCAGGCAATTGGCAATTTCGCCCACCGCCTCATTGGGGTCATACAAGCCGGTATTCATGCGGAGTTGATGTTGAATGGTCACCTGTATTTCATTTTCCGGTGTCGTACCGGTCCAACCAACTCCGAGATAATCAGAAGTGGGATCATCGATGGAAAGGTAGCCCTCTTCCTGCGCCATTCCCGTAAGGGAAGCCACCAGGCTCTTGGCCGCTGAGGCCCAATACCAAATGGAATCCTGGGTATAAGTACCGAAGTAATGCTCTAAGACCATCTTCCCTTCCTTGAGAATCAGCAAAGACTTTACTTCATTTTCTCCGGCGTAATCAATCATGGAATCGACCTTTTCTGCACACCAATTGAGATCGGTGTAATCCAGCATTTCCCATTCGTCACTTCCGGTGGGGGGATAGTAATAACCTTGAGAATAGAGAAAGCAGATAAGTGAAACAAACAGAAGGGTAAATATGGATTTTTTCATGTTAGTGGATTGAAGTAGAGATAATTGCCAATTAATGTTCAGCACCCCCAATACTTTCAGCCGGAAAAATGAAGCCATTATTCAAGGCTAATCGCACCAATGGATTATTGGGGGGTTGGACTAATAATAACCGAAGAAGTTTAATTTGCATAATTAATTGAGCGCATTATAGGTTTGTGCTTTTTAGAGCATGTAAAGATTGTTTTTCACCTCATTGGTTCGCAGTGCAAAGCTCTTTTGGCCCACCCGCTGTGAAGATTTTCTTAAGCGCATGTTTGGAGGTAATCATTCCGGATTTCTTTGTAACTTATCGCCATTAAATTAATTTTTAGCAAAAGTAAGACTTCTGATTATCAGTTCGTTATCACAAAACAAGGCTAATGTATAAAATGTTAGAGATAAAGTATCCTATTATTCAAGCTCCTATTGGAGGAATCGTAACTCCAGAATTAGCAGCTGCTGTTTCTAATTCGGGTGGCTTAGGTGGTTTAGCACTGAGCTGGTCAAGTCCAGAAGATGCTGAACGTAAAATCTTAAAATTTAAATCTCTTTCATCAAAACCTGTCTACGCCAATTTTGTTTTAAATTTTGAACCAAGAGCACTTAAGCGAACGCTTGAGTTAGATGTGAAAATTATCCAGTTTTCTTGGGGAATGCCGTGTGACTCATTGATCGATTTAATTAAATCTTTCAATGCAAAAATGGGAATTCAAGTAAGTAGTAAGCAAAGTGCTATTAGAGCTATGGCTTTGGGAGCGGACTATTTGGTTTGTCAGGGGGTGGAAGCTGGTGGTCATGTTCAAGCTTCTAAAAACCTTGAAAACGTGCTTTCAGAAGTTCTAGAAGTAGCCATTGACAAAATTCCAGTTTTTGCTTCTGGAGGCATATCTACGGGAAAGCATCTTAATCATTATTTAAATCTTGGTGCATCTGGTGCTGTTATGGGAACACGTTTTGTAGTGTCTCAAGAAAGTGGGGCTCATCAAATCTATAAAGAAACTCTTGTTAATTCAAAGACAGATGATACTGTATTGACTGTTTGTATGAACAAAGGTTGGGATAATGCAACACACAGAATAATCCGAAATTCAACATTTAACTTGTGGGAATCTGATGGTTGCCCCAGTGTAGGTAATAGACCAGGAGAACATGATATTTTGGGTAAGAACCCAGTTGGAAAAGATATAGAAAGATATAGTTTTAGTGCGCCTACATCCAATGTATCAGGTGAGATAGAAGCCATGACATTATATGCAGGAACAAGTGTAAATGATATTAACAACATTAAATCTGCTGGTAAAATCATTGAGGATATTTGGAAGGAATATCAGGAATTTAAAAGTTAATAAACAATGTACGCGCGCTTTCTGACGCTTTGCCTCAGTCCATGATCTTCCTTTTCGATTTCCTAACCCGGTTAGCAACTTCTAAGGCCATTATGTTGGTGCTTGTTTGAAGGTGGTGCTTTAGCAGCGAAAATTCTAGATTTTGGGCTCTCGCAAGGCTCATTTTTGAGTACATCCCGGCTCAGCCGAGACGGACGAAAAAACAGCCGAAGTGAGGTTCCAAAATCCCGGTTTTACCGGAACGGAATAGCTTGCCCGAATATACTTCAGGGACCACCTCCAAACAAGTACTTAGCCAGCCCCAAAAAAATTAAAGTGTATTGAAATTAAATAAAGAGTGCTAACAAATAAGCGTCGAAACGAGGCAGAGTTATTGCAAGAAAATCAAACTAAACTGATGATGTCCAACGCTCCTGAAACGCCCCTGTCCTTCCCTTGTGGTGTAACAATGAAAAACCGATTCATGCTTGCCCCCATGACCAATACCCAAAGTTTTGACGATGGTCAGCTTTCGGAGGAAGAATTCCGCTGGCTAACAATGCGGGCCGAAGGGCAATTTGGGCTGGTTATGACCTGCGCCTCACACATTCAGCGGATTGGTCAGGGGTTTCCCCGTCAATTGGGTATTTATTCCGATAAACATATCACTGGACACCAACGCCTGGCAGCAAGCATTAAATCCCATGGTAGCCTTGCCGTTATTCAATTGCATCACGCGGGTATGCGCGCTCCTGCGAATTTAATTCAACAAAGCCCGGTTTGTCCCTCTGAAAATGAGAAACATGGGGCTAGAGCATTATCTTCAAAAGAGATCCAGCAACTAAAAGAGGATTTCATAAAAGCAGCCATCCGCGCACAAGACAGCGGTTACGATGGTGTAGAAGTGCACGGAGCTCATGGCTATATCCTAACCCAATTTTTGAGTGCGGAAATCAACCACCGAACAGATGAATATGGCGGAAGTCTGAAGAATCGATCTCGGCTACTTTTCGAAATCATTGAAGGTATCAGAGCAGCCTGTGGCCAGCAATTCCTCCTAGGAGTCCGACTCTCACCGGAAAGATTTGGCATGAGCCTCCCAGAAATAAAAGAGGTAGCGCAAAGGCTGATCGATGGCGGGAAGGTTGATTTTTTGGATATCTCTCTCTGGGACTGCTTTAAATATCCCGAAGAGGAAGAGTTTAAGAATAAAACTTTATTGAAATACTTCACCGACCTTAATTATAAGCAGGTGTTATTGACTGTAGCCGGTAAAATCAGGGACGCTAGGGAGGTCAGAGCAGTATTGACCACCGGTGTCGACTTTGTCACCATTGGGCGCTCGGCCATTCTTCATCATGATTTCCCGGTAAAGGTGATTGAAAATCCGGATTTCACCCCAATAGAAACACCTGTTTCAGTAGCCTATCTACAAAAGGAGGGACTAAGCGAAAATTTCATCAATTATCTGGAGCGGTGGCCCAATTTTGTAAAAAACAGAAAACCTACAGATTAACCCATAGAGCATGTCTGGAGGTCGGATTTGCTGGCGAAAAGTATTCCCTGATCGTCAAAGTCGGCAACTTTGACGCACCCTTTTTATACCTTATCTATGGAAAACGAAGTGATCGGCCATGGAAAAATGATTCGGCAGTAAGGGGAAAGCTGAATTTTGATCATTCAAATTTCCCCTTCACTAATTTTCCGCCCAACCTCTTTAGGAAAACTTCAATGTCTTCATATACTCTGCATCCACCTTCGCACTCTCCATCGGCGTGGAATTATCGTAGCGTTCCTGCTCTACAATGTAGTATTCCATGCCCATTTTCTCGGCTACGCCCAAAATCTTGGGATAATCAATTGAGCCCGTACCCAAATCCGTAGAAGCATCCTCTTCGGTAGCAGGCGCTTCTTTCAGGCGATCCTTCACATGACACAGGCGCCAGCGGTTTGGGTATTTTTCCAGATAGGCAATCGGATCAGCACCACCGGTCACTACCCAGTAAATGTCCATTTCAAAATCGACCAATCCCGGATCGGTGTTGTCCATAAAAACCTCCTGTGGAATCTGGCCTTCCGTTTCCTTAAAGGAATAGGCGTGATTGTGGTAGGCAAACCGCAGCCCGTTCTGTTTGCAGATTTCCCCTTTCTCATTGAAGGTTTCGGCAATTTTCTTGTAATCGTCCAAGGTAGGCTGTGGGCCAATATAAGGTGCAATCAGGTATTTTACGCCGATTTCGGCAGCTTGCGCAGCCTTCTCTTCAAAATTTTCGTTGATGCGACAATGGCTGGATACCATGGTCAGCCCAAGTGCATCGAGATGTTCCTTGTACTCCGTATGAGACATGCCCCAGAACAAGCCTTGATCCCCCTCGTAACCTTCTACCTGGGTGTAACCAAACTCGGCCACTTTGGCCAGGACCCCCTTAGGGTCTTTTGGGTAATCCGCTCGCAAGGTGTAGAGCTGCAAACCAAAGTTGTCTAGCGAACCTTTGGCCATTTCTGCTTCACTTCCGGCCTCCGTACCGGTTTCGCTATTTTCGGTTGCTGCATTATTACAGGCCCACTGTGGTAAAATCAGCGCACCGGCAGTGATGACTCCACTGTACCGGAGAAATTGACGACGATCATTCATGTTGTTACGTTTTATCGTTTTGTATTGAAAAATAGTCTCTTGACAAATTACTTTTGCGGCCAATCTGCAAAAAAATATACCGCTGCTACTCCACTTCTTATGCCTGATACAACGGGGAAATATTATAGAACCGGGAAATTAGTTTATTGTGTTTTCTAGGTAGTGAGTGAGGTTGGATCGCTGAACCTATACTCAGTGCTTGTTTGGAGGTGGTGCTTTAGCAGCGAAAATTGCAGGTTTTGGGTTCTCAGGCAGCTTATTTTTGTGTTCATCTTGGCTGAGCCGAGACGGACGAAAAAACAGCCGAAGTGAGGTTCCAAAATCCCGGTTTTACCGGGACTGAATAGCTTGCCCGAATATACTTCAGGGACCACCTCCAAACATGCACTCAAATATAATGGGAAGAATCAATAAATCGGAATAAATGATTGGAAAATCAAGATACCAAAAGCAGAAAAGCCACCAGTCATTACAACTGGCGGCTTTTCTTTTGATGTGTCCATCAATATGAAATAAATTCCATTATTTCATCTTAGACCACTCTTCGATAGACTTCTTGTTCATACGTACATAATCATCGTTTTCTGCTTTCTGAGCCAGTTCCATTGATTTTTGAGCAGTTTTAATCGCTGCGTCATACTTTTTCAGGTCTGCCAAAATCAATGCCTCACGACGTACCTGCCAGAACATAGGCTCGTCTACACTGGTCGCTTTTTGAATCCACTGTAGTGCCTGCTCCAGGTCCTTACCACTTTCGTGGTAATAGGAAGCTGCGGCGTAGTAGTCATTGCCGGTAGGACCTGCCAAAGTCTTCTTGATATTGGCCATTACCTGATCGTCAACGTTCACTTCTAAAGGAACACTGACCATCGTCTTGTCCCAAGAGAAGTTGAGGGAAGCGCCCGTACTTTTCAAGTTATTCAAGTCAATCGTAAAAGATTCGACCATGTTGCCACTTTTCTTTACCGGTGCGGTGAAGCTAACAGTCGGTTCTTTGTCGGTATAGCTACTCCAGCTACCACTTTCGTAGGTATGTAGCAAGAACTTCCACTCGTTGGCAGAAGGAATCGTCAGAATGGCATAGTCTCCTTTCTTTACTTCTACGCCACCTAGCTTTACATCATCACTGAAGGAGATTTTAGTGGCAGAATTAGCTCCAGTTCTCCACATTTTGCCATAAGGCACCAATCCATCAGCAGCAAAAATGGTGCGTTCTTTTACGCTAGGACGAGAATACTCGATGGTCACATCGGTCAAACCGACAGTGGTCGAAAACTTAGCAGTTGGGCTTGCTTGAGGTGTTCTGATTTGTGCATTCACCTGCAATGTCCCCATCATCAAAAGGGCAAGTGCGACGAGATTTAATACCAGTTTCTTCATTTTACTTGGTTTATTTTAAAGAATTCAAAAAATTCGCTGCAAATTTAGGCCTTTTTAACACTTGAATGGTCCGCCTCACGGCCTTTTAAGTAAACTTTAAGGTTTATATGATCATTGCCATCATTGCTCACAACGGAAAAAAAGCGGATATGGTCGCTTTCATTAGAGATCATATTGAATTGTTTCAACAAAAAAACATCCACCTCATTGCTACCGGTACCACGGGCGCTCATCTGGAGCGGGCAGGTCTCGAGGTGGAAAAAATGCAAAGTGGCCCGGTAGGAGGTGATGCCCAAATTGCCAGCCGACTCGTGGAAGGGAAAATTGATATGGTTATTTTCTTTCGCGATCCACTAGGCAAACACCCTCACGAAGTCGATGTCAATATGCTGATGCGCCTCTGCGATGTGCACAATATTCCCCTCGCTACTAATATCGCCGCCGCCAATCGCTTTATTCAGACACTGTGAAGGTGTTAGGACTGAGATTGGGAAATCCTCCCGCCTCAACCGCCTCATTACACCAATCGCATTCCCCCTAAGGACCGTTTCTACAAAGGATTGGTTCCTCCGGAATCGGTTTTAATGGTTGGCTAAGATTTATTTCGCCCTGGATTTTATTTAGATAGCGCACCGCTGGTGCGCAATTCCTCTCCTGACCGTTCCTACAAAGATTTGGTTCCTCCGGAACCGAGGCCCAAATAAACCAAA
>CAXHCA010000199.1:0-8629 GCA_964015035.1 uncultured Saprospiraceae bacterium
TAAAACGAATTATTTCAGTATTTCAAATGATCGTTGCACCTTTTATGCAACGAGGATTAGTCGCATATTCAACATGACAAAAAATGAACAACACGGTCGAATGCCAGTTCATTTAATAAAAAATTACTCTTAAATACCAAGGGATGATGAATGATATGCAATCAAAAAGGACTCTTGCGAACTGAAGCAGCCCTCTGAGGAGTGTATTTTTTTAGTCATGGGATAATTTTCATTAATACCTACAAATGTATAGTATTCTGGCTGGAAATCCCAAATAACCGCCATTAAAAATGGTGCCTATTTTCTTTTCGGTTGTATTTTATCCGTAAAATTCCAATCCTTGAACAGAATTGATCCATTTCAATACCGTTGATCTACCCAATACCACCGTTGATCTACTACCTCCCATTTTATAAAACTTGAACGAGTTACCTTTGTACTCGCAGATGAAATGAGGAAGTAATTACTCAAAAATCCATGATTGATGCTCTGGAGTAGAGAAAATACACGTACCACTATCGTACATAGCTTCTTTTGGATATTATATGTAGTATCGGAATATCTGGCCAATATGATGCATATCCAACCGGGAAGGACTGTAAAATTCCTTCAGGCCACCCTATTGTCACTACCTGTCTTGATTGTTTCTACCTATTTCCTCACAGGGTATGTTGTACCCCGCTATCTAAAAAAGAACAAATGGCCCGTTTTTCTCTTTTGGGCTGTCGTGGTAGCGCTTTTTGTACTTTTTGCCCGCATCAAATGGCAGGAATTGCTAATATTCATAGAAGAAGGCCGATATTTCAAAATACCGGTGAGTAAGGTCTTAAAGAACATCATTCGTGACTATGCCATCATTGCTCTGGCTGTATGTCTTTACATAATAGGTGATTACAAAAAGAAGCAACAACTCAATGAGCAATTGGTCAAAGCGAGGGCCGAAGCGGAAATCAAATTGCTCAAAGGACAGCTCCATCCGCACTTCCTGTTTAATTCACTTAACAACATTTACAGTCTGGCCCTAATGCAATCAGAACTAACTGCCGACAGCATCTTGAAACTAACCGAATTACTGGATTATCTGGTCTATCGCGCCAATATGGAAACAGTTCCATTGACCAAAGAAGTCAAATTATTGGAAAACTACATTGGTCTGGAACAGCTGCGCTATGGCGAAAAACTAATGGTCGATTCGGATATTCGGATATCCCACAAAGACCTGATGGTGGCCCCGCTGCTCTTGTTACCCTTTGCGGAAAATTGTTTCAAACATGGTGGTGTAGGCCAACAAGGAATCTTTAAAATAAGCATCACCCTACATGCCAATGATCGGCAGATCGTTTTTAAAATCCACAATACCAAAAAGAAACAACCGAATACGGGTGTAAACGGGGGGCTAGGGCTTGCCAATATTAGGAAAAGGTTGCAACTCTTGTATCCGGGGAAGCATCAATTGAATATCCGCAATTTGCCGGAACAATTTCATGTTGAATTGCGCGTCACCGTCGTTGCTCAGCGAAAAAAGCTAGCAAATCCCTAATTTGGCAAATCCCGTAATTCGGCGTCAAAGAACAAAATTTAAATAGTCGAGTGCTCATGATAGCAAAATTCAAATGTTATATCCTGGACGATGAACCTCTCGCACTGAGGGTGATTGAAAAACACTTATCCAAATTCAGTCAATTTGTGATTTGCGGACAAACCACCGAACCACTAGATGCCTTACCAGAAATTAGCCACCTACAACCCGATTTGCTTTTCATCGATATACAAATGCCGGAACTCACCGGCTTGGAATTCATTGCCTCCTTACAAAACAAACCACAAATCATCATTACTACGGCCTATCGGGAATATGCCGTTGAAGGGTTTAATCTCAATGTATTAGACTATTTGGTCAAACCCATACCTTTTCCACGCTTTGCGCAAGCCATCGATAAATTTCTGCAGCAGGTCAACTTAACCGAACAGCATACACCAGAGCAACTGCCCAACTATCACATATTGGTTAAGGCGGGCCGAAAAACAGTGAGGGTGCCATTAGAGCACATCCTTTATATAGAGGGATTAAAAGACTACGTTAGAATCATTCTGCCCCAGCAAAAAATTCTCACCAAAATATCGATTGGCAATTTTTACAAAGAGTTACCCAAAGATCGGTTCCTACAAGTCCACAAATCCTTTGTCGTGGCAAAAGACAAAATTACAGCCTATACCGCTCACGATGTAGAAATTGGCAAGCTGGAAATCCCGATCGGGCGGGTCTATAAGGAAAGGTTTCTACAACAAATGAAAAGGTAAAGGAGCCAGCCAAAGACCAGCTCCTGAAAAAATTGGATTCTTCTAACACTGCAGGTTATTCAAATTATCACGTGCTTCATCAATGGCTTGCTGATAGGCTGCCCGCTCAGAAGCCAATACACAATCATCTAGATCTTCAGCTGCATCCAAATAAGCTTGGACAGCGGCCTTGTACGCCTCACAATTTTCTGTGGTAGGATCATTGGCATATACAGAGGCTGCAGCAGATAATCCATTGGCTTCCGCCTGCAATTCCAGTGCATAATTGAAATTATCACCGCAACGATTGGTGGATTCCTTTTTACAAGCTGTTGTTAAAATAAGGGAGAAGAAAACAAGGAAAGCAAAAAACTGCGTTAATCGATTCATAAAATATAATAGGTTTGGTTATAAATTTTGGGATTTTTTCCTTTTGAGACACTTTTTTTGCTGGTGCGAATATAGAAGACTCCAATGAAAAGCCCAAATCTCTGTCGATCGCTTTTCTCCTTTGCTTGGACGTGCCACCAAATTCGACTATTTTTGCAGCGGAATTGCCTAACCATTAGCCAAAAGGCTAAAAACAACCAAATTATTACAAAGCGAAATTTATGGCTCAAGTAGAATTAATCATGCCCAAGATGGGGGAAAGCATCATGGAGGCGACCATCTTAAAATGGGTAAAACAAGTAGGGGATACGGTAGAAGCCGACGAGACAATCCTGGAAATTGCCACGGATAAGGTTGACTCTGAAGTTCCCTCTCCCACCGATGGGGTTATTGCCGAGATTTTGTACCAGGAGGATGATACCGTCGAAATCGGAAAAGTAATCGCCATCATCGCCACCGAAGGAGAAGCCGTTGCTCCAAAAGCAAGCCCAACTCCTGAGAAGAGCGCCACGGAGGATAATAATGGACAGACCAATGGACACCAACCACAGGTCGCCACCCCCGTATTGGAAGAGGCCGGAGTTTCGTCTGGAAGCGCTGTGGAAAAGACGTCAACAAGCGGCCGTTTTTATTCTCCGCTGGTGCGCAATATCGCCAAAGAAGAGAATATCAGTATGGCGGAATTGGAGCAGTTGAAAGGTAGTGGCATGCAAGGCCGTGTGACAAAAAAAGACATCCTGTCTTACCTTAAAGATCGCCACAGCTCTGCTCAACCGGCGTCTAGCCCAACAACGCCCCAGGATAAACCAGCTGCGCCTAAATCGGCACCAGCTGTTAGTCCCACTGGCAATGTAGAAATTATTGAAATGGACCGCATGCGCCGCTTAATTGCGGATCACATGGTCATGTCCAAGCATACCTCTCCGCACGTTACTTCATTTGTAGAAGTAGACGTCACCGACATTGTCAACTGGCGGAATAAGGTGAAAAATAGCTTTCAGCAACAATACAGTGAAAAGATCACTTATACGCCCATTTTCATTGAGGCGATTGCTAAAGCCATCGGCGACTATCCCATGATCAATATTTCAGTGAATGGCTCGACGATTGTCCGCAAAAAGGACGTAAATATTGGTATGGCTACCGCCCTGCCTTCCGGCAATCTCATTGTACCAGTGATCAAAAATGCCAATCAGCTCAACCTGCTCGGGCTGACTAAAGCAGTAAACGACCTGGCCAACCGTGCTAGAAATAATAAACTAAAACCCGAAGAAGTCCAAGATGGCACCTTTACGGTGACCAATGTGGGTACTTTCGGCAATGTAATGGGTACGCCAATTATCAATCAGCCACAAGTTGCCATTATGGCAATTGGGGCCATTCGGAAAAAACCTGCCGTGGTGGAAACCGAATACGGTGATCTCATTGCAGTACGTCACATGATGTTCCTGTCAATGTCGTATGACCACCGTGTGGTGGACGGCTTCCTCGGTGGTTCATTCCTGCGTAAAGTAGGCGACTATCTGGAAGCTTTTGACCCGGACAGGAAGATCTGATGACCAACAGATTAAAAGACCATTAAGAGATCTTTTGAATAGAATAGTGGAGGATGAAAAAGGGTAGCTGCCCGGTTCATACCTCCATTGTTCCTATATGAAGGATCCTTTCAGAACCAGCAGCTTATGAGGAGCATCTGCTTTCTATTGTTTATCGCTTTCACCACTTCACTGACCGGGCAGAGGGCCTCTGAAAAAATGCGCCAAGCCAAGGAGTTTATCTATCATTCAAAATATGACAGAGCCCTTGCCGTATTGACCAGTTCCAAACAACTCAGCCGACAGGATAAAGAAGGCCGTTTTCTCATTGCGGTTTGTCATTATCAACTCAACAACTTGGAGCAGGCATTGGCCACGCTCACGCAGCAGGTGGAGGATGAAAAATCGCCATACCCAGAAACCTGGTTGTACTTGGGTAAGATTTACCATGCTCAAAACAGATTTGACGAGGCCTCGAGATATTACAAACTCTACCTCAAGACCATCCGCCCGGATCATCCGCATCGTCAAATGGTTCGGGAAGAAATTCGACGGGCCGCCAATGGATTGGAATTGCAGTTCCACGAAAAACTGGCAGAAGTTGAAAACATGGGCCCTGGTGTCAATACCGAAGGGGATGAGTTTGCACCGGTATTGAGCCCCAATTATTTCGATAGAATTTACTTTTCTTCCATCCGTCAAGGGAATACAGGCGGACCTCGCAATAAATATGGGCAGCCAGATGATCGACTGGGCAAATATTACAGTGATATTTATAGTTGCCAATACACCAACACCGGGTGGGGAGCTACTGCCCCCATGCACTATTTGCTCAATAGCCCCAAACACGAAATTTTGCTCGATTTTAATGCCGAGGGTAATGTGCTGTTCTATTTTAAAGGCTGGTCGATGAATAATGGAGACGTAGTCATTGATACCTTTAAGACCGTCGAAAATCGTACCTTGAGCTCTACACCCTTTCAAAGCCAGTTCAACCCCTCCCTTGACGATGAGAGTATGTTTCTCTACAATGATACACTAATGATCTTTGCCAGTCGCCGAGCCGGTGGTTACGGCGGACTTGACCTCTACCGCTCCTCTTTGGTCAATGGCAGGTGGACACCTGCGGAAAACCTGGGCCCTGAAATCAATTCGCCTTTTGATGAAACGACCCCATTTTTGGCTCGGGATGGCATCACGCTATACTTCAGCTCCAATAACAGCCGAAAAAGCATTGGAGGCTTTGACATTTTTAAATCGGTGTATAGCCAACGTACCCGGCGATGGTCTTCCTCCTTTAACCTGGGAATCCCCATCAACTCCAGTGCCAATGATACCCATTACCGCATTAGCAAAGACGGGGTTTCTGCCTTTTTTGCTTCATCGCGCAAGGAGGGGTTTGGCAAACGTGACCTATATGTGGCCCACTTTGAAGATTTCCTTCCGGAAATGGAGCCGCCCGCAATTGCTTACGACTCCCCACCGGTGATGCCGGAAACACCTTTTGTTCCCAACACGTCCCCCCCCTCACCCGTGAATACTGGCGACAATGATTTTGGAGAAATTGGCATACTTGACCAAACCCCCATCCCTGAATCTACAGTTGTATTGACCCATCCGAGAGTACCCGAAGCTTCATCGGTCAGCTATCCTTCGCTCAATCTGAACAATCCTGCGGAGGTGATTTCTAAAGGACAAACCACCCTAGACCAAATTGTTCAGACATTGTCGCAAAATCCGGATTTACAATTGGTTATTACAGCATATAGCCATGGCAACAACTCTCTGGCCACCCGCCTGTTCGAAGCCATTAATGCCACAGAAAAAGCAGGTCATTACTTGCTCCAAAAAGGCGTTTCTGCCCAACAAATTTTCATGCGAGCCCTGGACGCAAAGACCATGTCCAATGCACCACTGACTATTGAATATGGTTTTACCCATACCCAAAATCTCCCTGACCCTACTTCTGTTCCGGTTATTGGTAAAAATTATTCCTCTTCATTCAATCAAATGAATACCAACCAACCCCTCTGCTATAAAGTACAAATTGCATCCGCAAAAAATGTTTACAATAATCCCGCCCTTAGTACCTTTCCCGATGCCATGGTGGAAAAGGTGCCGGATTTTGCTTATTACCGCTATACTCTGGGCGCTTTCACCACCTATGCTGATGCCTATAATTTTCGCAAGAAAGTACTCGCTTCGGGATTTTCTGGGGCCTATATTGTGCCCTACATTCATGGTCAGCGGGCCGATAAAAAAGAGATCCGGCAGTATACAAATGACTTTCCTGACCTTCGAAAGTACCTCGGTGACTGATCAGAAGCCGGGAGATTCGGAAAAAAGCTTATTTTTGCAGCGGATTGAATGAATTTGTCTCTATTTGTATATCTTGAATCTCAATCTGATAGCAACTTTAGAATACTTTGCTTTTCTAATTTACTTACTCAGGATAATTGGTTATCATCGGAGTGCCATCATCCATACTGTACCATGAGCCCTGGCAGCAGCGCAGCGATGGAATCTCCAATCTTAAATTGTTAAAATGAAGCATATTGAATTTTTGCGTGAAGGCCTAAAAAACCTCAAGACAGTAGGCACTCTTACCCGCAGCTCAAAGTATCTGTGTAAAAACATGGTGAAACACGTCAATTTTGATGACGCAAAACTTATTGTCGAATTGGGCGCAGGGGACGGCGTAATTACTCGTCATATTTTAAAGGGTATGAAAAAGGATACCCGCCTATTGACTTTCGAGGTAAATAACCGCTTTTGCGAAGTCTTACGCGGCATCGATGATGACCGACTGATCGTAGCGGAAGATTCAGCAGAAAACCTGGGAAAACACCTGGAAGCAATCGGGGCTAAGCAAATCGATTATATTGTTTCTGCTATTCCATTTGTGGCATTGCCCAAGGAATTGGGATACAGCATTATCAGAGAGTGTTACAAACACCTCAAACCAGGTGGCTTATACATTCAAGTACACTATTCTTTATTGGCTAAAAACGTGTATGAGAATATCTTCGGTAACGTTGACATCAACTTTGTCCCCATTAATGTGCCTCCGGCCTTTGTGCTGGTTAGCCAAAAGCGATAGTCGAACACTTTCTGCTTGGTGATGTTAAAGAAGTGATCCGAAATATCCGTATTTTGCCGTTTCGATCACTTCTTTAAAACACAACATACCAAGATCATGAGATTTGCTTTCCTCTTTGCCTGCTCTTTACTATTACTGTTCGGTGCCTGTACCTATAATCCACCGAAAGACAATACTGTAGACAAAAGCGACTTGCCGTTGGAGCGCATCAATTTGCCGGAAGGCTTCAAAATTGAAGTATTTGCGGATAGCCTGACCAATGCTCGGTCAATGGCTCTTTCCCCCAACGGAACGCTCTTTGTCGGCACCCGCGATGAGGGAAGTGTCTACGCCTTACAAGACACCGATGGCGACTACCGCGCCGATAAAACGTATGTATTGGCTACCGGCCTAAAAATGCCCAATGGCGTAGCTTTCCGCAACGGCGATCTTTATGTCGCCGAAGTAAGTCGCATCCTCAAATACGAAAATATCGAGAGTCAACTCGACAATCCTCCACAACCGGTGGTCATCTACGATCAATACCCCACAGAAACCCACCACGGTTGGAAATTCATCGCTTTTGGGCCCGATGGCAAACTCTATGTACCGGTTGGAGCACCTTGCAATATTTGTGAATCCGATTCCATCCACGCCTCGATTACGCGCATGAATCCGGATGGTTCCGGCATGGAAATTGTGCAACACGGCATTCGCAATACCGTGGGCTTTACCTGGCATCCTGACAATCAGGATTTGTGGTTTACCGACAATGGGCGGGATATGCTGGGTGATGACATTCCGGCTTGTGAGCTCAATCATGCCCCCCAAGAGGGTATGCACTTTGGTTATCCCTACTGCCACCAGGGCGACCTGGCCGATCCCAAACATGGCGACAAAAGGGATTGTTCTGAATTTACACCTCCGGCTCAAAAGCTGGGGCCTCACGTAGCGCCGCTTGGGGTAGAATTCTATACGGGCAGTCAATTCCCGGCAACCTATAAGAACCAAATTCTCATCGCCGAACACGGCTCCTGGAATCGCAGCAAAAAGATCGGTTACCGCATTACGATGGTCACCCTGGATGAAAATCAACAAGCTACCAGTTATAAACCCTTTGCCGATGGATGGCTCGACGAAACCGAAGATGAAGCGTGGGGCCGCCCCGTTGATCTGGAGTTTCTACCAGATGGCTCTATGCTGGTTTCAGATGATTTTGCCGATGCAATTTATCGGATTTCTTATGTAGGAGAATGAGGTTTGTGGCGTAGCCCAGGGGGCCAGACTGCATAGTGCATGTTTGGAGGTAGTCCCTGAAGTATATTCGGGCAAGCTATTCAGTCCC
>CAXHCA010000200.1:0-8556 GCA_964015035.1 uncultured Saprospiraceae bacterium
GAGAACCCAAAATCTGCAATTTTCGCTGCTAAAGCACCACCTCCAAACATGCACTGAGGTTAGACAACTTCTTTATAAAAAAACGTAATTTGAAATCCTAATCCACTTTTAGGCAAACAATTCCTTGCTTTAAGGCATTAATCTATTGGGCTCTCAGAGTCAATCAAGGTTTGTCTAAGAACGATCTATTGAAGTTGTTTAATGTTATTTTAGACCGCTTCTCTCATTACCAATTAAACCATTATGGCTGAAAAATCCATCAAAGAGCAAAACCAAGCAGAAGCCAACGCAGGAAATGGCCAATTGCAGATTGTTGAAAACACATTGCCCAACGCCTTAACCATTCTCCCCCTTAATCATCGTCCCATCTTTCCTGGGATGACAGTTCCCATGACCTTTTCCGGAAAGGAAAAACTGGACGTCCTAAAAAAAGTCATGGAGGATGAAGATGGCTATGTAGGACTGGTCTTAGTCAGTGATCTGAATGAAGAAGATTATACCGAGTCGGAATTTAATGAGATGGGAACCGTTTTTAAAATCGTTCGCATGGTACCCACTTCTCAAGATAGTGTGCAGGTACTCGGCAATGGGGTTTCACGATTTCAAAGAAAAAAAGCCTTACTGGTCAAGCCAAAGATCCGTTGGGAGGTCAAATACCCCCCTATCGACAAAAAGAAACCAGACGCCGATTTAAAGGCCTATATGATGGCCATCAGTTCGGAAATCAAAGCTTTATTAAAGCTCAACCCCCTGTTTCAGGAACAGGTCAATTTAGTCGTTTCTCAACTGAATTATGATGCTCCTGGCCTGACCATGGATGTAATCAGTAACCTGCTCTCTTCCGAATCGGAAGTGCTGCAAGACTTACTGGAGACCCTCGACCTGGAGGAGCGAGCCAAGAAGCTGTTGCTACTCATTAAGCAGGAATTGGAGATTGCCAAAATCCAAAAGCGCATCAATGCCCAGATTGAAGAAAAAGTCAATAAGCAACAGAAAGATTTTTTCTTGCGAGAGCAACTTAAGGCCATAAAAAAAGAACTGGGCATAGAGAAAGATGAAAACGAATCTGAGGTCGAAAAGCTAGACAGCAAACTCGCCGATTTAGACTTGAGTGAAGAAGTGCGCAAAGCCGTCAACCAGGAGTTGGATAAATTGCGGACCCTCAATCCACAATCGCCTGACTTCAATGTGACCCGTACTTATTTGGAGACTATTTCGGACCTGCCTTGGGGCCAGTATTCTGAAGACAATAGTAGTATCAAAACTGCTCGTAAGATCCTTGATGATGAACATTACGGTTTGGATGAAGTAAAAGACCGCATTTTGGAGTTCCTCAGCAGCGTGATCAAACGGGGTAGTATTGCAGGTTCCATCATTTGCCTGGTGGGGCCTCCCGGTGTAGGGAAAACCTCCATTGGGCGATCTATTGCCCATGCCCTTGATCGGAAATTTTTCCGCTTTTCCGTAGGCGGAATGCGTGACGAAGCGGAGATCAAGGGACACCGCCGCACCTATATCGGAGCCATGCCTGGAAAGTTCATTCAAGCGCTAAAACGGGTAGGTACATCCAATCCCGTCATCATGCTCGATGAGATTGATAAAATCGGTTCCAGCTTCCGGGGCGACCCGGCTTCGGCCCTCCTGGAAGTCCTTGATCCTGAGCAAAATACCACCTTCATGGATCATTATTTGGATTTGCCTTACGATTTGTCGAAAGTCTTATTCATCACCACGGCCAATCAACTGGACACCATCCCCCAGCCCCTACTTGACCGGATGGAAGTGATCCGCCTTTCGGGCTATATTATGGAAGAAAAGGTACAGATTGCACAGCAATATTTGATTCCCAAGCAGCTCGAAGAACATGGCTTTGACAAAAACGAGATCACCTTTACAGAAGAAGCCATTGCCGCCATTGCCGATCGTTATGCGCGAGAAGCAGGGGTGCGGAATCTCGAAAAGCAGATTCGGAAGATCATCCGCAAAATAGCGCTGAAACAAGCCGAAGAAAAAGAGATCGATTTTAAAGTGGATCCGGAAGATGTGGAAGGCTTCTTGGGCAAACCCTTTTTCAACCCGGAAAAGCTCTACAACAAAAGTGTACCAGGCGTCAGCCTTGGATTAGCCTACACCTCAATGGGTGGAACCACTTTGTACATCGAGGCCAATGGCATCAAAAGTAAATCGGCCGGATTTAAGCAAACCGGTCAACTAGGTGATGTGATGCGAGAAAGCGCCGAAATTGCCTATAGCCAAGTGCGTGCCATGATCAGTAAGGATCCCGATTTGGCCAATTATTTTGATGAGCACTTGGTCCATTTGCATGTGCCGGCAGGTGCAACACCGAAAGATGGGCCTTCAGCAGGCATAACAATGGCACTGGCCTTGTACTCTTTGGCAACCAATAAACCAATCAAAGAAGGCATTGCCATGACCGGAGAACTCACCTTGACGGGAAAAGTATTACCCATTGGCGGGGTTAAGGAAAAGACCATCGCGGCCCGGCGGGTGGGCATTCGGGAGTTGATTTTGCCGATTGATAATCAAAAAGATTTTGATGAACTTCCGGAATATATCAAAGAAGGCATTACCGTACACTATGCCGATTATTTTCGCGATGTTCTAAAAGTAGCCTATCCGGGAGAAATTTTGTAATCTTGCGCCATGCAGATGAAAAAAATCTATCTACGCCCCAAACGGGATGTAGCGGTCAAACGGTTTCACCCCTGGATATTTTCCGGGGCATTAAAACCACTGAAAGCCCCTATCGAAGATGGCACAACCGTAGAAGTGTATAGCCATCAAGATGAATATCTAGCCACTGGTCATTATCAAAACGGTAGTATTTGTGTTAGGATCGTTTCCTTCATCCAAGGCCCGCTGGATCAGGACTTTTGGAATAAAAAACTAGCAGATGCCTACGCCTACCGCGAAGCTGCTGGCTTGACCAATCAGCCGGAAACCAATGCTTACCGCTTGGTTCATGCTGAAGGTGACGGACTGCCGGGTTTAATCATTGATATTTACCACCAAACCGCGGTGGTTCAATGCCACTCCATCGGCATGCACCTGGAACGCGAAAAAATTGCCAATGCCTTGCGGCAAACGCTGCCCAGTTTACAGCTCATTTACGACAAAAGCATTGACACGCTACCCGCCCGTTATGCAGATAGCATGACCAATACCGCCCTTTACGGACAAGCCCGGGATGGACAGATACTTGAATACGGCAATACCTTCGCCGTTGATTGGGAAACCGGCCAAAAAACCGGCTTTTTTCTCGATCAGCGGGAAAACCGACACTTGGTAGGCCAATATGCGGCTGGAAAGACGGTTTTGAATGCCTTTTGTTATTCCGGGGGGTTCTCCATTTACGCCTTGCGCGCTGGCGCCAAACACGTTCACTCCGTAGATGTTTCACAAGGCGCGATCGACCTGACGGAAAAGAATGTGCAACTTAACGGCTTTTCTACTGATCAACACGAGGCTTACGCCATGGATGTAATGCAATTTCTCAAAGGTGCTGACCCCATCTATGATCTGATGATTGTTGACCCACCGGCTTTCGCCAAAAGCGTCAAAAAGCGGCACAATGCCATACAAGGATACAAAAGGCTTAATGCGCTGGCCATGCAGAAGGTCAAACCCGGAGGTCACCTTTTTACCTTTTCCTGTTCTCAGGTCGTAGACCAGGCCTTGTTTTACAATACAATTGTTGCCGCTGCGTTGGAAGCAGGTCGGCAGGCTCGGGTGATGCACCATCTGACCCAACCGCCCGACCATCCGGTCAGTCTATTTCATCCTGAAGGAGCCTATTTAAAGGGATTGGTACTACAGATTATCTAATTACCGGGCAATTGCCTATTTTCGTCTTCCACTTTTTATTTTAAAATGGAAAAAATTCACTATCCACTTCTGTATTATCACTTGCCTGAAGGCGCCGTACTCGGCATTTTGGTAGGCACTGATTATCAGGTTATTGGCAAGGATCTACGTTCGGTAAAAACCACTTTGAGCGACCATTTGCAAAAGCAATACAAAAAGTACGATGACTATCCATATATCGACTTAAAGGAGCCTCGATTGAAAATGCTCGAATTGAGTATTCGCCCCTCATTTCGGGATGAATCCAGTGCCTTTCCTATGTCGCAGACCATCAAAGTGCCAGTCCCGATTGTTTATGGCGAAAACGATCAGGGGTATTACGAATGCCATTTACCCCTTTTTGACGAAAATTTTTATTATTACGATCCGCGGCAGTTTGATGCATTGGTCAATTACTTTACGACCAATTTGCTCAACCAGATGTCTCCCGAAGAAATCTACCGCCTTTTGTTACATCCCAAGCCAGAGTTGGACACCATCCCGCTAAAAGTCAATTTCGACCGTAATTTTGATTGGAAAGGACTGTCTTTTCAGCGACAATACCAGGTCTTGTCTCGTTTGGCGGATGCCTATCCTCCAAAGAAAAGCCCCAATACACGTAAAAATTACCGTCTGGAGGCCGCTTGGGAGATGGAAGAGATAGTTAGTGAAGTCATTGACAAACTGATCAGCACGCGTTCCAATTTATTATTGGCAGGAAATCGTGGCGTAGGAAAAACGGCGGTTCTTAATCAAGCCATCAAGAAGATCACCTCCCAGGTGCGGCGTCAGAAATTAGATTATTCCTTTTGGAGAATCCGTTCACAGAGCATTGTTTCCAGCGGTAAATACCTGGGCGAATGGCAAGAAAATTGTGAGCAGCTGATTGAAGAACTCAACGCCGCCAATGGCATCCTTTGGGTCGTTGACCTTATCCAATTGCTACAAATTGGCGGGGAAGGGCCCGAGGATAGTGTAGCGTCCTTTTTGAACCAGTTTTTGCAGCAAGATAAATTGCAACTGGTTGGGGAAGTCACTCCGGAAGAGCTGGAGAGTATGCGACGTTTGTTGCCCGGATTTGTCCAAGTTTTCCAAATCATTCATATTGAAGAACTTTCGGCCCAGAAAAGTCAGTCTGTGATGGAGCATTTTGCCCGTCATGTAAAACAACAATTTGACTTGCACATCAGTCAGAATGCCATCGAATTGTCCTATCGACTGCTCAATCGGTATTATCCGTATGAGAGTTTTCCCGGCAAGGGGATCAATTTTTTAAGCACCTGTGTCAATGAAGCTATTCTAAAGGAAAAAAATCGCTTGACGCGGCAGGATGTGATTAAACATTTCATCAATCAAACTGGATTGCCTGAGTTATTTCTACGGGATGACTTGCTGCTCAATACACAGGAACTTTACCAATACTTTAATACCCGTATCATTGGCCAGCCGGATGCAGTGGAAAAGCTAGGCAGCTTGGTGAAAATATTTAAAGCAGGCCTCAACAATCCATACAAACCCATCAATACCTTGCTGTTTGCCGGACCGACGGGCGTGGGAAAAACGGCTTCCGCCAAAGCCCTGGCCGATTACTTTTTTGGCAAAGGACAAAAGCGTTCCCCCTTGATTCGGATAGATATGAGCGAATTTCAACATCCGAGCCAGATTAGCCGCCTAATTGGTTATGGCAAGGAAGTGGGACAATTGGTCAAAGAAATTCGGGAGCGCCCATTTTCTGTGCTACTGCTCGACGAGGTGGAAAAGGCTGCGCCTTCTCTTTTTGATGCCCTACTAACGGTCTTGGATGAGGGAATTTTAGTGGACGCTTACGGGCGCATCACCAATTTTAGAAATACCATCATCATCATGACCTCCAATTTAGGAGCCACGAACCAACGGGCTATCGGTTTTCAGGAAACCACCAGTACGGCCGACAAATACCTCTCCGCAATTCAGCAACACTTCCGTCCGGAATTCATCAACCGGATTGATGGATTTGTGTTATTTCGCTCACTGGAGGAAGAGGATATTCGCAAGATTACCCTGAAAGAATTAGAGGAGCTCAACAAACGGGAGGGATTCACAAAAAGAGGTTTACAATTAGAATTCACCCCCGTTTTTGTCGACCAACTCATTCAAGTCGGTTTTGATAGCCGGTACGGTGCCCGCCCTTTACAAAGGGCGATTGAGCAGCAATTGGTCAATCCCATTGCCAATTGGTTACTAGAGCACCCCGAGCAAAAAAACTGTCGATTACAGGTTGATTATCAAGAAGGTATACAGATTCGGCTCCTGCCGTAATACTAAGTTTAAACAGGCATGGCTCCACTTATACTTCAATTTCTGATCCTCATTATCTTTCCCTTTTTCAGCCGCCGCATCGGACGGCTCCCGGCCGTGAAAAATTGGCTGAGTCCAGTAGTGCTTTGTTATGCCATTGGCATTTTATTACGAAATATCCCCATTTTCCCATTAAATGATGAACTCTCCAATACGGCCACTGAACTGGGGGTCGCCCTGGCCATTCCATTGTTGTTATATAGCTCAGCGGGAAAGGATTGGTTAAAGGTCGGCAAGGTGGCTTTAGTTTCCTTTTTTCTCTGTGTGATAAGCGGTTTATTAGGCACTATGACGGCTGCTTTTATCTTTTGGGGTGCCTTTGATGACGGCTGGCGTATATCGGGCATGTTGGTAGGTATTTACACGGGGGGAATTCCCAATTTACACGCCATTGGATTAGCCCTTGATGCGCCCAAAACCGATATACTACTGCTCAATGCCAGCGACATCTTTGTGGGGAGTATCTACCTCTTATTATTGAGTTCTATCCTCCCTAATCTGCTCGGTAAAATCTTGCGTCCGTTTGAGAATCCGCAGCCGATGGATGAACCTCATCAGACTGATATTGAAAGCCAAATCCGTTGGTGGCAATACCTGCCGGGAATTCTGGTAACGGTGGTCGTCATCGGGATGACGTTGGGTCTGACGTGGTTGTTATGGGGCAATCTGGATCAATCGACCTTTATCATTTTGACCCTGACCACGCTGAGTTTGGCGGTGAGTTTTAGTCCGATAAAAGAGCAGTTGAAAGGCACCTACCGAGCCGGGGAATATTTTCTTTTGATTTTTAGTGTAGCGCTAGGTATGCTGGCTGATTTTGGCTCCATTTTACAGGAAGGAAGCCCTTTGTTGAAATACTCCGCCGTGGCGCTTAGTTGCAGCATTTTGATCCATCTACTTTTGGCTCGTTTGTTTCGGGTAGATCGCGACACTTTTATGATCACCTCCACGGCCGGAATTTACGGACCGGCATTTATTGGCCCTATTGCCTCTACCCTCAACAATCGCAGTTTGATACTTCCAGGCATTACCTTGGCTCTACTGGGATTTGCCGTTGGCAATTACCTGGGTATCGGTTTGGCACGAGCCTTGGAATGGGCTTTTTATTAGCCCCTGTTTGGAGGTTGCTCCCAATATGGCCTTAATCCTCATTCATGTTGTGGAAGACATTGAGCACATCCTCATCTTCCTCCATTTTCTCGATCAATTTGATCACGTCCTCTACCTCTTCATCGTTGAGGTCTTTGGTGTGGCTGGGAATGCGCACCAATTCCGTACTCTGTACTTCAATGTTGCGTTCTTCCAATGCCTTTTGCAAGCTACCGAAATCTTCAAAACTAGTGTACAGCACCAATTCCCCTTCTTCACGTTTCAATTCCTCAAGACCAAAGTCGATCAATTCCAGTTCTAGTTCATCCGGATCTACCCCTTCGGCATTAATCTTAAAGACCCCCTTGCGGGAAAACATGTAATCAACGGAGCCGGACGTACTCATAGATCCCCCATATTTTGAGAAGATGTGGCGAACATTGGCCACTGTACGGTTATTGTTGTCCGTTGCCGTTTCTACGACCATTGCTACCCCGTGAGGCGCATAACCTTCAAAAACGACTTCGGAATAATCCTCTGCGTCTTTAGAAGTCGCCCGCTTAATGGCACTTTCAATGTTGGCCTTCGGCATATTAGCCGATTTGGCATTCTGTATAGCCAAGCGCAGACGAGAGTTGTACTCAGCATCTGGTCCCCCTTCTTTCACGGCAATCGATATTTCCCGACCGATTTTGGTAAAAGTCTTGGCCATATTTGCCCAGCGCTTCATTTTGCGTTCCTTGCGATATTCAAATGCGCGTCCCATACGTACTATTTTTTTGAAGCGCAAAATTAGAAATAGTTTTTTTATCTCCGGCAACTTTTTTCTCCTAAAATTTTAAGTCGTCCCTCTTGTTTGTGATTTGCTTCATTTTTCATTAACTTTAGCAAAGAAAGCATTCAGGAGTATAACTTTCCAAAATCGATGATCATTCACGGACAATGCATTAGTGGGCATTCAAAAAAATTGACCGATGAAAATGAAAACTCAAACACTATTTGCCTTGGAACAATCGAAACCTGCTAAATCCTTACTTATCCATCTGTTAGAAGATAGTGTAGCTGATGCCAAACTAATGGAACTGGCCTTGGAAGAGGTAGAAATTTCCTACAGCTTAGAGGTGATCAAAGATCCTGAAGAACTCGTCAACTCTCTTGACAATAAAACCCACCGTGTAGGCTTGGAAGGTAGTCTGCCAATCTATTTGATCTGTAGATTACCGTTGAAAAGTGCACCACCATTACCGTTAAAAAGTACACCAGTAG
>CAXHCA010000201.1:0-8436 GCA_964015035.1 uncultured Saprospiraceae bacterium
TTATTTCGCCCTGGATTTTATTTAGATAGCGCACCGCTGGTGCGCAATTCCTCTCATGACCGTTCCTACAAAGATTTGGTTCCTCCGGAACCGAGGCCCAAATAAACCAAACCGCCTTAACCGTTTCAATCGTCTCAACCGCTTCATCCGTCTCCCCCGCCTCAACCGCCTCATTACACCAATCGCATTCCCCCTAAGGACCGTTTCTACAAAGGATTGGTTCCTCCGGAATCGGTTTTAATGGTTGGCTAAGATTTATTTCGCCCTGGATTTTATTTAGATAGCGCACCGCTGGTGCGCAATTCCTCTCCTGACCGTTCCTACAAAGATTTGGTTCCTCCGGAACCGAGGCCCAAATAAACCTCCTCACCCCCCACCCTACCTCAACAACGTCACATCCCCGGATTTACTGATTTTCTCCTCGACCCCTGGCAGGTTATAACTGGCTTGCCACAGGTACACCTCCGAAGGCGCCGCCTGATCTTTATAGCGGCCGTCCCAGGTATTTGTAGCGGCATTGCTTTCAAAAACCAGCTGCCCCCAGCGATTGTAAATCCTCATCTGAAAATTGGTAGCAGTACAATTGGAATACAAACCAAAATAATCGTTGAGCTCATCGCCATTAGGCGTGAAGACATTGGGAAATTTTCCCTCACAACCTTCATCCGGCGGACAATCTTCGATAAATAAGTTGCTGCTGGCCCGGTATTCACATCCCAGCGAATCAAAAGCCACCAAAATGGCCGTATAATTATCTGACTCAGAGAAGGAGGTTGTCACTTCCGGAGTCAGTTCTACCTCCCGATCCGCAATGTACCACTCATAGCTGATCAGGTTTGCCGGAGTGATCGCAGCCAAAGTCAACGTGGAATCAATGCATAGCTCGCCAACTATGTTCAGTTCAATATTAGCCGTATCCTGGCAAAGCGAATCACACTGCAAGATATTTAGGTCTAGGTTAGCCAGTACTGTACAGCCGTTCTCGTCAGTACCAGTAAACTGAACCTGGTAAATGCCTTCTTCCGCATAAAAAGTAGCCGGATGGGCGTCGTCACTCGTGAGGTTGTTTCCAAAATTCCAGTGAAATTCCACCAAATTGAGATCGGAGTTGATGTCAAATACCAGGAGAGAATCCAGACAAGGCACCCCACCTACATCAATCATCGCATCCGCAAAATTTACGGTATTCCTTTCCGAATACCCCAAATGGGTGGTATAGGCATCAAATTCCCCAAAGCCATAATTATAGGCCTGTATGGGCGTGCTGGCAGTCAACTGGTGGGCCCCGCCTGCCACTTCAAGCTGTGCCCAGGAAAAACGGCCATCCCCAGGATAAGGCGAAAATTGAGCACCAATATTCTGCCCATCCAACTGAATGCCACTAACCTCCGAGGTTTTGGCGATGATATTCACAAAGTGTGCCGTAAAATAGGGTCCGCCAATCAGCTCATTTGAACGATCAGAAGCAAAGAACCGAAGACTGGTACCGCCATATTCAATGGGAAATAAACGCAACATATTGGGATCACCCAAGCCGGAGGCATTGCAGCTGCCACTGGAGTTAAACTGGCTGACCGCTATATTGTGGTTTCCTCGAATGACGGTGGGTTCCTGCAATTTCACCAGATGAAACTCCCCTCGATCCAGCAGTGCCACCTCTTCGCAATCAAAATAAATGACGGTACTATCTTCACTGGCGACTACCTTGACCATATCACCTCCTTGTCCTGAAAAGGGCACGTGATAATACAAATCATCCCATTGCTCCAGCGGCTGACACTGATCATACATGTGGCTATCCGCTCCCTGACTGCACAATTCCACATTCCCCCGTTCCGCCCCGGAAAACACCGCAATTGCAACACCGCTCAAGCTCCGAATATAGGATCCGGTCAAGTCTCCTGCCGCCTTCACCTGGTAAGTTTGCCCTCGATCCAGCATTACGGTAAACGGAACCCCTCCTTGATGCAATCCTTGGGTGAGTGTCGACGGCGTAATCTCCACTTCCGTGCCGTCCTCCGTGCTCACAATCACAAATTCGGTGGGGGAATTTCCAGCATCATCCAGGTAGCAAGTCACCAGATACTCCGATCCCAATCGCTCAGTGGGTAGTAAATGAGTGCTCTCCGAAAAATAGGCCCGATAGTGAATAGCAGAAGCCCTGACCGGAGAGTCGGTGGTGATCAAAATACCCTTATTGTCAACAACCTCGGAGTTTTGCAACGTATACCATATTGCATCCGGTAAATCAACCAAAGTGGTACCAACATTAGCAACAAAAGGAATTTCAAGCCCGGTTGTAGGCACTTCGATGGTGCCATTTGTTGCCTCCTCCGCATGAATCACTACCGTAAAAATCGGATTGTCATTCGCCCCGAGTAAGAGGTTGTCCATAAACCCAAGCCAGAAGCTGTTGCTTTGAGTGGTCTGACCGTTTATCCCCGAAAGGGACGACATCAGGAAGAAGAAAATGAGGGTCATTCTAGTGCGCATATCTATTGCTTATAGATCGTTACAAATATCATCACTATGTTTATAATGATTATTTTTATCATGATTATTGGTATAACTGGTGGATTAGTCGAAGCGAATTGCCTATTTTTAAAAGAAAACTATGGATGGTCCAGAGTCTCCTAATGTACAACGCCTCAGCATGCGGCGTATTGCGGAACAGGTCTTTCAGGTGCTCAATCTGGAACGTGGATTGGGGTATACACTCAAAAAATTAGCCTTGTCGCCAGGTAAAGCCATGCGAGAATATCTCTTTGAGGATCGACGCCACCACATGAAACCGTTTCAATTCTTACTGTTTACGGTTGCTATTGCCACCTTTATCAGTGTCTGGGCCCTGCCTCAACCTGATGAACTCGTCGCCGATCTCCATAAAAATCCCCAATGGGCCGAGATGTCTGAAGGGCTGCAAGTAGCACTCACCTGGCTCATTACCAATATGCAGCAATATTTCAACGTATTCTACCTCCTTGGGCTGCCATTTACCGCTCTGGCCTCGTATTTCATCTTCCGATCTGCCAGACTGAACTATGCAGAGCACCTGGTCATCAACGCCTACATTGTTGGCTTTCAAACCATTTTTTACATCATCTTTCTCCCCTTTCTGCTTCAATATACCTGGGTCGGCTTTGTACAGATCATCTGCATCTTTGGGTACAACATTTACGCCTATAAAATGGTTTTTGAAGAATCCTGGCCGATGGGGGCACTAAAAACCATCGCTGTATTTGTGGTCGCACAGTGGATGTTGGGTTTTCTTTACATCTTAAGCATTGGCGGTTTCGTATTGTTTTATTAATTTTTGGGCGTGCCCTCGGCTAAGCCAAGGTCAGGCTATCCACTATTACTCCCTGCGGTCGTAGCCGTTACTATCCTTCACGCGGGCCATTATCTGCCTGCCGCCTGTATTACAGAGACTCAGGCGCAGTTGCTGCGGGTGCAGTTCAGGTTTGTCCCCAAAAAAAGATTGAGCAGATGGGATTCTATTTATTTGCCTCGTCATTATTTTAGATTTGTGCTTTTTATCTGACCAGATGCCTCCGGCGAGAACTACCAAGGCGGTTCCCAAGGTTGCTTTAATTGGCGATCTACCCAATCTCCACACACAAAGACCAACAACCCCAGTAGGGCAAACCCGGCTCCCGTCAAAAAGGCCGTCGTACTGCCATAATGGTCCCATAAAAAGCCCATCAGGATGGATGCAGGCAGTAGCGCTAATCCGACGCCAGTGTCAAAAAGACCGTAGGCTGTTGCTCGTTGTTCCGGGGTCGTCAAATCGGTGAGGTACGCCTTAAACACCCCGGCGCTGAGCCCGTAATAAATCCCGTAAGCCGCAAATAGCAACCAGATGAAGATGGGCCATTCCGCGTAAGCGAATCCGGCATAAATCACGGCATAACAGACGAAAGAGAGCATAATTACCGGCTTGCGCCCCACCCGATCGGACAAATCGCCAAAAATGGGCGCGGCAATGCTGCAAATGAAGTTATACCCCACCCACAACAACGGTAGAAAAATAGTGGCAATGCCTTCCTCGGTGGCCTTGAGTAACAGAAATGCATTGGAAGAATTGCCCAGCGTGAAGAGGATATTGGAAATGAGAAAAATATTGAAAGATCGGTTGCGCAAAAAACTAGGCGCTGGCAGGTCATCTTCTTTTTGAAGTAATGCCTGCCTTTCTACCACAAAAGGGATAAATAAAATGGCCATCAGCGCCGGAATTACAGCCAATAAAAAGACCAATCTTAGATTCTCCGGAGAATAATAAAGCACCAGCATGGCTAGTAAAGGACCGCCCACCGATCCGATCTTATCCATCGAGCGTTGAATCCCGAAGTCCCGCCCCCTGCGCATGGGGTTTACCGAAGTAGACAACAAAGCATCCCGCGCAGGCCCACGAGCGGCCTTACCAATACGCTCTGCAAATTTGACCACAAGTACCATAATCCACCCCGTAGCCAAGAATAAAAACGGCTTGGCCACGGTAGATAACCCATAGCCCAGGTAGATAAATGGCTTGCGCTTACCCATTTCATCAGACCATCGCCCAAAGAGGGTTTTGAAAAGAGAAGCCGTAGCCTCAGCAATCCCTTCAATTAATCCGATCAAGGTCGTACTGGTGCCCAGCTGTACCAAGAACTGAGGCAGCAGGGGGTAAATCATCTGACTGCTCAGATCCGTGAACATGGAAACTGCACCCAGCAGAAAAACATTCTTGCGTGGATTCCGCTTAGAGGGGGACGATTCTGGCATTTATTCAATACTTGTACCGATTAAGTGCATCTAAGATAAGTAATGATCTGCTGAACAACCTATCGCTTTACAAATCTTTTTGCACTTCCCTCTCCGATTTGCACAAAATAGATTCCTGCGGGTAGTTGCCCCACTCCAATATCTCTTTGCCCCGTTCTTTCCTTGATCAACTCACTGTAGACCAATGCTCCCCGGGCATCATACACTCGAATTTGACTATCTTTTCGAAATAAGTGCTTGTTTGGAGGTAATCCCCGAAGTAAATTCGGGGCAGGCTATTCAGGCTGCAAATCGTCCTTTTACGCTCACCCCACCACCAGCGCGGCTCTTTCCTCGGCCACCCCAATCGTGGCCACTGAGCCGCTGTTAAAGGCTAGAAAGTCCGCCTCCACACCGTCGCTGAAGATGACGCCACCTCCCGGCATCATCGATTCGATGGTTAATGGTGCCCGGTCATTGATCAATCCGACCGTGACCTCTGTTTGGGTGGCCACACTTTTGAAAGGCTCCCGCACGGTGAACAGCAGTTCATGGCTGTGCAACTCGGGACGGGGGATGGCCACCTTTTGCTGAGACAAGCGCAAAAGCCCCTGCGCCATATTAAAAACCGAGCTCATCCACCCCGTGGCGCCGGCTTGAGTAGAGACGATGACCCCGCTGGAGGAGTGTACTTCCTGCCTTTCCTGGTAGCTAATCCGATAACGAGCGGAAACATGGGTAGCAGCACCGATAAACAGGTCATTAAATGCCAGCAATCGCTGACCGTCATTGAGGCGGGCTTCGGCAAAACGCACTTCTTTTAATTGACATTGCTGATTCAGCACACTTTTTACCCCTCCGATAAAACTATTCGGGTCAAAGGGCAACAACACTCCGTCGTAACGCGCCTGATCGGGATTTACTGCCACGATGGGTACTCCATTGGCATATTTGGCCGTGTTGGCGACCACCCCATCCCGACCGATCACAATGATGAGCTGGTTATTTGCAAAGAGAAAGGAAGGCAGAAACGCCTTTTCTACGATCTTGTATTTCAGTAATGGTGTCAACCGACTTTGCAGTGCATTTAAAGACTCATAAAACACTTGATGTTCCTCTTCGTATTCCGCAAAATCACCTCCCCCACTTTCAATATAAAACCGGGCCTGCGCCTTGGTATTAAACCGCTCAATTAAGGCCTCCAACCGGGTTTTATCCTTGATGATAATGGCATATTCTACACTCATTGACGCTGTGCTTTTGAGTTGCTCATCACCGTTTCCAGCAAGTCTGGTGTGATGTTGATGTTGCCAATCTTCTCGGCATTTTCTGCCATTAGCCGAAAGGCCAGAGCGATGTTCATTTTTGGATCGGTGTTCCCATTTAATGCGGTGAGGGTACGCCAATCGATATCGCGATAGGGCTTGAGCGTGGTCTCAATGAAATAACCTTTGGCATCCGCTTCTTTTTTGTCATTGGTCGCTTTTTGCTCAATCAATTCCTTGCGTTGATTCTCAATAGCGATGTCCGCCGCAATTTTGATTTCTCTCAATTTCCGTGCATTTTCTGCATTGAGCACCTGGGTCTGCATCTTCTTTTCGACAATCATCTTTTGTTTTTCTTCCACCGCTATTTCCGTATTCAGCTCCGATTCCTTGATCTTCCGCTCCTGTTCCACCGCAAAATTTCGACGGTCATAGATGGCCTGATCGGCTTCCTTTTGCAACTGTTCACGGGTTTCTGTTTCCAGTGCTCTTGCCATTTCCGGAGTAGCTTTCACCGCCAGAATATTGGCCCCCAAAATCTCAATGCCCAGCATGCTGATGGCTTGTGATGTATCCAGCCCTTCCCGGATTTTTTCTTCCATTAATTTTGCAGAACGAATCGCCTCTTTGAGGGCCAACCCGTGAATAAATGAGGCCGTAGATGTTTGCGCCTCATTGACCAGCCGCTGGTGTAGTTTTTCGATGTCGTTTTTCTTGTATTGACCATTGTCATTCAGCGTAAAGTCCAAGACATTGGCCAAAGCCTTAGGGTCTTTAATTTTGTAACTGATTTGTCCCTGAATAGAAACCGTTTGGTAGTCGTTGGTGGTCTCGTTGAAGATAAACGGCAGGTCATTACTACCCACCGGAATGGCTACAATAGAGCTATTGGGCGCGAAGTAAAAAAAGGAAAGCCCCCTCCCCTCTCTCTGCACAAGGCCGTTCTTAAAATGAATGACGTAGGTCATGGAATCAAATTTAACATGATTTATCCCAAACATAGCTTAAGGTTTTGATGGTCAGTAAAATACATAGCAATTCCAGCTGAAGACATACCATCTTCAGGTCAAGTTTTGCCAGCTTGAATAAGGAGTTAGTTTAGAATCTAAACTAAGGCAAATGTAAGGGAATTTTTGATGGTAGTCAAGCTACTCCGGGAAATATCTGCATGGATAACAAATACAAAAGGTGATTCCACAGCAGGAGGATATGCCATAGAAAAGAAAAAAAGCTGATAAAGTGCAGGGGTGAAGGTGGTGCTTTAGCAGCGAGAATTGCAGGTTGTCGGTTCTCGTGAGACTCATTTTTGAGTACATCTCCGGCTGAGCCGAGACGGACGAAAAAACAGCCAAAAAGAGGCTCCAGAATCCCGGTTTTACCGGGACTGAATAGCTTGCCCGAATATACTTCAGGGACTACCTCCCAACATGCACTCAACCCTTTTTCCAATTCATTGTTTCCAATTCATTGCTTCACTTCATTTCAGCCTTATGGAACTACTACCCAAATCCATCTGGATCTTCGTCACCGCCATTATACTATTGGTTTTTGTAGCACTCTTCCCTACTCCGACCATGATTTTCACAGGCATGATCCTGCTCTCTTTCCTGAGCATCTTGCAGGCCATCATCATTTTGCGTGACGGCGGGTAGCTACTTTTTTATCTCCAAGGTATCCCACATCATATTGATGATCTTCTGACCTTGTGCACTCAGACTTGCATCCATCATCATCATGGTCATCACAATGATGCCTTCATCCTTACCGCCTACGGAAGCAATTTCAAAAGTATTGACTTCATCCTGGTAGTTGAGTACGGCCTTCAAGACATTCAGTTCTTCGCCGGAAGTCAGGGTACGTTTATAGTCTTGCCGTTGCATCTCATAGCCATAATTAAGGCTTTCTTTAGTGACCTCATTCAGCATCAATTCATTCAAAAAGGTAGGATTAATCGTGGAATACTTTTGAATCAAAATGCCTGAGCCTTCGGCGGTCATCAACATGATTTGGTCGATGCCCTCATCGATGTGCATTTGGGAAACCTTGTAATCCTTGGAATGTTTGAAGGTATAAAAGTCATCATCATACTGTAAGGTATCTTTTGAGCGGAGCATCACCCGGAGGCTTTGTCCATTGACCGTTAGTTGGTACAATTGCTCCAAGGCGATATCAAAGGTGGTATCGTTCAGTTGAATGGTATAGTCTTCTTGAGCACAGAGGCTCCAGGAAAACAACAAGGAAAACATCAGAAAGCAAGTTTTCATTTTTGGCTATTTTTGTGGTTTAAATAATGGCCACAAAATAAACAATTTCCTTAAGTGCATGTTTGGAGGAGGTACTTTATCAGCAAAAATTGCAGGTTTTGGGTGCTCACGAGGCTCATTTTTGAGTACATCTCGGCTCAGCCGAGACGCACGAAAAAATAGCC
>CAXHCA010000202.1:0-8406 GCA_964015035.1 uncultured Saprospiraceae bacterium
TCATTCCAACTAAATATTCGGCTCTACTGGTTTAATATTGGGGGTAAGCATAAATTTCCCGAATTAGACTCTACTTTTACACCATTGTCATGAATGTACTTTCTGAATTTTTTGTAGAAATCTCTGTCTGTTAATAATTTTTTACTGAATGGACCTACATCTTTCATTAAGTCCCAAATAGAGGAATCGGACCTGAGATTCGGGAACATCATACTTAATACATCTTCATTTTTCTCATCTACAGAAATCCCCACTGGTGTTAATTGGAGAATTTTTTTAAGTAAATCTCCAATTTTATATTGTCCAATTTCGTCACCAGATTCATTCAACTCTTCGATTAATCGCTCATAATTCATTAGTTCAAAATAATCTTCTATACCAGTCTGCTGCTTCACATAATCTTCTGGATCACACCTAGAAGGTTTGATACCTTTATCAATATCCCATTCAAGTAAATGATTTTTGCAAAATTGTTTAATCGTTTTTATGTCAAGATCGAAGTATGGATTTGATTTATCTGCACTTTTCATCAAATCTTTAAAGTGCGCATCTGTATAAGGAATTAGTAAATTGTCGAGTCTATCAAGCAGTAATTCTCTCAAAGTTGCCATTTGTGGCCGCTTCAGATTACTCAATACGTTCCAATCTAGATAAATTCGTTTCATGTATTATGAACGGTAAATTAGGCTTATAAAGTTCCATAGATATAATACTAATCTCTATATAATCAGTACTCAACATGTTGACAACTCAAATCTTATTGCGTGCAACGGCAGCCCGTGCAAAAACCACTCCCTAAAAATACAAAATTTCACCACTTCGTGCTCAGGTGCACCACCAGGCGCCACAGCCTAATCTTAATTTCAAGCCGCTCATAGCACTGATAGAGGCTCTCAGCACCAAAATCGGCCAAAAATGGCTCTTTAGCCACTTGAGTAGCCCTTTTACGCCGAGTATAGACAGACCTCTCCTAAGATTATAGCAGGTGAAAATCAAAGCAAACTCTCCGCTGACTTTTTCTTTGCCTTTGAGTAAGGTGTAGGTGTAGCCCCAGGCTCGTTTTATGGTCCCGAAGGGATGCTCGACGATAGCCTGACGACGACGGTATTTTTCTTTTTCGGCTTTGACTCTTTCGGCATTGGCGATTAAATAATCTTCGTATTCAGAACGCTCGATGGCTTTGCCTTGTCTTTGTCTCAGGGTGCCTGCTCCTACACAGCGGTCTTTTACCGGACAGCCATTGCACACTTTGTGCGGTAGGCAGTACCGCTTAATTCGGTAGGACCGCCGACCTTTACCCTTATTCTTTTCATACCACCTGCCATTGGTGATCATTTTGTGGCCTTCTGGACAGGTGTAATGATCCGCCTCTCGGTCATATTCAAACTGGCTTTTCTGAAAAGCAATTTCCTTATTGCGATGATTGAATTCCCTCGGTGCTACATACGTCACAATATCCCCATCGGCACATTCTTTTAAAGCTGCGCCGGTGTGGAAGCCCTTGTCTGCCAAGGCCTCCAATTCTTTGGCCTCCAACACTGCTTTAGCCTCAATGGCAAGTCCCGATAAAGCATAACTATCCTTTTCATTGCTGACCTCATAATTGGTGATCAGACAATGTTTGTCATCCACCACTATTTGGGTATTATAGCTCACCTCAACAATGCCTTTATTCAGTGGCAAAGCCCGGGCATCTGCATCGGTAGTTGATATCTGACGTTCCTCACTGTCTTCCAGTCTCTTTTCTAATTGCTCATATTTAAAGCGTCTTTCCAGCAATGTTTCCACTCTTTTATTGATGCTGTCTAAATCTAGTGATTGTTCTTGTCCTTCCTCCAGTTCATCTTGTTGATCGACCTGCTCCAAATACTCATCCAGCTTCTTATCAATGTACTCAATATGTCGATCTATTTTAGCCTGATTGAAGTTGTTTTTCATGCTATTCTGGGCACGGAATTTTGAGCCATCCACCGCCACCAACTCCCGGCCAAAGAGTTCCAGTTCCAGACAGATTTGATTAAACTTCCGGAATACAGACTTAAGTGCTTTGGCATTGTCCTTCCGAAAATCGGCAATAGTTTTATAGCTCGGCTGCAAATAATCCAATAGCCACCACAACTCAATATTCCGAGTGCAAGCCCGCTCCAATTGACGAGAGGATCGGATACGATTGAGATAGCCATATAGATATAATTTCAAAAGCACAGCGGCGGAAAAGGCAGGACGCCCCTAATGGCTCTTTCCCTTAACCACAAACCCCAATTCATCCAGCTGTAGATGATCTACCACCGCGTCAATCACACGCACCGGGTTGTCATCCTGAATCAATTGCTCTACCGCAAATATTTGCATTTGATGCCGGTCTGTTCCTTGTAAAAGTGGCATGATGCTATTAAGATTGGTTGCAACTTCAAGTTACCTAACCAGAACCAGATAATGAAATGTTAGAGCGGTTTTCTCACAGTCTGACGGTTTGTGCATACGCAGGCGGGGCGCATAGCCCCGCTTGCCGTATGCACGTTGTTATAGTCAGTATTCATTCATTATCTCGAATCTAAAATGATTCAACCTACCTGAGAAATGGGTACTGCCATTCTGGCATAACCTTGTATTGACACCACTTAGATATCTTCAAGTAGTTTTTAGTTGTAGTACGATATAAAGTTGTGTCATTGATTGTATTGTTTCTTAATTTAAACTCATCAAACTGACGTTCCATCATTTTATAGTCTCTGCCTTTTGATGGTATTGCTGTAAACTTAAATTCGCCGTTTTTCGTTTGAAAGTTTATCTGCTCGCCAATCGAAATTTTGTTTGAATTAAAGAACGAGAATGTGATTACTAAAAAAGTAATTACAATTGAAGCTATACTGGTCAAAATTATTTTGATGTACATAATTAGTTGCAATTAGTTTGTGGTGCGGTTCCGCCATTAGGGTTGACAGTACCTGTTGTGACAAGTTTTATATCCTCTCCCAAATCTCCGGGATTGCTTGAGTTACCATAAGTTTTGCCGTTAAAAACCCAAGGTGAAGTAGTATCTTGAACTCCCAGACCCACAGAATTTGCGATAGAGATTCCAAAATCCGTACAATTAAAATTGCTTAAATCATAATTATTAGAAGTGTAGGCAATCGAATTTGCTAACGCTTGATTAAATGATGCACAACTAAGTTAAATAGTAATGGAAGATGAAAACTCATGACCTCCGTCGTCAAATGTAGCCATTGGGACAACAGGGTTATCTAAGTCCACTTCTGATGAAGGGTAAAATCCATATGTGATATTTTTTTGTGTGCCACCATAATTCGTTGATAAACTGATGAATGTATGACCCACATCAATGCCCGTTATTGGATTTCCAGAGTATGGTTCTCTTGTCCCAGAAGACGGCTGGTCAGCATATAAAGTTAGTTGAAATGTTGCACTATCTGCTTGGCTACAATCAATATAATTCCCGCTTGGGTCAGGACTTCCAAAGTAATTGGTAGAGGCTGTATTTAAATCAATTAAGATACCGCCTGGCTTTTTGCTAAACTCGTCTCTAAAAAGAAGTTCCAGGATATAGTCTTGGAATTCAACAGTTTCCATTCCGCAGATGTCTTCAGGGTCTGAAGCCATTATTAGGTTAATAATAGCCTCATTCAGCACAACTCCATGTTCCTGCTGGAAATTGTCCAACCTGTTGAAGCATTCGAAGAGGCCGTCGATACAGTCCCCATCACTCCCACAATGGTTTTTAACCAGTTCAAACAGGTCAGCGTCTGGAATGTCGAAGTTGTTGTTGTCCTGAATGGCATACATCAGCATCCCGTCGCCTTCGCTCAGGTCGATATTGGTCTGGTACTGGGAAACCACCTCGGAAAGGCACTCTGTGGATGTCCCGTTCAGCAGCCCGTTGAGTCCGTAGATGTAGCCGGAGATGTTCAGTTCTGACGGGTTTGAGTTCGGAGGGTTTCGCCCGCCCTGGTTCCCTGAACCCGTCGGTGGCAACGGTTCGCCCCCCTGCTGGGCAAGGCAGTGGTAGAGTTCCTGGTGGAGGGTCTCCGTACAGACCATCAGGTCGTGGTCGGCAACAAGCTCCTCAAGTTTGTTTGCTACGGTCTGCCCCTCGCCATTGAAAAAAGTCCCGTCAAATATCGTGTTGATGACAGGGTTGGCAGACGAACCGCCTCCGCCACCACTGCCGCCTCCGTTGCCGTAATTGTAAAAAGGGAAGCCCGAATAACTGTAGCCCAGCCAGAAGGTGCTCGAACCGCCCCCTCCGCCCGAACCGCCCCCGCCACTTCCGGAAAAAAAGCCCGTGAAAGTGTTCCACAAATTTGACCAGCCCCATCCGGGGCCATTACCGGACGCTGGAGGACAGCCCCCGCACCCGATGCCGAACCATTTGCACAGCCAACTTAGGAGGCCTTCTGGATTGCGGTCATCGATTCCCCCACCAAGTCCATCCTCTTGCAACGGCTCAACTTCTACCATGCCGAGGATTTCCCCATCTTGGACAGGGAAGAGCCTCGAAGTCTTTGTGTTGACATTGATGGCGTTCACGAAACCAGAAAAGTAGGTGTTGTCAATCGGATATGGTCTTGTGCCGTTATAGTTTTCGGCTTCGTACAAAACTATCTCGGTCTCTATCTCATCAAACTCATTGGTGTAGAACACCATCTGCATCCCCCTTCCGTCCAGTACTTCTTCATCCTTTATGTCCAAAGGAACAATCACGAGTGAATTGCCTTCGAAGGTGAGTACCTCAGATGCAAGGAACCACATGGGGACTACGATGACGCATTCGTCACCGCCCGTCAAGGATGACAAAATTTGCCCGTTTTGTACCGAAATGGAAAAGTGATGTTCGTAATAACTTTGGGCATCCGCCAAAGAAAGTGCGCCACCTTGGACAATAGTGTTCGGCGGCGGGTTCTTTTCGGTTTCGAGGTTGCTGTCTTTTTGGCAACTAAAGATTGCCAATGCGAAAATGACCGTTAAGATTTTTAGGTTCTTCATGTTTATTGAATTTTGGTCTGAAAATCTGCCTTTGATTTTTCATCTCATTGGCTATAACGGTTCGCATAGCCGCCGTACGGAGCTTTGCGGAGTATGGAGTCGGGTAGGTCAGAAGGATCGCTCCTTCCTTCCCCCCTAAGAACCGTGCGTGCTAGTTTCCCAGCACACGGCTCAGGTCTACTTAGGGCGTCCTCAAAAACAATACTAACTTCATCAATAGTCCGGTAAATATTAAGAGGCAATATTGCCGTAAAGAATCAATTTTTGATAGATCGCTCTATTTTTTTGCAAGTTTGGGTTGATCTGAAAGTTTGATAAAAATAATTTTAGCATCAGTTCATTGAAATACGAGGTCTTTATACTGGCCAATGAAAAGGATTTTCTTAGGTCCTTTTCCTGGGACAAATAATGAGCTGCTTTGACAATACCTACTGCTGTCAGCGAAGTATTGAAGTGAAAGTACAGCTTGTTTTCACTTCTGGCTTGACAGTGACTCAGGCCTGTAAATTGTTTGGCGTCCCTAAAGAGAAACGCTATCTGGAATCTGGCTTTGTAGTATCGATATATCCAATAGCCGTCCAAAGTCAGGTCAGTAGAATAAAACAAGGCATAGCGTTTTGTGGACTGTCCCTGATCCAAAAATTCTACGTAAGCCAATTTGATTTTTCTTTTCAAACCGACTGACCAAACAACAGCCTGGTAGAGTTTCACATCCTGATCCTGATAAGTTTGCTTGAATCGTCTTTTATCAATTTTATCAAGATGGATCTTGCCATCATACTTCCTGGGGCGGCCACGGCCTTGTTTCTGTGCGCCTTTATATAAATATCTCAAGTTAGCATCTTTTCGAAGCTTGGATATCAATTGTAAAGGCGTCTGTTCCAGTATTGGATTAACGAAGGAAACCTTAGTAAAATAGCCATCTACAGCCAAATACGAGGAAAGATCAGCCAATTGTGCTTGTCGATCAATGATGATCTGAGCATAATGATCAACCAGGGATTGTCCTCGCTGCTCTAGTTCGGCTTGATCAGGTGTTTGAATGGATTCCAGGCTGAGGGCTGTGTTGTTATCCACATCCACTACACCCAGTCCGCCGATCTCAATGCCTTTGACTGCTTTTCCTAAGCAGCCGCTCCAAAACTTGTCAATATTTGGTGTATGCTTCCCACTTTTGGGAAGGTAACTCGGATCAAAGGCCAGGATCAAATGAGCAGACAAACTTTCCCGACTCAATTCGATATTGAATCGCAAAAAATCAAAGTCCCGCTCAAAATGGAGCCGATAGGTGGCTTCACAATAATCCCCATAGCGCTCCATACCTTTAAAGGTATATCGACCTCGCATAGACAAATAAAGCATGAAGATCGAAATAATAAAATATCGTCTCGGCTTGCTTAAGCCGTCAAATTTACTTAGTATCGTTTCCACAAGAGCCTTGCTCTTGCTGGAAGCATCGTTTGTAGGTAGTCGCATACCACAAAATGATACTTCCTTTTTTATTTTACAAACCGGCTTCTTTTAGCCAGTAATATTTACCGAACTATTGCTAATTGATTTGACATATATTTCCTAATCCTTTTGTTTCTTTTGTTCATTAAATCTAATGTATGCTCTCTATATTCTCGATACTCGTCAATTGTTTGAGGCAATGGCGGTCTATTGAAATTGTCAAATGGCAGAGAAAATTCAATTTGTCCGTTTTGGTCAACAAAGTCTTGTAAATGAAAAAAGTCAACATAGCCTTTGAAGTCAACAAACAAGTCAAAAAAGTCTTTGTAGTTTGTAATTGTCTTTGAAAGAGGGCTTTCTTCGTCTTTGTAAAAACGTTTTATGCACTCCAATGTCAAGTCAAACCTGTCACATATTATTCTACTTACTCCTCTGGCTTGATTAATTGTGAAACCATTCTTTTTATGCGCTGGAAAAACTATATGTCCGCCAATTGTCCGCACTTTATGTTTTAGTTCTTCTCGTTCATTGTCTGAAAGCCAACCGTCAAATTTGTTGCTATATTTTCCGTCAAAATGAGGACACATTCTGTCACTTGACAAATTCATTGTAAAGTTGTTTTTCAAAAGAAATCTTCCATATCTGTCTCCTTTGATTTCCAAGGTAAATTCTTTTCCGTTTGGTAATTCTTTACTCCATAACAACTTGTGAGTTTCATATAATTTTGGACTGTCCGTATCAGGGTCGCCACATTTACTGTCTTTGCGGAAGTCAAAATCTATGTCAATTTGTTCTGTCATTTATACTTTAAATTTCATTTTCATTGTCGAGCTGTGTCGTTCTTTACGCTTGCCTGTAACGGTTAGAATAAGAATAGTAGCCGATTGCGGGCTTCTTTCCTGTCAAGCTACAAGAAAGTTGAAGCGGGCTACAAACCTTGAATTTACTACTGAAACGGCTATTATTTTTATACATTGTTGGGCTTAGTTATTCCTTTTTTCATAAATCAAGTATCTCAATTTCTCCAATTCTATCAAATCGGAAAGTTCTTTGTTCTTCTCTTTTATTGCAATATGCAGTTATATAATTTTCATTTAAGTTGTATTTTTCAATGTGTTCATGAGCTAAGGCATTAATTGACATTTGAACGTCATTAATTGTCCGTATGCTCTCTTCCGCTTCAATATTATTTACAATTAATTCACCTGTCTCCTGGTCAACAAGCATATCCGACCAAGCTGACCTTGTATATTTCATTCTAATTAGTTTGTGATAATTAATAGCAGTATTAACGGCATTTTTTATTCGCTCAATTCCAATAGTTGGCCCTGCTACTCTTAGAGTATAATAACTGTCTTTGATTTGTAAGTCTTTGATTTCGTATATTGTAAAAGTCCTTTCTCTATTTTTCATATAGCAAAATGCTATTAAATCGGATTTTGTTGCTCTTATTGGCTTAACTATTGTCTTTTCGTTGTTGGTAGAAAAAGAAAGATATTTATTAGAATTGATTGCGGAATATATCTTATCAAGTTTAGCAATTGGTGTTTTTGTTTTTATTTCGGTAGGAATAAATTTATCATCTTTAACTTGTTCTTCGATTTTGTCCCCAAGTTCTGTTTCTTGTATATCTGTAAGTAATTGACCATTTTCTGTCAATCCAAAGGTTGCAATACCAAGATATTTTTCACGATATTTTGCTATCGACCATCGCTCTGCTTCTTCTTTAGTCCATTGTCGAACTGATTTTACCTTTGAATATTTTACCAAGGTTTCAGGAATATTGTAATTCGGATTAATACTCTTTAAAACATCTGCAATAAAACGGCAACAAGAATCTGGCTCTTGATGAACTTGAATTTCAGCAAACCTTACAACTATCCACCCTCTGTTTTTAAATAGACTTGTTTCGATATGAGAATCAACAACTTAGCTGAAAATTCCAAATTC
>CAXHCA010000203.1:0-8315 GCA_964015035.1 uncultured Saprospiraceae bacterium
TATCTTTAACATGTTTATTCGGAAGTTTCAGGGCGAAATGAATTTCACCCAACCAGGGTGCCATTTTCAAAGTTCACAACTTGGAAAATGAGCGGCTGAGCCTGGAAAAATTACCATACCAGATATTGACATTTTTTGGGACATGATGAACGAGATTAACAGGATTTTTGAGTTGAAAAACAAGTTTTCCAACGGCTTTCCGCACCTTTCGTAACGACTGAATTCATTCGGTCGCCAATTTTCTAATCCTGAAAATCCCGGTCTGTAGAAACGCAGTGGGCAAAACCATTATTCCACTACCACCTTGCCCGATTGCAACTGCTGCCGGTTTTGGCTCAAGGTCCAGTAGTAAAGGCCAGGAGGTAAGTCTTCCAGCAATACTTGCTGCAACTGGCCTGCGGTCAATTCTAAAGCTCGGACTTGGTGGCCCAGGGCATCATACAACTGCCACTGAAAAGTGCCGCCTTGGGGAAGTTGCAACTGTAAATAAATCCAATCCCTCGCCGGGTTGGGGAACAGATTGAGGTAGTTGCCCGGCTTGAGAGTAGTCACTTCATCGATGAGCAGGTTGATTTCCTCACAGTGGGTATCCGAGGCATAGTCATTGCTGGCCGTGAGGCACACTTCGTAGATGCCACTTTGGGTATAGGTGTGCTGTGGGTTTTGCTCCATGCTGCTTTGTCCATCTCCGAAGGTCCAGGACCATTTCTGTGGGTCAAACAGGGAATAATCATAAAAATCAAGGCTTAAATCTTCGGTGAGGTAGCGAAAATCTGCCTTGGGGTGATTGTCAATCCCCAGTGTATCACACGGGCTGCCATCCAATGGGCCCAAGCGCCAGTAGGGATTATTGGGGATGGAAAACTTGTTCAGCGTAGGCAATTGCTGGCCGTGCTGCTCCAGGTTACAATCCGGATGCGCAGCATTGGGATTGTGGATGACGTGCAGGTATTCAACAGTATTATTTGCATTAATATAAATCTTACCATCAGGGGCCAATTGTGCAAGAAAGAACGTAGTAGCAAGATCAAATTGCGATAAAAACCCATCCCACACCGCAATCAATTCCTTGGAAGCACCGATATCATCGGCCCATAGGTCAAATTGATATACATATTTAAAGGAAGGCACATAGAGATAGCGAGAATTAGGTGAGATGGCCACACCGGTGGCATAGGCCGTATCATTGTAGGTCACCTGAATGGGATCATAAAACTCCCCGGCACAGCGATCAAAACGGAAAATGTCCAGGAACTGACCTTCCGGAATACTCCTTGAATTTATTCTTGCATACCATTCTCCATTGGGAGCAAAAACAGCCTGCCCCAATCCTAAAAGGGATCTTTCTCCAATTTCTAATGACTCTACTTCTTCTAAACCTTGTGGTGACAATAAAAAACGATAAAACTTCGCTGAATCCAATTCACCAATGAGTATCCACCAATCTCTACCGTTAGCATGGCGTACAGAGGTGATTTTACCAAAATCAATGGTATCTTGAAGGATTGGTATATTTTTTTCGATGACTTTACCTAGACCATTGTTAGCATTCAAATCAATAATTGTACGGTAAAGTATATATACATGAGTACCAAGTCCACTAGTGTCATTCTGCGATGTCCATTCAATTTCTTCATGAATCATATAAAACAAGGAATCATTATTTGGAAGAGGCATAATCAATGCAGCTTGAGATAATGGATAGCCGCCTTCTAACCACCCTTGACTAAATACTGATGAAACCAAGCTATCTCCATTTTCCATTAGCTCATCTAAACGATTGACCACTTCAATTCCATTTGTATAAATTAGGAGCCTCCCTTCTGCATCACAAATACTAGCATCGGTTATGTCAAAATTCAGGTAGCGGAATTGGTATTCAAAGGTTGCAGGTTGTTGATTGAAGTCAATAATGATGCCGCCAAAAAAAGTATTAAACGGGTTGCTATCATAACCTAAAAGCCAAATATTATCTCTTTTCTCTTCCTGAAAAACATTTTGTGCAACCGCAAAAGAAAAACAGAAAAACAGAAAAATAGTATTAAGTAAATATCTATACATGTTGACCTAATTGAAGAGCATCGGCAGAGTCCTTGCCGATGCTCTTTTTATTGAATTATTGAATAATCAAACGTTCTGTAAATAAGATCTTTTCTTCCTGCATGACTTTTAAGATATAGACCCCTTGTGGTAAAGGAGCGGTCTCAATAGTCACTTGTTTTTGCTCAATAGGCAATAATATGTCAGAAACTTGCCTTCCCCATAAGTCCGTTAACATTGCCCTGGCATCCACATGCTCTAAGTGATATTTCAACTGAACTTTTTGGCTTGCAGGATTTGGGAATAATGCAAAATTGAATTCCTCTTCTTTATTTCCAAGTTTAAGCATAGTTTCCTGAAGGTCATCAGGTTTGGCTAATGCTCCTCCACCGTTACACAGTTGGGTATCATCATAGTCATCTGCTACCAATAGAGCGTACAAACTTCTGGCCTGATAAACAGCGTAGCCGCCGTCGGTAGGGCATTGATTGGCAATATAGGCCAGGGTGCTAATTTGACTTGCATCCAGGGTGTCTACTCCCTTGACAAACGTGCTCAGATAAATGGCGTTAAGTTGCTTCAGATTTAGTTCGTAAACAGTATTGGTTGACCAAAGGCTATTTTCCACTATAATACTATCAGCTTTCAAATCCCTAGCCGTAACCACTATTTGCAGCAACGTGTCTAATTGGCCCTGGTGATTACTAAGGTCTTGGAAATCCGCTGACATTTGCGCTTGGTAGTTTTGTTGAGCCGTACCAGTGCTTATGGCCACCAGGCTATCCAAATCAAGCAAGCCCTCCAATAAGGAGTATTTTTCCGCAATTAGAGTAGACACTTGCCCTGAAATAGGATTGGTATTGCGGTAAAGCCTGCTTTTGGCCTCTTCAATTTCATAAATCTGCCCAACCGCATTACTATTACTATTGGTGTAGAATTGGCTGACGTCAGGATCAGCGGTAGACACCAGTCCGGCTTTGATAAATTTATACAATTGTCGACTGGCACCAAAAATCCTGGCATCCCCTGAAGAAACCGCATTGGCTCCTTGAGCAAGTGATTCAACAAATTCATTGCTTGGTGCTGGTACTGGTGCTGGTGTTAGGGGGCAAGTTAAGTTTGGATTGCATATCTCGGGGGTACCAAAACCGATTTGAAACCAATTAGAAGGGTTCACTCCTGGTAAATTGGTTAATTCAATGGAAGGTGGGTAGTGATTAGTGGAATTAGAGTGAATCAGATACCTAGAGAATCCTATATCAGATATATTGATTCCTTCATGTCTGGCCCCAAAACCACTATAATTTCCGGCACTCCCCAACCAAATATTCCCTCTATGCAATTGCTCATCAATCTGCACCTCATCCAAATACACCAAACCATCCACAAAAGGCGGATCAAAGGTATTGGTGGCAATTTCTGTGCCGACACAATATTCACCAAACCGGGCACCGGTCTGGATTTTGCTAAAGGTATTGCAGTGATAGCCCGTACCGCCGGCAGCACTTACATCCAGTCCAATTCCGGTCAACGTGCTTTGGCCGCTGACCGTATTGCAGTCGATGATATTGGCCAAACAATCTCTCAAACATATCCCGGTTTTATCTTCTGAGCTATTCTGGAAAGTGATCACATTTTGTTGGACCATGGCCCCGGTCACCGATTGCAGGAAGATGCCCCGGTTAGGGCCATAGAGGTTGATGACATTGCCTTCTATATTGACCGTATGGTCCAGGCCGTTTTCCTGAACATTGATGGCATCCGTTTCATCAAGAGGGCTCAACGGCAAACTGTTATCAATGGTGATGGTGTTAAAGATAACATCCAGCACGCCGCCCAGGTCGTTTTGCAATAAGGTGATGCCCAACTGGGTACTGTAAATCCGGTTGTAATGGATGAATACATTGAGGTTGTCACAAAACTCGGCACGCACACCGGTATTCACCTTGGACATATTGTTGTAAGAAACCCGCACCGCCGAGCCAATAGCCCGGATGGCTGTTCCACATTTGTAGAAGGAGAGCGGATCACTTGCACCGTCACCAAACCCACGCTGCTTGAGTGTGTATTTCAGTACCCCATCGTGGAAAATACCATTGCCCGTAATGGGGTAGCCATCTCCCGGATGAATGTCGATAAATTTGGTGTTTACTACCGTCAGGTCATTAATTCGACTGACAATGCCATTACGCATACTACGGAAGGTATTGGCATCCTGACCAAGCACACCAATGATCTTCGTTCCGCCGACCGTATTGATTCCCGTATAAGATAGCTGTCCCGGTGCCGGGCCGGAAGCAAAGGGTTTTAGATTGGCATTACAGTCAAAAGTATTGCCATAAAAACCGGACAGGTTGGTCCGTTCAATGTCAATGCCAATATAATTGCGATTGAACGTGGTATGATCCACGGACAACAGGGTTCGTGGAGTTGCTTTAATGGCCATAAAGGCATCTTCGATAATGGTGCCATTGGTAGACATCAGAGCAGCCACCGGTTGTCCAAAAGGGGTTTCCAGTAAAGTAATGCCTTGCCAAAGGAAGTCACAACCGTGAATTTCGGCATTGTCCAGCGTGAGGGTCACTCCTCCTTCAACGACAATTTCCGCATCCGGCCCCATAACTAACTCACCGGTAAACTCATAGTTTTCGTCAACGGTAAGTGTTCCGGTTATGCAAATGGTCTGATCCGAGGTATTTTCCGGCAAGGGGCCGCCACCAGTTTGCTCAGAGAGAATCGCATTGTGCAGAGAGATGGCTCCTTCGGGGCAACAACTTAAATCTGAGCAGTTTTCGGGCACATCGATTGTCAGGAAATAAATTTCTGAACAAGGATTTCCACATTCTACTGAAAGGATGATCGTATATTCACCGATTGTGGTGTAAGTATGAGTAGCATTTTGTCCGGTTGCGGTAGTACCATCTCCAAAATCCCAGAAATAATCGGTGCATCCGGATGGACCAAAAGCATCCAGCTCGAAGTCACAAAGTTCATAGGTAAATACCGGTGGGGTGTCCACTCCATCAACGAAGATGGTGACCTGATCATTACCACAAAGTGCGCCATTGAGAATGCTATTGCTTGGTAAACTTTCTTCAATTTCTCTTTCCAGCGTATAGGTTGTAGTAGCCGTAGGAGCAACGGTAAGTACAGGAACTGCTCCCAGGAAAGTGGGAAATCCTGGAAAATACTGCCGAATGATCTTATTGCCATTGGGTGCATTATAAACGGTATATCTTAATAATTCTGTACCGGTCTCATCTTTCCAAGTATATTCTACACTCAAATCCGTAAAGGAGCAAAAATCAACTCCGCCAAGATCATAAGATTGACCACAAAGAATTTGGGCATCGTTTCCAGCAGTGAAGTCATCAGGAATGAGTTCTACCTGATCCAAAATTAGCGATAAGCCCCGCGCAGGCTCATCGTCAAAATCTTCAACCTCATGATATACCCACAAAGCTTTAAACCCATTATTCTCTTCTAAAGAGAAACAATTAATCCAACGGCTCCAGGAGCCAGCACTAATTGTGGAATTTTGCATATCGCCCTGCACTACTTCGAATATAGAGCCAGTTGGTATATTTAGGTCATCATTCGTTAAATACAAGTTATTACAGCTTCCAAATTGGGCCAAGACCTGATCATTTACCAACTCGGCATGAACTGTGCTGGTAATCACTCCTGGTGATATATTTATGTCAAATGCATCAGCTCTGGTATACATTGAAATCAGGTAGCGACCAGAAGAAGAATTTATTCCAGGTAGATTTGTATAAATGGATTCTTGAACCTGAGCTGCATTGGTCACCGATGGATTAGAATAACGCATTCCTCCCGCTCCAGAACTAGAGTTATTATGATACAAATTATAAGTACTCCTTAAAAAATCTGGTGTTACGACAGCCGGAAACCAACCCGGCAGCTCAAACCCGGGAGTCATTGGGGAATCATTACAAACAATAGCACTTTCATTTGTAGTATTGGTAGAAGCGTAAAACTCTGGGTTACAAATCAAATTACACTCATTATTATTATAGCCCCCATTAACCTCTCCATTAGCTGGATCAGAGAATTCACATCCCTCGCTGCAAGGTAGTACCTGAATATATAAATATCCCGCATCTCCAAGACAATTGGCATCTTCAGCAATGTATTTGATGATATGACTACCAAATCGGCTGGGTGTAAAGGTGTAGGTATCCGTTTGCGCATCATACTGAATAGTTCCGTCATTTGCTGATGCGGGTTCCAGTGCATAAATATCCGTAACCTCGTAATCATTACCCAATATCTGTGCCGGCGTAATCGGCCCGAGTGAAGTAGGGTTATCAGGGCAATACTCCATAAAGAAAAAGTCATCGGTACAGGCCGGGCCAAGGTCATTGACTGCCACACCATTGCAGTCACAGCCAGTAAGCCCCAGCACATTGTAACCGAGATCGCAGAGTATTTGCATTTCTTCAATTGTAATGGGTCGGGCAACATCTAACGGTAGTGAAGGTTGCATCACATAATTATACGAAGTGTTGGGTATACAACTTTCGCCTAAGTGGCTAAATGCACTACGATTAGTAGAAATGGATGGCCCTGTGTAGATAGGGATTTGAGTGCCCCCCCATTTCATATGGGGAGCGGAACCCGGATTTCCAGAACAATTAATATGAAGTTCATTAGTCGGAATGTTGAGGTCCCAGGCAAAGGGGTCAGAAAGGTTTTCAACAATTACAGGCGTTTCATCCGTTTGACGAAGGAAAGTAGCAAAACGTGAATAGCTAACTCCTCCTGGAAGTCCAGGAATTCCTGTACTTGGTTGCATCAAAGATCCAAACCCCAATACATGTAGAGCTTCGTGATATAGTACAGTATATAGATCATATTCTTGCGAACCAGGATTTCCATCCAGTCCCGTGTAATAAGTATTGCCGTCCGCAAGCAAAAAGCTTACACGCACCATCCCATGAAACATCTGAGCAGAAAATAAATCAGGTTCTACTGAGCTATTAATCAGGCGATAGGGCATACCATCAATGATCCCTCCATATTCTACATTTTTGTAAATGGGCGAGCCGACGGCCAACCAATCAGTAGCAGGAGTAGTATTACCTGGAGCAATTTCCACTTGTACCTGCAACGGGTTTTCCAAATCGCAGGCTGCCTGACGGGGTTGAATCAGGGCCGCAATATCGGCAAAGACTTTACATGCTACCTTGCGATACGCTGGTCCGTTGCTAGAATGGGCAAACCCAGCGTTAGTCCCCTGAGCCAGGTCCTGAAAGGTTAAATTGAAATAGCTGTTTGCGAGATTGGGGATATCGGGATCACCCAAAAATTCAGAACAACCACAGTTAGTTACCTGTGGTACATACAGTTGTGAAGCAGTATAGGCGTTTCCAAAACGGTCGCTGTAAACCGGATCACCTTCGCCTGTACCAGGAGCATAACGGCGATCGATGTTGTCTCCACATACTTCAATGGGAGTACTGCTACCACCTCCACCACCGCTTGAACCTCCTTGTGTAAAGGTCAGTGGAGGGTTAAGGAGTAAGGCGAAAAATAAAGCAAAAGAGAATTTTGGCAAACACCAAAAAAGAAAGGTTTGGTTTTGTGGCAGAGATGCGCACAAGAAACGATTGAACATAAATCTATCGGTTAAAGGTTATAAAATCACATCAGTAAATGTCGTTATTGCGTTTCTTGATATTATTCTTGTAAGATCAACTATTTACTTAACAATCACAAATTTAAATCTGTTTTTAAATTAATTTTTTATGAAAAAAATTAATTTACAGTACGGGAGCCAAATGAATTTGGATGGAACTGGGTAATGAACGCGCGCAATAATATTGCACCGGACCAACCAGTGGTTGGGCAAAATTTATTTGGCCCGGTTCCGCAGGAACCTAAGCTTAGTGGCAGAGGGAAGTCGCGCTGGCCGCGTGTCGCAAAGCTTTAGCTGCGAGATAAGGTGCGCTATCGTTAAAATGTCTTGTCAGAAGTTTCAGGGCGAAATAAATTTCACCCAACCATTTGTGTAGGTTCCGGAGGAACCACATCTTTGTAGGAACGCAGTAGACAATGCCATTGCGCACCAGCGGTGCGCTATCTTTAACATGTTTATTCGGAAGTTTCGGGGCGAAATGAATTTCACCCAACCATTTGTGTAGGTTCCGGAGGAACCACATCTTTGTAGGAACGCAGTAGACAATGCCATTGCGCACCAGCGGTGCGCTATCTTTAACATGTTTATTCGGAAGTTTCGGGGCGAAATAAAT
>CAXHCA010000204.1:0-8314 GCA_964015035.1 uncultured Saprospiraceae bacterium
GTTTTACTTAAAAAAAACGCCTTGCAGTAATAACAAAACGAGACAACCTCTACCCCACTCTATTGACTTAAGAAAATCGGGCTGCAGCATCGTTTATGCAGTTTTAAGAATATCAAAAATCAAGAAGTGCTCGGCTAAGGTGGTTTCTTGATGTATTTGCTGCATTAGGTATCCTTTTTCCTGCGCAGTAGCTTGAATGGCAGCAAGATCACAGGTTTCTGAAAGGATCATCCACACCTGAGAAGAGGCGCTGGTAAAAGTGGGCAACGCTGCATAAAACCGGTGAAAAAATTGAAAATTTGTTCCGGCATACCAGGCAAAATCGGGTGCTTCTTTAGGCGCTCCGGCAAAAAAAGGAGGGTTTAATAGGACGATGTCAAACAATTGTGGTGGCAGCGCATTAAAAAGATCGGACGGCACAGCTTGGATGGATAAATCGTTTTGCACCGCATTCAATTTGGCGCAAGCCACAGCATCCGCATTGATATCTACCGCCAAGACTTCTGCCCCCTTACGAGCCGCAATCAATGACAACAGGCCACTTCCACAGCCAATTTCAAGCACTTTCTTGCCTTGCAGCTTTTGTCTTTTCAGGAAACGGGCAAATACCTTGGAACTTCCAAAAAATGCCGGATGAAATACGCCTTTCTTAATTTGTAATTCCAAGCCATCATAATGGAAAGACCGGTCCTTTTGCAAATATTGCTGCAAAAGTGGTTTGTAGAAGCGGGTCATGATCTTTCTGGCGATTTTTCTGATCAAAATCCTTCAGTTTCGGGTTGACGATATTTGAGCCAAAAGCGTTGCAAGGCTTTCAATTCATAGGGATATTGGTAGTGTCCGGTGCGATACCGCCAAGAGGAAACGGTGCGGATCACCTTGCGCTGTAAGGCACTCAACTTGATATCGGAAATAGTAGGATGGTAGGCATTCAGGACCGTCTCAAAATTCTTGATCTTATCAACGACCTTTGGAGTCAACCACGGCGTTAACGGATTTTTGCGCAAATCAAACTGTTCCCAGGCCGGCGCCAGCCAATCTTCCAATTTATTGGGGAAGGAAAATCCTTGTTCCTTGGCCTGCTCAAACATGGCCGAACCTTCCGTTGGTACCGGGCTATAGATGTAAATAATGATTTCCGTAGCGGGATTGATGTCCTTTACCTTACGGATGAATTTAATCTCGGCATCCACTTGACGCAACGCCTCCTCCTCAGAAGCCGCGGGCCATCCCAAGACAAAAGAATACTCCGGGATGATGTCAAACTGCTTGAGCCTTTTGGCAAAATTTAGGATTTGACTGCCGGTTTGCTTCCCCCCTTTATCAATAAAATCTAACAATTGATCACTGCCCGATTCTGCGCCAAAGAAGATCATCGTACACCCCGCATCGCGCATCAAAGCCAGACTTTCGTCCTTGTATCGATCCAGCGTATCGATGCGCGCTTCCCCCCACCAGGTCATCTTTTCAGGTTGAATCAATTTGGCGAAAGCCACCGTACGTTTTTCTGAGACAAAAAAGTTGTTGTCGTGAAATTCAATGGCATCTCCTCCGTAGGTCTCCTTCAGGTACTTGATATCCCGATAGATCTTTTCCGCCGATTTACCATTCCATTTGGCCTGATAAATGGGGACCACTGCACAAAATGAACACTTAAACGGGCAGCCAAAACTACTGTGATATGCGATCGTCTTTTCCCCTAAATAACTCTTGCCCAAGTAATTAGACAAGGGATAGAACTGATGGAGTTGGTCATAAGGCAAGTCTGGCAATTCATCATATTGATAGATGATATCCCGTTGGGTACGTATCAATTCGCCATTCTCCAGATAAACCAGATTGGGGATATCATTTTTGGGCGCTCCTGCGGCAATGGCAAAAAGCAATTGCGGAAAAGCTTTGTCTCCGGGGCCATCCACTACAAAATCAACGTAGCCAGAATCCAGGACAACCGAGGTGTGATTAGACGGAAAATAACCACCCCAAACGGTGGTCACTGCTGGAAAACGCTGCTTAATTGCTTTTGTGATTGGAACGGCCTGGTGCAGCTGTGGTCCCGGCATCACCGTGCTGGCAAATAGTTGGAACCGCCCCGTTTCTAAATATTCAAAAATCTTTTGTTGTGGATCGGCTTCCAAATTGCCATCGACCAAAACCCATTCAAATTGCCCTTCAATACTCGCAGCTACCTGAAGGACCGAGTTGGGAATTCTAGCCTTGTGGTTGGCTGCTCTTGGATTAAATAAAATGACCGCTGGATTCATGGAGCGAAGTTAAAGAAGCTGAACTACCGAGCCAAGGATTTAATTGGAACCTGCCAGAATGCGACATTTCCCGCCAGATAAGCCAGCACTGCAGCTACTAATGCCCCCGAAATGCCCCAACTGGGGATTAACCACCAGCCTGCCAGGATTTTCACAACGCCCATCAGTAACAAAATTAACGTTGCTCGATACACCTGATTTTGTCGAAAAAGCATTTGCATGCGGATGGCCTGAAAAAAATAAAGGAAGATCAAGGCTCCGATCAAATAATACACTTCCCTTGCCAGCTGGAATCTGTAAGCATAATGCAATACGACATAAATAAACAAAGTGATAAGCGGTGTCAAAAAAAGGCCAAAAGTCAGGAAACTACGTTCTAGTTTAAACAAGACCCATTCCCCTAATCGATATAAATTCTTGAGGAAGGGCAATAAAATGGCCGAGGCCAAGAGGTGACTGGATTGCACAAAATTGGACAAGACCTGATATTTCCCCAACAAACTTGCGTCTAACTTTATGGCCAGCAAATACAGCTCTCCACGCGAGGCAATCGCTCCTGCCAAAACCAGTAGAAGAAAAGGAAAGACCGATTTAAAAAATTGAAGCATGCGTCTGAAATCTGGGGCTTGCAAGGTTAAAAAACGGCCATTCAATGCTAGATAACACAGTCCCTTAATCAGCTCGGAAGCCACCATAAACAGCAAGAAAAATTGAAGCGGAATGGCATTAAAAATGAATACCCCAATCAGAATAAGAATAAGCGCTAACTCAATCAAAGCTGTTTGCCAAAACAGCCTTCGATAAATATTCAAAGCTTCAACAAACTGCCAAGTCAACTGCGTCAGTATCCAGGCCACCACTAGTCCGTAGTCCATTTCCCCAAGGGGTATCAAAAACAAAAGTACGACGACCACTAATGCCACCCCCAATCGGCCCAAGATAGAGGCTTGTAAAACTTCTTTAATTTGCTCCGGATTTCGGCTGAAGGCACGCACCAGGTAATCCCGACTCCCCAAATTGATAAAGGCCCCTGACAACTGTACAATCAGTAAATATTGCACGTAAGTGCCCCAATATTCTTCAGAATAAAGTCGCACTACAGCCAGCGATAAGAATATTCGGGTGAGTGGAACGGAAAATTGAGAAAAGACCGCCTGAACAATACGATTAATACGATCCCGCTTCCACATTTATCCTAAAAGTCTTTCCAGATTCATGCCCATGCGCGACATCATGGCCCGCATTTTCATGGGTGCTGCTGCGGTGTATTTCCCCTTCTGATTGAGCCGTTGAAAAGCCATTTCCCGCTGAATCCAATTCATGGCGTGTTGATAATATTTTCGGTTATAAGCCCGCTCAAAGTCGATATCCCGATCGGTAGATTTTGACCATTCCAGATCAGTGGTAAACTTGGCTTCCACCTCTTCATAAAAAGGTGTTCCTTTGATGGGATAGGCCGTGGTGAGGGTAAAAACATCCGGATTGGCATCCTTCAAAAAACGCAGCGTTTCCTGAATATCAGACTCCGTTTCCCCCGGATAGCCCAGCATAATAAAATTTCCCGCCTCGATCCCATTTTGTTGCGAAAGCTTGACCATTTCGGTTACCTTTTGCACCTCGGTCATGCGCTCCATGGCATCCAGAATCTTCTGCGAGCCACTTTCTGCCCCAATCCAAATGCGCATACAGCCGGTATCGCGCAGCAGCTGCACCACCTCTTCATTCATGCGATCGGCGCGGGAAATGGCCTCATAGGGAATGACGAGGTCCCGCTTTTTAACCTCCTCGGCAAATGCCCGCAGCCATTTGTGGTTAACCGTAAAAACATCATCTACATACCAGATTTGGTCAAAGTCATAATGCTGCCGCAAGTAAGCCAGCTCCTCTACGACCTTCTCCGCACTCCTACGGCGATAAGAACGACCGTACACTGCCCGGCTACACCATTTACAGGCATAAGGACAGCCACGCATCGTACTCATCGTGACCATGGAATAGCCGTGGTGCTTGCGCCAAATATCAAAATAATGCTGCCAGTCGATCTTTTGCCGGGCAGGCATGGGTAGCTCATCCAAATCAGTAATAAATGCCCGTTCAGTGGTCGTTTGTACGGCATTATTTTTATCCAAAAAGGCAATTCCCGGAATATGGTCAAGATCCATCGAAGAAGATTGCTCAAAATGGCGAACCACCTCCAGCATGGTCAACTCCCCTTCACCAAAGGCAATGACATCGGCGCCAAACCGCAAGAAATTCTCCCGATGATGCCGAACCTCCGGTCCCCCCAAAACAATTTTGCAGTGCTTTAACCTTGCTTCCTCTTTAATGAGCTTAACCACCCTCAACACCTGAATCTTGGTCATCAAATTGGTATAAATGCCGATGACATCCGGTGGGGCGTTCAACAAATATTGCCGCAATTTTTCAAAAGTGGAAAAGGTCGTATCAAAGATATCGTTGGCAAATCCATGCTGTTCCAGGTAGGCGGCAATATACTGCAACCCCAATGGCGGATAAGGCTTCATGATCTTCTGTTCCTTTTCATCTTCCGCTAAAAAATAAGCGTGTGTCAACAGGATTCGCATGACTCTTTTATTGATTTTACATTTGTTTGTGGCGACCTTTTTTCATAACTAGCAAAAAGTGGTCTCCATAATCGGCCAAAAACGGAAAATCTAAAAATCGATCCATCCTTTCCAACAGGTTTAGCAGATGCCGACGTTTTGCAAAATAATGTTCCAAATAAGAGGGCGGCACCAATAGCCCGATGGGGTGCTGTTCTTGAATATTAAAATGTGACACATACGATTGTGCCAGCTCACCCGGGCTATAATACCACACCTCCACTTCCGATTCTCCTACCGGAACCTTTAATGGGCCTTGCCGCCTTCGTGTAGCTTGTTTTTTTTCTCCTTTCAAATGATAATAAGCCCGTTCCCAGCCGCAGTTTTTACTCATGTATACTAAAAACAAATAACCGTTAGGTTTGAGCAAATCGGAAAAGATGACGGCCAATTCTTTAGTTTTGTCGCCAGATAAGCAGTTCAGCCCACCAAAATTGGAAAAGATCAAATCAAATTTTTCACCGGAAAATTCAGCCTCCAAATCAAGGAAAGCGGCTTGTTGAAAATGGAGATTCAGCGGCTGTTTTTCGGCCTTAATTTTCGCGCGGCTCACCCCAATCATTTCTGCGGAAGCATCAGTAGCTACCACTTCATGTCCCAGTTTAGCTAGTCGCAGTGCATCCGTGCCAGTGCCACAATTGACTTCCAATATGCGCTTTGGAGTAGCCAGAAATGGCTTCAGGAATTGCCAAACCTGACGGCGCTGAGCCTGACCAATACTGGAATTGGTAAAGTGATCGTCGTAATCGGCAGCATAGGAATCAAAGGATGGCTGCTGCTTCATGGTCGATGGCTTTCAACTGGCGTTTCGCCAAATAGGAAGTTGGGGTATAATAGAAAAGCGATAGCGACATTTTCAGCCGCTCCCATTTAAATTGTACCGGATTGCGCAGCAGCGCTTTGAGCTGTACCTGGGCGTGTTTTCTACGAAATTCCTGATGCACAAAATGGTGCAATTGTCGGTAGAAGGCAGAAGAATAGGTGTTTTTAAACATCAAATCCAAATCGTCAGAATCGGTCCAGTTGGCCTTAATCGGTAAATCGTTTTTGACCATTTCAAAAAACTTGGTGCCCGGCAAGGGATAAGAGACCGATATACCAATATCGTGCGGCAAAAGCTCCTTGATCAGCGCAATGGTTTGTCGAATGTGTTCTGCCGTTTCATTTAGATAACCAAACTGGATGAAAAAGCAGGGCTTGATGCCGTTGGCTTTTAATTTTTGCGTAGCCACCCGAATCTGCTCAATGGTGATGCCCTTGTCCATGGCATCAAGTATTTCCTGGGCCCCACTTTCCACCCCCATCCAGACCTCATCACAACCGGAGGCTTTCAGGGCTTCAACATATTGGTCTTTAACTAATAGATCAGCACGTGATTGGATTTTATAATTGAGCTTTAGGCCGGCCTTTTGCACCAATTCTGCAAATTCAAGGACCCAGCTTCGCTTCAAACCAAAGATGTCATCACAAAACCAGAGGTGGTCAAATTCTACATTGGCCGTGAGCCACTGTACTTCCCTGACCACATGCTCTGGGCTGCGCATTTTATAGGAATTGCCGTAAATGGGTTTGGCGCACCAGTTACACTTATAAGGACAGCCCCTCGTTGTCGCAATATTGACCGAATAATACCCCCATTTTGAGGTCCAGGCCCGACGGTATGGTGTAAAATCAATCAGGTCCCAAGCCGGTAGCGGCAAGGCATCTAAATCTTGCATCACAGCCCGTTTACTATTCAATTGAAAATGGTCATTTTGACGATAAGCCAACCCAGAAATCTCTTGCAGATCACCCTGATGATCAATACTTTGCAATAAAGCAAGCAAGGTCATTTCTCCTTCGCCCATCAGCACATAGTCAACCCCATGATTCAAATAATCCTGCCAATGATCGGTCGCATCCGATCCACACATAATCACGGTAACCCCCAATTTATGAGCCGCTTTTGCCATCGTCCAAGCCGCTTCCCGCATATTGGTCAAACACATCTTGGTCAGGTAATTAAACCCATCATCAAAGATCACCAGGTAATCAGGAATGGAATTCTGAAGGGCAGCAATGATGTCTTCCGGGCCAGCAAACATGGCATCAAAAAATTCCACCTGATAACCGATTTGACGTACCATCGCGGCAGCTTGAATAGTCATTAAAGGAGGATATGGCTTTTGCCATTCTTCTTGTTTGGGGTCCAGCTTTAACAAATAGGAGTGTGTAAACAAAACGGACCTTTTTCCCATCGAACTCGAAAGTTTTATGATTTCAAGAGTAACTATAGTATTCGCAAAAGTACTATTTTTGGATATTGGGTATTCAAGACAATGAGGTTTTGGCGCAGATTAGACATCTACAGCAATTTTTTGAATTTTTCCAACGTATAGAAGATTCTTTTATTCAAAAATAAGGGAACAGATGACAACTGTCCCCTCATATCTTGGTCCTAAAGAGGATGATTTTTCAAGGACCGACTTTGAAACAGGGCGCAACTGCGCCCGTCAGACATTAAAAATGATAGCTAAAATTGGCTTTAAAAAAGAAGGGCACACCTGGGGTAAAGTGAATCTCTTCTACTGCTGTTGGCTCGGAGAACAATCTGGATTCCGTGGCAAACTGCGCTTCGTTCCAATCTTGATCAAACAGGTTTTCAATAGTGATGCCTAAAGTAACCCGTTTATTGAAGGTATAGCTCGCATTCAAATCGGTAATTAAATAGCCTTGCGCAACGATACTGTTGTCTTCATTGGCCGGACGATCCTTGATGTACCGATAGCGGATGCCTCCTGAAAACCCGGAGGGATGTTGAAATGACAATCCTCCGGCTGCGGTCAAATCGGGCGCTAGGGGGATAAAATTATTTCCTTCCGGTTCTTCCACTGCTCTGGCGTGCGTGTAGTTGATATCGGAGTCAAAAAACAAATAATCTGCCAGCTGCCATCTCAGTCCAAACTCGATTCCCCGACGCTCAGTCTTCCCGCTGGGCTCTACAATCCCGGCATCTCCAACGTATACAAATTCTTGTTCCAAAAATAAATACCAGGCTGCGACATTGATCCACAAGCGGGGCAACGGCTTCCATACAGCCCCGAGGTCAGCTCCATAGGCGGCCGGAAGAATTTGTTCGCCGCTTTGTGCTACCACCACCCGGGTATCATTGGAATGGAAGCCCATACCTGTTTTGAGAAAGATTTGCCATTGCGGAGTAGGGTTATAGATGATATTCAATTTTGGCGAAACAAAAGCCTTGCGCTCCGATAAGCTGGTATATTCCGCCTTCAGATTATTGATGTAATCAAATGAAAAGGCATCAAACCGCAACCCCGGGTTGATCAGCCATTTGCCAAAATCAAGTTCGGCATTGGCAAAGCCGTAAACATTGGTTTCATCCACATCGCCAAGGGCAATAGATTCGAGTGTGGTTTTTCGGTTGGC
>CAXHCA010000205.1:0-7965 GCA_964015035.1 uncultured Saprospiraceae bacterium
GAAGTGAGGTTCCAAAATCCCGGTTTTACCGGGACTGAATGATTACCTCCAAACAGGCACTAAACTCCCAATCTAAAGACCTATCTCATCATCTCCACCTTTGCAATGGGAATGCGCACGGTTTTTATTTTTTTTGTTTTGCGGTCAGCTCTGGCCAGCGAAGCCTCTACAGGTACTGCGCTAAATTTGTTTTGTACCTCGGCCAAGGTTTCCCTTTTACCCAGAGTATAGTGTACGTACAGATAATCAGGGGCGGGAATAGTAGAAGGCGGCAGCGTTTGGCTGATGGCCTGAAATTCGTTGATTGGTGGCTGTGTTAATAAGGCTACAGGAGAAAATTCCAATTTCTCGTTCTCGCGTAGCTCGTTGCGCGCCTTGTATACTTTGATTTCCTGACCGGCTTCAAGGGCTCTGCTACTCAGATCATTCCAGGCCATAAGTTGATGCACCGTACATCCAAATTCGCTGGCCAGATCCTCCAGCAACTCGCCTTCTTCCACTACCAGCAAGTGATAAGGGTAGGCTTCTGATTCAGCGGTACCCTGCGAAACTTTCACCGAGGTATAGGTTTGGCTAAATTCCGGATCTCCTTTTTCGCGAGCGATCAGGTAGTTTTCAAAAAGTGGCATGACCCGTTTGGGCAACGTCACAAAGCTACCACTAGGCGTGTCAGGCACATACTCATTCTCGTAAGCAGGATTGAGCGTTTTAATCACATCCAGCGGTACTCCCGTCACCTGGGCGATCCGATAAAAGGTACAATAATGATCAATGCGGGTAGCTGCCGTAATCTGTAAATCCAGATCGGGATATAGAGGCTGCAAATTGTGTTCTTCAAAATATTTAGCCAGATAGGTCGCTGCAATAAATGCCGGCACATAGTTGCGGGTTTCGCGTGGCAGGTATTTCCTGATTTTCCAGAAATCCTTGCTGCGTGCCCGCCTGATCGCTCTGCGTACCCGTCCTGGGCCAGAATTGTAAGCAGCCAGTGCCAGTGACCAATCGCCAAAATATTCGTACTGATGCCGCAAGTATTCAATCGCCGCCAATGTTGATTTTTGTGGATCACAACGCTCATCGACCTGTTTGTCGATACGCAAGCCGTAAGCGCGCCCGGTGTCTGGCATAAATTGCCACAAGCCAACCGCCCCGGCCCAGGATACCGCGCGCGGATTTAGCGCCGACTCTACGACCGAGAGGTATTTCAATTCTTCCGGTAGACCGTGCTCTTTTAAGTATTTTTCAAAAATGGGAAAATAAATGACAGTACGGCCGAGAATAATTTCCGCACTTCTGCGGTTGCGCACCACATAACCCTTGATATAGGCCTTTACCACACTCTCGTAACGAGGCTCTACAATGAACGTCCCCAAATTTTTCAGGCGGTTCTCTACATCCTCGTCCCGATATTCGGGAATTGTACTGTTAGGGTTGTTCGCTAACACGCACGGAATGAGGTCCGTACAAAAACAAAAAAAACTAGTCAAAAAACAAGCTAGCCACAACCGAGACTTTCCTGGCTCCATGCCGTTCAAAGATTTGGTTAATTTTCAAAGGTAGGAAATGATTGTCGTTACCAATAAAAAATGGGGCGGAAGTTTTCCACATGACCTGAGGAGAAGAAACTTAAGAAATATTGGTTTGGGCGTGCCCCTCCTTCGTCGGGTCGGGCTATCCGCTCTTATCCCGATTTATCGGGATACCGCTGCTATCCCTCACGCGGGCCCAATACTGTTCTCAAACATGTCCTCCAAGGAGTCGTGTCATCTTACGCCAAGCAAAGCCACAGAGCATTAGAGCATATTTAGAGGTCGGATTTGCTGGGGAAAAGTATGCACTTAGCTTTGCGGCATTACCTGGAGTCATCTGGGGTTAAATCTACTGCAATTTAAACCGCACCGGTAAGTTGAATTGGACCCGCACCGGTCGTCCCTGTTGTTTTCCGGGGTTCCATTTCAGGCCTTCCTTATTCATCAGTTCTACCACCCGCTGAGCTTCTCTACCACACCCAGCGCCAATATCTCTGGCCAATTTGATATTGCTGATCGTGCCATCTTTTTCCACCACAAATTGGACTACGGCAATTCCTTCTATATTGTTTTCTCTGGCCACGGTTGGATATTTGATGTGGCCCGCGATAAAAGACAGTAATTTGGCCTCTGCGCATTTTTTCTTATCGGCCATGCTCAAGCCGGTATCCTCACATCCCGGAAAGCGGGGCATCTCCTCCACCATCTTCTTGATTTCGTCAGTGGTTTCTTCCCGCCGAGGGGGAGGCAACGGTAAATCAGGTAATTTCGGTTCTGCCGGTTCAGGTACGGCCACCTCATTGGTCAGGTCAATGCTGGCATCCACAAAATCAGGTTGTTCATCTTCAATGATTTGATCGTCGGGCACCTCTTCAATCACCGGTGGCGGCAGTGGCGGCGGCGTTGGTTTTGGAGGGATGGTACGGGGTATCTCCAGCTCAATCAGTGTTTCTTCAAAGCTCCCGTAATCTACGAGCAAGCCCGTGTCTTCATAGGTAGTCCATGCCAGACAAAGCACAGAGAGTGCGAGGGTAAAGGCCAAACCTAGTTTGAAAAAGATATTGCTGAATCGAAACACGTCAACTGCCGGATACTTCTTGCTAAAAGGAACAATTTTGGCAGTTTTTGGGGGAGCCAATGCACCATTTTTAGCCAATAGGTATCGAAACGAAATAATCAGCCCAATGATGCCCAAAGACATAGCGCCAACAGTCACCAGCAGGGTTGTCCCACTGATGTTTGTAGTGAAAACATCCATGATAAATTGATTTAATTTTAGGAAATATTCGGTTTGGCCTAACCTTTAGTGCATGTTTGGGGGTGGTGCTTTAGCAGCGAAAATTACAGGTTCTGGGTTTTCTCGAGGCTCATTTTTGAGTGCATCTCGGCTGAGCCGAGACGGACGAAAAAATAGCCGAAGAGAGGTTCCAAAATCTCGGTTTTACCGGGACTGAATAGCTTGCCCGAATATACTTCAGGGACTGCCTCCAAACATGCACTTACAACAATAGATGAGTAGGAAGCACATTTTGGTGTGTGCGTGCAAACTAATCAACCAAAAGATGGACTACTAATTAAGTGGGCTACCTCCAAACATGCACTAAGTGCTTGTTTGGAGCGGATTCGTTACGAAAATCAAGGGGTTAAGGTTCTGGCTAAGGCTTTTTATATGATCTTAGCGGGTTAAGTGAATATAAAAAGACAACGCAAGGTTCTTAAACCATTGATTTACAGTAGGAGCAAGCTCCAAACATGCACTAATATAATTCGTATTTAATAGGATCTTTTTGTCAACCATGCACTGACATATAACCTTCTTTACTCTTCCTTTTCTTCCTCTCTCGGACCCACCACGAAATACATTCCAATATCCGCATTATTCTCTGAAAATTGGCCGTGATACTCGCACTTAAATTGGTTGCGAATCAATTGGTAAGTAGTGGCAGAGATATTCACTTTACCCACGGCCCCATTGGTCTCCATTCGGGAAGCTACGTTTACCGTATCTCCCCAAATGTCGTAGGCGAATTTTTTAATACCAACAATGCCTGCAACCACTGGTCCGGTATGAATACCCAGCCGAGCTTCAAAATAGGGATGATGATTCATTTTCTTTTCAATGGAAATGCCTTTTAAAAATTCCTGGATTTCCAAGGCGGCGCTCACCACCCGCATGGCTTCGTCAATATCATTGCTGGAAATGCCACCTACGCAGAGGTAGGCATCACCTACTGTTTTAATTTTTTCCAGGCCATACTTATCTGTGATTTCGTCAAAAGCCCGGAAGCAGAGATCTATTTCCGCCACCAACACCTCGGGTTCCAGTTGTTCTGAGATGCGCGAGAAATTTTTAAAGTCTGAAAACATCACCGTGACAAGTTCGTGCCGTTTGGCCTTGGCAAAGCCGTGGGTTTTGAGTTCGTGTGCCGTTTCAGCGGGTAGAATATTGAGCAGAAGTTCTTCCGATTTCTGTTTTTCCTTTTCCAGTTCCTGGGTACGGGCTTTGACAATCCCTTCCAATTCTTTTTCCCGTCTTTTGATTAGAATGATTCTGTAGCGCATGATTGCCCAGATCAGTCCAAAAGCTGCCAATGCACAAAAAATGCGAAAGGGCCAGGTATTGTAATAGGCTTCTGAAATGTGCACCGGAATGGCTAGTTCATGATCACTCCAGGTCGATTGTCCGGCCCGCCCCCTCACTCGGAAGACATAGTCTCCGGCAGGGATGTTATTGTAACGTACTGTATTGATTGCACTGGGCGGCGACCAGGAACTTTCGTAGCCTTCCAATTTATAGCTGTAGGTGTTTTGTAGTGGATTGCGATAATCGGTGAGGCCAAATGTGAAAGTGAATAATTTGTCGCGGTGTGACAGTTGAATAGATTGGTTTTGCAATCCAAAATTCTGTACACTCACGCTATCAATACCACCATCCAAACGAGAAAACGAGGTTAATAGCAGTCTGGCTTCCTGTTGTTTGGCTCTTTGGTTTTGAAAGCTGGCCCCCGGGAAAAAAGCATTGACGCCGTTTAGTCCACCAAAATACATGCGGCCATTTTTGGCTTTATAAAAAGACATCCGATTGAATTCATTGGCTGAAAGGCCGTCTTCCAGAAAGAATGAAGTGGCCTGTTTTGGAGAAGGACAGAATCGGCACAAACCATTGTCGGTGCTTACCCACATGCAGGTATCCCCTTCGGGCAGGAGGCCATTGATGAAATTATTGGGGAGTCCGTCTTGGGTGGTAAAGACTTCCAGTTTTTTACTGGTGATATCAAAGCGCAGTAACCCATTGGCGGAAGCCGCCCATAAGTAGCCAAATCGGTCTTCGTAGGCGCCGTTGATCTGATTGTGGGGCAAGATGATTCTGCTGGTAGAATCGGTGTTGTAATGGGCCAATCGTCCCAGTGTTTTATCTACTTTGAAAATGCCGTTATTCAGGGTGGATACCCAGATATTGGGACTATCTTCTCGTTGAAAGAGGTGGCTGATTTGCCCTGCCAGGCTATCCCAGGTCCCCTCATTATCTTTAAAAGGCCTAAGGCTGTCCTTTTCTACATTATAGATATACAACCAGTGCTGATAACCAAACCACAATTCCTTGTTGCGATCCACCAAGACAACCCCCAGATCGACATTGGGGTGCGAAAAGATCGTATCGACTGCCAAGTTATTGAGGTCAATTCGTAAGCCATTGCCCGTCCAGATGGCGCCTTTGTGGTACTGGATGCCAAAGGGAAAATTGAAATAATCATTGGATGGAAAAAGTGGACGAAGGGCATTATTAATCGGGTCAAGAATGTGGATGGAATTATAATAGGAGATGTATATTCTACCCAATTCATCTTCAGTAATGCCACGAGTGCTGCAGTAAACATTACTACAGTATTCGCTGCCACCGCTCAGATACTGGGAAAAAAGATCATCAGATTTTACAATTTTGATGGCTCCAAAGTCGGAGGCGATCCAGATAACACCCGCCCGATCTTTAAAGAACTGGCGGTACATACAAGTGTTTTTGACCGTTTGTCGTATGCTGTTGTCGTAGTTGCTGATTTTTTCAGAAGCGGCATCGTAGTGCAGAAGTACACCTCTGCCGCCAAGCCACAAATCTCCATTTTCTTCAGGAAGGAAGGCATTTGCAATGAATGACTGAACCAATTGGTTGTTAGCTGGATGGGGGAGGAAGTTTTTTTGAACAGGGTTGTATGCAAACACTTTTCCCGTGGCGGTTAAAACCCAAATTTTGTTATTGACAACTTGCAGTTGAATAATCCGCATTGCGGAGCGCTCCTCCTGGTCAACGGGGATCGTGACTTTGTTGATTACTTGGTGTTGACTATCAAGTTGCCACAATTCATTCTCGAAGGCACCAATAAAATAAGAGTCCATCCATTCCAGTATGGGGCGCTTGGTGTATTGGCCTTCAGTTTTTAGAATTTCTTCCAATCCGCCATTTGCGTGTAGTATTTGAATGGTTGTACTGGCCGATTTCTCATCGTAGGCAGTCATCCACATATCGCCATTGGAGTCCAGATATAAGTTGGTGGGCACCTGCGATTCTCTTCTGACCAGATCACCCCTTTTGATACGTGCCGTTTGACTTTCCTTGGTTAAGGGGTCAAAAAGAGTGATAAAATCCGGATTGCCGAGCCAGATTTGGTTGTCGGTATCAATGATCATGTCAGAAATGACATCGTAGGGGATATATTGCTGGGGCTTACGGCTATTGAATTGTAAGAAGCGATATCCATCAAAACGATTGAGTCCATTGATGGTTGCCATCCAGATAAAGCCATTGGTGTCCTGCTGAATTTTGAAGACGTTGCGATGGCTCAATCCTTCATCAAAATCGTAAACTTTAATTTTGACATCATCCTGTTGTCCTACAACGGGAGCAATTAGCAAGAAATGAACTAGAAAACACAGGATGTAACATTTTTTCATAGAGATCTCACCACAAACTTTTCGGAAATGTAAGCATTTTCACTTTGGAAATGAAAAGTGATAGGATCTGATTGTTTGAGGGGATACAAATATTCTGATAAAAAATATTTGTTTTAATAATTTTAGTTATAAACATTTTTTTGTAAATTTGACACCTAAGTATTTGTTTGGAGGTGAGATTTGTTGGCGAGAAGCATCAAAAGAGAGGTGTTTTTTAGTCCAGAGGTTGACCTCCAAACATGCACTGAAACCTTTTTTAACTAATACCAAAACAATGAAAGCCTTAAAAATTATTGGAATCACCTTAGGCATTTTAATTGCCATTGTACTGATTTTGGGCGCTATTGCTCCTAAAAAAATTGTGGTAGAACGAAGTACAACTATGGATGCACCAATTGATTTGGTGTTTAATACTGTTAATGATCTGAGCACATGGGAGGCCTGGTCTCCCTGGAAAGAGATGGATCCTACGATGAAAGTAACCATGGGGGAACAGACAACGGGCGCCGGGGCTTCTTATTCTTGGACAGCAGAGGAAGCAGGCAATGGAGAAATGAGTATTACCTCGAGTACGCCGACAAGTGAAATCAAAACGAGGGTTGAATTTGATGGGATGGGTGGTGCAGATGGTCATTTTGATTTTGGAAATACAGAAGAAGGCACCAAAGTAACCTGGGGTTTTGAGAGTGAGATGCCATTTCCCATGAACGCCATGTTATTGTTTCAGGATATGGAAGGCATGGTCGGCAAGGATTTTGACCGGGGGTTGGAGTTGTTGAAGGGTATTGTGGAGGTCAAAGCCCAGGAAATGGGTAATACCAATTTTGAGATTGAGGCAATTGATTTGCCGGAACGGTTCTATGTGGCGGTTAGAAAAACGGTCTCGATGGATAAGATTACAGAGACCTACGCGGAAAATTTTGGAAAAATATATAAAGCATTGACTGATGATGGCATTGAAATGGCAGGCATGCCAAGCGGGTTGTATTATACGTGGGATGAAGAAAAGCAGGAAACGGACATGGCCGTTGGAATCCCTACAACAAAGAAGGCGGAAGTGGATGCATTCACATCTATTACATTGCCTGCTGGTAAAGGATTGTTGATCAACTACTATGGGCCGTATGAGGGACTGGAGGATGCACATATTGCAATGGAAAGATATCTGACCAAAAACGGGATGAACGCAACTATGCCAGCCATTGAGGAATACGTAACTGACCCCCAAGCGGAATCGGACCCGAATAAGTGGTTGACAAAAGTAATTTATCATGTGGAATAACTTTTAGAGGAAAAGACTGGAGGCCTCTACGCATAGTGGAGGCCTTTTCAACCGCATTTTTATAACAATATATTTTCAAAAAAAAGACACTGATGAATGTGATCCCTCCAAAGGGTGCAGTTGGGATTAGTCCCCTTGTGTAAGGATAAGTGCTTGTTTGGAGGTGGTGCTTTAGCAGCGAAAATTGCAGATTTTGGGTTCTCGCAA
>CAXHCA010000206.1:0-7957 GCA_964015035.1 uncultured Saprospiraceae bacterium
TTTGAGATGATATTCGACCCCGATGGGGTCGAACATTATTTTGACATCATGGCGCTAATGTTCTTTCATCCCTTCGGGATAAAAGAACAGAATCCGTAGGATTCAAACATTTATAGCCAAAGAATTTGAGATGATATTCGACCCCGATGGGGTCGAACATTATTTTGACAACATGACGCTAATGATATTTCATCCCTTCGCAATAAGAGATTAAGTGCATGTCTGGAGGTGGTGCTTTAGCAGCGAAAATTGCAGACTGAATAGCTTGCCCGAATATACTTCAGGGATTACCTCCAAACATGCACTCAAAAAAAAGTACTGTTTTGCAGCCCAAAGGTTGACCTCCAAACATGCTCTCAGGTTAATTCCTTATCTTTAATTTGACAATAGATGCCCATTCGAGGCATGCACAATGCATCAAATGTTCAAGTGGACTATTCCCCCACACGTCATGTATGCAAAATCTTGTAGCACCTTAAAAACAATTCAAAAGAACATGAAAAAACTTGTGGCTTTAATCTTGACAAGTATATTACTTGCTCAGTGTTCAATAGACAGAGCTATTTTACCTTTAAACGAAATTGAATTTGAAGAACTAGAAGCATTCAAAAGTTTTGAGCCCAACAACCAAGTCCAAATAAGTGATAAAAACGAGATTGGACAAAAATTGTGGTTATGCCTGACCTTCGTTTCAAAAGAACATAAAACGCCTTTAGCCAATGAACAAATCAAATTATACCACACTTCCTCTGCTGGTGAATACGAGCCAACAAATCCCAATGACGAATCAACTGCCCGATTAAATGGTACTGTAATTACTGATGACAAAGGGCGAATATTCGTTCAGACTATTTTGCCGGGAGATTATGGTAGTTCAGCAGATAACAGGCATATTCATACCACTGTAAAAAATGCGAAACCAGAAGCCTATGACATTCATTTCAAACAATACTCCGGGAAAATGAGTAGAAACTTTATCAATGGAAGTGACCAGCATTTTCTCGCTGATTTAAAACAAATAAAGGATAGCATTCTCGTTACCTTTTTAACAATTGAAGTGAAAAATTATCAGGCCAATGATAAGGTCTCTACTCAAATCATCCCGGACTGTGAATGGTGTGGCGCCAAGGAAGCACCTGCAGATGTGTCTTGGGAAACAAGTATTGCTAGTGAACGCGTTGAAGGAGAGCGGTTAATTTTGGAAGGAACTATCTATGAAAGTGATGGCAAAACACCCGCTGAAAATGTGATTGTTTATGCTTATCACACCAATAACCAAGGAGCGTATGAAAAGAAAGGAAACGAAACAGGTAATGGAGTTCGCCACGGATATTTACGTGGATGGAGTAAAACTAATGGTGAGGGAAAATATAGGTTTAACACCATAAAGCCGGCCCCCTACCCCAGCCACGCTGAGCCTGCGCACATTCATATGACCCTAATGCGAGAAGACTTTGATGAGTATTGGATAAACGCCACTTGGTTTAAAGGAGATAAGATAATTACGAAAGAAATGACCAATAAACTAAAAAGGACAGGCGGATTTTCCAACATTATTGAACTAAAGAAGAGTGAAAATGGAACGTGGCTCGGAGTGAGAGACATTATACTTAACCCTCCAAAAAAATAGCAACTTATGACCACACGCAATAAAATCATCTAGTAGAATGCTACAATCCGGCTATCACCAGAGATGGTATACACCGGCATCGTGCCATTAATCAAAATGGAAGAGGAGGTCAATAATTTCAGCCAATTAGACGGGAGTATTGACACATCTCCATTGCTTCCACGCATTATTTGGTAATAGATTTTACGACTCTTTCACTATCAATCAATACATCCCTCAATAAGATTTTATATGGAAATTCTTTCAAATCAGATTTTTTAAATGCATTATACAGAGTTGTTTCACCATGAAAATCAACAACTTAGTGCAGGTTTGGGGAGGTGGTGCTTTAGCAGCGAAAATTGCAGGTTTTGGGTTCTCGCGAGGCTCCTTTTTGCCCCCTATGGACGAAAAAATAGCCGAAAAGAGGTTCCAGAATCCCGGTTTTACCGGGACTGAATAGCTTGCCCGAATATACTTCAGGGACTACCTCCAAACATGTACTTAGTGGAGAAGGGCTCCAAAAGCCGTTAAAAACAGTCATCGATTTTAACCACGGCCCTCTTTTACTACCAGCCGTTTTTAGTGGCCTTAGCTGGTTGCATGCCTAAACAAATGACCGCTCCCCTACCCCTCCGTCACCTCGTGCGGCTTATTTTCCATAATATTGTCAATGGTCCAAGGTAACCGGACTTCGGTAGGATGCGCTCGCAACGGACAATCTTGCTTCTGACAAATGCGACAGGCATCGGTATTACATGCATCAATGTGGATAAAATGCTCCACCGGAACCGAGCAATTCTGCTCCATCAGTTGCTCCAAAGCCTTCACTTCACGATGGGATTGCCGATTGTCAAAATACCAGGGTAAGGTCATGTGACAGTCAATGTGCAAGGCCGCTCCGTATTGGATCACCCGAAAATTGTGAATATCAATCCAGTTGTCTTTCCGTTCCCGATCCAAGACTTCTACCAATTGGGTAATCAACTGATAGTCTGCCTCATCCATAATGCCTGCCAGGGATTTACGCAGCAAATTGTAGCCGGTAAAGAGAATGATCCCCCCAAAGATGATGGCCAATACGTTATCGAGGATGTACCAACCCGTCCACCAAACCAGCGCAAGTCCCAGCAACATCCCCAATGAGGAATAACCGTCTGATTGTAAATGTTTGCCACTCCCTACCAACGTAATGGATTGGTCTTCTTTACCCCTTCGCTCTAGCCATTTGCCCATCATGAAATTGACCGCACCGGTCAGCATCGTCAACCAAATAGCAAGATCCAGATGATGAACACCTTGTGGGTAGAAGAAATTATATGCGGCCTTACCAATCATACCGATTCCTGCCAAGGCAATAAGCGCCCCCTCAAAACCAACGGAAATAAATTCGATTTTCCCGTGTCCGTACGGGTGGTTCAAATCTTTGGGCTTAGCCGCAATAATCAAACTAAACAAGGCAAATACCCCTGCTACGATATTAATTATACTCTCCAACGCATCCGTCAAGACCGCGTTTGAATGAGTGATCCACCAGGCCGTAAATTTGATGCCCATGAGCAACAAACCGATCGCCAAAGTGACACTTAATAAGGGGATATTACTTCTTGATTGGATAAGCGATGGGTATTTATGGCAAAGGTAGACAACTTATGGGAAAGTTGGAAAAAATGTCATCCTGCACAGTTGCAACAAAAGACCTGATCGGGTAATGTTCAAAAATGTATATCTCCCCTCCGCATTCAAATCTCCCCACCTTCCAACCACCGCTTAAAATGGGGCGACCGCTCCGTGCTGACTACCGTTTGTATGTCGCAGGTAGGTTTCAAAGCAACTTTCACCCTGGATTTGGAATATGCGTACATCTCATTGATGGCGTTGATGTTGACAATAAACTGCCGATTGATGCGAAAATAATCCTGGCCATCCAACATTTCTTCCAAGGCTTCCAAAGAATGATCCAACGGATAACGTTTGCCTTCCCAGGTGACAACAAAAGTGATTTTTTGATCGGTATAGAAATAAGCCGCATCTTTGATGTCTACTAGTTGGATGCGTTGACCAATGCGAATCAGGAAGCGACGCGAACTCTTTTCTGGTTGTAACATACGGGCAATTTCTTCATAACTAATAGCCGGTTTCTGGTTCCAGTTCCGGTACTTTTTAAGCGCATTTTCCAGTTCCCCCTTTTTGATGGGCTTGAGCAAATAATCCAGTGCGTTCACTTTGAAAGCCTGGATGGCGTACTGATCATATGCCGTAGTGAAAATGATCGGTTTATCGATATTGGCGTGATTGAATATTTCAAAACTGGCGCCATCAGCCAGGTGGATGTCGAGAAAAATTAAGTCGGGCAACTGGTGTTTTTGCAAATATTCCAGTGTCCCTAAAATGCTATCCATTCTTGCCACAATTTGAACCTGTGGGTCAATTTCTGTAATCAATTTTTCTAGCCGCCGGGCCGCGGTATCTTCGTCTTCAATGATCCAAATTTTCATAATTGGTGGTTTTTAATCACGGGGATACCTACGGTAAAGGCATCCTGCGTTTCTTCGATAAATACTTTTTTATCACTTAGCAAACCATATCGATTGATGATGCTCTGCAAACCAAACCCGGTAGACCGATTTGGGGTGATTTTCTTTTGCAAATTATTACTGACTAAAATATAATCGTCCCCAGAAAGGCGGAGCTGAATGTGCAACGGCCTCGACTTACTGATCACATTGTGTTTTACTGCATTTTCTACCAAAATTTGTAGCGTCAACGGTGCGATATAAATCGATTTATCCGGTATTTGCACTTGCAACTTCAAATGTTCACCATAGCGTTTTTTTAATAAAAAGGTATAGTCCTGCACCAAGCCGAGCTCTTCGTCCAAACCAATCAACTCCTTCTCCCGGTATTGCAAAATGCTGCGGTAAAAATCTGACATCTTCTCTACATACTCCACAGCCAGGATGGGCTCTTCCTCAATAATGGCAATCAACGTATTGAAGCTGTTGAACAGAAAATGAGGATTAATCTGACTTTTTAGGGCCTCGTACTTACTCTCTATTTTTTCTTTCTTTAATAAAGCTTCCCGTTGCAAACGTTCTTCCCTCGCTTTCACCAAGTAGAAGGCCAATCCGCCACCGAGCAATAGCGAAAGCAAAATGAACCACCACTGATTCCAAAACGGCCGCTCAATTGTGAAGGAATAACTGATCACGGGCTCTTGATCAAACGCATCATTTTCCGTTGAGGTCAGCATAAAGGTATAGCTGCCCGGAGGCAAATTGGAATACACCGATCGGTTGTCGCGGGAGGTAATCCAATCGTGATCAAACCCTTCCAATTTATAGCGATACTTGACCGTCTCGGGATCGGTAAACCATAACCCTACGTACTCAAAAGCTAAACTATTCTTGTTGTGGGCAAACCGCTGTACCGGCTCCGTCGTGATCGGTGCCAAGCCCACCGAGATATTGGTGAAGTAGGTTCGGGGATGAATGTCCAGGGTTTCCGCCAACGCTGTATACCGAACAATTCCCTGCTGCGATCCCAACCACATATTGCCAAACCGATCCTGGCAAAAAGCATTGATATTGGGCTCAAAATCAGTGATCCCCACATCGGTATCGTAATAGATCAGGTGGTGGGTCTCCGGATCGAGAATGTCCACACCCGATGGGTGAATGATCAAAATTTGTCCCTTTTTGTCGGTAGCCAAGCCCGTAATGCTTAAATCACGGATACCTTCCTTCACTGCTAAATTGATCAATTTAACGCCATCAAATTCAAAAACACCAGACCGGGCAGTGCTAAACCAAATGTGGCCACGCCGATCCTCGGTGATGGAATATACCGACTTGATCGGTACGCCATCTGCTTCTGTGAAATTGGTAATCTTTCCTTCCGCCAGCACACTGACGCCTTCCCCATCGGTCCCAAACCAGGTGCGTCCCTTGCTGTCTTGAAAGACTTTGTAAATAAAGTTGGTCCCCAAGCCACTTTCGTGGTTAAAATTGCGCACAGGCAACTGCAACATCTGCAAGGGATTCAGGTAGCAATCAAATTCTGTGACCCCGCCCAGCGTGGCACACCAAATTCGACCGGCATGACCATCAATGGAAAGTACGCTGGCATTGGTCAGCCCCTCTTTTTCGGTAATCCGCCGCTGCCGACCACTTTGGGCATCAAACAATAATATACCCGATCCAAAAGTGCCCGCCCAAATATTGGAGTACTTATCCTGATAAAGGCTAAGCACATTATCATTAGACACCTTTTCAAAAACCGCCTGGTATTGGTCATCCTTTTTGACTTGAAACAACCCTTCCGTTGTCCCCACCCAGAGCTGATGCTGATGATCCACCAATAATGCCTGAATATTGGCGGGCGGGTCTTTCACAAACGCAAATTGACGATTGGTAGACTGTAATCCCTCTGTATTGCTAATCACCCACAGGTTGCCTTCTACATCCTTGTGGAGGTTGTAGATCTTGGCCGAGCCCAATTCCTCGGGAGCAACCTGATAGTGTTTTTCTTCCTGAAAATCCCATCTCCACAAACCATGCCCTTCAGTGCCAATCCACAATTCCCGATCCTGAAAAAATTCCAAATCATTAATTTGCCCAATATCCCATTCTGCCATCGGATAATCAAAATGGTAGTCATTCGTATGCAGGTAAGATACGCCATGATCATAGGTCCCAATCCAACAATTCCCCTTTTCATCGGGCAGGATAACCCGCACAATATCGTCCTGCAAGCCGTCTTCCCTGGTAATATTTTTCAACTGCTTCTCCCCATTTTCTAACCAGCAAATGCTAATCCCGCCGTCAGTACCTACCCACATCCGCCCCCACTGATCGGAGATCATGCAGTAGATGTCATTGCCCAAAAGACCATCCTCCGTATTGTAATTGTACAAGTGTTTGCCATCCCAGTAATAAAGCCCCTCTCCATAAGTCGAAAACCAGATTCGCTGCACGGAGTCTTGAGCAAAATCAGTAATCGGGACCACCGGAAGGCCTTCCTCCGGTTCCCAACGACGCAGTACATCGCTTTGATCCAAGTGATAAATCGATCCATCCCGATAGCCCACCCACATCCGGTCATTATGATCCTGATAGACCGCACTCACATGGTTCTGCCCAAGCGTATCGTTTCTTTGGTAGAGCTTATACTGCGTCCCGTCATGACGAATGAGCCCCTCCCGAGACCCCAGCCAGATAAACCCACCTTCCGATTGATAGAGTAATTTTAGATCGACAAATTTCAGCTCTTGCGGTAAATTATGGGTTTTGAAATAAGGTAACTGTCCCCAAAGCGAGGCGCACCAAACCATTGCCAGTATTGTCAACCATTGATGAGCTCTTTTCACTATTCCTGTTTTATCATCTTCGCCTCGATCTTTACCAGTATTTCTTCTGCAATTTTCTGGTAAACAATCTTGGGTATTTCAATATTATGTTCTTCCAGCAATACCGTAAATTCGGAGACCAACTTTATTTCATCACCAGCCACCGTTAAGGTCCCTTTGATGATGCGTTCCTGCTCTATGCCGTGTACGGTAAGTTTTCCTTTGGCCCGCACGTCATAGGTTCCATCTTGTGTCAAGTCAATCTTTTCAATAATTTTCCCTGAAAAAACAGCTCGAGGAAAGCGTTTACTTTCCATGTAGTTTTCATTAAAATGTTCTCTTTGTAGCGGGCTGTTAAATCCATCAAAGGTGCGCATGGTCACCGAAAAGGCAAAAGTATTTTTATCTGCATCCAAGATTCCCCGCACGGCATTTGAGCGCGCCTCGATCAGTTCCAGCGGCGCATTAGACTGAAACCACATGTGGCCCTCCTCGGTAGCATAGCGCGTTTGTCCATCAGCTACACCAATACGGAACACCAAAATCAGGATAAAAAACAATGAATTTTTACTCATAGCATCAAAGTTGTTATTCACAGCTAATTTCAACAAAATATTCTTACCCAACGGGGAAAATAGGTGGATGAATGGGAAATGGGCTTTAGAAAAATGGAAAATATGGGCGTGTCCCTCCTTCGTCGGGTCGGGTGCTTACGGGCTTGCCCCCTTCGGGCGCGGTACCTTCGGCTACACCTGCGGCACGTCCCCTCCAGCCCCCTCACGCGGGGCGATCTCCTGCTTACCACTTATCCTCAAATAGGGTGAGTAGGCTTTATTATGGACGGTTGAGGCGGGGGAGGCCGTTGAGGCGGTTTATCTGGGCCTCGGTTCCGGAGGAACCAAATCTTTGTAGAAACGGTCAGGAGAGGTGTTGCGCACCAGCGGTGCGCTATCTAGAAATGGTTATTGAGAAAGATGTCTCAAGGAGTGGAATAAATTTCC
>CAXHCA010000207.1:0-7845 GCA_964015035.1 uncultured Saprospiraceae bacterium
AGTTTACCGTTCTTAACGGCTTTTGGAGCCCTTCTCCACTAAACCAGCTAAGGCCAATGGGGCCGCTTGTTATAAAATTGAACCGTGGTTGAAATCGATGACCGTTTTTCCGATTACTTCCGCAAAAATCTAAGTGCATGTTTGGAGGTGGTGCTTTAGCAGCGAAAATTGCAGATTTTGGGTTCTCGCAAGGCTCATTTTTGAGGGATTAGCAGCACTAAGGACGAAAAAATAGCCGAAGTGAGGTTCCAAAACCCCGGTTTTATCGGGACTGAATGATTACCTCCAAACAAGCACTTAGTCTTTATTTTAATAGAAAATGCCTCCGGCGGCGGCTTTGTCTTGATACAAAGAGGCAAAAATCAAGGCTGTACCTGGTTCTTAACGCTGCGAAGTCACACAAAGTCCTTACAGCATTCTATATGTACATAAACCGCCTAGACCGTCTCCTCCGTCATATAACCGTCTCCCCCGTCTCATTGCCCTACGAAGTTAAGATACTAGGCTCGCGTTAAAAATGCCGGCAGGGTTAAAAAACAGAAAACCCGGTACCAACTGAATGATACCGGGTTTTAATGTTGCTAGTATTTCCTTATTTGTTGACGGAGTCAACAACTTTTTTGAATGTCTCTGGATGGTTCATCGCCAAGTCAGCCAATACTTTGCGGTTCAAGGTCACATTGTTTTTAGAAAGCAAGTGAATGAAGCGGCTGTAAGAAAGTCCATGCTGACGAGCACCGGCATTGATACGAGCAATCCATAAGGTACGGAATGCGCGCTTTTTATTTTTCCGGTCACGGTAAGAATAGCCCATGGCTTTGTCTACCGCATTTTTCGCAACGGTATAAACATTTTTCCGTGCGCCGAAATAGCCTTTAGCGGCTTTTAAAATCTTTTTGCGTCTTTTCCTGGACGCTACTGAATTTACAGAACGTGGCATGTTACTGATTTTTTAGTACAACGCAGAGGCCTTCTGGACACTTCAACCTGCGTTCTCGTTAAAAAGATGGTTTATTTCTTGCAAAGCAAAATTTTGATTCTCTTCTCATCAGCTGTGCTAACAAGTGCAGAATCACGCAAGCGAAGCTTAGTCTTTTTGCTCTTGTTTCTCATCATGTGAGAAGTCTTCGCCTGAAAGCGCTTCACTTTTCCTGATCCAGTGATTTTGAAGCGTTTCTTCGCACTGGAATGTGTCTTCATCTTCGGCATTACTATACACTTTTTTTTAAACGGACTGCAAAGATAGGGAAATTCTACCTGAATGACAGCTATTTCTTTTTGATTTTTTTCGGAGAAATGATTACCGTCATTCTTCGGCCCTCCATTTTAGGCAGTGCTTCAGCGGCTCCCAGCTCCTCCAATTCTTTTAAGAACCGCAGCAGCAATAGCTCTCCTCGGTCTTTAAAGACGATGGTACGGCCACGAAAATGCACATAGGCCTTGACCTTGGCACCCTCTTCCAGGAACTTTTGCGCGTGGCGGAGTTTGAAATCAAAATCGTGGTCATCGGTATTTGGACCAAAGCGAATTTCTTTAACTACCGTTTTGGCAGCTTTTGCTTTAATCTCTTTTTCCTTCTTTTTCTTTTCGTAAAGGAATTTATTGTAGTCAATGATGCGAACGACCGGTGGATCTGCATTAGGGGAGATTTCTACTAAATCAAGCTCCAGCTGTTCAGCCCACTCTTTCAGTTTTCTGGTGGGATAAACGCCTGATTCTATCGTTCGACCAGCTACTTCGCTGACCTGTTCTAAGTTATCGCCGACCAGGCGAACTTCCGGGATACGAATTTGATCATTAAACCGGAATCTGAATTTTGAATTGTCTTTTCTGGAAAAGGTTTTGGTTCTTTTTGCCAAAAGCGTCTGGATTTTATTAACAAATATGTAAAGAGATTAATACGAAAATAAGAAAAAAAGTTCCTTATTCTCTAATATTTCAACACAAAAAGACAAGTATGCTCATAGAACATACTTGTCTTTATTGAATATTCGTATTTATGTTTATTCTTCAACGTCGGATTTTACTTCTTTCGAAAGTGCAATCTCTAAGCCTTCGCCATCTTCTTTCAGCTGGGCTTCCAATGCGGAGCCCTCTTCCAGCTCTTCGTTGAGAATGAATTCTGCGAGAGGATCTTCAATATACTTTTGGATGGCTCGGTGCAATGGACGAGCTCCAAATTGTGGATCAAAGCCTTTCTCAGCAACAAACTTCTTGGCATCTTCCGTCAAAATCAAGGAATAACCCATACCCTCCAAGCGGTGGTACAAATCCTGCAAGGTGATATCGATGATCTTGAAGATTTCCTCTTGTCCCAGGCTATTGAAAATCACAATGTCATCAATCCGATTGAGGAATTCTGGCGAAAAGGTTCGCTTCAATGCGCTGGTAATTACCCCTTTAGAGTGATCTTCAGAAGCTTCGCGGCGTGCCTGAGTGGCAAATCCCACACCCTGACCAAAGTCTTTCAATTGGCGGACACCAATATTGGAAGTCATGATGATCAAGGTATTCTTGAAGTCAACTTTACGGCCTAAACCATCCGTCAATTGGCCATCATCCAATACCTGCAGGAGAATGTTGTACACATCGGGGTGTGCCTTTTCGATCTCATCCAGCAGGATCACAGAATACGGCTTCCGTCTCACTTTTTCCGTAAGTTGACCACCTTCTTCATAACCTACATAGCCCGGAGGGGCACCAATCAGACGGCTCACCGAGAATTTCTCCATGTATTCACTCATGTCGATCCGCACTAGGGCGTCTTCTGAGTCAAACATGTAGCGGGCCAGGGCTTTAGCCAATTCGGTCTTACCGACACCGGTAGGGCCGAGAAAGATAAAGGAACCAATAGGCTTGGAAGGATCTTTCAAACCGACCCTGTTGCGCTGAATGGCCTTGGTAATCTTGGTGATGGCTTCATTTTGACCGATAATGACATTCTGCAGATCTTTCTGCATGCCCACGAGTTTCTTACTCTCGCTTTGTGCCACTCTGCGTACTGGAATTCCCGTCATCATAGACACCACTTCGGCGATATCCTCGTCATTGACGGGGTAGCGCTTGGTCTTGGATTCTTCTTCCCACTGTACCTTTGCAAATTCCAGCTGGCGAACCAATTTAGATTCTTTATCGCGTAAATCGGCGGCTTTTTCGTATTGTTGGTTCTTAACCGCTTGATTTTTTTGCTCTTTTACTTCTTCAATCTTCTTTTCTAATTCCTCGATATGCTCAGGCACGTGAATGTTTTTCAAGTGTACCCGTGCACCTACCTCATCCAATACGTCAATGGCCTTATCTGGAAGGAAACGATCGGTGATGTAGCGATCACTCAACTTTACACAAGATTCGATCGAGTCTTCGGTATAAGTGACATTGTGGAATTCTTCGTATTTAGACTTGATATTGTGCAGGATGTGGATCGCCTCTTCTGCAGAAGGTGGATTTACCATTACCTTTTGGAAACGACGGTCCAATGCACCATCTTTCTCAATGTGCTGGCGGTATTCATCCAGTGTCGACGCGCCAATACATTGCAATTCGCCCCGCGCCAATGCCGGTTTGAAGATATTGGAAGCATCCAGTGAACCCGTTGCGCCACCGGCACCCACAATGGTGTGAATCTCATCGATGAACAGGATCACGTCACGTGATTTTTCCAATTCATTCATGATGGCCTTCATACGCTCCTCAAACTGACCGCGGTATTTGGTGCCGGCCACCAATGCAGCAAGGTCCAACATCACGATCCGCTTATTAAATAAGGTACGCGACACTTTCTTTTGTGTAATGCGCAGGGCCAATCCTTCAACAATGGCGGTTTTACCCACACCGGGTTCCCCAATCAGGATTGGATTGTTTTTCTTACGGCGGCTCAGAATTTGTGAGACGCGCTCGATTTCATTTTCCCGGCCAATGATGGGATCCAGCTTGCCTTCTTCGGAAAGCTTGGTGATGTCCCGTCCAAAATTGTCCAAAACCGGGGTCCGCGACTTGGTCGATCCCTTGCGCTGCTGATAGCTGCGACCTTGTGGATCGTCTTCGTCATAAGGATCATCCTGATCGGATGGTCCTTGAGCATACGGCTCTATATTGGAGGTGAAATCTTGTTCGTGTTTGACATATTCCAATTCTGCCTTATAGATGTCATAGTCGACATCAAACTGGCGCAAGATCTTGGAAGCAGGGTTTTCCTTGTGCTTGAGGATAGACAGCAATAGATGCTCCGGACTGATTTCGTCATTTTTGAGCATTTTAGCTTCCAGAAAAGTCACTTTTAGTACTTTTTCTGCCTGCTTATTTAGCGGGAGGTTGCCTACATTCAAGTTCGTGCCGGCTGTTGGTATCCGTTGTACGGATTCTTCCACAGACTGGCGAAGTTCCTCTGCATCTACATCGAGTGATTCAAGGACTTTCATGGCTAGGCTAGCTAGCTCAGCCATGATGCCCAGCAACAAGTGCTCGGTACCGATAAAGTCATGCCCCAGTCTCACAGCTTCGTCTCTGCTCTTTTGGATAACCTGCTTTACCTTCGGTGAAAATCTACGATTATTATTCATGATTAAATCTGATTCGTCTGATTCGATTGTGTTTCTAAGCAATATTATAACTAATTCTCAAAGAATACAAAAGTTGGGCCTCAATAGTTGCTAAAAAAGTATCTCTTAGTCTTTTCTTAATAGTTCAGTAACGGTTCTTTCTGTGAAGTGCAAAAAAGAGTAACAGGAAAAACTATGCCAAGCTTTAAAGACTGCCTGATTTTCAGGTTAGTGGCGCATTTTGTCAGGTTTTAGGGAATAACGGGTGACGATTGGTCACGAATAGGATTGGTTGAGGGCAAATTTAGAACAGTTAACAACTAAAACAGCGCATCTGTTTAGAAATGCTTTTTTTTGGGGCGGTCAATGGGGGAATCCGTTGAAAAATCTGTTCTTTGACAAATTTCGTGGTCAAGCTAAAATAGAAGTTGTTTAAAAACTACTTACAATGCCCAAAATCGTCCTTTTTGCCCTACTTTTCGTTCCGTACTCGCATTGATAGCGCTGCTATCATGCTCCGTGCGTGCCTCAACTAGGACAAAAGTGCCTGATTTTTGACTATCGCAGCAATTCTTAAACAACTTCATATAAATCAAAAGTGCCTTTAGAAGCGTTGGTTTATATTTTTGATTGACTTTGAATCACGGAATTTGTCAAAGAACCAAAAAAATTATTGACAAATAGAGGTACAAGCAAGGTCTTTTTTACAGAAAGAAGTAACAAAAGCCTGCGGCAAGAAAATCTCGATAGCAGATTATGTTTCCTCCATTTTAATTGATACTTTTGTGCCGTAACAAAAGATTTAAGTTAATCGAAATTTATGAATTATTCGATAGACAAGCAAGAACGGTATGCGGTTTTTAAGCTGGAGGAAAGCAATTTGAATTCCTTGCTCGCACCCGAGCTGAAATCCAAATTTGTACTTCTTTCCACGGAAGAAGAAATTACCAACTTGATTTTTGATTTATCTGATGTCGAGTTTGTTGATTCTTCCGGATTGAGTGCTATCCTTACCGCCAATCGACTTTGGAAGAGGTTGGGGTCTTTCGTGCTCACCGGTATTGAACATCCGAGTGTCAAAAGATTGATGGAAATATCTCGTCTTGACTCGGTATTGACCATTATTCCGTCTGTTTCAGAATCCATTGATTATATTTTCATGGATGAAATTGAAAAAGAACTAAATGATGAGGAGGGAGACTAGTCGCTGACCGGCTCATTTTTTAGATCCTTTACCCCATTCTGATCCCACCATGATTGACTTGATGGTGGGATTGGTCTTTTAATAGGTCGGAGGGTTTCGACATCCGGAAGAAATGTATTGATGAACTTTGAGCTTACGATATTGGGAACCAATTCTGCATTGCCTGCGTATGGCCGTCATCCGAGCGCTCAGGTATTACAAGTGCAGGAGTCTAGTTATTTGATAGATTGTGGAGAGGGGACCCAAATGCGGATGAACGATTTTGATATTCGCAGAGGGAAGATTAGACAAATTTTCATCAGCCACCTCCACGGTGACCATATTTATGGGCTAATTGGTTTATTGACGTCCTATGCCTTGTTGGGCCGAAAAGAACCCTTAGATATTTTTTCGCCTGAAGGATTGGAGGCGATGATTCAGCTACAAATCAGTTATGGTGGTGGCAGATTTCCTTTCCCCGTTCGGTTTCACGTCATTGATACTGAGGTGCATCAGCTTATTTATGAAGACAAGCAGCTCACCGTCCACACCATTCCCTTGAACCATCGCGTACCAACTTGTGGCTTCTTGTTTAAGGAAAGGCCCCGGCCCCGGCGTATGCTTCCCGAGCAAATTGAAAAATACGATATTCCTTTTTCAAAAATAAAGGCGATCAAGGCAGGAGAAGATTTAAAACTAGAAGATGGTCGGGTGATTTCCAATGACCTGCTAACAACCCCATCGCCTGAGCCCCGGTCATTTGCCTATTGCAGCGATACCCGTTATTCGGAGACAATCATCCCATTTATTAAAAAGGTTGACTTGCTTTATCATGAGTCGACCTTCTTGCATGATGCCATTTTACGGGCGCAGGAAACCCTGCATAGTACTGCATTGGAAGCGGCTACGATTGCACATAAAGCTCGGGTGGGACAATTGATTTTGGGCCATTACTCTTCGCGCTATCCCGATCCCAAAGTTTTTTTGAAAGAAGCGCTAACTATTTTTGATCGTTCGGTTTTGGGCATTGAAGGAAAAACCTATTCAGTGCCTTTTAGAAAAAGGAGTACGGAATAAGGCGAGAGCACTACCTCCAAACATGCACTCAACAAAAAAGTGCTGTTTTACAGCCCAAAGGTTGGCCTCCAAACATGCTCTAACTCAATTTGGAGACATCCCGAATCAAGATGCTTCTCCTATTGAAATAAATCAAGTTGGCTTTACGCAAATCGTTGAGCACAGAAGTCACCGTTTGTCGAGAAGTACCCGTAATATTGGCAATATCCTGCTGCGTCAGGCTATGCTTGATCAACATTTCAAACCCTACCTTTTTACCTCTCTTATCTGCAGAATCCTTTAGGAAATCAATAATTCTTTCCCTGGCATCCTTAAGGATCATGGACTCCAGACGTTGTTCGGCTTTTTGCAAGCGGCTGCCAATCAGCGTCAATAGATTCATGGCCAATTTGCTGTTGTTTCTCAACAATTCCTGGAAGCGATTGGCATTTAGGCTGTAGATGTGCACTTCCTCGTTCATGCTCATGGCAAAATCACGACGCTTTTCTTCACCGACCAAACACAGCTCGCCAAACATGGCCATGGGATGCAAGACATTTTTGATCACTTCACGCCCCTCTTCAAAAGTCGTCCCGATCTTGACGGTACCTTTGACCAAAAAGTAAACACTTTCTGATCGATTGCCCGGAGTATAAATTAAGGTATGCTTGGGGAGCTTGCGCAAGTGTAAAGAAGCTTCTAGTTGCTCGAGCTCCACCTCACTAAATGCTTGAAAAATTGGAAGATGCTTTAAAAAATCGGCTGCTTTCATGGTGTTATAGTTTTTCATACTACAAAGATGCGGATAGCAATGACTATAAAACAGAACATATTTTTAAATTTGTTGAAATTTTATTTTTATGTTATTTGTTTAAACATCTGGTTATTAGAAGTTTCTGTTTAACAAAATGATTTTTTTGTGTGAAATATTTTTTCTATTCCCTTCTTTTTTTAGAATCGTTGAGGTGTTAGTGGGACTTCTTGATTGGAGAAATGAGAAGGGGCTCAGTGCTCTAAGGACGAAAAAATAGCCGAAGTGAGGTTCCAAAATCCCGGTTTTACCGGGAC
>CAXHCA010000208.1:0-7648 GCA_964015035.1 uncultured Saprospiraceae bacterium
ATACCGCACCATGGCCTTATTTCAGTATATGATTGGCAATACCGATTGGAATATGAAACTGCGACACAATATCAAGATGGTTCAATTGGCGGATCGCGCCTGCCCAACGCCTATTCCTTATGATTTTGATTATTCGGGCCTCGTGAATGCCCCTTATGCCAGCCCTCATCCCATCATGCCGGTGGCAGATGTCAGGGAGCGTTACTTTCAATGGAGAGGCAAAGATGCCGGAGGTTTTGCCACCACGATCCAGCACTTTATCGATCATAAAACAGATTTGCTACAGCTTTGTCAGCAATTTGCCCACTTACCAGAGGCCCAACGGATAGAAATGACCGATTACTTAGAGTCATTTTACCAAAAAATAGAAGGGCTCAATCGAAACTATAATGATCTGGTGAGTGTTTTAAACGAACATGTTACTGTGTCCTAAAAAACGATGAAACAAAATTAACTTGCACACTGGAATTAAAGAAGGCGGAGGCTTTCCTCTTTTCCAGATAAAATTCATGGGATTATAATTTGAAGACAGCCGGAACGGCCGCTTGGTCACTTCCGGCTATCTTTTTGTGATAGTCTTTCCTTACATTTGCCGCAAATTGTAGCGGTTTATGCTGTTCAGCTCCCTGCTTTTCCTTTACGTCTTTTTGCCGGCAGTATTGCTGCTGATCCTCGCTAGTTCACAGAAATGGCACAATGCGATCCTGCTGATGGCCAGCCTGATTTTCTATGCTTGGGGGGGTGTCAGTTATAGCCTATTACTGATTGGTTCGATTCTGATCAACTACTACATTGGGAAAAAAATCGGTCAAACACTTGTAAAAAGAGGAAAAAAGAGGTGGCTCATTGCTGGTTTAGTGATCAATTTAGGCTTACTAGTCGTTTTTAAATACGCCCATTTCCTTACGGAAAACCTCAACCTGTTGTTGCCCCACGAACAACAGTGGTCACTACCCGCTATCGCACTGCCGCTAGGCATTTCGTTTTTCACCTTCCAAGCCATTTCCTACCTAGTGGATGTTTATGACAATCGAACACCTGCTCAGCAAAGTCTGCCCAAACTGGCCCTATTTATTTCATTCTTTCCTCAATTGATTGCCGGGCCCATCGTTCGTTATCACGACATTGCCGATCAGATCCGCAGCCGATCCATCAATTGGGCCCTATTTTCTTCGGGATTGGAGCGTTTTATTCTGGGCCTGGGAAAAAAGGTATTGCTAGCCAACAACTTTGCCCGCCTGGCCGATGATATTTTTGCCGTAGCACCGGTCAATCTAGATCCACTCACGGCCTGGACGGGGGTGTTGATGTACAGCTTGCAGATCTATTTCGATTTTTCCGGCTATTCCGATATGGCCATTGGCTTGGGGCGCATGTTTGGCTTTCAGATTCCCGAAAACTTCAATTTCCCCTATATCGCCCGCTCCATTCGCGAATTTTGGCGGCGGTGGCACATTTCGCTTTCGCAATGGTTTCGCGACTACCTGTATATTCCGCTGGGTGGCAATCGACATAAGCCTGCCCGCACCTATTTCAATTTATTTATCGTCTTTCTACTCACCGGACTGTGGCACGGAGCCTCCTGGAATTTTATCATCTGGGGCCTCTTGCATGGCTTTTTTATGATTATCGAACGGTTGGGCTTTGGCAAGGTTTTGGCACAATTGGGTAATCCCATCGGCCACCTCTATACCCTTTTGGTGGTCGGGATTACCTGGGTATTCTTCCGGGCCCCTGACCTGACTTATGCCCTGGGATATTTAAAGGCGCTGGTCATTCCTTCTCATAGCAATTTTCAGTTTGACCTGGCTTTTTATTTTAGCTATGAATTGTGGATGGCCCTTATTTTGGGGCTATTCGCCTCGACCCCCATTTTTCGAACCCTACATCAGCGATTCACCGTGCATTTGGCGCAAGCCCCTACCCTTTTCATCGCTTATGAATTGCTCACCACCTTTGGCCTGCTGTTTATCTTCCTGTACTGCACCATGAATTTAGTGACCAATGCCTATAATCCGTTTATCTACTTCCGCTTCTAGCGCGCATTCCTGATTTTTTAGCCAACATTTATAAATATTGGCTCCCAATTCCTGCATTCACTGCATTTTGTGGAAACAATCTCTCACAAAATTCAATATCAATGAAAAAAAGTTTTCACCCGACTGTTGTGTTGATTTTACTATTACCTCTCTTTAGCAAGGCGCAAGAATTTGAACGTTTTGCTGATGGCATTACCCCCATCAATGAGGTAAGTCTTTCAGGAGCATACCGAGGCTGTGCCTGGGTAGACATCGACAATGATCACGACCTCGATTTGAGTTTGCTGGGCTATCTATTTCGCAACGACGGCAACGATCAATTTACCCAGGTCAGCGGCTTTGGCACAGCAACCGATGGACTCGGCAGCGTGGGCTGGGCCGATTACGAAAATGATGGAGACCTGGACTGCTTGTACGGCGCCCGGAGCGGTACCCGTATTTACCAGAATGATGGCAACGGCAACTTCACCAGCGTGCCGGTTGACCCCAACAATGCACTCATCACGTGGTCCGGCCAATGGGCCAATTACAACAACGATCCCTACCCGGACGTCATCGTCACGGTAGCCGTAAATTTTGCCGGACTTACTTCTCCAAATTATTTCTATGTTGGGAATGCCGATGGCTCCTTTACCGCCATCGACACCTTTGACTTCGTCAATCAAACCGCCCCTTACACCGTGAGTTACTGGACGGATTTTGATGAAGACGGCGACTCTGATCTCTTTATTGCTTCCGGACCAGGTGGCGGCCCCGGGCCGGATTACATCTATCGCAATGATTTGGTTGAAAATGGCGTACCGGGTCTGACCCGCATCACCGGAGAGCCATATACGCCCAACAACCAGGATGGCCAATGCTACAATTTTGTCGATTACGATTTAGATGGGGACCTCGACCTTTACCTGACTAATTATAGCGGTGCCCCCAATCGCTTTTATGAAAACCAGGAAGGGACCTACGTCAGTATCAACAATGAATTGGTTTTTGCAGGCAGTAGCCTGGCCAATGCCTGGGGCGATTTTGATAATGATGGATACCAAGATGTCATTTTAACGGCAGATAATTTAAACATCACCGGTTATTATCACAATAATGGGGATGGCACCTTCACCCGATTGTCTCATATGTTCAAAGACAATTTCAACATTTCCGGACAAACGGTTTCCGGGGTCACCATCGGTGATTCTGACAATGATGGCGATTTGGATTTGTTTGCCAATGGCAGTGCGGGAGCCCGTGGGCTATTTAAGAACAAATTGGACAACGACAACCACTGGATCAATTTCACCCTTTCTGGCAATCCCTCCAACCAAGCGGCCCTGGGAGCCATCGTCAAGGTAAAAGCCACCATCAATGACCAAGAGGTGTGGTTACATCGGGAAATCTCTTCTCAAAATTCCTTTATGGCCCAAAATAGTTTGCGGGTGCATTTCGGACTGGGCGCAACCGACAATATTGATTCCATCCGCATCAACTGGCCTTCCGGCAATGTGGAGCATTTCACCGATGTAGCCCCCGATCGTTTTTACAGCATCACCGAAGGCAGCCAAACTGTGGTGGATTTGATGCTCACCTCAGGAACTGATGGTCCTGTTATAGCGCAAGAAGGCCTCTTTGAAGTCACTCGCAATCCAGTGACCGATGGCAACCTGCAACTTCAATTTCATCAGTTGGCCACCAACGATTCCGTTTTACTACAATTATATTCGATGGATGGTGCTCTAGTGCTTTCGCAAAAAGTCAGTCTGATCTCCCATCAACCCATGCAATGGCAAATTGGGACACTGCCCCCGGGCACTTATACCGTCAAAGCAACGGCTGAAGGCCGGATGAGTAGCAAGAAAATAGTGGTTTCAGGAGGCGGGAAATAGATCCTCAAATAGCACTGCACATCATTGATTTGATCTGCAGTGCTATCTTGTTAAAACTTCTATTTCATCTTGATTCAACCATTTTTCCATTAGTCGTTCATTTGTAGAAATTTCCGCCAGGTAAAATCGGTCATAAAAGGAGAAAACACTTGAATCCTCAATCCGCTCTAATTCCACGCCCTTAGCCTGCAAATAGTTAGAATGGATAAAAAAAAGGCTTCCTGTTTGGTGCAATAAGAATCCTACGTGATTTTGATCCAACCCGATAAAATAGATGCCTTCACGGGTCAGCTTCGTCAATTTTTCAATATTCCCCTCAATTGATCCCTCGCTAACTTCCACGACGGCATTTGACAAATTTATCGACTTGGCCTCATTAATGGGGCTTTGTTGAGCCAACCGATATCTATTAACAACCAATCCCATATCTTTTAAGGTTGTCGAGACAAAATAACCACAGGCAATGGTTCCACTGCTAGGTATGGCGGTATGCCCTTCAAAAGACCACTTGGTACCATACCAATAAGGGATAATTTTCTTCACTAACCAATCCGTAAAAAGCAGACCTACGGTATCGGCCGTCAAATCTTGGCGAGCCAAGTCAGTCCTGAGTTTTTCGATTTGCTTTTTTACCTGTTGATAGGAAAGGGAAGTATCAGGTTGAATTCCAATCTCAGATGCTGCTGATCCAAGGAATGTGTCACTTGTTTCCCTATCCACAAGATTTACGGCAGTAGCTGTACCCTCATCAATACTCGATTTTGTTGCAGTAGCTTCCTCACAGCTCATATTTAGAATAGTCAGAGATACTAAAAAGTAGATTGCACTCATTCTCGTGTTTTTACATCTAGGTATCATTTCACAAAAGTTGTGATTTTTGTTCAAAAGACCATCGGAGTGCTTTCCCCAACCGGCAAATTACACATCGGATGCGGATCTCCGGCACGCCAAGGCTTACTACACCACCAGCTTTCCCGGTAACCCACCTCAATCACCGCCATCCGCGCCATCAGGTACGGTATCTGCAACGTTTCGATCAGAGCCCTTCCACAAACTGCTGAATCTCCCCTTCACTCGACGGATGCACCTCCAATTGATGCCTGTTCTTTTGTCCAATGGTCACCTCTTTTGCTCCAAACCAATAACCGTTATTCAACGCCATCGCTACCAGATAAACCTTTTCGCCAACCGGTAGCAAGATTTTTTCTTTGCCCCATGTTGAATAAAAATCTCCACTTTGATAAAGAGGCAAAACAATATTTCTGGACTGAAAAACCACATAACCCTCATAGAAATCGTATTCCTTTTCCCCTATGATTTCTACGATAAACCGCTCCGCCTCCTCTAGGTTGTCCGCTCGTGTCCGTAAGAAATAATCAATGTTTATCCAGCCAAATTGTTCAGCCTTCAACATATAACTAAAGGACTTAATCGTATCTAAACTTCCGTACGAATTGACTGAATAGAAAACAAAACCTTCTATTTGATTGACATCTCGAATTTCACACTCCATCACAAACTCCACCTCAGTTGGTCCAATTTGCTGTACGGCACTTTCATTTTGTATAAAACGGTAAATGTCAATGATTTCCGTACGCGTCAAAGTGCTGTCAAAATCCTGCATTTGCACCGGTTTCCATTGATTCCAAACACAACGAGCCAAGGTATCACCACCGGCGATCATTTGCTGAGAATTGTTGGTAAATTCAATCAACCACTCCAGTTCTCGAAATAAATGCACATTCCCGAGGGCCGGACCCGTCAGAATTTGCCTCAGATCAGTGTTATGACAAGAGGCACAATAGGTTTTAAAGAGCTTTTTTCCATTGGCAATTTGCACAGCCGTTGGCTCGCTCTTCACGTCTCCCACCACTTTCCAGCCCGACTGGGGGTCACGGGAGTTTTCTAGCGTAAACAATTGCATCTGATCATTGATGCTTCCGGTTGGGACCTGCACCCCAATGCCTTCACCATTGATCTTTTGTGCAGGGTCTACCTCAAGAAAAACCATGCCGCCACTTTCCAGAATTTGCCCGTCCACAGTCTGAGTAACCAATCCTCCTTTGACCATATCCGCTTTGGTGAGTGCCTCTTTTAATTCAATGGTTACGGTACCATCCGCCGCTGTCTTAGCAAGCGTGTTGGCCTTGATGATCAATTGAGTTCCCCCCTTCCCCCATAAGATCGTATCCCGATCGGGGTGAATGGTGAAAAATTGTGAATCGAGGTTGGACGGCTTCAATACCCGATCTGGCTGGTCTTCTTGACAGCTTATGAAAGTGGCCAGGGCGATAATCCATAATATGATATGCTTCATCATTCCATTTTTTTATTCCCATCTCCCATCAAATGGCATTACCTACCAAGATAATCAACATCCTAGAAATCCCAAACTCATAATATCCTACCACCTACGCATTAAACCACCCACCTGCTAATGTCCCATTGGTTTTCCCCGGGACACCATTTAATATTGCATCGAGAATTAAATATCACCAAAATCCTTTAAATACCTTCCAAATGTTTAAACGAACAGCATTTCTATTGTACGGGGTCTTCGCCTATGCCCTTTTCCAGGTCATTTTTCTTTACCTAATTGGTTTTACCGGAAATATTTTGGTACCCAAAAGCATCGACGGAGCCTTGGAGGTACCACTTTGGCAGGCATTATTGACCAATGTGGCCTTAATCGTTTTGTTTGGCGTACAACACAGTGTCATGGCCCGCACCTGGTTTAAGAAGTGGTGGACCCAATACGTTCCTGAACCAATCGAACGCAGTACTTACGTGCTTTTCACGGTCATCGCCTTGGGTATTCTTTTTGCCTTTTGGCAACCCATGGGCGGCATCGTCTGGTCTATCAAAGATGGATTTCTTTCAGGATTTCTCATGGCACTCTTTGGCCTGGGCTGGGTGCTGGTATTGGTAAGCAGCTTTTTGATCAACCACTTTGACCTTTTTGGCTTACGCCAGGTGTGGTTGCATTTTCGTGGACAGCCCTACCAACCCTTGCATTTCCGGGTACACACCTTGTACAAACTGGTCCGGCATCCGCTGTATTTAGGACTGTTGATCGGCTTTTGGGCAACGCCATTAATGACCATTACCCACCTGGTATTAGCCGTAGGATTTACCCTATACGTCTTAAGAGCCATCCGTTGGGAAGAAAAGGACATGATCACCACCTTCGGCGATAAATACCGCCATTACCGCAAGCAAGTACCAATGATACTTCCAGCTCTATTTGGCAAGCGCCAAAAGTCTCAGCCGATCTTAGAAACAGTGATTGAGAAGAAATAGAAGTTTAGATGTTCTTGCGGCGCTAGTAGAAAAGCAACGGCAATCAATATAAATCCCGATGAAGTAAAGGGTTGGCTTCATCGGGATTCTTTTTACCCAACATCATCTCACTCGCCAGCGTCTGTGACGCGATGCGGCAGGTCCACAAGTCTCCGACTTAAACAACTATAAAGTTCCGAACTGCATATCCTCCCGCTTCGCGGTTCCTTCCCTTCGAGGTCTCCCCCGGTACGGGCCGTATGGCCAGACCTTGATTTCTCCTGTGTCGAAAAACGCTCGTTCATATTCGTCAGCACATATCTCATCCGGCAGAGCTTCAGCGAAGCAAGGACCTCTTCGACTCCGCAAGACATCATCGTCTTAAAAATGAACAACTCCAAGCAGTTGGAGCGTAGCGACATCCCGGTTTAGTAGTGCTTGCGAAGTATGAGCTTA
>CAXHCA010000209.1:0-7534 GCA_964015035.1 uncultured Saprospiraceae bacterium
TTGGCTTCGTCGGCAGCTTCAGATGTGTATAAGAGACAGAAAGCCTACCGATATCTTTACGAATCGGTACAGTCCTTCCCCGATGGGGACAATTTTTTGAACATATTAAATAAAACCGGTTACAAATCCAACAAATGCATACCGTTAACACTGGGAATCTGCTCTATCTATGTGGGCGAAAAATAATGCTGGCGCTGGCACTTTTGGTACTCACCCTACCTGCTTTTAGCCAACGCGTTGATCGAGGCAACTACAACTTTTACGACTTTAAACAAAAGTCCTATTATTTTGGTATCACCTTGGGATACAACACTTCCACCTATACCCCTTTCCGCTCCAAGGATTTCATTTATAGCGATAGCATTCGAGCCATTGAATCGATCAAGGGGCCAGGTTTTAATCTGGGGATTGTCACCAACTTGAAGATCGGAGACTACTTTGATTTTCGCTTCCTCCCTACCCTTTCCTTTGCGGAGCGAAACCTGCGTTATGACAAGAACAGTCGGTTAACACCATTTAGTCAACGACGAGTGGAATCTGTTTTTGTGGAAATGCCTTTCCAGTTTCGCTATAAATCGGCTCCATACAAAGACAAGCGCTTGTTTATCATCGCGGGCATCAAATACTCCTTCGATGTGGCCAGTGATTCCCGTTCCCGACAGGCAGAAACGCTGGTAAAAATCTCTCCACACGATTTCGCCGTAGAATACGGCGCAGGGATTCAGTTTTTCTTCCCGTATTTCATTTTTTCACCGGAGTTTAAGATTTCTCACGGCATCGGTAATACATTGCTGTTTAATCCAAACCTGGAGGAATCTACAGTACTTGAGAAGATTTTGTCCAGGACGTTTACCGTTTCGCTGCACTTTGAGGGATAGTTTGAGCGCATTAGGCAGTACCTGTGGGGTCGGCTTTCCTTATCAAATGTCAGATTAGAGCAATCAGTGGTCACTTCACGTTAGTCGCCGGGTTGGAATAAATTTGCCAATCAGTAGCTGCTATACCGGTATCGGATATATTAGGAATTGCAGATCAACACCCACAAAACTCTTTTGTCATCTGAATCACTTCCGGAAAAAACTGGCTAAATTCCTGAGCTAGCAGGTCGTGGTCCCGCTCCATGCTCTGCATAACACCTTGTAAGTCATCCGGGCGGCTTACCCGACGAGACATACGTTGGAAAGTAGCTTCCATACCGGGAAAAGTGCTGTAATTCATCAACCAGTCATCTGCTACCATCATGGTAAGTTGCTGCTGAAGTTTGGGCGGCATTACCTCCAGGTTGTCAGTCAAAATATGATAAATTCGCTTGGTGAATCCTTGCAAGGGCTCATCGGTAAACGCTCCCCAGGCGTGGCTAAGAAAATAATCGTAGTAGACATCAATAATGACCGGCGCATATTTGTGATGATCGGTATAAAGGCGACGTACCCCTTGCAAGACCAAGGGGTGTACATCAGTAAAATGATCAATCTGTCGATGCAACAAAATGCCCTCCTGAATCTCAGGTGAATAATTGGGCAGCTCTTTATTACGGATGAAATCCGCAATAAAATTACCCACTACCAGGGGTTCGCGCTCACAGGACAAAAAAAGATGTGCCAGGAAATTCATAATGCCATAAACATAACTGAAAAAATTTATCTTTGCGGCGTTTTCATCACTTTTGACTTTAAGATACGACAATTATGGGACTGAAATGTGGCATCGTCGGCCTTCCGAATGTAGGAAAATCAACACTATTCAACGCTTTGACTTCGGCCAAAGCCTTGGCAGCAAATTACCCATTTGCAACCAAAGACCCCAATGTGGGTGTGATTACGGTACCCGACGAACGATTGGATAAACTGGCTGAATTTGTAAAGCCCCAGCGGACCTTACCCACAACCGTAGAGATTGTGGACATTGCGGGGCTGATCAAAGGGGCCAGTAAGGGAGAAGGTTTGGGCAACCAATTTCTGGCCAATATCCGTGAGGTAGATGCCATTGTGCATGTGGTTCGTTGTTTCGAAAATGACAATGTTGTGCATGTGGATGGCAATGTAGACCCGGTGAGAGATAAAGAAATCATTGATACGGAGTTGCTTTTGAAAGACCTGGAAGCAATAGAGAAACGACTTGAAAAAGCACGAAAGGCTGCCAAAACAGGAGAAAAAGAAGCGCTGCGCGTGGTAAAATCCATCGAGAAGATCAAAACTCATCTGGAATCTGGACAGCCCGCGCGTACCCTCGAACAAGAGGATGACGAGGAGGAATTGTTTAGGGATATGATGCTGCTCACCGGTAAACCGATCCTATACGTCTGCAACGTCGATGAAGAATCTGTAATTGATGGAAATGCCCACACAGCGGCCTTTAAAAAGGCAGTTGCCAATGAGAATGCGGAAGTTATTCTCATTAGTGCCGACATCGAAGCGGATATAGCCCAATTGGAAACCAAAGAAGAGCGGCAGGAATTTTTGGCAGAAATGGGACTTGAAAAACCCGGTGTCAACAAATTGATTGAGGCCTGTTATCAACTGTTAGATCTCATCACGTATTTCACCGCCGGCGTAAAAGAGGTTCGCGCGTGGACAATTCACAAGGGGACCAAGGCACCACAAGCAGCAGGCGTCATTCACAGTGATTTTGAGAAAGGATTTATCCGTGCAGAAGTGATCAAGTATGCCGATTATGTAGCACATGGTTCTGAAAATGCGGTAAAAGAAGCCGGAAAAATGGGCATTGAAGGAAAGGAATATGTCGTTGGGGATGGTGATGTGATGCACTTTAGATTTAATGTTTAGAGCATGTCCGGAAGCAAGGATGAGGAGAATTAAGTTGCTCAGTAGAACAATCTCTACACGGCTTCCACGCCTCTAAGTGCATACAGGTATCTTTTCAATACCGCCATTCATCGAGGTATTTGCCAAATATCTTAGCTAAATTTCGGGCATCATCGATACCGCGGTGGTGGTCGCCGGTAAAATCGAAACCTTCCTTATTGACGGAAGATTTTAAACCACGAGTTCGATGCAATCTTTTGATTTCGTGGTATTGGCGGCGTAAATTGATGTGTTGTTCAGCCCAATCATAATCCATATCGTGCAGTTTACAGTCCTGCACCAACATTTTTTTATCAAAATTGCCCCAGGAACAAAGTACGTACTCTTCAAAAAAAACCTCGGCCCAATCTTGAAAGTCCTCGACCACCTGCGTAAAGGCATCCGCCCGGTTGATGCTATCCTGATCAATGCTGGTGAGTTGGCGGCAAAACAACGATAAATTGGGGTGTAAAATAGGTTTTACAAACCGATCAAATTCGCCCAACACCTCCCCAAATCGGTTGATTTTTACGGCCCCAATTTCTATAATCTCCTGCACTCTCGACATCGGGTTCCCTTCCCAGCAGGTTGCTTCGATATCGTAAATAATAAAATTCAAATTCAATCAATTTATGAAGCATTGCGATCTTGCATCAACTCCTTTAGTTCTGCTATCTGCTTCTGTAATTCGTCAATTTTTCCTTCAATAACATCGTTATTGTCCATCGTCATTTCATCTACAAAAACGGCGTTTGCCAAGGACATACCAAAAATACCTCCCAGTAAAACAATCAGTACAAAATAGAAGCGGGTAAATCCAATAACCCATTGATTATCCGTCTTTTCCGAAATTACAGCGGGGATTTCATTCCACCCCTCTACAGTAAACAATTGAAAGATCGTATAGGAAGACACCAATGGATTTCCAAAATATTCCGGCGCCGTTTCTCCATAAAAATGACAGGTGAAAAGTGCCAGTAGAAAATTGAGCAACATCATGGCAATCAATACAAATACAGAGGCTTTTAAGGCCCTGCCCAAACCATCGATGACCTGCCCAAAATTGGGAATAAACCGAATCAAACGCAACAATCTGGCCAATCTGAACACCCTCAAAACAGTCAGCACCGAAGTATCTGGAAAAGGAATCCAATCCATCAGTAATGTAGGCAAACTTCCAACGATAATAATAAAGTCAAAAATGTTCCAGGCACTGTCAAAATAGAGTTTGGGTTTTAACGCCCGTAACTTCACGATGGCTTCTGCCAAAAAGAATATGATAAACAGATGATCAATATAAATCAGCCACTGATTGCTTGATAATTCCGGAAAATACCGAAGAAAGATAATGACCGCATTGATGATGATCGCGATCATGATATTCCTTTCTTCTAAAAAGAATCGTTTCATCCTACGGGTTTATAAATCTCGTTCTGTGACAAATTTAGTGGTCAAACTAAAGTTCAGGAAGCATTGAAATACCTCTTCGATCGACATTGAATCACGCGATGGGTCAAAGAACAAAAAACTATGCCATCTCCACTTCCAATTCCGGCTTATTCCACTTAATTATTTCATGTAAATTATAATTTTCCAATCGGTTGTGGTAATAGAACAAAAGCTTGAAACTATCGCTGACTATTTCTCCTTCTCTATTAAATTTCAATGCCTTCGCAACGTGGTAATTGCCCAACCGAGAAATACCATCCTTGATCAACTGGTCCAATTCCCAATGCATTTGCTCAGACAGCTTGATTTCATCGTTTTCAGCCATTTGCACCAACTTGTCTCTCAGCTGTTCGATCACATCGTACAGCAATGGCCTGGAAAACGTATAGTCGTCGGTAGGCAAGCGTAAGATGCCATATAAATCTAGCCTGGGGTTCTGGTATTTCACCAATTGAAAAGCGGCAAAGGCCACCAAATGACTCGTCAATACTATATTGTCTTTGTGATAACGCTCTACAATCTTTTCAGCTAGAATTTTGGTGTATTCTGAATCTCGCTGCAGGTTTTCCCGAATATCTCCATTGGATTTGAAATAATCCTTGATGTCCAGCTCGTTGCCATATTGATCAAAGCTTCGTCCATCAGCATCCACAGGATTCCCCAATACATCCATCGGCTGCCCCATAGAAAGGATGATTTCATTTCCTTTGGAAAACAATTGCCAAATGAACTTGGTAATTTTGCGAAAGCTATTAAAGGCGTCTTTAGACCGGATATAGCGTTCTTTACCCATGATGCGCAGGTGTTGATCGACCAAAAACTGGGCTTCCAAGACAAAGTGGTAACTGATGACCAATGGCACAATAAAGATTTTCTCTTTTTTGCCTTTTAATAACATTTTTTCCTGGGCTTCAATGGCGGTACCCAGCAATCCCAATTTGAGGCTGGTTTCCAGCTTTCCGGAACGAGATCGGGTACCTCCTGGAAAAAAGAGGGAATTGGTACCACGCTGGATAGACAAGTTGGACATGGCCTTTAATGTCTCCAAATAAATCGGGTTTTTCTTACGTCGATCTACGCGGTAGGCTCCAAGGCGGTTCATAAAATAGGCCGTATACCCCGTATTGTAAAGATTGAGACCAGCTCCGTATGAAAAAGAAGGCAGTCCCACAAAAGTATCCAAGGCAAAACCAATAAGGATGGAATCCAGGTTGCTAAAATGGGTGGGCACTACGATAACGGTGCCTTTTTTAAATAAAGAACGTACCGATTCTACCTCACCGGTAACTTTTAAGCGATCAGCCAGCCGATGGCCACTTCCCCAGATGCGATGCCAGCGCTTGCCTGCGGCTGTATTCAGGAGGCGTGTAAAAAATAAAGTCAGAAATTTTCTGGCAAACAAAAACGTGGGAATGCGAAAGGTGCCGACAATTTCCTCGGCATAGCGATGGATGATTTTGCGCAAAATCTCCTCGCTGACCTTCATGCTCTCCTCATCCTTACGGTCCAAGGATTTGCGCACCAGTTGTTTGCTTATTTTCCGCCAAAACTGTGGCTCGTTTGGTGGATCAACCTTCCAGGGTTCCTCCTTCATACGGATTTTCTCCAGATAAATGGTTTTCGATATGATATCGCTCACCACCCCTGGCGATTTACCCCAGATGCGATTGAAGGTAAATTCTTCAATTTCTTCTACAAACTTTCGACGATCATCGTGCAACTTATAAATTGGCCATTGCTCAATATCCGGGATTACCGGTTCCGCATTAGCTGGTTTATTACTGCTCATAGTCAACATTTACCGATTCGATAAAAGAAAGTATTTCCTCCCGACCTTGCCCGCTTCGGGCGGAAGTCTGAAACTGTTGGGGTAACGCATTCCAATGCTCCAGCAAAGCGGTGCGAAAGGCATCCAGATTTTCGTTTAGCTTTAGTGGCTTAATGCGGTCACACTTTGTAAAAACCAGCACGAAGGGTACCTGGTTTTCTCCCAACCAATTAATAAATTCAAGGTCTATCTTTTGAGGCGGAATATTGGAGTCAATCAATACAAATGCGCATAGGAGATTGGCCCGCTGTCGGAAATATCCTTTGATCATTTGCTCCCAGCGTCGGCGCGTTTTTTTGGAAATTTGGGCATAGCCATACCCTGGTAAGTCGACCAAAAACCAAGTCTCATCAATTAAATAATAGTTCAGTAGCTGCGTTTTACCAGGGGTATTAGATACGTGCGCCAGATCTTTGCGCTCACACAACATATTGATTAAAGAAGACTTCCCCACATTGGACCGACCGATAAAAGCATACTCAGGTCGTTCCTCTTTTGGACACTTGGCTTCCGACGGATAGCTGCCCACGTATGTTGCTGTATGTATTTCCATGACCACTTTTTTGCCAAAAAGCAAACATAACCAATTCTGTTCGATTCTTAATTGAAACCAGGAAAGAATACTCACAATATATCGCGAATCAATTCAGTTATACTGAAAAATTGCCCTATTATTAAACCTTTAATCATTTCCTGCATAATTATCTCACCGTCAAGTATATCTTTGCGGAAATTCTAAATTCATTGCCTAATGAAAAAAATATTGCTCTTCGTCCTTTTACTTTGTGGACTGACCACTGCGCAGGCGCAATTTAAATTTGGAGTAAGGTTGGGGATCAGCACTACCGATCTCAATCCTGGCGACATCAAAATTCTCGATGAAAATGGACTGGACCGCTTCAATCTAGCCTTAAAGGAAGCTCGTTATGGCGTACACGGCGGATTGGTTTTCAGCTTCCAAAAGAACAATCTACTCATTCAACCCGAAATATTGCTCAACTCAAACAAAGTTGACTATACGGTTACTGATGCGCAAGGCTCGGGTGTGGTAGACTCTATCCGCAGTGAAAAATACCAATACCTCGATGTGCCGATCTTACTCGGGCTCAAATTTGGCCCACTCCGCTTGCATGGTGGTCCGGTAGGACATATTTACATCAACAGCACCTCTGAACTAGAGGGGTTGGACGGCTATATCGACCGTTTTGAACCCTTTACTTTGGGGTATCAATTGGGAGCAGGATTAACGATCTGGAAACTGATGATTGACATTCGCTACGAGGGGAATTTTACCAAATTTGGTGACCATTTTGAATTTTTTGGCAACCAATACCAATTTGACCAGTCTCCCGCGCGCTTTTTATTCTCAGTGGGTTTCTTGTTTGGTGATACCAATTAGTAGCTAAGTGCATGTTTGGAGGTAGTCCCTGAAGTATATTCGGGCAAGCTATTC
>CAXHCA010000210.1:0-7517 GCA_964015035.1 uncultured Saprospiraceae bacterium
TACAGCCACCATTTTTGACAACAAATTATAACAGTATTCTTACTGAGACAGGACGAAACTGCGCCCGCCTGGAAAGTTTATCCAATGTTCCGTTTAACCATCGTGTCGATGCTACGCAGCTCAAATTTACTTCTTTCTCCCCGCTCGAGGCTAAAGCCACGAGCTACTATTTGTCGCCGTGCTGCGGCTTGCTCCTAGGCAACCCCCTCTCTCCTTTTTTTGCAAGGAAAGTCTCACTGCTTTATGCTTCCCTAAACATCATTAATCTCTAAACTCTCCCCAACAATACCTATTTTGCCAAAAAATCAGCATCCTTATGGCCGGACTCTACCTGCACATCCCTTTTTGTAAACAAGCTTGTCACTACTGCAACTTCCATTTTTCTACCACCTTGAACCTGCGCGGCGAAGTCATCACTGCTATGGAAAAGGAATTGGAACTCACCCGCGACTACCTGCACGGCCAACCGCTTGACAGCATCTACCTGGGCGGCGGAACGCCCTCTTTGCTGACTGCGGCGGAACTGGCCCGGTTGTTCAAAAAAATTCAGGATATACACGTGGTGACTCCAGACGCAGAGATCACACTGGAAGCCAATCCCGATGATCTAGATGAAGAAAAGTTGAAAATATTGCAGGATAGCCCTATCAACCGGCTGAGTATTGGGGTGCAATCTTTTGCGGAAGCAGACCTGGAATTTATGAACCGTGCGCACAATGCTCATGAAGCCAGGAATTGCATCGAAATGGCATTAAAAGCCGGATTTGACCAGCTGACCATCGACCTGATTTACGGTAGTCCTACGACTAGTGATGTGCAGTGGGCCGACAACCTGCGCATTGCCATGCAATACGACATTCCCCACCTTTCGGCCTATTGTCTGACGGTAGAACCCAAAACAGCGCTCGGACACTTTGTAAAAACCGGCAAAGCCCAACCCGTAGACGATGAACAGGCCGCCCGACAGTTCGAAATGCTGATCACTGCGGCACAAGCCCGGAGATTTGAGCAGTATGAGATTTCCAACTTTGCCCGAAACCGCCAATACGCCCGCCACAATTCGAGCTATTGGCAAGGGGCCCCTTATTTGGGAATTGGTCCATCTGCACATTCCTTTGATGGTGCGCGCACGCGCCGCTGGAATGTAGCCAACAATGCCCTTTACATCAAAGCCCTGCAAACCGACACCCCCGATCTCCAAGCCTGGTCAGAACAGGAAGTACTCACCCCCGAAGAGCGCTACAACGAATACGTGATGACCGGCCTGCGCACCATCTGGGGCGTCGACCTGCAAAAGGTAGCCGAGCTGGGCATCCAATTTTCCAATTATTTCCTCAAAGTAGCAGATCCCTACCTCAAAAATGGCACCATTCGGCAGGAAGAAAATCAATTCGTGCTGACGGGAAGTGGTAAGCTACTGGCTGATCGCATTGCGATGGAGTTGTTTTGGGAGGAGTAGGTCTTTATACCCATTATTCCACCACACTAAAACAAAAGTCTCCTTTAGCATAGAACCGTTCATCAGTTTTTTGAAGTACCCATGTATTGAAGTGGGGATTTGGAGATTCTTCCAATAAGTGAATATGGTTGTCTTCTCCCACATTCATAGTTGTTTGTGCCTGAAAATGGCTGCGTTTGCACTTTCCAGGAAACCATTGCTTAGATGCGAAAAGTTGGCTCCCAAATCTTAAATTATAGATTCCGGTTGATTGAGCAATAATTTTCACCTCAATGTCAAAGGTGTCATTTTGAAAATTATAGACTCCGTCAATTTGAGTTGCCCCATCTGAATAAGTAAACCACTCAAGGCCATATTTACTATTTTCTACCAAATCAAAATAATCCTTCGTCCTAAAATTCACATCCACACTGTCATTATCAATTCGGGCAACCCCTAAACCAGGAAACCACTCTATTCCTTCCATATCATACCGCTTATCCGTATTTAACTCATATACCTCCTTATGAAACTCAGAGATGACAGTAATGGTGTCACCAATTTGGTATTGCTCACTATATGGCAATGTTTGTGCCGGTATTTGAAAATTCACGGGGCAATCCTGTGCTTTTTTTACGCATGATTGAAGAAGGAGAGTAACGAAAAGATTAAGAAACAAAGGGTATTTCATGTTAAGGTAGATTTACAAGGAGTAACAAGGACACTGTTATGCCCTTAGTAGACCCATTACTTTACGTAGAAGCAATATCCTCCAAAGTCATGAAAACGCTCTCCCGGTTTTTGCAATATCCAGTCATTGTAATGAGAATCCGGACTATCATTTAGCATTTCTATGTTATTATCTACTCCGTCATTTAATTTTACAACACCATCAATTTTCACATTCGAACATTTTCCATCGAACTCCTGATTTTCCCCATAACTTCCTATCCCCAAGCCATGTCTAAAGAAGAATAATCCTCTCTGTTTGGGAATAATTTTAAAACCCAATGTATAGGCATGGTTATCATAGAGAAATTCACCAACCAGGGTTCTTGCACCGCTTGAATAATCAAAGAAATTATAATCATAAATGGTGTCAAGGACTATTTCAAATTCGGCAAAGTCTTCGATTGCCCCAACAATATCAATTCTATAAATTGCCGTTTCAGGATAGAACTTAATATTCTCCAGTTTATAAACATGATCAGTGATTCGCTCGTATAACTCGTCTGAAAAGGAAGAAGTAAATTCAATGGTGTCTCCAACCTGAAATGTATCTTTTGCAGGAGTTAACGTTGCCGGAATTTCAAATTGATAATATGATCCGGCAATTTGACATTCCTTTTTAATGCACGAATTCAGGAATAGAACAAAGATAAAAATGACTATCGTGTATTTCATCATCTAAAAATTTTTAAAAGTGAGGCGCAAACTCGCCTCACTTCCCAAGAAACTATTAATAGCTATTAAACAATGAGTTAACTTGAGTAACTGTATTGCCTGTTGCTCCCAGATGATTGGTTATTAAGCAACCCCTAAAGTCTTCTAACGTAAATGTTGATAGTGTTAAGCATGAAAACATTTGTTGATTAGTAAAACCTGAGACAGGATCTGTGATAACCGTACATCCCGAATCAATTTGATTGCAGGCCGTAACAATGGTACCTCCTGAAATAAATGAAGGCTCTCCAACATCTACCAAATCATGATACAACCCAACTGGTATATGATTTTGGCTCTCGTTCCATGTCCTTTCAAGTTGATCCTCCCATGATCTAATACCACTAAAAATAGGACCATAACTGCAATCCACATAAAGATGTCCACCAATATAATCCGCCCATGATTCGCAAATAGCAATTAGCTCTGCACCATTGCTGTTTTGATCACCGTGCCCATTCTCATAAATTTCTGCTATTACCACCTCTTCCCAAAAAGATGAGCCGACCTGTGTAAAATGAGAGGCATGGGCAATTTCGTGATAAGCAAGACTCTTTAATTTGTCCGACTTATTGAAGTTTGTCCCAATGTAAACATCTGGTAAATAGGCCTTCGTCACGCCCCAGCCAACAACTGCAACCAAAGGAGCAAAAGGGCCTGCCCAATAACTTGCTACCCCCATTGCTATTCCAGCAGCTTCGCTCAATTGATTTTGTACAGACATCAAAGCATAACCATAATCTGTACTTTTACCAACATAAATGTCCAAACCTGCAGGAGGTGGGTTTATTCCGTCTATAGCAGCATAGTCATAAAATTCATGCAAAGCATTATTGACCGTCGCTGCACCCCAAAATCGATGGGCCTGAGCCCCCTGAGATGTCCACATATGATAATTTACCTCAATATCATTAAAATTTGGTCCTTAAACTGTACCAACATAATCCTTAATCGGGCTTATCCACTCCCAGGCTGCATGCCAATTGGTTGCTGTACCTCTAACCTTGCACCGGTCATTTTTGAACCTGATCCATATCCATGCTTTTCCACTATATTCATCGTTAATTTTCCAACAACCACTGTCATCCGTCCAGGTTTCATCTTCAGTAAACCATGTATCTTTCGTCGTAACTTTCACCCTCCTGACGCCTTCAAAAGTACCAGGATCTCCTGGAGTGGAAAGCTGTGTGTCCTCAACTTTAACACACCCTCCAGGTTTTCTTTGATTACTAAACACCTCACAACCACAGCTATTAGTAGTGGTATTTGGTAAAGGTGGAGTACAATCACAATAATATTCCCAACTTACAGGTACGGTGGTGGTATTGATCCGCAACGTAGCCACACATCCTGGTGGACAATCAGGTTCCAAGGGAGGATTTTGAGGGAGGTCAAAATCTTCAATCCCCAAAGGAAATACATAGGTAGGAATTTCATCTGCATACCCGACAAGTCTAAAACTCTCAGCTATCAAGAGGCGGTCAGATTTATCCAGGTAAAGTTCTGAAATTAGTTCATAGTTCAGGCCCGAAAAGTCAAAACTCGGTTCAACAATTGCATATAAAGTCGGTAATTCTTCACCAGTTAATTCTTGAAAATAGTCCCCCATTTCCACAACTTCATATTCCAAGGGAAAATCATAGAAAAATTCATCGCTGTCGAATAGTTGCTTCAATTCATCCAAATCTGCCGGTTGAAACTTTACATACAAATTTGTTGCAGCAATATTTGAAACAGCGGTAGGGTAAAGGCTTTGATAAGCCTCCGTTACCTTTTGCACAGTAAAGGGATTTCTTCGCCTTTCAGCTAGTGTAGTTTTCACTAATTCTCCGGTTCTTGATTGTACTTCTTGATCATTAACGTTAAACACGACCGTCCTACTTTCACCAATGATTTGCTCATTTTCTTCAACCCTTTTGAAAGTATCCTCTTTTTCACAGGAATAGAAGAGAAATAGGAGGCTTGCCACAGTAATTAAATTTAAAAATAATTTTACGTTTTTCACAGTCTAAAATTATTAAATGATGACCTCACAACAGAAATTGAGAGTTTTGGCAATATTGCCAGATATTCAAATTATTGACATAAAAATCCACTTGGCGATTGCTTGTTTATTACAATTCCAGAAAGAGACTCAACACTTTAAGTCTCGACATAAGAATATTGAGCTGACAGTAGCCAAATCAGCCAAATAGTCACAAAGAATCACTCGATGGTTCTATGTGAAAAATTTAATGCGAAAACTAGATATTTGAATGCGCGTTTTGCTGTAAAGTGAATTTAATTATTTCATTCACCATTTTGAAGACATTCGCAATGTGCATATAAAAATAAAACTTTACAACTTAATTCCAAATTTTAACATTAATAGCAATCCTATCTTTTTGAGATATCGCCCATTTATTCTCCCCCACGATTCCCCTTTACCATTTCTCTATTTCCCAAAAATTCAGTAAACTAGCGGTTGCACGATTCAACAACCAATTTAAGCAACATTAACCCGGAGTCCGTGACCAATCACCAAGCCTGAAAACCTGCCCCAGTGATTTTACGCAAGTAACAAAGGTTTAAAGTTTTACGATTAAAACCGCTCGCGTGATAATACTGGCAGAAGACCTCCTTGGCATCATCACAACCTACCGGGACTAACTCAAAACCTATGCGAAAAATCCTTTCCTTTTACCTGCTCCTCCTACTTGGCGCCTGGAGCTGCCAGACCGGAGAAAACAATGGCCAAGCCAAAAATGACGAGGCCTACGAATCTGAAAAATCAGATACCCCCGCCGACAATACCCTCACCGCCGCCGAAATGGAGGATGGCTGGATGCTGCTCTTCGACGGCAAAAGCATGGACCAGTGGCGTGTGTATGGCAAAGATGAGCTCTACGGTTGGAAAATTGCTAATGGTGAGATGCAGGCACTCGGTGAAGCGGGGCCTGAAGGACTCGGTGCCGATATCATCACTAAGGAGGAATTTGACAACTTTGAACTGGCCCTCGACTGGAAAATTTCGGAGGCTGGCAATAGTGGCATCTTTTTTAATGTGGTGGAAGCTCCGGAATACAAAACCGTGTACGCCACCGGTCCGGAATACCAGCTCATCGACGATGAGGGATTTCCCGATCCACTGGAAGACTGGCAGCATTCAGGCGCCAACTACGCCATGCATCCACCCAGCCGCATCGCCACCAATCCGGTGGGTACCTACAACCACAGTCGCATACGGGTGAAAGATGGCCATGTACAACACTGGCTCAACAACGAAAAAGTAGTGGAATACGACCTCTGGACCCCCGAATGGGAAAAATTAAAGAACTCCGGCAAGTGGGAGGATTTTCCCGACTATGGCAACGCGAAGAAAGGACATATTGCCTTGCAGGATCATGGGCACCAAATTTGGTTTAAGAATATAAAGATCAAGAAATTATAAATTCCCAACAGACATGAGCAGAAAAATACGCATGGGCATGGTCGGTGGTGGTCGCGGAGCCTTCATCGGCGGTGTACACCGAATGGCAGCAGCCCTGGATGGACAAATCGAATTCGTTTGTGGCGCCTTTAGCAGTAACCCGGAAAAATCCAAGGCTTCCGGAGAGGATTTCTTCCTGCCTGCTGACCGTGTATACGGCAGTTACCAGGAAATGATTGAAAAGGAAAAACAATTGCCGGAAGGCGAACGCATGGATTTCATTTCCATCGTAACACCCAACCACATGCACTACGGTCCGGCAAAAATGGCCCTGCAAAATGGCTTCCACGTCGTTTGCGATAAGCCCCTGTCATTCGATATGGACGAAGCTTTAGAATTGGAAAAGCTGGTGGAGGAAACCGGGTTGATCTTTGCCTTGACGCACAACTATACCGGCTATCCCATGGTCAAACAAGCCCGTGCTATGGTGCGCAAGGGTGAGTTGGGGGCCATCCGCAAGGTGGTGGTGGAATACCCGCAAGGTTGGCTAGCCACCAGAGTGGAAGCCAGTGGCGACAACAAACAAGCCGGTTGGAGGACCGACCCCAAACGCTCCGGCATTGCCGGTTGTATGGGCGACATTGGCACCCATGCCGAAAACCTGGCCGAATATATCACGGGATTGAAAATTTCTTCCCTCATGGCCGACCTAACCACCTTTGTAGAAGGTCGCCTGCTGGATGATGACGGCAATGTCTTGCTGCGTTTCGACAATGGCGCCAAGGGGATTCTTCACGCCAGTCAAATTTCCGTAGGGGAAGAAAATGCCCTGAATATCCGGGTGTACGGCGAAAAAGGGGGGCTGGAATGGCACCAGATGGAACCCAATACCCTCCTGGCAAAATGGATGGACAAACCCACCCAGATCATCCGCACCGGAGTGGGCGAACTCAGCCCGGAAGCCCAGGCCCACACCCGCATTCCGGGGGGACATCCAGAAGGATATCTGGAGGCCTTTGCCAATATTTACCGCAATTTTGCCTTTTGCCTGCGCGCCTACCTCAAAGGAGAAAAGCCCGATCCGGTTTATCAGGATTTCCCTACCGTTTCCGATGGGGTACGCGGTATGAAGTTTATTGAAAAAGTAGTGGCTTCCAGCCAGAAAGATAGCTGGGTCGATATGGCCTAATAATGCAACCACATCGGAGGCAATAGAGGTTTCAACTA
>CAXHCA010000211.1:0-7354 GCA_964015035.1 uncultured Saprospiraceae bacterium
CACACAAACCCAAAATAGCGATGTTGGCGCTTGGGGAAATTACGATGCCGGAAGGATCGCTACAATCAAGTTATATGCTGATGCGATGCGGGCCATCAACCCCGATGCTTATGTCATTTTGGAGCATTTTGCCGATTGGGATGAAGAGGAAGAACTGGCCGATTATGGCGCACTGCTATGGGGAGGGGGCACGCACAATGCTTATAAAGAAGCCTCCCTTGGTTTTAACGCCAATCTAAATCTGGCTTCGCACACCACCCGCGGCTGGGATGTGCCCGCTGTGATTGCCTTTATGGAAAGCCATGATGAAGAACGGTTGATGTACGAAAACCTCAACTTTGGCAATAGTTCAGATAGCTATGATGTCCAGGATGTTATCACCGGCTTTCGCCGAATTGAACTGGCCAGTACTTTCTTTTATACCATTCCCGGTCCCAAAATGCTGTGGCAGTTTGGAGAACTCGGCTATGATTACTCTATTAATCATTGTGTGGATGGATCAGTGGATAACAATTGCCGTCTGGACCCGAAACCCATTCGGTGGGACTATAATGAAAGCCCTAATCGCAAGCGCATTTACGATGTGGTCAGGTCGCTTATTCATTTAAAAACGGAGTACGATGTTTTCAATACCACCGATTTTGCGTTGGATGTAGGCGGTTATGGCAAAAAAATCCACCTCAATAGTGCAGATATGAAAGTGGCCGTACTGGGTAATTTTGACGTAGTAACCACCAATATTTCCAATCCTTTCCAGGAAACGGGCTGGTGGTATGAATACTTCACCGGTGACAGTATTCAGGTGACCAATACCGCGGAGGTTCAGGTATTGGCTCCCGGAGAATATCGGTTGTATACGAATGTGAAATTGGATGCACCTTTGGGCGGGTATCTGACGGCCCTTCCAGCGTTGGTACCCAATGCTTTTCAGATGGTCATTGCACCAAATCCCACTCAGGAAAATGCGATGATCAATTATGTATTGCCCACTGCCGGGCCGGTACAGTTGGATGTATACACCATGAGCGGCCAGCATCTACAGCGTTTGGTTGACGGACAGCAGGCAGCGGGAGCACATACCCTTACACCGGAATTTAACTTGAGTCCGGGAACCTATCTCCTGCGTTTGGTGGCAGATGGGAAAGTGGAAGTAGCAAAACTAATGGTCACCAAATAAACCTTGGAAGTAATCTAGACCAAAAATTGCGTGGGGGTGTACCCAACTTTGGGTACATCCCCACGCATATTTTTGTCAGCCAACCATCGATTCTCTCCTCAGTTCGGATTTTCATCGATTAAATCCTGATATTGATAGAAAATTTTCAAATAGCCTCGTAAAAACCTCAATCTTTAGCGCATGGTTGGAGCGGATTCTATTTAAAAATCAGCAGATTAGGGTTTTGGCTCAACGCCAGGTTCCTAATACGTTGGTTTTCAGCAGGAGCAAGCTCCAAACATGCTCTTAGCTTTTCATATTATAGCTATTTCACCATTGCCGCCGCATCATTTCACTTTTTAAAACTTCCAGGCTATGACTATGCTGTTGCCAGGTAGTAGTGGAGTGGTCCGCTTTACCGACAATTTAAACCAGTTTAATCTCAATTTTAACAACATCATTATCCATTCTCGACTACGGGAGTTTGATAAGAATGTTTCCGATTCCGGGCTTTCCATTAAAGTAGGGTGGAGAGGGGAGGAAAACTATTACTTCCGGGATGGAGTACGCTCCATTTCCAAAGGAAAATACTTGGTCGTCAACCGACACCAGGAATTCGAATGCCACTTCAAGTCGCGGGACCCAATCGAAGCTTTTTGCTTGTACTTAGGGGAGGACGTGATCGAAGCGGCTTGGGCCAAATTGACGCAAAAAGAGGAAGTCTTCCTCGATGACCCAAATAAGAAATATGGCCTGACACCTCATTTTTTGGAAAAAGTTTTCACCTTGGAGGAAAATGAGTTGGGGCAATATCTCGCCCAATTGGTGCCAAGATTACAATCGCCCTTTCGTCAACACGAATTAGATTTCAACCTGATTTACCATACCCTTGCGGAAAAACTCATTCTCAGCCAGGAGAAAATCAACGAGCAAATCAACCGTATTTCCGCCAGTCGTCAATCTACCCGCGAAGAACTATACCGGCGTCTTAGCCTGGCCCATCGTTATATTTTAGGCCATTTTACCACCGATATTCAACTGGACCAGTTGGCGCGGGAAGCTATGCTTTCGAAGTATCATTTGTTGCGGGCTTATAAAGAAGTGTACGGCATGACGCCTTACCGGCATGTATTGTATTTACGCCTGGAAAAGGCAAAATCCATGTTGAAAAAGGATTACAGTATGGAGGAAATTGCTTGTGCCGTCGGCTTCTGCGATCGGCGCTCCTTTACCAAGACCTTCCGGAAAATGTACGAGGTGGCGCCATCGGCTTACCGCGGAAAAGCAGGTTAAAGCCAGCGGCAGAGCAGCGATAGAAAATAGCCGATGGTCAACAGACTACCGGCTATTTTCGCAAATGCAGTTCAATGCCATAGAAGCGACACCATCAACAATGGATAATGGACTGCTCGTCTGCCTACAACGCCGCATTCCCCCCATTTCAATTACCTCTACAATCCCCCCACCATATCTTCCGGACGCACCCACTCATCAAACTCTGTTTCAGTGAGGTATTCCAGCTCCAGGGCCGCTTGCTTTAGGGTTTTATCCTCTTTATAAGCCTTTTTCGCAATGGCGGCGGCTTTGTCATAGCCGATCTTGGTATTCAGGGCCGTAACCAGCATAAGTGAATTATTGAGGTGCTCCTTAATGCGATTTCTGTTCGGCTCAATACCAATGGCACAATTATCATTAAAGCTCATACAGGCATCGCCAATCAGCCTTGCGGAAGTCAGGAAGTTGAAGATCATCATCGGTTTGAAGACATTCAGTTCAAAGTGCCCCGTCATGCCTCCAATATTGATGGCCACATCATTGCCTACTACTTGTGCCATAGCCATGGTCAGGGCCTCGGCCTGAGTGGGGTTCACCTTACCGGGCATAATAGACGACCCCGGTTCGTTTTCCGGAATTTTTAGTTCGCCGATACCGGAGCGTGGCCCCGAAGCCAGCATGCGAATGTCGTTGCCAATTTTCATCAAGGAACAGGCCACTGTTTTCAGGGCACCGTGTGCCTCCACGATGGCATCATGCGCGGCGAGGGCCTCAAATTTATTCTCAGCAGTGACAAAAGGCAGACCTGTCAAGTCGGCGATGTGCTTGGCCACGTTTTCTGCATAGTTGGGTGGGGTGTTTAGTCCGGTCCCAACTGCTGTACCGCCCAATGCCAATTCCGCGAGGTGTTCCATGCTATTGCGAATGGCCTTTATGCCATGATTGATCTGAGAAACGTAGCCGGAGAGTTCCTGACCCACTGTCACGGGCGTAGCATCCATGAAGTGGGTTCGACCGATTTTTACCACATCCATAAAAGCCCTGGATTTGGCGGCCAGGGTATCCCGCAAGGTTTCCAGGCCGGGAATGGTGGTTTCTACCAGCATTTTATAGGCCGCAATGTGCATGGCCGTCGGAAAGGTGTCATTGGAAGACTGCGATTTATTGACATCATCATTGGGGTGCAGTACTTTTTGTTCATCGGTCAATTGGCCTCCCTGGATCACGTGTGCGCGGTTGGCAATCACCTCGTTGACATTCATATTCGATTGGGTACCCGACCCCGTTTGCCAAACCACCAGAGGAAATTGATCATCCAGCTTGCCCGCCAGGATTTCTTCACAAACTTTGGCAATTAATTCGGCTTTCTCAGCAGCCAGGACGCCTGCTTCCCGATTGGTGATGGCTGCCGCCTTTTTCAGATATGCAAATGCGCGGATGATTTCAATGGGCATCTGGTGCCCACCAATTTTGAAATTTTCCATCGAGCGTTGCGTCTGTGCGGCCCAGTATTTATCTACGGGTACATCAATGTACCCCATGCTGTCTTTTTCCTTTCTGAATTCCATGCTTGGTATTTTTGAATTTGGTGCTTTTAAATTTCCCGCAAAGTTAGAAATTTTTTGTCAGCTGAAGGTTTGTGGAATTGAAATAGGAGGTGTACTTTGCGCCAATACGCTAATCGCATCTTAAGTCTGCAAACCATTGCTCAGCAATGCCCGCTTTCGGCCGGACATGCCGTACTGCAAGCCAGAGCCTTGATTGCCGTGGTCAATGAGGAGGTTGTCAATTACAATGATGATCTTAGCTTCGGGGGGCAGTTGATCCAGGCTCCGCAGGAGGGATCGGTGTCCGCTACAGAAATGCCCCGCGAATTAATTGTTTTTCCCAACCCTGCGAAGGATGAGCTGATGATTACCTTTCCTGCGATTCTTCAGGAAAAGGCAAATCTTGAGCTGTATGACAGTCAGGGGAGAACACTCAAGATATTTATGCCGGAATCCGGAATCCGGAAATTTCCCATTATGGTTGATGAACTTTCGGCAGGATTGTATTTTCTAACCCTCAAAACTGATCGCGGAAAGTATAGCTGCAAGTTGATCGTCTTGTAGCGAAAAAGTTGTGGAGGTAGAAGAAATGATGCCCTCCTGCGGAGTCATGTTTCCCAATTTTCTATTTCTTCCAACATTCCTTCCCATGCATTTCCTCCAATTTCCCAATTCCGCTATATTTGCGCCGAAAAAGTGCCAATGCTCAAACAAAAGGTGCAAACCTGATGTTCTTTTTCTGAAACCATTCATTTAACAAACAAAATCCACATTTATGGCTTTCCAACTTCCCGATTTACCTTATGCTTACGATGCACTGGAACCACACATTGATGCACGTACCATGGAAATCCACCACAGCAAACACCACGCTGGTTATACCAATAAGCTGAATGCTGCAATCGAAGGCACTGACCTGGAAAAGAAGAGTATTAAAGAAATTCTCGCCAATGTTTCAAAATACCCCGGTGGGGTGAGAAACAATGGCGGCGGTTTTTACAACCATAGCCTGTTTTGGACCATTATGTCACCGGACGGTGGTGGGGAACCTTCCGAGCGGATGAATATTCACAAGGCCATCATGCGTGACTTCGGTTCTTTTGAGAATTTCAAGAAGGAATTCGCCGCTGCTGCCGCTACTCGTTTCGGTTCCGGCTGGGCCTGGTTGTGTGTGGACAAAAATGACAAATTATTTATTTGCTCAACCGCCAATCAAGACAATCCATTGATGGATGTGGTTGAAGCAACCGGAACACCAATCCTCGGCTTGGATGTTTGGGAGCACGCTTATTACCTAAACTATCAAAACCGTCGTCCTGATTACATTGATGCTTTTTTTAATGTGATCAATTGGGCAGAAGTGACCGAGCGCTACAACGACGCCAACGAGGGAGCTTCTAAGTTCTAAATCAAGAAGAAACACATATTTTTTATTATCCGATGGCCTTGGTCATCGGATTTTTTTTTACCCTGCTGCCAGGCGCGAGCCTTCATCATACTTGACAAGTCAGGCAAATTAGGTTAAATTGCATAGTAATTTTACTACGATCCGGCGCTGGAGAGGATACCGTTCTCAAATGCACTTTGATCACACACAAGTTTCTTTGACATACGGTTTCGTTGTTTTTGATTTCTCACTACTTGGCGAATTAATGGCATATCTACACGGCAATTATCGAATTTTCTAAACCCTTTTTTGTGGGAGTATCAAGTGTTATTTCCACTAATCAAATAATCCACCCCATGATTATCCTAAGCATCTTATTACTGATTTTATTACTTTTTAACGTTGATATTTTAAACAGCGAAACTTCTTAAAAAAAAGGTCCTTGTGGAATTCCGCAAGGACCTTTTTTTTGGCTAAATCTCCTCCTACTTTTGTTGTACAGCCTCGTACATCATTTCGGTTTCCTCCTGTGTAAACGTACCAATTAGACCGGTCTGGAAAATATATTCCATATCTCCCTGTAAGTAGATGTAACGGAATCCGTAATTGATATTGGCCGAGTCGATGGCGGTTTCATAGATAAATCCATCTGCCTCTTCCTTTACAATTTTAGAGAAAAAACGATTGTTTTTTACCTCACTCAACTGGTCAGTCTTAATTTTCGCCACATCATTAGTGGAAGCCGAGGAAGCATACAGTTGGATGTAATAATCTTCTCCCTCCTTAACCGTAATGTCTTTGATCAATCCCAGGTCGGTGGTTTTGACTTTGGCACTGTCAGGAGCTTCAATGGTTAACGGTACACCGTAGGGCATCAAATCCAAAGGGGCCCATTTCGGGCCCTTATCTTGCGTACATGCTCCAATGAACATGGTAGCGAATAGAAAAAAAAGCACTTTCTTCATGTGGTCGATATATTTTATTAAAAAGCCATTGATCTAAATTTGATCTATGGATCGGCAAAAATAATGGTTTTATCCTCAAAACGATTAAATTTGCGGCATTATCAGTTGTGGTTCAGTTTTTACTACCTAATATGATCAAAAGTCTACAAATAAAGAATTATGCGATCATCGAATCTTTGGAAATCAACTTTTCCGAAGGCTTGACCATCATCACCGGTGAAACCGGCGCTGGTAAATCGATTCTGCTTGGCGCGCTAGGCCTGATCATGGGGGAAAGAGCCGATACCAAAACACTCTACGATCAATCTCAAAAACTAGTGGTGGAAGCTTTTTTTGAAATTGAAAAATATGGCCTCCAACCCTTTTTTAAGGAAAATGACATTGATTACGACTCAGAGCTGGTGATCCGCCGTGAAATCACGCCTTCCGGGAAATCACGGGCTTTTATCAACGACACCCCCGCTAACCTCAAGGTCCTTCAGGCATTGAGTAGCGCCCTGATTGATTTGCACCAGCAGTTTGAAACACTGGATATTCATCAAGTCTCTTACCAGTTGCGCATGATCGATGCATTGGCCGGCAATAAAGCATTGTTGTCGAGCTATCAACAGCAATTTCAACAATTTCAGCAAATAGAACGTCGTTTGGCTAAACTAGTCAATCAGGATGCTCAGGCACAGCGGGAAATGGAATTTATCAATTTCCAATTGGAAGAGTTACATAATGCAGAACTGATCGATGGTGAACAAAGTGAACTGGAAGAAGAACTCTCTCGCCTCACTCATGCTGAAGACATCAAACGCACACTCAATGCCGCTTTCCAGGGATTGGGAGAAAGTGAACTCGCTGTGATTGACCAGCTTAATGAAATGGGCCAATCACTGGCGCAAGTTGGCAAACACGATGCTCGGGTGCAACAATTGTACGAGCGATTTAACGGCATTATCGTCGACTTGGAAGATCTGGCCGGTGAATTTGAACGCATCGCGGATGCTACGGAATACGACGAAGAACGCATCGTCAT
>CAXHCA010000212.1:0-7272 GCA_964015035.1 uncultured Saprospiraceae bacterium
GGCATATTCTATTAAAAATAAAGAAGATTGTCTTATCCTTACAAAAGGGGACTAACCCCAACTGCACCCGATGTATACTCCCTCAATAAGTGAAGAAACATTCAGAGATTGGCGGCCGGAACCATCCAGGTCAAATTGATAGACAACGCTGCAATACTGCCTCCATGGATAATCAAATACTTCAAATAGCAACATTGAAGCCCAAGTCCCCTCGTCATACTGCAACATAAATTCCAGGCCATCCTTGAAATAAGCACTGGTTTCTACCCCATCATATATAGTGAACAATCGGTGTGCGATTGCGGGCAGAATGGGGGGCAATTATCGCTTCTTAGGCACAAACAAATCGTCCAGCACATCACCGTTATCGAAGTAACCGGCCGGCTCTTCATGCAAGTGCTGATAGGCTGCGGCCAAAAAGACGGTCTTTGCAGCGGAAACGGCGGTGTGGACTAGCAAAATGGCCAATAAACCTATTACAATCCCCAAGATCGGATGAATGGTGAACAGGCCAATGGCCAAAAGAATTGAGGCCAAATAGCCAAGAATAAAAAAGGCTCCAAAGCTAAAATTAGCTCCGATGGCTTCACCCCATTTTTCTTTCATAATGCTACCGGAACGTTTGACCGCCTCTATCGGGCCGGCATTTTCGTAAGCGAGCACGGGGATCACAAAAAATGTAGCGATGGACCACACCATACCAATGATGCCGATGATGATCTTGCCGACAAATCCGAGTTTATCTTCCAGCATTTTTAAGATGACACCCACCGTTGCTGCCAGGGCGGCCCAGGAAAGAATGACGCCAATGCGAGAAAGGCTGTAGCGAAGGCCGTCGCTGACCTTAGGGGTTTTTCCTTCAAAAATTTGCCGGGCACAATACACCAGGCCAACGTTGAAAAAGACGATGATGAAGAAATTTACGAAGTAAAACAGGAATAAACCAATGAAAGTGACCGTGTCCGTCCCTTCACTGGATTGATTGATCCAGTGGCCAAAGGACTCCATCCCTTGTACGCCACTTAGGATAAGAAAACTACTGGCAAAGGACATCAGCACCAAAATGATGGCTACTCCCGACATCAGTGGAAATAACAATAAGGTACTGTTGTCTTTGATGGTGCTGAGGCTGGTCCAGCCAATCTTCCAACCATTGCTAATGCGATCGAAAACGCTCATGTTGTGATTTGATTTTGTGAAGTTGAATGAGGTTTTAGGGTTTGGGGCAATTGGGATATTCGAAAATAGCCCATCTAGTGTTATAGCCCAAGAATAACATGCACTAAGCTACATCATCGGTTGATAAATCCCAAATTTTATCGACAAATGGGGCGAATGCAACGAGGCACGATGATGTGGTTAATGGATGATGACCAATTGTTGTTGGTCGGAGAGGTGGCCATCATTTCCTTGCAATTCCAATTGTACAAACCAAACACCGGCGGGTAGATCGTCTGTGGGGACGGTAACCAGATAATCCCCCGCGACTTGTCTGGATTGTACCAACTGCCGGATATTTTTTCCGTAAGGGTCCACTAATCTGAGGCTCACTTGGAAATTTTGCTGCAATTGGTATTTTATGTTTACCTGATCATTGGCAGGGTTGGGATGTATGGCAACAAAATGATCAGGCAATTGCGGTGACTCCTCCGTATCCAGAATGGCCGAACAGGGGTCTGTGAGTATTTCAGGACAGTAGATGCGGGCCGCCAGGGTACAATCGAGGATAAAAGGATTGGGTTTGTCATCCTGGTAAGTGGCAATCTTCATGGTGCGGCTCCACTCGGCATCATCCACCGGGTCGAGCAGGTGCCAATTGCAAAAGGTATTGCGTTGCGAATTAAAAAAGTTGGGATCTTCGGCATTGGCCTCATTGCGATACATCGTGTAGAAGTAAAACATGGCGCGGGCCACATTGCCTTTGTGGTCTTCACGGGGTTCAAAAAGGCCACTTTTGTATTCGCTATAGAGGTCTTTATTGCTGGCAGGTATGCTGGTAATGTAGTCATCCTGATAATACCATCGCTCGGTTTGATTATCGGGGATGTCTCCAAAGGGATGGCTGCCGCGGATGGAATTCACATCGATACGGGAAGGACAAAGGTGGTGCATATCGGCATTGGCATTGCCAGAGCCAGCGCCAAATCCCTGCGGGTAGGTATGTTCTAAATTCAGGCCATTTGGACCGCCATTCATATAGGCTGCCACGGAGGGGTCCAAAGTAGGGTCCAGGTAAATAGTGAAACCGGTATACACACAAGTCAGGCTATCGTTGTGATTGTAGATCACCCCATAGAGGGTATCGCGGGAATTGCCGGAAGGCAGTACAAAAGCAGGCTTATAAGCTTCAACTACGGCTTCAAATAAATCCTGACCGTCTAAGGTCGGGAAGATATCTTGTTGGCTATAGCCAAATAGTCCAAAAGACAGGCATAGCATAGTGTAGAAAGTACGCATGTTCATAAAGGGTATTTAGGGGCAAAGGTACGGGAATCGGAATGGATTTTAGTGGTTCAGGCTTTATGCTTTCTCAATTTTGATAGAAGTCATGAACCAATCCTTCCATCCAAATGCTCTTTATGGTGACAGCGACCTTCTTTTCGAGATACAGCGCACACAATCTTGCGATCTTATAACAAATATGTTTCCCGGCAGGTACCCTTTTGTGGAGCTTTAGTGCTTGTTTGGAGGAAATCCCTGAAGTATATTCGGGCAAGCTATTCAGGCTGCAAATCACAGGTTTTGGAACCTCACTTTGGCTATTTTTTCGTCCTTAGCGCTGCTAAGTACTCAAAAATGAGCCTTGCGAGAACCCAAAAATCTGCAATTTTCGCTGCTAAAGCACCACCTCCAAACAAGCACTTAGAAGTGTTGTCCGTTTCTTTTAAAGTGGCAAGCAAGGCAAAATGCCTCGCCTGGAACAGACAACTTATTCTTTGCCCCCTAAAACCACAAATTTTGTAACTTGGCTTCTCATTTTTCACCTAAACCCGCCACCTCATTGCTCCATGAAGAAAGAAAAGAATCGCCGTCTCGCAGCCATTATGTTTACCGATATTGTAGGATACACGGCCCTGATGCAAAAAGATGAAGCTGCCGCCACCAAAGCCAGGGAGCATCATCGAAATGTATTTGACCGGCATCACGAAACCCGTCACGGAGAAATTTTGCAATATTATGGTGACGGCACCTTGAGTATTTTTCAAAGTGCGGTGGAGGCTGTGCAATGTGCCATTGCTATTCAACAAGATTTACAGGGAGAAGTGCCGATTCGAGTTGGGCTGCATCTTGGCGATATCGTAACAGATGGTACGGAGGTTTACGGCGATGGAGTGAATCTCGCCTCGCGTATTGAAAGCATGGGCGTGGCCGGTGGGATTTTAATGACCAAAGCGATCAATGATGAACTTAAAAATCAACCACAGATCACCACTCAGTCGCTGGGACAATTTGAGTTGAAAAATGTGGAAGAACCGGTTGAAGTATTTACCGTGACAAATGAAGGTATTCGGGTGCCGGAGCGCTCTGAATTGAAAGGAAAGCAGAAAAAACAGACCAAAACCATTGCAGTCTTGCCCTTTGTCAACATGAGCCCCAGTCAGGACAATGAATACTTTAGTGATGGCATGACCGAAGAGATCATCAATGCCTTGGCCAAGATCAATAGTCTGAAAGTGACTTCTCGTACTTCTTCCTTCTTTTTTAAAAATAAAAACATTCCGATTCAGGAAATTGGAGCTTCCCTCAATGTATCCACCATTCTGGAAGGCAGCATCCGCCTGGCCGGCAATAGAATGCGCATTACCGCCCAGTTGATTGATGTGCATGACGACTTCCATTTTTGGTCGGAGACTTTTGATCGTTCCATGGAAGACATCTTTGCTGTTCAGGATGAAATCAGTTTGTTGATTGCCGATAAACTGCGGGAACATATTGGGCACTTTGATATTGAAGAACATTTGGTGGAAACACCGGAAATTTCTGTAGATGCTTATCAGGACTACCTCAAAAGCAGGTATCTAATTTTGCAAATGGGCCAATCCGATATTCGCAAAGGCAAGTCGTTATTGGAAGAAATCATTGTGGCAAACCCCAAATTTGCACCGGCTTATCTGGGGATGCATTTGGCTTATACCTTGCTGGGCACATTAGGTTTTATGCCGGCTCAGGAGGCCTTTGCAGAAGGACACCCTTACCTGGTAAAAGCCATGGAATTGGATGAAAATCAGCCGGAGTGCCATCTTCACCTGGCCTGGCTCAGTTTTTTACAGGAGTGGGATCTTCCGGCTACTTACAATCACTTGAGCAAGGCACTGGAAATGCGCCCGATTGTAGATACCTATCAAACCCTTACCTCTGTATTGGTTGCCGAAGGAAAATATCCGGCAGCTATGAATTACATTGAAACGGCCATTCAGATTGATCCTTTTTCGCCGATTAACTGTCATTTGAAGGGATATATTTATTATTTGCAGGGAAAATATGCTGCCGCCATTGAGTTATTTAAGAAGGGTATTGAGTACAAAGCTGATTCGAATGTGTCGCTGTTATATTGGGGACAAGCCTTGATCTTGATGGATCGGGCGGAGGAAAGCCTGACCTATTTCCAAAATCTCTCTGTGGATGCCAGTGATCCGGTGAAGTTGGGGGGAGCCACATTGGCCTATGCGGCTTTAGGAGAGACTCAAAAGGCCGTGGCAGGTGTTGCCCGACTGGAAGCGGCTCTCGAGGCTGATTTTCAAGAAAGGGTAATTAATTTATTGATCCTCTGCCATACACAATTGGGCAACCATGAAAAAGCTATAAGTTACATCGAGCAAGGGGTAAAATACCGATTGCCGCTGATGGTGTATCTCTATGTGGAGCCTCTGCTCAAGCCCTTACGGACCTATCCCCGTTTTCAGGAGTTGATGCGGACCATTTTAGGTGAGACGACAAGTTTTGACTATCCTGATCGAAAGTATAAAAAGGCATTAATCGACAAAAAAGAACTTAAGAAGTACAAACAGCAATTGGAGCGATTGATGCAACAGGAAGCGCCCTATCTCGATCCTGCCCTTTCCCTCCGCGATTTGGCAAAACGCATGGATATTCCCTCCAATCATCTCTCTCAATTGCTCAATGAAGGGTTTGACAAAAACTTTTCTGAATTTATCAATTCTTATCGCCTGGAGACCTTCAAAGCTAAAGTTGCTGATCCCAAGCAGCGGCACCTCACTATTTTGGCCCTGGCCTACGACAGTGGCTTCAATTCCAAAACCGTCTTTAATACCTTTTTTAAGAAAATGATGGGCAAGACGCCGAAGGCTTATTGGAAGGAAGTGGTGGAGGACGCTTAGAGCATATTTGGAGGTTCGGATTTCAAATCTGGAACGATTGGGAGGGGAGTTGCCCATAACTTTGTGCTATCATTTAATCAAAAAATTAAAAAAAATGAAAGCACCTACCATGAAAGCTGTTGTGATGAAGGGGTACGGATCACCTGATGTTTTACAAGTGGAGGAGGTTGCCAAACCAACTCCGGAAGCCAATGAAGTTTTAATTAAAATTTATGCGTCGACCGTAACAAAAGCGGATACCATGATGCGTCAGGCGAATCCTTTTATCAGTCGTTTTTTTCTGGGATTTACCAAACCCAAAAATCCAATGACCGGAACGGGCTTTGCCGGTGTGATTGAGGCGGTGGGGGAGTCTGTGACCTTGTTTCAGCGGGGAGATGCCGTATTTGGAGAGACCGGTGTAAAGTTTAGTGCCAATGCAGAATATGTCGCTATTCCTGAAGATGGGGTAGTGGCTAAAAAGCCAGATACTTTAAGTTTTGAGGAGGCTGCGACAATGACCGATGGCCCATTGACCTCTTTGAATTTCCTGAAAGTATTGGCGGAGATCCAACCGGGACAAAAGGTTTTGATCAATGGTGCTTCGGGTAGTTTGGGAACGGCAGCCGTACAGTTGGCCAAGGCATTTGGCGCCGAAGTGACGGGGGTATGTGGGCCCACCAATGTCGAATTGGTGGAATCTCTTGGAGCGGATCATGTGATTGATTATAGTGAGGTTGATTTTACCAAAACCGGTCAGACTTACGATGTTATTTACGACACGGTTGGCAAGAGTTCTTTTTCTAGAGCCAAGGGAGCGCTTACGCCAAATGGCGTTTATCTTTCACCGGTATTAGGACTGTCATTGCTGTTGCAAATGATAAAAACAGCAGTGGTGGGTGGCAAAAAAGCTAAATTTTCGGCTACCGGCTTGCTGCCCATCCCGGAGTTGCGAGAGCTGGTGAATGAATTAAAAACCATCGTTGCAGCTGGCAAATTGAGGACAGTGATCGATAGGCGGTATTCCCTGGCGCAAACCGCCGAAGCGCACCGCTACGTGGATACCGGGCACAAGAAAGGCAATGTGGTGATTCAGATAGTTAACTAATTGCACCGTTGTGAAACAGGCTTTAGATGATTTATATGACATTTAAAGCCTGTTCTTTCTTTTATAAAATAATTTGGATAAATTAGTACTAACCAAATCCAGCATACTTTGAAGAAAGCCTTAAAAAACTTCGGAAAAACCATACTTGTTTTTGTGGGGTTGATCCTGCTTTACCTGGGCTCATCCTTTGGCCTTAGCCGCATTACGGTCGAACGAGAACCAAACGCTGATGATGAAATGCACATCTATATCCTCACCAATGGCGTACATACTGATATTGTCGTTCCGGTGCGAAATGACCAGATGGATTGGAGTCGTGAAATCAAATACACCAATACCGAAACTGCTGATAGCACCTACCAATACCTGGGCATGGGGTGGGGCGATAAGGGGTTTTATTTGGACACACCCACCTGGGCGGAACTGAAGGCCTCCGTGGCTTTTAAGGCTGCTTTTGGCTTGAGTACAACGGCCATGCATACCACTTTTCATACCGCGCTTTCAGAAAGTGATTCCTGCAAAAGAATCGAAATTAGTAGAAAGCAGTACACCAAGTTGATTGACTACATCAAGCGTAGTTTTCAAATGGATGAAGACGGCCATTTTATTCACATTCCCACCGATGCAAATTACGGCAAGGCAGATGCTTTTTACGAGGCAACAGGCAGCTATAGCATGTTGCATACCTGCAATACCTGGGCGAATAACGGCTTGAAACACAGTGGCCAGAAGAGCTGTTTGTGGACAGCCTTTGATACCGGCATATTTTCGAAATATGAGTAAAGAGTGAAAGGGGCGCAGTTGCGCTCTGTCTCAAAGTTGGTAGTTAAAAGATCATTCTCATTA
>CAXHCA010000213.1:0-7255 GCA_964015035.1 uncultured Saprospiraceae bacterium
ATGCCGCCGGAGGCATATTCTATTAAAAATAAAGAAGATGGTCTTATCCTTACACTAGGGGACTAATCCCAACTGCACCCTCCAAGAATTGGCTGTAGTAAGGGACGGTAAAAAGGGAAAGAGTAAGTTTTTTCCTATTGGTATAAAAAATTGTTAGAATATATTTGTCTTTAAACAAATTGTCACTAGAGCGATTTGAATAGTTCAGTTTTAAGGTAATCCCTATGGTCATCTTCAAGATGATTGTTAATCAGGAGTTCGTGGTTGCGGTAGTAGGCCCACCACTTATTTAGGCCTACTTTTTCAAAGGGCGAAAGTTTTTGCAATACAGATTGCTGATCAACCTCATTTATTGGCAGGGAGTTTTTCATTCCTTTTATAAAAAAGGCTCTGCGAAGAAATTTCAGGGCAGATTCTTCCTCAATAAAATCTTGGTCAGTACCAAAACTAAAGTTTTTCAGGATATGATGAATGCTGGCATATTCATCAAAAATCAGAAAGATGTAGATTCCTGCGGTAACAATGCGCCCCGATAATCGAAGTGCGAAGGTCAGTAGATCCTCTTTGCGTACGCCACTAATGGCTTTGGAATAGTCCGATCGGCCATTCAAGCTATTTAGTTTATCCTTGATTTCCTGTTCCCACTCAGGAAAATTCTTTCCAAATTTATTCTTGAGTTTCTGGAGGTATTGCATATCTGCAATGCAAGATAAAATACGGAAGGCATTTTCAAATTTTTCATCTCTATATTCGGCAAGTTCAATATCGGTGTTTTTCAAAAAGAGCAATTCGTAAAGGGTGGTTAGCTTGACGTTCTTAAATCCAAAATTCCCATTGGGCTCATTGTGATTTCCGGCCACTTCCACCGGGATAAAATGATCCAATCCATGACCTTCCCAACTTTTGGTGGAGTAGGGGGGAGGTGGTATAAAAGGGTAGCCATTGCCTACAATATTGTGTTCGTTGTAGAAGTCATTGAAATTCTTGATGGCTTGCAATTTTCGATCGATGGCAGGGTGTACAAAATAATAGTCAACGTGCCGGATTCGCTCTCTTTTATCGTGAATAAATTTTGATGCCGGGAGAAATTCCTGCTTCTGATTGATGAGGCAACCGATCAATCCGATGCGATAGAGGTAGTTGACAATGGGCCCCTCAATTTTGAGCAACTCGCTTCGCAAGATGACATTTTGCTGGATTGCTCTGGAGAAGGTGTCCAAATGCTCATACTTAAAGCTAGGAACCACTTCTGAAAGGTAGTCCCTCAATATTTCAGAATTGGATGTTTGATTGACAATTCTCCTGACCTGCTCGATTTTGTCTAGAGGATCCATTCCTTTAAAGTTATCCTTGGCGATCAACTGCTCATAAACCTGCTTGCCCAGCAACACGACCTCTCTGGGACGCTCAAAGGTATGCCGGCGGAGGAAATGGAAAACATGCTCAGGAATGGGTTTTTTGTTCGAATCTTTTGCCTTGATGTGCTCCATTTCAGTAAAGCCGAAGAACCGGTAAAATAAATCCGAGTGGTGAGCACCAAGCAATTTTTCCTGGGGTGTTATTCTGATATTATTGAGGAAAATCTCCTTTAATTCTTCAATATTGTATTGCAATTGAGTACAATAATTGAGAATGTTGGGACGAAGCTGAGAATCTACATTCAAAGCTTCAGTTCGGGCTGTAGCAAAGATTTTTAAATGAGAATTTTGAGCAGTATTTAGGTTGTAAATACACTCTAAAAGACCAAACTGGGCACTGCGCCACACTAAAAAGGCAAGATTTTCGTTTTCTTCATCTTCTAGATATTTGTAATCTTCATTGTTTAAAACCTCATTTAACGCCTGATCAAGCCGGTCAATAAAAAGCACAAATGGTGTTCGGATCAACTTCAACTTAGCAATGAGATCATTGTTGCAGGCAAAAAACCGAGAGAAGATGAATTTTTTAGGATCGTTTACGATCTTGGACACAATCTCCGACAATCCGTAATGAACGGGAAATTGTGTGTCTAGGGCGGTAAGCTCCTGCGGTAGTCCGATCCGACTTCTTCTTAGAATGATCAAGGAAACAGCAAAGTCCCAAATGTGTACCCACGTGTTGTAATTTTTAAGCTTTTGTAGTGCCTTGTTACTTAGTGGTATAAGATGAAAATTAAGGCTTTCAACCAATTCATTACTTTCTGAAGCTTGATAAGAAACAACTTCCTCGCTATTTTCGAGTTTCTCCCAATATTTAAAGGCTTTATACCGCAAAAGTAGCGTTTTTCCACTTCCTTTAGGACCAATCAAAAATAGTTTCCGATCATGCCGATTCGAAGAGAGGTAATTTCTAATGATGTCATTTTGGAAAATGTAGTCTTCCGGAATGTCTTTAGGGTTTAATTCACCTGAATCGTAATTCCAAGGTTTCATGCGACGTCGATTTGTTTGAGACTCAGTGCATGTTTGGGGGAGGTACTTTAGCAGCGAAAATTGCAGTTTTGGGGTGCTCGCGAGGCTCATTTTTTAGTGCATCCTGGCTGAGCCGAGACGGACGAAAAAATAGCCAAAGAGATAGCTTGTCCCGATTTCACATCGGGATTCCAAAAGCTGAAATTTGTAGCCTGAATAGCCTGCCCCGAATATACTTCGGAGACTACCTCCAAACATGCTCTCAGTGGGCTTTAGGAGAGTAATGCTACGAAAAAGGCCTTAAGTTTCCAAGGATGTTTTAATTTTATTTTAATATTAAAAGTATATGTATTTCAATTTTCATTAGTTTTCTGTCAAGCGCCAAGTATCCATATACATTATAGTTGCAGGATGTTTCCGGCAAGGCTGACTTAATAGTTTGAAAAACCTGGCTTATGCGGATAAGGACAGACGCCAGCACCAAGCAGTGCTGTCCAAGTACTTACGAAGCATGTCGGCCACCTGCGAAGAAAATATCGATAACGAATTGGATCGGGAGCAGCTGGATCGAATGATTAGAAAGATCAATGACCTGTTGGGAGAGGATTATGGCGTTGGGGGAATAGAAAAGCGATAAGGGCACTGACGAGTAGAGACCAAGTAAAATCGTTATAAATACCATCATGATCATATTTATAACGATTTTTTAGGGTTGAATTCCTCCTTTTAACCTTTCCTCGGTAAGTTGTTAAACACCACAATCTGAAATTGAGCCCGATTTCTACTTTCAAAAATCTGACTCATTGCACCCAATTCTACCCTGAAATTTTTGCTAAAAGCATAACCCAGACCCCCGTAAAGTCGGTTGCGATCAAATACGGCCTTTTGACCGTTGAGAAAAACCTCATTGTAGGCAGAGAGATAAAAGGTATCCTCTCCCATCACTTTTTTGGTCAGAGGGATATTAATCCCCAGGAAATACCTGAAGCGAATGCGAAAGTTGTCCTCTACAAACCGTTGCTCAAAGCGATAGCGGTGTTGTAGTCCAACCGGCCCCACCTTTTGGCGGCTGATGAATTGTTGGTATATTCGATGTTCGTTGACCACCATTTTTTCATCTACGCTGCCAAACTCGTAGTTCTCCGACCTAATAAAACCATACCCCAACAAAATATTGTGATTGTTTTCCGAAAGGTTATATCCGATGCCTGTGCGCAAAAGTAGCTGTTCCAGATCACCAATGAAATTGTAATTCCGGTATTGCACCTCGTGATGCCAATTCCAGCGGTCGCTGAGTTGTTTGTTGCCAAAGTAGATGTACCAGTTGCCAAAATCATTCTCCTGAGCAGTCAGAAAAATGGGAAAACAAGCTAAGAACAAGGAAATGCGTAGCAGTCGAATCATACAAATTTGTTTATGATGCTATCGATAAAGATAGTAAAACTATTTTGTACGGATAACGAATGAAATAAAGGATTGTTTAGGATGGATTGAAATGGTTCTTCTTTTAGCGTTCAATATTTTTTTATCCCAACCTACTCAACAACCCACCCAACAATTTTACGGCATTCTGCACCATTTCAGAACTCTCTACCGGAATCTTTAAATAAGTCTGTCCGGATTTCTCGTCCTTTTCTACGATCTCATTGACCAGTTGCCGGGTTGCCTTTTCGTCGGATAGTGTTTGCGAAAGCTTGCTCAAAAAACTTACACCTTCGCTCAGTAGGTTGGCAGCGCTGCCTTGGGGTTTTGGCTGCGATGACTCCTTTGTTCCATTTGTTGCAGCAGACCTGGCAACCGGTGCTTCTTCTTCCTCTTCTTGCCACCAGGGTTCAAACAATGGATCCGGATGCTGTTCCACCGGTTCACTTTCTGTAGGGACAGGAGCCGTTTCCAGATCGATATCGCTGCTGGCTTCTGCCGGGGCATCTTCAGGAATGACCGTCTCTTTCACCCGTTCGAGGTTTTCCATAAAGTCTTTAAACTTCCGATCGCTCATGAAGACGCTGTCTTCGGCCGTATCCAGCACAGCTTCCGCCAATGATGACTTAAAATCGAGGGTGTACAACATGCGGTGCTCAATCGTACCTTCGGCAATGAGATTAATGACCTGCACTTGCCGCTTCTGCCCGATACGAAATACACGCCCAATGCGTTGTTCCAATACAGCTGGATTCCAAGGTAAGTCAAGGTTGATAATCAGGGCAGCTTTTTGGAGATTGAGTCCAACACCTCCTGCATCGGTAGAGAGAAAGACCCGACAATTGTCATCATCGCGAAAGCGATCCAGGAGATCACCACGCTTGGCACTGGGGATTCCACCATGTAGGTAAGCAAACTCAATTTCTCGTTCTTCCAGCTCCTCCGCCACCAGCCTTGTCATGCGTTCCCATTGACTAAAGATCACCACACTTTCTTCCGGCTCGGCCAGCCTTTCCTCCAGAATGTAAAACAGTTCATCCAATTTGGTGTCGTGCCGCGTTTGCTGATCCACAAGGTAGGTACTGTCGCAAGACATCCGCATCAGGTTGAGGCAACTGAGCAATCGTTGACGATCTTTCTCGTTGAGAAACCCCATTCGATGCCATTTGGCTACCAATTGTGCGACATCTGAATCAAAGCTATTGTGTAACTCCATTTGTCGCGGTGTCATGGGGACCAATAACTGCTGGTCGATCCGCTCGGGCAGTTGTCTGAGCACTTGTTTTTTCCTGCGGCGGATCATTACCCCCTTCAGCTTTTCGAAAATTTCATTGAGTCTCCGATACCCCTTTACTACCCCGTGTTCATCTTTGGCCTGATGGCGGGACAACAGTTGATACAGTGGCCCCAGTAAATACTGATCCAGGAATTGCACGATGGAATAAAGATCTTCAAGCTTGTTCTCCAAAGGCGTGCCAGTCAGCGCCATTCGGTAAGGAGCCTCTAGTCTTTTAACCGCCCTGGCGATTTTGGTGTCCCAGTTCTTGATGCGCTGTGCTTCGTCGAGAATAATTAGATCAGGGGAGGCACTGTTTAGATAGGGGTAGTCTCTAGCAACGACATTGTAGGTCAATATTTTGTAAAAATTATCCTGGTCTTTGTATTGTTCTCTGCGTTTGTGAGCCGGCCCTTCAATGACATGTACGGCACTCGATGTAAATTTTCGAATTTCTGCCCGCCATTGATATTTTAGCGAAGTCGGACAGACAATGATTACGGAGCTGATGCCCAGTTCTCTACGGTACAATTCTGCGGTACCAATGGCCTGTATCGTCTTTCCTAACCCCATTTCGTCGGCTAACAAACATCTACCTGCCTGAAAGGCAAAGAGAATACCGTCGCGTTGATAAGGAAACAACTTGACTTTTATCAAACCATTAAGACTTGTCTTCTTTTTGGCTAAGGCTGCAGCCATCTGGCTACGTCGCTCATCAGCCCTCTTTTGGATTACAAAATCCAGCACATCGGGGTAGCAGCGAAAGGTTGGTGCAATGGATTTTGCCTTTTCCAGAAACTGATCAAAATCCAGATAGGCGTATTCGTGGAGGTATTGGTCTTCATCAAAATAGTTTTTGGCCAAATCGGTTAATTCCTCAGCTGCTTCCTGGCCAATGCGCAGCCGCACCTGTCGGGTTTCACCGTATTCCAGATAAACGGAACTGTAAGTGCGTTCCGGAGGAGGCTTGCGAAAGTGCTGTTTGTTGCCATAGGTGTTTTCCAGCTTATGTAACGCCCACTCAATGTGTTTGCAAGTACCCAATCCATTGGTACGGAAGTCAAGGCATTCGCAGAAATTGTCTCCAATCTCTTGTCCTCTTATTGCCAATCGATAGGTGCTATTGCGTTCGGGGTTTCCCACAATGAAGTCAGACCAAACGGGATGGTCGCCTTCATTGGTCAGCGTAAAATGTTGTTCTTTTCCATATTGTTTTCGGAGGTTAATCTGCCACTGGCGCAGATTCATTTCGGCAGGTTGCTTGAAATAACTGACCCGTTTTGCTTTGGATTTTTTCTTGCTGCTGTTTTTCTTTGCCTTAGCCATTGTTTGCTGTTTGCTTACTGCGAATATAAGCAAAGGAATATTCAGCGGAATATTTTACTCCATATTTTCAGAATCAAATAAATACAGACTGCGGCCAAACGGCTTCTTGTGGAAGACGGCTGTGCGTCTTGACTATTTTTTAAAGAGAAGCCATCCTGGAGATTCATTTCCAGGATGGCTTCTTATGAAATCTGGTTTATTTACGACCCTAGGATTTATTGTTTGACCAATTGTACGTTCAGGTCGAGGCGAACTTCATCGCTTACTACTACACCACCTGCCTCGGTAACAGCGCTCCATTTAAGGCCAAAATCTTTGCGGTTGATCTTACCGCTGATCTCGAAGCCGGCCTTGGTTTGTCCGTATGGATCTACTGCCGTTCCGTTGTATTCTACATTCAGCTTGACTTCATGGGTCTTATCTCTAATGGTCAGGTCACCGATCAGGCTATAGTCGCTGTCTGATTTTTTGGTGAATGACTTAGATTGGAAAGTCATCTTTGGGTATTGTGCGGCGTTGAAAAAGTCGTCAGACTTCAAATGCTCATCACGTTGGCTATTTCTGGTGCTCACACTGGCAATATCGGCAGTGAAGGAAATCGAAGCACCGTCAAAGTCTTCATTTTCCGAAGTGATCTGTCCTTCAAAATTTTGAAACGTTCCCGTTACGGTGGAAACCATCATGTGTTTTACCTTAAAGTTAATTTCGGAGTGCGCTGGGTCAATGGCCCAAATCGTTTTTACATCAGTTGCAGTTCAGGTTTGTCCCCAAAAAAAGATTGAGCAAATGGGATTCTATTAATTTGCTTTGTCATTATTATAGATTTGTGCTTTTTATCTGA
>CAXHCA010000214.1:0-7232 GCA_964015035.1 uncultured Saprospiraceae bacterium
ATCTACAAGTAGTGGGTTCGTTTAAACAATGGCAAAGATAGGATTTCAAATGCGACATTTCATACCCTAAAAAGGGTATTTTTTTAAAAAAGTGTAGGTGCTTCATCGTAAAAAAACACATAAAATACTGTTTATCAGACATGTATCAATAAAAATAAAACTATTTAATTCTAAACTAAACTATGATCATAAGCGGCTTTGATCAGCCCCGCAGTGTTACTTACCCCTAGTTTTCTCATAATATTCTTGCGATGCACACTTACCGTTTGATCACTGATAAAGAGAATTTTTGCAATTTCCTTATTACTTAAGGCTTGAGTGATGTGCCCCAGGATTTCCAATTCTCTTTTTGTCAGGTGATGCTTTTTAATAAAGCTATCTTCAAAAGAATGCATCTGATGTAAAATATGGGGTCTGAGGCCTTTGCCATTGGAACGATTGATAGCCACGCCTTCCCCTAAAAAATTATTGCCTTGTTGAATTGCTCCAATGGCAATAAAAAGTTCCTCAACCTTTTGGTTTTTAAGCAAATAGGCATTTACGCCTGCTTTAAAGGCCGATTTCACAATTTTAGGATCATCATAGGCAGTAAGAGCCAATACCTTTATATCCAATCTTTCCCTATTAATCTGCTTGATAATTTCTATTCCATCAATTCCGGGAAGGTTGAGTTCTAAGATCAATAATTCTGCCTTTGTCCTTTTTAGAATGCGAAGGATGTCTCTTCCATTATATACAGAAGCTAAGATATCAAACCTAAATTCAGAGTGTTGTTGGAGCACCGTTTTCAAACCCTCAATAAAAATGCGTTGGTCATCGGCTACTACGGTTTTAATCAGTTGCATTTACATCCGTATTTTTTAGATCTGTTATGGGATTATCGACTTCTTTTCCTACCCTGTTGAAACAGCTTTTCGATTATTGAAAACAAGCTCATTCTCAATTACTTGCTTTTATCGATCATTCAGGTTCTCCAAAATAAGAAACCAAGTCTTTCTCTGGTTGATTCTTTGGCAAATCTCGTGATTCAGAGTCTAAGTGCATATTTGGAGGTAATCATTCAGTCCCGGTAAAACCGGGATTTTGGAACCTCACTTCGGCCATTTTTTCGTCCTTAGCGCCAAAAAAACGAGCCTTGCGAGAACCCTAAATCTACAATTTTCGCTGCTAAGGCAACACCTCCAAACATGCACTAAGAACGCTTCATTTATACATTTTCTCATTCTCCTACTTGCAGGTATCAACTGGTACCTGAATGGAGTAATCCCAGAGCTACATTTACATCGCTCCAATAAACCTTGCTCTTCTTGGGTTTAGTTGATAAAATAATAGCAGTTCACAAACTGGAACCTTTAGGTAAGGGATTTTGATGTATTGGCTAGACAAATTGTTGCACCAATTCAATATCCCCAATAATACACCCCGGATAATACCAAGATTATTATTGAAACCCGGCCTCCAGAAGAATGCTGCGGGGGTAGGCGGACGCTGCGATTATTTACGGTATGAAGATAGAATAACTATAATCTCTCAATTAGCTCTAAGATAGTGTAGTGCTAGCAAAATAGAAAAAAAAATTAATTTTTGCTAATAATTATAGTAGATATGTTCCCTCAAATCAACATATCTACTATAATTTGGTCATTTCTTTATCGGAAAAATTGTAGGCGATCGTTGTTGTTTGCCACCACAATAGTTGGTTTAGGTTGCTCAATGACTACTAGATCCCGAGCATCACCTGGCACAAAAAAACCACTTTTCAAAACGGGCTCCACGGTAAAATTGGCCTGCCCATCTCCGAGCAGGCAAAGACCAGAACCCGCATCGTAGCGCACGGTTTCTACCTCGGCCTGAAATAAATTACCTACCGCCAATACATCCAGATTGCCATCGCCATTAACATCTCTAATTTCCATCGCCCGAATTGGAGCCACCTGCGCCAACATCGGCAGTTCTACTGCCACAAACTGTTGAGCGCCATTGTTTTTAAACAACATGCTGGAAAAAGTTGTCACTTCGTATTTCACAGCCTTCTCCAATTCCTCAGGTGTATAAATATTTTCTACCGTGGCTTTTGCAAAACCATCATAGGTAGGAAATTTTTCAGCCACAAATGGCATCTGCTCAGAGGTACACTCGCGTCCGCGAACAGGTAACAATCTATTGCCAGAATATTTCGCCAAAACCACATCATTGGACCCATTGTCATCAAAATCATTGCCGAAGACAATGAAAGGACGATCTTTGCTAGCCTTAAACTTGTGGTTGTGCCCTAAATTACCCACGATAAAATCCATATCGCCGTCCTTATCAAAATCAGCAGCTTCAATACTCCACCACCAGCCTTTCCACTGATTGGTATAGGCCTGTTCTGATTGGTTGGTAAAGACGCCTCCGTCATTGACAAAAATACTGACTGGCATCCACTCTCCTACTGCCACCAAATCCAGATCATTGTCTTTATCGTAATCTATAAACAAGGCATCCGTCACCATGCCTACCCGACCCAGTTCAGGCGCTACTTCGGAAGTCACATCCTTAAAGACCCCTCCGTCATTGCGCAGGAGGTAGCTTTCAGGTGCCACCGGGTATTTGCCAGGAGTAATTCGGCCACCGACAAAGAGGTCAAGGTCGCCATCGGCATCATAATCCGCGGCCATCACTTTTTGCCCACTACTGGTAAATCCAGGCAAAGCACTTGCCCTGCGGGTAAAGTTGCCTTTTCCATCATTAAAATAAAGGCGATCTTGGTACATTGATGACCCCTCATCAAATTCAGCCCCACCGCTCACCACATACAAGTCTTGATCACCATCACCGTCTGCATCAAAAAACAAAGCGCCCATATCTTCCTGTGCTTGATCTGCCGACCAAGGTTGACTGGGTGCCGCTTCAAATTTATCTCCCTTGTTAAGGTACAATTGTCCACTTTGACCAGCAGCACCGCCGATAAAAAAATCTTCCATTCCATCTTGATCGACATCCGCTTTAGCCAGGTAGGGGCCATTTTGCGATTCTTTGTGTGGCAGCAATATCTCTCTTTTGAAATCGTCAAATTCATTTTCCTGGTGTCGAAAATCCACACCCAATTCATTTATTTCCTTAAACCGACTGGCCACTGCGGCAGCTTTCGGCGTATTTGCACCAGCATCCTTCTGTTTCAATTCGAGGACCTGATTGGCTTTAACCCCTTCCAACACCGTACTTTTGCCGTTAGGCCAGTTCACCGTCACCCGATCAATGATCGTGGCCTCTCCCAAGCCAAAATGTATAATTGGTTCCATCGAAGAAAAGTAGCCACGGGTGAGGGTCAATTCCTGCACCTGCTCGGTGTCTCCATGTTCAATTCTCACAACAGTATTAAGGGCATTGGTATTCATCCCCTCTCCTTCCAATCTGAGTTGCAAATAATTGTTCAATCGTCCTTTTACATTGCGGTAGATAGAAGCCGGAGCGTCCAGATTGTTCATCACCAAATCCAAATCGCCGTCTTGGTCAAAATCGGCATAAGCCAAACCGTGACTAAATCCCTTTTGATCAAAGCCCCAATCAGTGGTGGCATTGTCAAAGGTCAAGTCTCCTTTGTTGTGGTATGCATAATTGGAAAGCGGATTACTCGGCATTGCATTTACCAACTGCATCAAATCAAAGTTGGTGTTGCCTTTCTGGATTTCTTGCTTAACCCGCTCACTAAAATCATTGTTCCGAATATCCCTCTTGATGCCATTCGTAATCAAGAGATCTTTATACGTGTCGTTGTCTATATCCGCAAAGAGAACGGTCCAACTCCAATCGGTCTTTGACATGTGTGCCAACTGCCCCACCTCACTAAAGCTCCCGTTTCCATTGTTCAACTGTAAGGTATTGAACATATACTGGTAGTGTCGACCAGAATTGACATACCCCCAGAATTGGGCAATATTCATCGACCCCATATTGGTTTTTGAACGGTAGTGATCTTCCGCCGCCATATCCACAGTCGTAATGTCCTTCAGGCCATCATTGTTGTAGTCGGCTACGTCACTCCCCATACTGTAAAAGGAAACGTGCTTGAGCTGTTCCCGAGTCAAGTTGGTAAAGGTGCCATCACCATTATTATGGTAGTAATAATCTGGTTCTTCATAATCATTGGACACATACACATCTACCCAGCCGTCATCATCAATATCAGAAGCAACCGCATTCAGTCCGTATGCGTAGTTATTGATACCTGCTTCTACAGAAACATCGGTATACTTCTCTCCATCCAGGCGAAATAAGCGGTCGCTGAAGTTGGGGTCCAGTGGATCGGGTTTAATATTGTAGCGAGGAATATAACGCTTATTTAGCGGCTGGTTGACCAAATAGAGATCAAGGTCACCATCTTTATCGTAATCAAAGAAAGTAGCTTGAGTAGACACACCGCCATTATCAATACCATAATCCTTAGCTACCTCTTTAAAAGTCAGATCGCCATTATTGAGGTACAATAGGTTACGGCGGTCATCGGCCTCTAGGGAAAGACCAGAGCGGCAAACGTAGATATCCAGATAGCCATCGCCATTAACATCTGCCATCGTGGCCCCAAAAGACCACCCCCGATCCAATAAGATACCTGCTTGATTGGTAATGTCCTCAAATTTGAAATTGCCCTTATTGAGGTAAAGCTTATCCGTTACCCGATTACCGGTGAAAAAGATGTCCGGCAATCCGTCATTATTAATATCTCCGACACTTACCCCTCCACCATTATAAATTTCTTCCCAGATGAAGTGGTTAAATTCTGGCGTTTCTTCGATATCATTTGAAAACTTAATGCCCGTGGTCTCTGCCGAAAGTAATTCCAACATTGGGCTATTGGGATCAATCTGCTCCCTGGGGTCAGATTGACAACCAAATAAACCTACCATAACTAGGACAATTAGAAAAGTTTTGCTGATGCGTTGCATGGATCCGTCTTTATTAGTTCAACAGACAAATTTACAACTCATTCCCAATTTACCCGAAAATTAGACGATTTAATAAAAAGGTTCTTTGGCAATTGTATATCCTAGGTGTATTCACAATAGATCTTAGGCACAACCATTGTCTTGAATGTCCTGCAAAACCTACCTAGGTCGTGCAGGACATCAGCTTCTTAAAAAGAGATGGATTTTAAGCTTTTTTCTTCAAAACAATTTGCTCCGCGTGTTTTTCAATCACCAGATTAAAAAACTCTTTCAAGGCACCATATTCTTCACCGATAAACATTGGTTTGTTGATACTTAATAAACTGGTGACCTGGATCAGATTGTCGCCCACCAGATTGGCACTGTAAGAAAAACTACCGGCCCTTTCTGGTAGGACGAAGGAAGTGGCTTCGGGAAGCTCCTCTACAGCATACCCCTCTGGCAAAGTCATTTTCAACACATATACGTCCACAATGGGATAAGCAAAATCTACCGGATACTTGCGCTCTTCCAGCTTAAATGGGTTTTCATCTTCTCCAAAATAGAGCATTGGGCTCAAATATATGACCCCACCGGCATCATTGACCATATCGGAAATGGTGATGTCATATTTGCAACGCAGCTTTTCGTAAGGATTTTCAGCATCGGTAAATTCATGCTCCGTAATTTCCAATCCAATCTTATCCTCCTGGTAAGTTTTGAGAAAATCATCTTCACTACCTGCCGAAAACAGAGATTTCCGACAGTATAAAGCAGCATAATCTTCGTAAACATATTGAATATTTCCCACCAGCTCATTTTCATCATTTAAGTCAACTTCTACCTGAATGGCCACCTTCAGTTTACCGCTCGGGTTGAGGGACACCCAATCTGAAAACGCTTCACCCACAATTCGCCCTTGAAAATTCAGATCGTGTTTGGGAAGAAGCGTGATGGGGGTATCTTTATCTGTGGCGTCCATGAGTAGCACCTGATCGCCGTTTTTCCAGCCAACAATCACATGGTTAAACTGGCTTAGCGTAGGTTGCACCGGATTGACCATGCCATTCTCTCGGGTACTCACCAATACGGGATAAGCCTCCAATTCTGCCGCCCGTAGCATGGTGACAAGTAAGAGGTTAATCTCTGCCGAGGTACCTTCTCGATTATCGAGTACCTTTTTGAGATTATCTTCCGCTTGGGATCTAAACCGTTTGTCCCAACGAATATTGGTGCGCACGTAGTCGTAAATCGACTGCACTTTGGCCTCTGGTGTTTCCATCCCAGCGGTAACGGCAAAGGTCAAATCCTTAACCGGTCCGGTCTGCTTGATAATTCCTCCAAAATCTTCTGATTCAATGACCAGTTTACGAACACTTTCCCAACTTTGGTTGTAATTCTGAGCAGTAGAAAAAGGAAATTTGATGGAAGATAATTCAAACTCTACCCGGGTCAGGAAGTTAGCAGCGGCAATCATATAGCTCTCTTCCTTAAAAGCAGGAACATGCTCTGCGGCCCAATGATAGGTTTTTGAGTGATACGAATGTACATCACCTCCACCCAAGCTAATGGTCTCGGTTTTTCCTCCGGTATCATTAATCACCAGCCGATCAAAATCATAACCACGGAAATTGGCATTGTAAAAGAAATACTCCGGAATGGTTGCCTCATATTCACTCCAGGCTACGGGAATGCTATTTTGAAACAACCAAGGCTGAAATTCATAGAAAAAGTCAGAATAAAAGGTGTAGCTGAGATCAATCACTGATCCGACCTTGGCACTGGGCATGGCAAACTTTACGTATTTGTGCTTGCGATCTACTTCTTCTTCAAAGACATCTTTATTCGATAATTTGACTTTTTCAATATCGCCGTCTACCCAGTTAAAAGTAAACGCCCGGATATTGACCATTTCTTCTTTTTTTGATGCGCCGTCTTCGTAAATCGGGAAAGAGAAATCAGCATAATCCAGACCGGTTTCTCCCAGGATTTTAATGCGCAGATGGCGTTCAAATCGGATGCGAAAACCGGCTGAACTATTGTAATCAAAAGCAGCATTACCCGCATCGTAGAGGACCACCGCCTCCGCATCGGGATCAGGGGCGTAGGTTTCCATCTTTAATTCTTCTTTACTGACCTTACCAAATTTCACTTTCTTGTCTTGGCCAAAAATCAAAACAGAGGGGAGGGTGCAAAATAAAAGTAGCGTCAGAGCAACGTTTAAATGATTTGTTTTCATTTCTTAATATTTAGATAGATAATCTATACAAGGGGTGCAGTTCAGGTTTGTCCCCAAAAAAAGATTGAGCAGATGGGATTCTATTA
>CAXHCA010000215.1:0-7045 GCA_964015035.1 uncultured Saprospiraceae bacterium
GCCGCCGACAGCTGCGACGTGAACTGAATGTCGTGCAGAACAAGGTATTTACTAATCAAAAATATACTGGTTTCCAAAAAAGTATCACCCGATTGTTTGGTTAGGCTTTAGGAGCAGAATTAAAGCAGGGTTTCCAGAATTTTTGAATTTCCAGGATTGGTTTTAGGTATTTGGCTTAGGGGCTTAGCGAAATCACCCCTCACCATTTCCTCTTTCACTCTACAGATTCTTGCAATACTAAGTAACCTAAACCGTTTGTCTCGCCTAAACTCTAAACCTCATAAACAGCATAAACCCTATAATCCAATCCAGAATTCCCGGAAAAAAAGAAGTGGCAGAATGATCAGCGCAAATGTTCTAAACATTAACCTTTACACTCTAAACTAAAAATTATGGTTTCAGCAAGTATGATTCCAATGGTCATCGACAGTAGTGGCCATGGGGAAAGGGCCTATGATATTTACAGTTTGCTGCTCAAGGAGCGCATCATTTTCCTCGGAACGCCGATCGACGATCAGGTCGCGGGGTTGATTGTGGCGCAGTTGCTCTACCTGAATAGCCAGGACCCCAAGCGGCAAATTGACCTGTACATCCAAAGTCCGGGCGGCCATGTCTATGCCGGAATGGCCATCTACGATGCCATGCAGATGATCGAAGCGCCGGTTTCGACCGTGGCCGTTGGTTTTGCCGGCAGTATGGCCACCGCGATTCTCTGCGCAGGAGCAAAAGGAAAGCGGTTTGCTTTGCCCCATGCCACCATTCACAATCATCCTACCGGCGGCGGCGCGAAGGGCTATACCGAGGATGTACGCATTGCCACCCGTGAACAGGAGCGTTTGCAAACCCAGCTTTTTCACATTATGGGGAAACACACCGGCCACACTTGGCAGGAATTGGAGGCATTTTTTCTGCGCGACCGCTTTTTGAATGCGCTGGAAGCCAGGGAATACGGCTTGGTAGATCAAGTACTGGGCGACACCAGCGATCTATTGCAAGTAGATCATCCGGCGCTGGCGGTGAAGTTGTATAATGGCCGTGCAACCTAGTTTAAAAATTGTCTCTGATCCACTCCAGGACTTTTTGCATTTCCTCCTTATAGGGCTTGGTGTTAGTGGGGAAATTATTGTGCATAAAACTAAAAATCAGCGTTTTACCGCTATTGGCGATCAGGTATCCGCTTAGTGCATGTGTACCCCGGAGGGTGCCGGTTTTGGCAAAAACGTAGGGCTTTTTACCCACTCCCGGATACCAGGATTGGATCGTGCCACTACGGCCACCGGCGGGAAAGATACTCAGCAATCGCTCATGGTTGAGTTGTTGATACAACAAATTCAGCACGTGAATGGTGGTGCGTGGGGTGAACAGGTTATACCGGGTGATGCCGGAGCCGTCGTACCAGCGTAGTTCATCCGGCGCATTATTAAAAATTTCTTTTTGGGCATAGTCGATGATCTTGGACGTATTTTGAAAGCCAAATACCTTGTCAGAACACATCAGAAGTAGCTGCTCGGCAATAAAATTGTCGCTTTCCTGCATCAGGCAGCGGTACATTGTATCAGGTAGCGAACGGTAAAGTGTTTGTATAGGCCGCAGGGAGTCTGGTGCTAGGTTAGTTGGCGCAATACGCACACCTGCGGTATCGGAGAGTAGCTGGGTAAATAAATTCCGATTGTAGGAAAAAGGCATTGCTCGCTCCAGGTTTTGAGCCTGTGCTGCCAAGGTGTTGTAGCGAAAAGTATTGCCCCATTCACTTCGCCAAATGGTGGCATAGTTGCTGGTCAGTGTCGAGTCAAAATGAGTAAAAGCCTGAAAATAATCGGGGTAAGTCCGAATGCCGATGCCCAGGGGGGTGGATTTAAAATGCACCAAATTACCATAGATGGGCAGTGACGTTTTTTCTGCCTGAAAGGCGTAGGGAAAATCATCCCACATCCAGCCTGCACCAAAGCGTTCATCCCGGAAGGGCTGATCGGTGTATAAAAGTGGCTTTTGCTGAGCGCGTAAAAAATTCAATACCGTGTGATCCTCCGGGAAATCCGGGTGTAGAAAAAGGGGGTTACCCGTTCCCCAGATGAGCAAGCTATCGCCCCAATCCTGGTAATGCAGATGCGGCAGGCTGTCGCCCAATATTCGCAAAGCGGTATAGAGCGTGTAGATTTTGGTATTGGAAGCCGGTGTGAAGTATTTATCGGCCTGATGTTGGTACAACATGTGCTCAATGGCTGGATCAAACAAGGCAAAGCCGGTAAAGTTGCTGCTGAAGAGTGGAGATTCCCTGACCAGATCATCCAAATGGTGGTGAGCCTTTCGGCTAATGGGATAGGTCGCACAACCCAAATTGAAAAGGATGATTCCGAATAGCAGGTATTTTGTTAATTTGGTGCTCATGGATGGAAAAGTTTGCTTTGACCGCCAAATTGACAAAATATTGAATATTTATGAAGGCCAGAATCTTATCCCTGCTTTTTTGTGTATTGTGTTTTTCCACAATCGCCCAATTTTCGCCCTATCGGCAGGCTAAATTGCAAGCCTATACCGAAGGAAAAAACACGATGGTCGTCTTGAAAGACAGCCTCAATCTCCTTCCGTTGCAACGGCTGGATACCCTACGCATTGCCTTTCTGCCAATCGGTCTTTTATCGGTGCATCGCTTTCATCAGGAGTTGTTGAAATATACCGAGATGGAGGTGGTGTCTACCTTAAATGCCGACCCAAACCCCATGAATTGGTGGAAAAATCATGACCGGGACTTTGATCTCTTCATCCTGGGAATAGATGGCAAGGATTCGCATGATTTTGTGCCACAATACCAAAAAATGGCCCCGGTCATTACCGATATTATCAAAAACCATCGAACGCTGATCTATGTGACCAATGGCATGGACATCTTCAAAGATTTGCCGATCATTCAGGATGCGGAGGTGGTGATAGTCAATGGTGCCGGAGGGGCATTGGCGACGACTTCGATTGCCAGCAAGCCGACTAACTTATACCCCCTACCACCGGTCAAAGGTAAGGATGGAACCGTACTTCCGCATTTTCGCGATAAGCAGGGGCCCGTGGTAGATTCGCTGGGCAGTACGCGGCCTTTTGTGGCGGAAGACCTGGGCGCGCAGTTGATTTTTGGAGCCTTGGGCACCGATCAACGGCTGGCGGAGGATTTGACGGAGCGTTTTCCGAAAGGAAGCGGCATCGACAAACCCGGAGGCCTTCGGCTGGGGTACGCACCACCAGAGGCCGTAGGCATGGATGGCGTCCTACTGGCAGATAGCATTCAGGCGATCTTGCAGGAGGGCATTGCAGGCGGAGCCTTTCCCGGTGCGCAGGTATTGGTAGCCAAAAATGGGCAAATCGTGTATCACCAGGGATTTGGTTATCATACTTTTGCTGAACAACGCGCGGTTCGTACTTCCGATATCTACGATTTTGCCTCGGTGACCAAAACGACTTCTGCTTTGCTGGGATTGATGCAACTGCATGATGCGGGTAAATTTAAATTAGATGATCCATTGGAGCGGTACTTTCCCGACTTCAAACGCAGCAATAAAGGGGCGTTACCCTTTCGGGAAATGCTGGCCCACCAGGCGAGATTGCGGCCGTGGATTCCTTACTGGCAAGGGACCTTGAAGGGCAACGGTCGCTATCCGTGGAAAAAGCGTTGGGACGGTATGCGGACCAATGATTATCGCTTTCGCTGTAAAACCTTTGCCCGGGATTCTTCGGCGCGGTACAATGTGTACATCACCGATGATTTGTGGTTGCACAAGGATTATAAAAAGAAAATTTATAAAGCCATTCGCAAATCGCCGCTGAATGAAAAGGCGGAGTATGTGTATTCCGGTTTGTTGTTTTACCTCCTTCCGGAAATGGTGGCCAACCTGACCAATCAGGATTACGAATCCTATCTGAAAGATAATTTTTACCATCGCTTGGGCGCCTATACATTGACCTATAATCCCCTGCGGTTTTATGCCAAAGACCGGATAGTACCAACGGAACGGGATACCTTTTTCAGAATGGTGCAAATTCACGGTGATGTGCACGACGAAGGGGCTGCCATGATGGGCGGGGTATCCGCTAATGCGGGATTATTTGGGTCGGCCAATGACCTGGCGAAACTGGCACAGATGTACCTCAATTTTGGCACCTACGGGGGAGAACGTTTCATTGACGAAGCTACCTTGAAGGAATTTACCCGCTGCCAGTATTGTGACCTGGGCAACCGGCGGGGATTGGGCTTTGACAAACCCTTGATCGAATACGATGCCAAGGCCAGTTCGGTTGCTGAAGCCGCCAGTCCGGAGAGCTTTGGTCATTCCGGCTATACGGGCACTTTCTACTGGGTAGATCCCAAAACGGAATTGATCTATATCTTCTTTTCCAACCGGGTATTTCCCACCAGAAACAACCGCCAAATTTATGAACTGAATATTCGGCCGCGGGTGCATGAGGTGTTGTATCAGGCGATTAAGGTGGAGCAGTAGTGTGTGTTGCGTAAGCTCAGCAGAAGGGATACGCCAAAATATTAAAAAAAATACCAGACAGTTTTTGACAAACTGCCTGGCTTTTGGTGTAGTCTATGTAATGGTTAAAGATCGCTACAAGTCCCTAAATCAACACCGAAATCCATGACCTGTCCACGATTGACGGTGACACAGGGGCCTGAAATTGGATCGGTACTAATGATATACCGGGCCGTGATATTGCAGGCATTAAAATTGGGTGTAGTGAAGTTAGGCATCGCTATGTCCAGACAGGAGCTGGTACCTCCGGGATTGAACGGCCCATTTGAATAGGAATAAGCCAGTTCGCTTCCGGCAAAAGTCCCATCACCATTGTAGTCGATCCACAATTTGGCATAAACGGTAGAGGTCCAGGTACCACTAAAACACATTCCCGCAGCCGTGAACGTCAAGGTAGTATTCGCCGGTACATCTAGCTCAACACTGGTTTTATCGATATATCCAGGAGAGGGAACAGCCGACCACACGCCAGGATGCTGGGCGGAGGTGAGGGTAACATACTGGATATACAGTTCACTGGAATTATTACTACCGGGACTACAGCAATCGGTGGTAAAATAAGTTTTCCTAGGGATGGCAACACAATCGGAACCAATGTGTCCGACACCTATCTCATAGTCGGAGCAAGGGTCGAGATGGGTGAGGTTGTAGCTATAGCCGGGAACAAAGCTGGCATAGGTGTAGGTGCCCAGTGTGATGTTGCGAATCATGATGAAATAACTGCCACAGAGCTTGGGATATCCCCAATTGATGGTCGCGGAGGTACTGGTAACATTGGTAACAGTAACCCAGTCAATGGGTTGGCATTGGCACCTTTTTGTGTTGAAATCGGTGTCAATATCCAAGCGAGTTTCGATCTCTTCCATGATCTGAGCAGTGGGATCATCGACCGCTTTTTGTAACTCTGGGTTTTGGGATTCCTTGGAACAAGAAAATAGAAAGAGAAACATCAACAATGAAAACGAGAGTTTGATTTTCATAAAGAAAATTTTAAAGATGAAGGAATGTGGTGTACGTGTATACAAATGTGTTGATCTTGCGATGCGCGTAAGCATGCAAATGCGATTGGATAGCCCAGTCCAGCCAGTCAAAAGAAGAGGTGAAAATGGTGAAGTTAGCGCGTGTCGTTCCTGGCAGTTATGTCCCGCCATTTTAAGCAGATGCTAATGTAAAAAGAATAAATGATAGTTTTTACATATATACAGATTGATTATCTGAATTCGCAATGGCACTTGCAAAATTTGAGCGACGCCATATTGAGAGACCCAACTAAATTGAAGGAAAGGCCTGTCTTAGTGAGAAACAATCCAGATTAAGTATGAAAACGCTCCGTATTCTTTTGTGTGTGCTTCCCTTATTATTGATTGGCCTACCGGTTAGTTTTGGTTGTAGTTGTGTAGGACAAGATACCTTTTGTGAAACCATGGCCGGACATGATAATGATCCTTCCTTTCTGGTGATCAAAGGCAAAAAAATTGCTAATGTTGAACACGGAATGGATGTGGAAGTACTGGAAGTGTATTATGGGGAAGAACAGCGCTCCGTGATCCGTGTATGGGGCGATAACGGCTTTTTATGCCGGGTGTATCCTTCTGTATTTGGAATTGGAGAGGAGTTTATCTTTGGTCTGCAGCGCATTGAAGAAGACTATACCGGTGAAAACCCTCCCGCTTGGCTGGCCATGGAGCAGGAAAATGATTATATCATTTCGGTCTGTGGCGTTTATTATTTCCGCTGGAGCGATTTAGATGATCCTACTGTAGAATCACCGGAGGATTGTCTGCCTGTAGCGCCGACACCTTGTGACTTTTCGACAGGTAAAAATTTTACTGTTTATCCCAATCCGGCGCAGGGTCGGGTGTTTTTGAACCTGCACACGGGCGACCAGCCGGTAAAAGGCACCATTCAGCTCTATGATACCGGTGGCAGGCGTGTAGGCGGTCGGCAGCCACTAGAGTCCCTTTTGCAGAATGGCCGGTTTGCATTGGATGTTTCACATTATGCACCTGGAGTGTATCTGGTGAAAATTAATTCGCCGGGGTACTGTGGGGAGGCGACTATGGCGAAGGTAGTGGTGATGTGATGGAGGCGTATTTGGGCGCAGAGAAAGCGCAGGGGCGAAGGCCTGGTACGAGATAGGAGCGTGATGGCAGCCCCAGCGGCTGGAAATCATAGATTTGATAGATCTTCTTTTACAATATTCAAATATTTGGTGAATTGAGCATAAGCCGGAAAAGCGGTGGCCAGTTCAGCCCATAGTTGCTCCGCTGCTTGAAAATAACGTTTTGCCTCCGCTGCCTCATTTTGTCTCCGATGATAATCCCCTAATTTCCAATAAGAAATGGCCAGCCCGTTTTTAAAGCTGACATTATCGGGGTTTGCCTCAAAAAGTTCTTCAAATAGTTGAGTCTCGTCTTCAAAGAAGGTCAAAGCCTGTTGGAGATTGCCGAGTGCGGAATGTGTCTCACCGAGTTTTTCGTAAGAAATGGCCAGCCCGTTTTTAAAGCTGACATTATCGGGGT
>CAXHCA010000216.1:0-6801 GCA_964015035.1 uncultured Saprospiraceae bacterium
ATGAGATGTCGTCTCGTGGGCTCGGAGATGTGTATAAGAGACAGGTGATAGATTTTACGAAACATTTCTTTGAATAGGTTCTCAAATTATCCCTTATTCGCCAATTGCCCACACGCAGCGTCAATGTCTTTGCCACGGCTGCGGCGAACGGTGATCATCACTTCGTGGTCGCGGAGGTACTGGGCGAAATCGTCAATGCGGTGCTCGGTGGCTTTGCGGAATTCAACTCCGTCGATGGGGTTGTATTCGATGATGTTGACCTTGACGGGGAAGTGTTTGCAGAGTTTCACCAACTGGGCGGCATCTTCCAGGCTATCGTTAAAATCCTGAAAGGCAATGTATTCGTAGCTGATGCGGTTGCGGGTCTTTTGATAGAAGTATTTGATCGCGTCCATCAATGCCTCCAGGTTATTGCTTTCGTTGATGGGCATGATCTCGTTGCGTTTCACATCGTCGGCGGCGTGCAAAGACAAAGCCAGGTTGAACTTTACTTCATCATCAGCCAATTTGCGGATCATCTTGGCGATACCCGCGGTACTGACCGTGATGCGCTTGGGCGACATATTTAGCCCCTCGGGGGAGGTGATGTAGTGAATGCTTTCCATTACTTCTTTATAGGCTAGCAAGGGTTCTCCCATGCCCATATAGACGATATTGGTCAGCGGATGCTCAAAAGTCTCCATCGATTGGCGATTGACCATCACCACTTGATCATAGATTTCTGCGGCATCTAAATTGCGTAAGCGCTTCATTTGTCCGGTAGCACAAAATTTACAGGTTAGACTACACCCCACCTGGGAGGAGACACAAACCGTAAAACGCCGATCGTCCGGTACTGGAATCAATACCGATTCTACCAGCGGTCCGTCATGCAGGCGGTAGCGGGATTTGATGGTACCGTCTAAACTGCGTTGCACCTTGTCTTCGCTGATGCCATTGATCACATAGTGGTCTTCCAGGTATTGCCGTAATTTTTTGGACAAATTGGTCATTTCCGCAAAAGAATGTGCACTCTTTTGCCACAGCCATTCATATACCTGCTTGGCCCGAAACCTGGGTTCTCCCACTTCGAGAAATAATTGCTGCAATTCCTCCAGCGAAAAGCGGCGAATATCTTTTTTAGCACTCACGTCGATCATGCTGCAAAGATAGGGGTAATTGCAAGAATTTTGGTACTAATCGGCTAGAGGGGCTGCAAATAATTGGTGTAAATGCGCTGCGCAATCTGCCTTCCCTGCTTTTTGCCTTCCTCTGTCGCAAAAATTGAGCATGTCTTGGCCTTGGGGATAAGTTTTCCCAAAGTTGTCGGAAAATCAGAAAACGGTTGTTGGCCCACGTTTCAAAAACGGGGGGATGGGGCGCCTCAAGAAGAGAGGTGATCACTATCTGGATCATCTCCGGCTTCCAGTGCCTGCCGAATGTCATACAACAGATCATCCACTTTTTCTACCCCGATAGACAACCGAATGAGTCCATCGTGGATTCCTAATTCAACTTTGTCTTCCGGACTAACACCGGCGTGGGTCATGCTGGCCGGGTGCTGCGCCAGGGATTCCGTACCGCCAAGACTCACGGCCAGCTTGATCAATTTTAAGCTATTGAGAAAACGAAAGGCTTCCGCTTCAGACCCGGGCATTTCAAAGGCGATCATGGCTCCCGGGGCCAGACATTGGCGTTGATAAATGTTGTATTGCTCTCCGTCACTTTCCTCCAATAATCCCAGGTAGTAAACTTTTTTCACTTTGGGATGAGCCGTCAGCGCCCGAGCGATGATTTGTGCATTGCGGCATTGGGCCTCCATCCGCAATTTGAGGGTTTCCAGGCTGCGCATCAACAACCAGCCGGTCCACGGCCCCGCCATATTGCCAAAGAAAGTCCGGCCTACTTTTAATTGACCAATCAATGCTTCACTACCAAGCACAGCCCCGGCAATGACATCACTGTGCCCGCCAATATACTTGGTGGCAGAATACAACACCAGATCGGCACCGAGTTGTAATGGATGCTGCCAAAGTGGCCCTAGGTAGGTGTTGTCCACGGCTACCCGTACGGGTTTTTCCGGTTGGGAAAATCGGTCGGCCAGACGGCGGCACATCTGGATGTCAATTAGGGTGTTGGTCGGATTGGCCGGCGTTTCCAGGTAGATCATCGCCAGTCGGTCTGATAAACCGGAAGCCTCAATTAGCGCTGCAATCTCTTCTTCATTTTGAGTGGGATGGAAACCGACCACATGGATGCCCCATTTGGTGAGGAAATGCCGTACAAAATGATCTGTACCGCCGTAAAGTGGATTAGAAAACAGCAGTAAGTCACCCGGTTGGAGCAGTTCCATAAAGGTCGTTGCTATGGCCGACATACCGCTTTCAAAAACGGCCGCGGCTTCGGCTTTGTCCCACAGGCAGAGTCGTTCTTCGAGGATTTGTAAATCAGGATTGTTGAGTCGACTATAAATGAGGCCAGGTTCTTCTCCTTGGTTTTTCTCACGCAGGCCATAGGCCAATTCGAAGTGTGCCTTGCCCTGCTCTGCACTGGAAAAAACAAAGGTGGAAGTCTGGAATATCGGGCATTTCAAAGCTCCTTCCGACCATTCCGGGCGGTAGGCATAGGACATCATTAAACTTTCTGGGCTGAACTGGTGGTTTGGCATGATAGATTTTATTTGGTAAGTGCATCTTTTCTGATACAAAGTTAATAAACAAGATTCTTAACTTGTTTTTTGCTTGTTTTTTAGATGATTATTCTAATTAATTAGCTATTATTAGAATAAATTTATGTCGAGGTTTTGTTATTTTTGTTTTTGCAAAAAATAATTCTAAATACGATGTTGGATCAAATTGATATAGGCATTTTGAATCTCCTGCAAGAAGATGCAAAAATGACGACGCGCGAAATCGCGAGTCAAATGGGATTGACGACTACACCGATCTTCGAAAGGATTAAAAGGTTGGAACGAGAAGGTTATATCCGAGGCTATGTGGCGCTGATCGATCGGGGGAAAGTAGATCGAAGTATGGTGGCTTTTTGCAATGTGACGCTCAAAGAACATGCACAGGCTTATTTGCTCAATTTTGAAAAGCAGGTGCAAGAACTGGATGAGGTTTTGGAATGTTTTCATATTGCCGGGATGTACGATTATCTGCTCAAAATTCTCGTTAAGGATATGGCTTCTTACCAGTCGTTTGTGGTCAATACACTGGCGGCGTTGGAAAACATTGGTCAGGTGCAAAGTTTTTTTGTCATGACGGAAATCAAACATTCTACGGCAGTAAAATTGTAAATTGGCGGTCGGATATGACGACAGAAGATTACAAACAGATTGCAGATACCTTACCCAAGCAACCAGGGGTCTACCGTTTTCTGGATGAAAATGGGATAATCCTCTATGTGGGAAAGGCCAAGCAGCTCAAAAATCGCCTGGCTTCCTACTTCGGCGAACGCCGGGACCGTGCCCACAAGACGCGCGTGATGGTCAAGCATGCAGAGCGCATCATCTATACCATCGTAGAGACGGAAGCGGATGCTTTATTGCTGGAAAACACCCTAATCAAAAAGTACCAACCCCGCTACAATGTGATGCTGAAGGATGGGAAATCTTATTCCTACCTGTGTATCAAAAAAGAGCGATTCCCAAGAGTATTTATCACTCGCAGAGTGATTCGGGATGGGTCTACTTATTTTGGTCCCTATACGTCAAAATCTCGTTTGAAAAATATCTTGGATTTGATTAAGCAGTTGTTTCCTCTGCGAACCTGCAATTTTCACCTTTCGGAGAAAAACATACAGGATGGGAAATTCAAGGTTTGCCTGGAATACCACATCAAGAATTGTCAAGGGCCTTGTGTGGGATTGGAGGATGAGGCAAGTTACAATGAGAAAATCGACCAGATCAAAAATATTCTGAAAGGGAACTACAGTGCGGTGGTGCAGCATTTCAAAGATGTGATGCAACGCATGGCGGAAAACCTGGAATTTGAAAAAGCCCAACAAATCAAGGATAAACTGAGTTCTTTTGAGGATTATCAAGCCAAATCTACCGTAGTGAGCACCACAATCCGCGATGTGGATGTGTTTTCCATTGCCTCAGGGGAAAAGGAGGCCTATGTCAACTACATCAAAGTGGTGAATGGAGCGATCATCCATACCCATACCCAGGAATTGGTTAAAAACCTGGATGATGATGAAAAGGACCTGTTGGAATATACCATTCCCAATCTCAGGGAACGCTTCAACAGCATTGCCAACGAGATCATCGTGCCGTATCAATTGGACTTGCCCCAGGAGGAAATGAAGTTAACGATCCCGCAGCGTGGAGATAAACGCAAGTTGCTAGAGCTCTCGGAAAAGAATGTAAAATATTATCTTTTACAGAAAAAGAAACAAGAGGCCAGCCGCACCAACCGTCAAACGCCGGCAGAGCGCATCTTACGCACTTTACAGACTGACCTGCAAATGAATGACCTCCCGATGCATCTGGAGTGCTTCGATAACTCGAATATCCAGGGTACCAATCCGGTGGCATCCTGTGTAGTATTTAAAAATGCAAAGCCTTCCAAGAAAGATTACCGCCATTTTAATATCAAAACGGTGGAAGGCCCGGATGATTTTGCCAGTATGACCGAAGTGGTTTTTCGCCGCTACCGCCGATTATTGGATGAAAATGAATCACTGCCGCAGTTGATCATCATTGACGGTGGGAAGGGGCAATTGAGTGCCGCCATGAAGAGCATTTATAAATTAGGAATTCAAGATCAAGTGACGGTCATTGGTATTGCCAAAAAACTGGAAGAAATTTTCTTCCCGGAAGATCCGGTACCGATTTATATCAATAAAAAGTCAGAATCGCTCAAGCTCATCCAGCAGGCACGAAATGAGGCCCACCGCTTTGCCATCACTTTTCACCGAGATCAGCGCTCCCGCAATTTTCTGGGTACCGAACTGACTGGTATTCCCGGCATTGGCGAAAAGACCGCGCAGAAGTTATTGTCGCATTTTGGATCAGTAAAGAAACTAAAGTCGGCCACCGCCGCAGAAATTGCGAAAGTCTCAAGCCTAAATATTGCCCAAAAGGTGTTGAATCACTTTTTGAAAGAAGATGCAGAGCAATAGTTTAGTGCATGTTTGGAGGTTGAGCAGGTACATAGCAATTGCCTCCGGCGGTCTCTTATAGCTGCTGCGATCAAAGCCAGTCCCTCTACTCTGGTTACGCCACTTTGACAAAAACTTTACAAGCTCTTCGTCCGCCCGCCATCTACCGGCAAATTAATGCCATTAATATAAGCAGCGGCCGGGCTTGCCAGAAAGGCAATCGCTGCGCCCACTTCTTCCGCTTGCGCAAACCGGCCCAGCGGAATTTCTTTTTCCATCGCTATTTGGATTTCCGCCTCTGTTTTGTTCAACTTGGCCGCCCGAGCCTGGATGATTTCGCGGATGCGATCGGTCCAAGTGGAACCGGGCAATACGTTGTTGACAGTGATCCCGTGTTTGCCCAATTCACTAGCCATGGTTTTTGACCAATTGGCGACAGCGGCACGTACAGTATTGGATACCCCTAGCCCTGGGATGGGGGCTTTCACGGAAGTGGAAATGACATTGATAATACGTCCATACCCTTCGCGGATCATCCGCGGAGTGACAATGGTAGTCAGTAGGTGGTTACAAATGAGATGATTGTGAAAGGCCTGGGTGAACTCCATTTCTCGGGCTTCCATAATTGGGCCAGATGGTGGGCCACCGGTGTTATTGACAAGAATATGGATCGCTTTTCCGGAAACCAGACCACGGACCTTCTTTTTCAAATCTGTACTATTACTGAAGTTGGCCATCAGAAAATCATGTTTTTGCCCCCCACTGGTGTCGAGTTCTTTGGCAATGTCGGCCATCACTTCTGCCGAGCGGGAAACGAGGGTCACATTGGCGCCTAATTTAGCAATTTCAATAGCTGCTGCTTTGCCAATGCCTTTACTGCTGCCACAGACGAGCGCATTTTTTCCACTTAGATCGAGGTTCATATTTGTTAGGAATTTTATACTTTACGGGCTGTTAAAACTCAAAATTATCGTTAAATTTAGGATAAATAAATAAAATTTCGATTTCCCGGAAGTTTTCGGGCGCACAATTGTTGAATTTTAAAAAATAATCAAGCCAATATGCCACTAGCCAAACCATTTAACTTACAAAACTGGATTAACGAAAACCGCCACCTTTTCAAGCCCCCGATCGGGAACCAACAGGTGTATTTTGAAAATGAAGATTACATCGTCATGGTGGTAGGTGGTCCCAATGGCCGTAAGGATTACCACTTTGAAGATGGAGAGGAGTTGTTTTACCAATTGGAGGGAGACATCACCCTCAAGATCATCAACGAAGATGGCACTCCTGAAGACATTCAAATCAAAGAAGGAGATATGTTCCTGTTGCCACCTCGCATTCCTCACTCTCCGCAACGACCCGCCGATACCATTGGCTTGGTCATTGAACGCTACCGCCGCGATGGAGAAACCGATAAATTGATGTGGTTTTGTGAAAATTGCAACCAAAAATTGCACGAAGATACCTTTGAAATGAAGGATATCGTCAATCAACTGCCTGTCGTGATCAAAAACTTTATGGATTCTGAAAGCCTGCGTACCTGCGATAATTGTGGGACAGTGATGGAGAAAATGTAGTGGTACTAAGTTGGCATCGCTTAGTGCATCTTTGGAGGTGGTGCTTTGGCAGCGAAAATTGTAGGTTTTGGGTTCTCGCGAGGCTCAGCCGAGACGGACGAAAAAATAGCCGAAAAGAGGTTCCAAAATCCCGGTT
>CAXHCA010000217.1:0-6799 GCA_964015035.1 uncultured Saprospiraceae bacterium
CCCGCGGGCGGATATCTCCCGCCGACTCTTGACACACTTTATGAAATACTCCCCCCAAATAAGATTTGCTCCTTCGCCCGTTTCCTGCCCAAACCCCAAACCCTAAACCCTAAACCCTAAACCCTCAACCCTAAACTCTCAACCCTAAACTCTAAACCCTAAACTCTAAACCCTCAACTCTAAACCCTCAACTCTCAACTCTCAACCCTCAACAATAAACCTCTCTAATCCAACATATCTAACACCATTTCCCACAATACTTCATACGGCACCACCTCCAACTCTCCAGGCTGCTGGGCCACGTCGATGGGCACAGAATTTAGCTGGTCCACATAGGGTTCCGCTCTTCTACTGACGGCAATACGGTTAAACCGTCCCGATTCAAGTTGGATCAACATTTTGATGAAACAGCTGCTGCGAAAGGTATTGTCGGTGTTGAGGTAACGACGGGTATATTTCTTTAAAGCATCAATACGGTCAATGATTGCAGGCTTTTTGCCTTGGGACAGGAAGATTAGAATTTGCAAAATCAGAATGGAAATATTGTTTCCTCTTTTGTCCTTCGAATATATCGGTACATCATTCAAGAATTTGCCCAGTTTGAAACGGCTTTTTCGCTCTAAATCCAATTGCTTTTTGAAAAAGTAAATGTAGGCTTCGATGATGCGCCATTGCTGAATTATATTATCTGGTACATTATCAATATAGATTTTAACTTTCTCAAAAGCTTCAAAAGTCAGTTCATACCTTTTGGCATGGAAGCCCAGCAAAGCCCGGTAGATCATCATCACATGCCAATTGTATGAGCCTTCAGGGGTGATATTTTGGCATTCTAACAAGTCTTGATCTGCTACTTCAAACCGTTTGAGGTTGATGTTAGAAGAAGCTTTTTTGATATAAAAACTGAAGAATACAGCATAGGGTAATGGCCGGTCTAGGCTTTCAAAGTAGTCTATTGCTTGTTCACAAACATCAATGAGGTTTTCATAATCATTTAAAAATTGATATTGAGTAGCTAAAATATTAAAATAAAAGTGATTGAATTTGTAGGTTTTAACAGTTTTTCGAATTTGATATAGCTTAGAGGCATAATCCATAGACTTTTTTGCTAATTCTGATTTTGTACTGCGGCTATTAGAAAAATAAAATGCGACTTCTGTGTAATACCTCTGCGCAAGGTATTCCCCCCTTATTATTTCTAAATAATAGGAAGAAAGTTCCTGGTATTTTATAAAAAGCTTTTTCTCGCCCAAAATTGCTCCGTAATGCAGCATCAACTCATTGGTTAGAAAGAAACAGATATCAGTAAACTCATACTTTGCTGCTAAGGAAAAGGCACTTTCCGCAATTTTGACTCCAATCTGTTTTGCCCCAAACCCAATCAGAATTTTAGCCACAGCATAGCGTTTGTAACTAGAATAATAGGCCTTTTGAACCTTATTTTTTCCAAAATTCTGCAGTAGCACCAAGGCTGACAACTTATTTGTTAACCTATGTTTAAGATGATTTAAGTATTTCCCGCCATGTTCACTTCCTGGAAAGAGCTCTGTAATCAATTTTGCCTGGTCATTGGCCGTATTTGATAACACCTTCTGATAAAGAATTCCTAATTGATTATCCTTCTTATCCAGGGATTTAAACTGGTTTAAGGTCTCCTTCCTGTAACGCTCAACAATATTAGATAACTGTTTGATCGTATCCATAGTCAACATTTTTCAAATAACAAAAAATACAAAATATTGTTAATCAACATGTTAAGACAAAAATAAGAATTTAAACCAACTAATATAAACCCTGAATTTGAAAGATGTTTGTCCTACAAGACCTTAGGCTCCGGTGGTAGGTTTGTACTGATAACAAAGGACTTTAAAACCAACACCATCAACAATGAACGCACTGGAATTGATAATTCTGCTCCTCATGGGAGCGAATCCAATGGAAAATCATGTCATTAATGAAGATATGACAAGTATTTAAGGAGAAAAAACGGAGACGCTCATTGGAGTTCAACTATGGTCAGTAAAAAATTAAAATTTCCGGAGCGCCTCCTTTACTATTTCATTAATACATTCACAAGATAGTAAAGTTCCCCCTTTCTAAAACTAAGTGTATGTCTGGAGGTCGGATTTGCTGGCGAAAAGCATCATTTTTATGATGAAACAGGGTGCAGTTCAGGTTTGTCCCCAAAAAAAATTACCGTTTAGGGTTGGATACCTGTTACAAAATGGTCTGAGAATTTATCACTTGTTCTCACCGCCCTGCACTTCGTTGCAAAGTTGGCTTACAAGTAGGGCCCCTTCCCCACTTGACGCATAGCTTTGGCTTCGCCTATGTTTTGCGCCTTGTTCAAACCGATGATCCCGTCGTGCTAATCTTCCCCAACCACTTTGTGGCGGGTATGCATGTCTTCTCAGTGCTTGTTTGAAGGTGGTGCTTTAGCAGCGAAAATTGCAGTCTGAATAGCTTGCCCGAATATACTTCAGGGACTACCTCCAAACATGCACCAAAGTACGAATTTAATTGGCGGCCTGTGATCAATGCCCCCCCTCTAATGGAGGATCATTTGCCGCCAATTGTCTTTTCCCTGCCGGGTTGTTTAATGCCCGGCAATTTGCTACTTTCGTACCATGAAGCATACCTGTGATATTTGTATTGTCGGGGCTGGCCCGGCGGGGGCCGCAACGGCATTGAAATTGAGCTATATGGGCATTCCCTGTATCCTCATCGACAAAGCCACTTTCCCCAGAGATAAAGTGTGTGGCGATGCCATCAGTGGCAAAGTGACCACCCTTTTCAACCGCCTCGATCCGGCAATTCTTAATCGGTTTAATGCCAAGCCCATCCAGTCCGACATATGGGGCATTCGCTTCATCACGCCCAATGGCAAGGCCCTGGACATTCCTTTTCCCGTAAAGGAAGAGGCCAACGGCCGTGCTCCCGGCTACATTTCCAAACGCATAGACTTTGACAATTTCCTGATCACGGAGGTCAAGAGAAGGGAGAATATCCAATTTTATGAAGGGATTGCGATCAATACGTACGAACGCTCCGAGAAGGGGTGGCTCGTCAAAAGCATAGATGGCGAATTGGAAGTGGATACCTCCTTACTGATCGTAGCTAACGGTGCGCATTCGGCTTTTAGCCGGAAAATTGCAGGCTTGCCCAAAGAAAACAAGCATCACGCCGGGGCCATCCGGGCTTATTATAAAAATGTTACCGGCTTTGAAAAAAGTGATTTTATCGAACTGCATTTTCTCAAAAAGCTGACTCCGGGTTATTTCTGGATATTCCCTCTCCCAAATGGGCAAGCCAATGTCGGATTGGGCATGCGCAGTGATTTTATCAGCAACCGAAAATTTAACCTAAAAAAAGCGTTCTTCGACATCCTGGAAACGCATCCGGAATTCAAAGAACGCTTTAAGCATGCGGAATTATTGGGCACCGTTGAGGGCTATGGGCTGCCCCTCGGCTCCAAAACCCGCCCTATTTCAGGTGATCACTTTATGCTCATCGGGGATGCCGGCCACCTCATCGATCCGCTAACCGGTGAAGGCATTGGCAATGGCATCTACAGCGGTTTTATCGCGGCTGAACAGGCCGAGCAATGCCTGGCTCAAAACGATTTCTCTGCGGCAACCCTTAAAGCTTACGATGTGCGCGTAGCCCGAGTGCTCGGTAAAGAAATGAAACTGAGCTATCAACTCCAGCAAATCATGCGCTACGTGCCGCTGGTCAACTTTTTATCCACCATCTTTGTGGGCAATCAGAAATTTTTACAAATCCTTTCCCGCATGTATACCGACTTCCAACTACGGGAGCAATTGGTCAAACCCTGGTTTTGGCTAAAAATGTGGTTTGGCACCAAAAAGGATAGGGGTTAGTGCATGTTTGGAGGTGGTGCTTTAGCAGCGAAAATTGCAGGTTTTGCGTTCTCGGGAGGCTCATTTTTGAGTGCATCTCGGCTGAGCCGAGACGGACGAAAAAACAGCCGAAAATAGGTTCCAAAAACCCGGTTTTACCGGAACTGAATAGCTTGCCCGAATATACTTCAGGGACTACCTCCAATCATGCACTTAGTAGCCCAATTTGATCTTCCCGTCGTAAGACTTGATACGCACCATCGCCGCATCTTCTGCAGCGCCTTTGGTACTGCCTTGCAGCTCCAATCGGTCATTCTTTTCGCGTAAAATCCGGATATCCAGATTGTTTTCATCGTACTGCAACTTACCATAGGTCATATTGGCATCCAGACGGTAGGCGACTTCCTTACCCAAGGGGATATTTAAGTCGGTATACTTTCCTTCAAAACTGATCTCCTTAAGCGGCCCGGTAAATTTATTTACTTCCAAATCATCATCATAGCTGATTAGCGAAAAACCTTCTCCTAATGTACCAATGCTGTACTGGGTATATTTTGAATTAGAGGCCAGAAATCCCAACTGTTCCACATCCACTTCATCATCGTAGGAGGACTCAAATTGCAACTTTTTCAAAGATCTGATTCTGAATTTGGTATACTTACTTTTTAGCTGAATTTCTTGCCCGCCTTCCATCACCAAATCGGCATCGTACACATCCATTATCGCCGATTCAAATCGGCCGATTTTGAAATCGGAGTATTTATCGGCCAGCGTAAAACTTCCCCGGACCAATCCCAATTCCACATTAGCATCATACGATTCAAGTCGCAAATTGCGCGAACTACCAAGGCTAAACCGACCATATTTCACAGCCATCTCAATGTTTTCGCCATTGCCGAAACTGATATTGCTATCGTACAATTCAATCTTGGCATCCCCAAAATTACCGATCTCCCCCTTGCTGTATTTGCTCAGCAGCGTGAGTTTCCCCTGAATATCCCTGGCGGAAATGCGGCCGCTGTACAGTTCTATATTCAGACTGCCTTTTACGCTTTGCTCTATGTTGATCTCGTCGTATTTATTCTTCAGCGACAATTGTTGGACTTGTGGTACCCGCAGGACCATGCTAATGGTCAGATTGCTGAGTTTTTTGACCTTTGTCCCATCTCTAAACTTCAACGAGGTCACGCCATTATTGGTATTCCAGTTTTCCACCTGAAAATCAGTGGTCAGGTTCAGTTCATCCGACAATTCACTCACCGTGACATTAAAATGCTGAAATACGACTTGTGCATCCTCTTCATTAACTGCTTCAAAAGATATGGTGGCCTCAAAATGCACCCGCCCATCTTCCGATTGCACCACCTTCAACGGGCCGTTTTGGTGCGCCAACCTGACGTGCTTTTTGGCATCGAAGGATTTACTAATGGTCTTGGTTTTGGGATCACCGGCATGCAGCGATACCGCGGAGGCACACAGTAATGCCAGGATTAGAAAATTATAGATGAATTTGAGATTCCCTCTTTTCATGATTTTTTTGTTTTTCAATTTCTTTGGATAATCTTTCCAGAATGCGAATTTTTCTTTCATAATAACGCAATAGCGTTTCTACCAGGCGATCATTGTTCACATATTGAGGCACATCCGCCAGTGATTCGCGGTGGAGTTGGTCCAATTGGTCCATTTCCGCCAAAATTTCCCGATAGACCACCTTGTCCTGCTCGCTCAATTCCAGCCCTGCTTCCTTCTGAGCAATCATTTGACGATAAGCTTGTTCCTGCTTGGCCAGTTCCGGGTAGTAGCTCGCAATATCCACCTGCTGTGCACCGCCGGTGGTATTCCAGTACAAACCAATGCCCAGGCTGATCAATAGCGCCAAACTCGCCGCAATTGACCATTTCCAGAATTTACCCACTTGCAGATGCCAGCCGCTTCCAGCCACAGAAGGGTTTTGCTTTTGCTGAATGCCCTGCCAAATCCGGTCGACCCGCGGAGATTCAACCCGATCCAGGGCTTCCCGTTGTTCCAGAATATATTTTTCTATCTCGGTCATTATTTTGCTTTTAATTTTTCTCGTAATAATTGTCGGGCTCTCCGGTACTGTGTTTTGGAAGTGGATTCGGAAATATTCAATATTTCAGCAATTTCCCGATGTTGGTACCCCTCCAAAAGGTGCAAGCTAAAAACCACCCGACAGCCTTCCGGCAATGCTTTGATCCTTTGGTGAATCAATTTAATGTCCATCGGAAATTCGTTCGCATCCTCTCCCTGATCGGCTGGCTTGGCCTCCAGATTGGCGGTCTCCAGAGCCATAAAAGAAACCCGTCCGGCCTTGCGCAAATGATTCAAACTCATATTGACGCAAATTTTCTTAATCCAGGCCCCCAGCGTAGAATCACCCTTGAAGGTGTGTAGCTTCTGAAAAACCTGCACAAAGGCATCCTGTAAAACATCTTCGGCTTCGGCTCTCTGGGGCACCATCCGAATAACGGTATGGTACATCGCATTGACATAGCGGCCGTACAGCCGGTGCGCTGCCCGCTGATCGCCCTTCAGGCTTGCCGAAATCAATTCAGCTTCTTCCGGGTCCAGGTGGAAAGTTGATTCTTGCAAGGAATATTTGGCTTTCGTGATCTGTTTTGTATCAATAATAGTCATCGGGTACGAATTCCTGTGTATTTGCTAGTAAAGATGCACCCAAATTTGAAAGGTTGGAATTTTTTTATTTTTTTATTTCATCCATACAACCTTTGTACCCGTAACTGAATCTTTTAAGTGCCTATTTGGAGGTGGTGCTTTAGCCGCGGAAATTGCAGGTTTTGGGTGCTCACGAGGCTCATTTTTGAGTGCATCTCCGCTGAGCCGAGACGGACGAAAAAATAGCCGAAATGAGGTTCCAAAATCCCGGTTTTACCGGGACTGAATAGCTTGCCCGAATA
>CAXHCA010000218.1:0-6705 GCA_964015035.1 uncultured Saprospiraceae bacterium
TTTTTGACAACAAATTATAACAGTATTCTTACTGAGACAGGACGGAACTGCGCCCCATAGCACCGAAAAGAAAAAGCATGTTGAGTAATCTAATATTGACTTACTCAACATGCACTGAGACAGGCCGCAACTGCGCCCGAGTGAAAGTGTATTATACCAATATTATCTTTGTTTTCCCTGCTTTCTGGTTGGGGTGCAGTTGGGATTAGTCCCCTTGTGTAAGGATAAGGCAATCTTCTCTATTTTTAGTGCATGTTTGGAGGTTGGATTTACTGGCGAAAAGCATCATTTTTTTGAAGAAACAAGGCGTTTTTTGAAATGCATCTCGGCTGAGCCGAGACGGGCTCAAAAATGAGCCTTGCGAGAACCCAAAATCTGCATCGCTGCTAAAGCACCACCTCCAAACAAGCACTCAATCTTTTTTTTGGGACAAACCTGACACCCTCCTGCAATTGGTTATACACACGATGGGGCTTGTGAAAGTGCAGTTCTTTGTTTTTTTTGGGAACTTTACAGAAAAGCCGATGGTTACTTTCTAAAAAAAATATGATTATTCGGCCTTACACCTATCAAGACAAACCGGAACTGGTTGCCTTATTACAGCTCAATATTCCAAAATATTTTGCCCCTTCGGAGGCTGCTGATTATGAAGAATACCTAGAGCAACATGCGGAACATTATTTTGTGCTGGAAGTGGATGGAACGCTCCTTGGTGCGGGAGGTTTCAATCTCATAGAAAATGGAGAGGCTCGTATCTCCTGGGACTTTATCCACCCCGACCACCAGGGGAAAGGTTATGGAAAGCAACTTACGCTATTCAGAATCAATGAGATTAGGAAACATCCGGATGTTGAGACCATTGTGGTACGGACCTCGCAGTTGGTTTATCCTTTTTACCAAAAGATTGGTTTCGAATTGGAGAAAATAGAAAAGGATTTTTGGGCCGAAGGGTTTGATTTGTATCAGCTGCGAAATAACAATCCGGGTATTTCCCTAATATGTTAATAGATGCTGCCCGGAGGTGCCTATTGATTTCCATTATTTATCTTTGCACACCATATCATTTTCCGCAAAGGATAAAAAACCTATGATGCACTTTCCCAAAAAATCGATTTTGATCCTGCTTTTGAGTTGGATAACACTCAACCTTCATGGTCAGGACATCTTTCTCAGCACCCTCAGTGGCCAACTTTATTCCCTCGATTTAGACGATTGTTCCTACAGTCTGATCGGCGATATGCCTTTGAGTACAACGGATATCAGTTTCCATCCCAATGGCAATTTGTATGCGGTCACGGGCTCCGGGCGAATTTACGAAATTGATGTAGCGGCGGGCACCAGCAGTTTGCGATACATCTTTGAATCCAATGCCAGCCAGCTGTATACTGCACTGACGATTGCCGCCGATGGGACCTTTTATGCCTGTGGACTGGCAGGTGCATTGTGGTCTTATGATCTGGATTCGGATATGGGGCAGTATTTGGGTAATGTCGGCTATGGAGCGGAAGGAGACCTTACCTTTTTTGACGGCGAACTGTATATGGCTGCAGAAGGGGATAATATCGTTTTGGTCAATACCGATAATCCGGCCAATAGTACGGTGGTGATTAATGACAATGTACCGGGCCGCATCTTTGGTATTGTCTCCTACGCCGCCAGTTGTGATGAGGTACAAACCTTTGCCTTGACCGATAATGCCGCCAATATTTACTTGATTGATTTTGAAAGTGCCTCTCTGGACTTGTACTGTCAGATTCCGCTTGCGGTGAGTGGAGGGGCTAGCACCTTCGAGTTTTTGGGTTCTAACCCCATTGATATATTGGATATTGTGACGGATGGATTTTCGTGTGAAACCAGTGACGGTTCTATCTCTGTGCAGGCAGCAGGGGGGATTGGTGCTTTAAGTTACTCACTCGATGGCAACAATTTTCAGGCTTCGCCTGATTTTACGAACTTATCTGCGGGTGATTATACCGTCTACATTCAGGATGAGGTGGGGTGTTTGGTGGATGAGCTAATTGATTTGAATTTGAATGTGCCGGTCATCATCAATATCGAAACGACTTTTGCAAGTTGTAATGAAGACAATGGCGGACTTTCCTTTGAAATTGAAGCAGGGGAGCCCCCTTTTGAGGTGTCTCTGGATGGAGGTCCCTTTTCCAATAGCACCACTTTTACCGATTTGGCCGCAGGAACTTATCCCATTGAGGTAATTGGGGCCAATGGTTGTTCTGCCTCCGCCATTATTAATGTTGGTAGTTTTAATACCCCGGAAATTGCGGAGCTGCTGGTCGTCAGTACTTCTTGTGGAGAAGACAATGGGAGGATCAGTTTTACGGCAAATGGAGGACAGCAACCTTATGTTTTTCGTCTGGGAGGCAATGAAATTACAACAACTACGATCAACAACCTTGGGGCAGGTACTTACGATTTAGAGGTTTCGGATGCATCCGGTTGTACGGTGACGGAGGTCATTGATATTGCGTCAAGCACAGCGGTATCTATTGATGAGGTGATGGTACAAAATACTAGTTGTGGATTGGATAATGGACAGGTAGAGGTTAGCGCTTCCGGCGGAGAAGAACCTTTAACGTACCAGCTGAGTGGATTTGCTTTGCAGCAAGGGCCTTTATTGGATGAGATTCCTGCCGGAAATTATACTTTGGAGGTCATGGATGTGGCGGGTTGTGTGGCCAATATTGAGATTGAAATTAAGGGATCGCAGGCACCTGTTTTGACTCCCGGGCCGGTTACTGCCGCCAGTTGTAATGAAAGCAATGGTCAGTTTCAATTTAGTGGTACTGATGTGAGCAACTGGCAACTTTCGCTCAATGGTAAGCCCTTATTTTTTACTGATCAGCTCGACATGCTGGAAGCTGGAGCATATACCCTGGTGGCTACGGATACGATAGGCTGTACCGACACCTTATTTTTTACGATTCCTTCAGGTTTATGTCCGATATATTTGCCCAATGCCTTCTCTCCGAATGACGACGGCATTAATGACATTTTTGGACCATTGGCTACCTCGGATATCGAAGCCACTATTTATCGCTTTCTTATTTTTGATCGGTGGGGGGGTATCGTGCATGCGGTGAATGACCAATCCTTTGGTGATTCAGAGGTGTCCTGGCGCGGCCGGAAAAATGGCAGGCTGCTGGACACCGGCGTTTATACCTATTTGTTGGAAATTGGCTATGCTACCGGAGAGGTTGTGCAATTGGCGGGGGATGTTTTATTGGTGAGGTGATGAAAATAGATCTTTAATTTATTGATAGACAGAGCAAAGCGTTGTAGCTTATGCAAAAAAACACAAAATGCCGAATCTAAAACTACTGTGCTTCTTTTTTTGTTGTTTGTTTTCCTTGTCTGGATGGGGGCAACAGATTGAAAAAGAGATTTTTCTATTCAAAGAGATTTTTGATGAAAATGGGAATTTTGTCCATGAAGAAATTCACTTGACAGGAGTCCCTGCCGAACGATTTCAAATACATGAATATTTAGAGGATTATACCACGATCAAGGTTTTGACGAAAATCAATTGGTCTGTGGAGCAAGGTTCCTCCCTGAAACAAATTCAGTACATTACCACCATTGATCAAGCGGGTGTGAAAAAACACTACCATTACGATGGTTTTGAATGGATGGACGAAGCAGAAAGCGTTCGATCTCGCCTTTTCATCCGGGATGATGAAGGACAGATGGATAGATTTCCATTATTGTATGTGGAACAAAAAAACGATGAGACAGGTGGCGACTTTTCTTTACTCTGGAGTGATAAGGGCGAATGTCCGGGCGAATGGAGAGAAGAAGAATTTTCCCAACAACTAATGAAGATCCAGCTACAGGATGAAAATAAAAAAACCTTACTATTAAGGACCCTAAGCATCACGGAAGTGGCAACACCAGTGGGATTGCCTACCAAGATCATCGAAGTCAAAGTAGAGCAGTTGGTCAATTAATAAAGGAAAATTGCCTGTAATGATGTGGTTTGAAGAACTAACCGGATTTGCGGAAGAAAAACCCGAACAAGTCAGGAAAAACCTGGCAGTTTCGGGCACAACTCTGCGTTCTAAGATTAATGGGAAAGAATACATTTGTGGACGGCTGGAAATACCCACCTTGGCCGATTTGCGGAAGCAAGTATCACTTTTAGAAACCCCACAGCACCGCTTGCAAATCTCAGAGGTTGTAGGGAATGTGCAGGCCCTGCACGGTGAGTCAGAAAATGAAGGAGCATTGTTTCAGGCGGCCTCCCAATTTAACCTGTTGGAAATGGTTAACCCCAGGGTTACGCCAGAACAAGGCATTGGCATTTACCAATACGATCGTACACAAGGCCCGGCCTGTGCTATTGCTTGTGGTGCGGGTACGATTTATCGCAATTATTTTGCGGAGATCAACGGCCGGGTCGGACAAACGGCCGATAATCAGATTGATTGTCTCAAGGATATTGGCAGGTTTTTTAATAACGAGGAACGACAGCTTTGGCAAATGCAAAACGGCTATGCTCTGGCCAATGGAGAGGGATTGAAAGTCATTTCCAGGGAAATTCAGGCGATGTCAACTACAGCTTATGACGAGTTAAAAAGCCGATTGCGAATTGGTCTGCAATGGAATACCGAAGTGACCCTTGGCACCCATCGCCAATTGGTATCGCAGGTCTATTGTTCGGCACTGCCTGTTGCCTATTCTCAAATTGAAGCCCAGCATTGGGAATCCTTTGCTCGCCTCGTCTTGGAGGCCACCTACGAGGCCACCTTCTTGGCCGCCTTGATCAACTATGCCAACACCGGCAATCCAAAACTTTTCCTGACGCTTGTTGGCGGAGGTGCTTTTGGTAATCCTGCTGCCTGGATTTTTGATGCCATCCGGCAATCTGTAGAAATATTTGCGCGTACGCCATTACAGGTCAAAATGGTTAGTTATGGTCGGTCAAATGTAGCGGTGAGGGCGTTTGTGAAGGAATGCAGCCAGTGATCGGTGAGGTAGAAAACAATGCCAGCGGATGGCGCCATGCTTGTTTTTAACGGCGATGATCCGAGCGTGGCCGAGAATTTTGTCAGGAATGATCCAGATGTAGAGGAGGGCAGATCAAGGAATGGTCGGTGCGGCCGTGGATGGTGGTGATTGGGAGGAGTCGGGAACTTTTTTGTGGCTGGATCAATTGGATGAGATGCTAAGTGCATGTTTGGAGGTAGTCCCTGAAGTATATTCGGGCAAGCTATTCAGTCTGCAATTTTCGCTATTAAAGCACCACCTCCAAACAAGTACTAATCAAACACACCCTCATGGAAAAATGGAATCTCTATTTGCAAGACGGCACACTAACCGACAAGATACACATGCGGGGAGTGCCGGTGCCACAGGGTTTTTACCACCTGGTCATCCACGTTTGGTTGATGGATGAAAATGGCCGCTACCTCATTCAGCGTCGGGCCAGCACCGTGGAAAGCTATCCGGGCATATGGGCTGCAACGGGCGGCTCCGCAATTGCTGGTGAAACCAGTTTGGAGGCAGTGAGGAGAGAAACGATGGAGGAGCTGGGATTGAATATTTCGCCCAAGGATTTTAGGTTAACCAAGCGGTTTCTGCGCTCCGATCATCTGCTAGACCTATGGCAAACCACGATCCACTCTGGCTTTGACGAAATCTTCATCCCAACCGAAGAAGTGGACGAGGTGGCATTCCGATACCCTCAAGAAATTGTGAAAATGTTGAGAAAAGGAGATTTTTTTCCGTATTGGGACGAATATTTTAGGACGTTGCGGATTGAAGTTTAGCGGTTTCGCAAAACCGGTAGAATTCGTACACCAGCAATAAGCTTTCACTGGTGTAGTGCTGTTCCGGATCCAGGCGCTGCTGGTGCAACTCCAGAATTTTGGGTTCTTTTTCCATCAATTTATAGAGGGTCTTGGTCACCTTGGCGTAGCGCTCCAAATCATCGGTGCTAGGAATATCCGGGCTGCCGATTTTTTTCATGGTGATCTGAAAAGCTTTACCGTTGTACAACGCGTATTGATCCGGATAATGAAAGGCCAGGTAAAGGGAAATCATCTGGTAGCCATCATTGTGATAATGACTGCTTTCCCGTGCTTTGGGGTTTTGTTCCAGATAGGCGTTGAGCAATTCGTCACAGTAAAAAACGAAGCGGCCGGCCCTTCCGGAGAGGGAAATGCTTTCCTTGAACAATTCTTTGAACATCGACCTGATAAATTCAGATTGGTCTTCCAGAAATTTAAGCATCATCTTCTTAGGTTCGTATGCTTCTCGATTCCAGAGGCGGCGGGTTTTGCTATTATTCAAGCTGGCATCGTACATTGCCACCAGGTCGGTAGATTCCAGGTCCCAGTTCTCCTGAAAGATGCGTTGTGATTCCCAAAGGTATAACCAATCCTCTTTTTGTTCACTTTCCAGGTAAGTAGCAAATTGGTCGAAATATTCCTTAACAAGTTTAAGCTGCATAGTCAATTCTCTAAAAAATCACCCGATTTCTAAAAAACACGGCGCAAATATAGGTAATATTGGGGAGCATTTTGAAATCACCAATCACTCGACGATTATGAAAAATCTATTATTCCTGCTGTTGCTCTGCAGTCTCTTCGCCTGTACTACAATTGCGCCGGATCTCGAAGCGGAACGAGCAGCAATCGGGCGCAGTTGCGCTCTGTCTCAAAGTTGGTAGTTAAAAGATCATTCTCATTA
>CAXHCA010000219.1:0-6637 GCA_964015035.1 uncultured Saprospiraceae bacterium
CAGGGTGTCCCTGATAATCCCCGTCAATTGATCATTGACCACAGCTTCTGCTGCCTGTGCATGCTCTAGTGCCTTTTCACTAGAAATCATATAAAAACTCGACTCACTCAACCAAGTCTCTATCAAGGCCAAATGATACCAATCACTTTTTGCTTCAACTTCCTTTTTTAGCTTCTTGAGCACGAGGTAAGCTTCTTCCCACTCTCCGGAATCCATCCTTGCTTTTGCCTCGGCAAGGGAATGGCTGTGGATACTCCCCCTTTCACTTTGCGCAAGCAGGCAAAAAGGTAGGATGATAAACAATAGTGCGGAAAAGACAAGTCGGGCAATCATCAATAGCATGTATTTGAAATCCCAATCCGTGTAAAAGGAAAGATAGCAAAAAATCAACATTAGCTGATTGTATTTGTTAAATTAATTGTAATTGAGTTTAGAATCTTTGCCCATGCTTAAGTATTTAAATCCCAAAGGCACTTTACCTTACGAAATCTTTCAACTTGGCTTTTACTGGGCCAATATGTTCCGACAAACTACCAATCGGATAGTGGAGCAAAGGGTCAGTTACGGTCCTCATCCCCGACAATATTTCCTGTTTTTTCAACCCAAAAATCAAGAAGCCCTCAGCAAAGGAACATTGATTTATTTACACGGTGGCGCCTGGCGTTTTGGCAGTCCTGAAGCCTTCCGCGCTACAGCACAGTTTTTCACCGATTTAAATTATTCGGTGATTCTCCCTTCTTACCGGCGATGCCCAACCCACAATTACCGACATATCAAGGAGGACTTAATTGAGTTATTAAAAACCAGCAATGATCTTATAGAGGAACAATCCCTCCATGATCGGCCACGAATCATCGGCGGCATGTCTGCTGGGGGGCATTTGTCAGCTTTGGTTTTCCTCGACGAAGAAATTCTTTCTGGTGCCGGTTGGGACCACAACGCCCTGCACGGCGCTTTCTTGTTAGGAGCACCATTGCACCTTGAAAAAATGGCCAACACCAAAACGCTTAGAGATCTGGCGGGAAAGCCCTCCAGCGATCTTTTCCAGGAGGCCAACCCCTACAATTTTATACAAAAACCCGACCACCGGCCTTTGCTCATTGTCCATGGCGAAAAAGATGGTATGGTCGCTTTTCAGAATGCCCAAGCCTTCGTGGAAAAGCTGGAGCAATGCGGGTATTCTAACTTTACTTTCCAACGGGTGACAAATGCGTCACACCTGGACGTAGCCAGCTGGGCTTTTACTCAAAACACGACCCGGAGGGTGCTAATCGATTGGTTGGAAAAAGTGCATCATTAACTTTGACGTAAGGCCTCTACCTCGGCTACTGTTTTGGGTATGGGTTGGCCCAATACCTGATGGGCATCTTCTGTTACCAGAATGTTATCTTCAATGCGGACCCCGCCAAATTTGCGATAAGCATTTAATGCATCATAGTTAATAAAATCGCTATGCCGTTTTTCGGAAGCCCATAAATCGATCAATTCCGGAATGAAATAAATGCCCGGTTCCACCGTCAATACAAACCCTGGTTCCAAAGCACGCCCTAGGCGCAAAGCACTTAATCCAAACTGATCACTGCGGGTAATCGTCTCGTCGTAGCCGACTAAATTTTCTCCCAAATCTTCCATATCGTGTACATCGAGCCCCATCATGTGTCCTAAACCGTGTGGAAAAAACAAAGCGTGGGCTCCTGCAGCAACGGCAGCCTCTACATCTCCCTTCATCAATCCTAAGGCCTTCAACCCTTCGGCAATCACTTTGCTGGCTAACCGATGAATATCCAGGTAAGGAACGCCAGGTTTGATCGCTTCAATGGAAGCCATTTGCGATTTTAGCACCAGCTCATAAATTTCCTTTTGCTGAGTGGTAAAAGCCTTGTCGACGGGAAATGTGCGGGTAATATCTCCAGCGTAATGCATCGCTGTTTCAGCACCAAAATCCCCTAAGATCATTTGGCCATTCTCCAGGGTATTGCCGTGGTAATGGTTGTGTAGGGTTTGGCCATTAATCGTCAAAATTGCGGGGTATGACAAACGTCCACCGGCAGCAATGGCAATGCCTTCTACAATTCCTGCCAACTCCGACTCCTTGATTCCCGGACGGGCAGCTTTCATAGCGGCTACATGCATGCTGCCAGAAATGGTAACTGCCTTTTCAATTTCAGCGATTTCTTCAGCGGTCTTATGCGAAGCCAAATCGATAATGGCTTTGACAAAAAGTACCGAAGCTTCCTTATTCAATGAGGAAATCGGGATATCCAGCCATTGTTGCAACTTGATCTTATTTTCGGGTCTGTATGGCGGCAAAAAATGGATGGTGCGGCCTTGTTTTTGTGCATTGGCCAGAATATCAGGCAAGTCGGCAAGAGGAGCCGTATGTTCCACCCCTACCCTTCTGCCTTGATCGGCCAGCAGCGGCTGTGGGCCCATCCACACAATCATCTCAATGGAAAAGTCATCGCCAAACAAAATGGTCTTTTGCTCATCCACATCAATGATAGCGGCCAAATGCGGCCGATCAAGACCAAAAAAGTACAAAAAATTGCTATCCTGACGGAAAGGGTAAGTATTATCGGCATAATTCATGCTGCTCTCCTCATTTCCCAGGAAAAGCAACAATCCTGAATCAATTTTTTCCGTCAACTTTTGACGACGATTATGATAGGTACTGGCCTCAAACATATTTGACACTGATTTTCCGGCCAAAATACAGAATTCCTTTTAATTATCCCCCCCTACGGTTCAATTCATCACGAATTTCGGCCGCTCGCTCATAATCTTCATTTTGCAAGGCACTTGTGAGCAATTCCTTTAATTTTTCAGCTGTGAAATCACTTAGAAGTCCTTCAATTTTAGTCTCGGCCTTACCTGTTGATTTCTCTTCAAACAGAATACCTGCCTCATCCAGAATATATCGCTTTGCAAAAATGGGACAGGCAAAGCGAACGGCTAAAGCAATAGCATCGGAAGTCCGCGAATCAATTGTGATTTCTTCCTGCTCTTTGGTCAGGCAATAGAGCGTTGCAAAAAATACCCCAGCCCGTAAATCTGAAATCATTACTTTTTGTAAAGTAACCTGCAATGCTGACAGCGTATTTTTAAATAAATCATGGGTCAAGGGGCGGTTGGGAGAAATGCCTTCAATGGCAATGGCGATGGCCTGCGCTTCGAAGCCACCAATCACAACAGGCAATCTCCGATTCCCCTCCTTTTCTTTGAGAATAACCACAAAACTATTGGGCTGAGATTCACTGGTTGCAATAGCGACTATTTCCAGTTCAAGATAATCCATGCAATTACACATTATTGGCTTATCCTCAATATACAAAGCTTTTGACAATAATGAAAGGGGCGGTCTCTCACGATTTTTTGTATATTTCATCCGAATAATCAACAGAAACAATGAAACAACACCTTACGGTACTACTCCTTTGTAGTTATCTGGCCTTATCAGCACAAGATAATTTTTTGGTCCGCCAACCAGCGCTCAATTCCGATGGAACCCAAATAGCCTTTTCTTATCAAGGAGATATCTGGACGGTTCCCATTACCGGTGGGGTCGCCCGGCGCTGGACCATTCACGAAAGTTACGAAAGTCAACCCCAATGGAGTCCTGACGATCGCCATATCAGTTTTAGTGGTTCTCGCTTTGGCAATTCGGATATTTTTGTCTTGTCACTAGAAGGAGGCCCTCCGCAACGGCTGACCTACCATTCTACCAATGATGAAAATGCTAAATGGGTCGACAACCAGACGCTCTATTTCAATACACGTCGCAATTTTTCTCCTCAGGAAAGAATTGACGAAGTACATAGCATTGCCATTGCCGGCGGCACCCCACAAAGGGTCCTCGATGCGGCCGCTGATCACCCGGCGGCATCTCCTTCCGGTCGTTATCTGGCCTTTGAACGCGGTTCCTGCCGCATTGCTCGGGAAGCCTATCAAGGGCCTGCCAATCGCGATATCTGGATTTATGATAGAAAGACCGATCAATACCAACAATTGACCCATTCCAACAGTCAGGATTTTGCGGCAGATTGGGCAAGTGATCAAGAACTTTTTTGGTTGAGTGCCCGCAATGGCCGGTACAATTTGTATCGCCAGCGCATTAACGATACAAAGGGCATGGGGGAGCCGGAAGCTATTACCAACTTTACCGATGAAGGCATTCGCCACTTCGATCTTAGCAGTGATGGAAAAACGATTGTATTTTCCCGGGGCGATCACATCTACCGGATGGCAGCTAGTGGCGGAACGCCTGAAATCATCCATATCGAAGTTAATCAGGACTATCGATTTGATCCTGAAGAAAACAAGACTTTCAACAGCGATGCCTCTGATTTTGCTTTGTCGCCAAATGGCAAATCTATAGCCTTTACCGTTCGCGGAGAGCTGTTTGTTCGGTCTACAGAAAAAGACAAAAAGAGAAGCAGGCGACTCACCGATACAGCGGCAAGAGACCAGGAGGTGAGCTGGTTAGATGATTCCACCTTGGTTTTTATTTCCGATCGTGATGGCAACCGAGATTTATATTTGTTGTATTCTAATGACCCAGCAGAAGACAATTTGCAACTCACGTTCAAAATTACCGAAATTCCCGTCACACAAAGCTCCGAAGAAGAAAGCGAATTTATCCTTTCTCCTGATCGTAAGAAAATAGCCTTTCTCCGCGGACGAGGTCAATTAATCGTCGCCGACATTTCCCGTAAGGGGCTGTCCAATGAAGTTCTACTACTCGATGGCTGGGCCACGCCAAACGGACTGAGTTGGAGTCCCGACAGCAAATGGCTGGCCTACGGGCTTCCCGATCTCGATTTTAATTCTGAAGTCTATATCCATGCTGCAGACAATAGCCACCCTCCAGTCAACATCAGCTTGCATCCACGGCGGGATGGTTCTCCCGTTTGGAGTCAGGATGGCCGAAAATTGGGTTTTCTTTCCAACCGAAACAATGCAGATACGGATGTTTGGTTTGTCTGGTTGCGCAAAAGCGACTGGGAAAAAACACAGCGAGATTGGGAGGAAGATGTAGAGTCTGAAGAAAAGAAAGATACCACGGAGGAAACAGTGGTTCAGATTGATTTTGAAGACATTCATGAGCGCCTGGTCCAGGTGACACAAATCCCTGGAAATGAGGGAGACCTAGCCATTAGCAAGGATGGAAAAACCTTTTATTACTCCACCAATGGAGGTGGCAGGCAAGGCCAGGCAGGCAAACGCACCTACATGAGTATCGCCTGGAATGGCAAGGAAGAAAAAGGATTGATTGACGATATTAACCTAAGTCAGGTGACTTGGAATCCGGATGCCAGTACTTTGTATTTCCTAGACAACAAAGGGAAAATTGGCACCTTAAAACCGGGTAAAAAGCACGAATTCCTGGCCTTTGAAGCTAAAATGACCATTCGACATGAAGCCGAACAGGAGCAGGTTTTTGAGGAGGCCTGGCGAGCGATGAGAGATGGGTTTTACGATCCCGATTATCACGGACAAGACTGGGAAGAGCTTCGCAATCGCTATCGAAGCCGGGTGATCAATGCCTCAACCGCACAGGATTTCCGTTTTTATTTTAATGAAATGCTTGGCCAACTAAATGCCAGCCACATGGGCATGTACGGCCCCTCCCCGGAAGAAACACAAAAAGATAAAACGGGGCTGATTGGTATTGAAGGCATTCCTTTACCGGAAGGGGGCATAAAAATCACTTATGTGGTGCCCGGCAGTCCGGCCGATCGCGAGGAGAGTCAACTTCAAGTTGGGGATGTCATTGTAGCCGTAAACGAAAGGCCTGTTGCCCCTCAACAAAATTTGTATGAATTGCTTAATGGTACCGCCAATGAACGAACCTTGCTTCGCGTCACGAACGGGCCAAATGAAACTAGAGAAGTCATTATTCGCCCCACCAATAGCCTGCGAAAAGAAAACTACGAAGCCTGGGTAGATCAACGAAAAAGATTGACCGAGCAATACTCCAATGGCAAGCTGGGATATATCCACATTCAAGGTATGAATTGGACTAGTTTTGAAAGATTCGAACGAGAATTGATGGCCAGCGGCTACGGCAAAGAAGGCATCATTATCGATGTGAGATACAATGGCGGCGGTTGGACTACAGACATGCTGATGGCCATTTTGAGTAGCCGCCAACATTCCTATACAATTCCAAGGGGAGCGGCAGAGCACCTAGCAAAAGAGCATGCCCGGTTTCAAAACAACTATCCTTTCGGGGAACGTTTACCTTTTCCAAATCTCAACAAGCCTTCTATTGCCTTATGTAATGAGAACAGTTACTCCAATGCTGAAATTTTCTCACACGCTTATAAGACCCTGGGCTTCGGCAAGCTAGTTGGTCAACCTACCTTCGGAGCCGTTATTTCCACCGGTAGCCACCGCCTAGTCGACGGCTCCAGAATAAGAATGCCCTTTCGGGCCTGGTACGTAAAGGCTACCGGAGAAAACATGGAGCACGGCCCGGCCGTACCTGATGTTCTTGTAGAAAATGCACCTGATGAAGACGCCCAAATGACGGATTCTCAGCTACAAAAAGCTGTAGAATTGCTGTTAAAGTCGAAATAGCTAAGTGCTTGTTTGGAGGGGGTGCTTTAGCAGCGAAAATTGCAGATTTTGGGGTGCT
>CAXHCA010000220.1:0-6615 GCA_964015035.1 uncultured Saprospiraceae bacterium
GAAGCTTTTTCTTAAGTACTTGTTTGGAGGTAGTCCCTGAAGTATATTCGGGCAAACTATTCAGACTGCAATTTTCGCTTCTAAAGCACCACCTCCAAACATGCACTGAAGTGAAGTGTGCGCTAGTTCTATGAAAAATAGCGTTTTGTCGAGCAGTTTTGATTTTTTAAAAAAAAAGTAACACATTGGATGACATCTTTAATGTTGAAGTACATTATAGAGTATAGAGAAAGGTTTATGAGGTTTATGATTTTCTCTAATAGATCCATTTTTATGCTTCCGCCGCATACTGCAATGCTGATCCTGACAACAGCAACGTGTGTGCAGATCGCTTCGGCGACTCGCCACCATTATTTGTTCAGGAAAAATTGCAGTCATGAGAGAACAACAATGGACCGCCCAGCAGATATTGGAGGGTATTCGAAAGGATGATCAGCGGATCATCGGGGTATTTTATTACGGACTTCAACGGAAAGCATCGGCGGTATTGTGCCGACAGGTGATGCCGGGCAGCCGGGAGGCACTTGCCTTTGAAGAGTGCTTTAGCAAGGCCGTGATGACCATTATTGCCAAGGTGCAACAAGGCACGTATCAAGACAAAAACTTCTGGTCTTTTGCTATCGGGGTGGTAAAGTATGCATTCCTTGAAGCGAAGCGCAAGATCCTCCGCCGCCGTTGGGCAGACCTGGAAACAGTGCCAGAAATACCAGACTCGACCCTACCCCCTTGTGCCACTGCTCAACAGGTCTTTGAACGACGAGATCACCCCTCTCTATCAATCTGGTTTGAGCAACTGGATGCTTGCGAAAAAACATTATTGGATTACCGGGTGCAAGGCTACCAGCACGATGAAATTGCCCCGATGCTATCCCTCGCTTCGGGCACGGTGCGCAATCGTTTTGCGAAGCTGGTGAGGACTGCGCAACATATTGTTAGAAAAGGGCAGCAATCGGCAGCTTGATCTGCGGCGCCACTCCTCTTGCAAATCACGGTTTTGAGGATGGGGCCCGGTGCCGGAGGAACCTGATCTCTCCAACAGTGAATAGAAACATCGTGCACCACCTTCAACCATATTTTTAGTGGTCTTTATTTCTTTAAGCGCCAACCTATGCCGATGAAACGAGCTTATCTAGATAAGCCGGAAAATCCACTTGAATGCCCTTACGGTCGAAGAGAGCAATGCGGTGCAGATTGGCGCGATCGGCATACCGGTCTTTTAACTGCCCGTTTTTCTTTAAGCGCAAATCGGAAAGGGTCAGCAAGAGGGCATTAACCCGTTGCCCAAACTCCAGGCGTAAGGCGGCTATCTTATACACCGCATCTTCAAATTGAGCATTACTGATCCCCACTTTACATTCTACCAGGTGTAGGGTATTGTTGTAGGTAAATAAGACGTCGCATTCATTGGGTACTTGCACGCCACGGGTGTTGTTGCGGCCTACCTTTACGTGAAAACGGATCGCCTCATCCGGCAATTGTAAATGGGTTTTGATTTGCTGATACCCCCATTCTTCCAGCCAACCACCGGTGAGGTATTCTACTTCACGTTTTTGCAAAAATTCTTTTTTATCTTGCTTATAATCAATTTTTTGTAAAAAATAATCCAATTCTTTCCAGGTAGGAATCTCAAAATTATTTTGTTGTTGTTTACTATTATATTGCTTGCGCAGGCGACTCATCATTTGGGTAAAGGGCCGATTCAAACTTCCCCCTTCGGAAAAATGAGCCATCAGGTTTGCGGTATAAGTTGCCGGACGGAGCAGGTCGCAGTCTGTGCCTTGTTCAATCATCTTAATGCCGTAGCTGGTTAGGTATTCGGCAACGGTGATGCGGTAGGTGATGGGCTGTTGTTGAAAAGTCGATTTGGGAAAAATTTGTAGAAAGTCATTGCCGCCAATGGGGATGTAAAAAATGCTGCTTCTGTGTGCAAAGGGCGCTTGGGTAAAATAGGCATAGAGGGCCAGCGACATGACCTTGGTTCCACTGGTTAAATTAACATACAGGTGAGCCGCATGATTTAGTACTTCCAAGTCCTGTAATTGTTGTTGGATTTGATGTGGATTTTCGGCAGCTACCTGTATCTTGGAGTATTGCCCCTCGCGGATGCCAGTAGCGGAGATGATGTGCTCCAGCCGTTGCCGCTTTTGCATCAGTGGAGTGGTCACAAATACATAGTGATCCATTTGCCGAAAGGCAGCATCTCTCACTAAAAAGACATTGGGCACCGTTTGATCGCCCACCAAGCTGATTAATACCTTTGTCATGTACTAAAAGTAATTAATCTCTTGCAGAATAAAAAAGGCCAGCCAATACTATGACAAGCATCGACCGGCACCAAAGACATAAAGTAGTTTTTCAGGATATACAAGAGGGTTACGCTGGTGAAGGGGGGTTATTTCTAGGGGGCGGATGACTCCAAATAATGACCGAGGTGGGCATTTCGAATACCAGGCAAGGTTTTGGCGTCCACCCAACCATCGATTAGATGTTGCCGAAAACGAACCAATTCCCAGGGAGCTATCGTCACTCCAAATGTGAGGTGTAGAACATCAAGTATTTGCATTTTGCTCTATGTCTTTGTTGGTGTAAAGGTAGAACCATCTCAACAAAATTTTGGGGGCATTTTTTTTATAAAATTTTACAAAAAACATACTTTCTTTTTCATGAAATGAATATTTTTAACTAATAATCAATAGTTTAGAACAAGTTAATTTTAAAAAAAATTCTGGCATTGAATAAACTATACAACCTTCTGCTACAGCTGGATGAAAAAGAATTGTCGCGCTTGGAGTTATACCTTTCCAGTCCCTATTTTGTGACTTCTCCCTATCCTCAGCAACTTTTTAGCTTCCTAAAGTCGGTCCATCCGGATTATAAAAAATGGGACAAAACCACAGTCGCAAATGCAGTATTTTCCGACAGGAAGCAGGATCGAAAGTTCATCAATAGCCGCTATAGCGAACTGAGCAGGGTCATTGAGGATTTTCTGGCAATGGAATATTTTAAAAAAGATCCAGACCTACGAGATAAGGCCCGTCGAGAGGCATTCGCTGCCAAACAATTATATACCACGTTTAAAGGCATCTGCAAAAAACAACTAAGGGCCATGGGAAAGCCGAAAGACTATGCAAGTAGTGCCTACTTAAAGGCCTTTGAAATCTATACAGATCTATATGGTCATCCCTATCGCATCGCTCATGATTCCGGAGAGCAGACCTTCTATCAGATGACCCATCAATTGGACCTTTTCTTCATTAGTGAAAAATTAAAACAACTTTGTGACCATTACGCCCAACACCTCACTTACCAAAGGCCAGCTCATTTTCGAATGGAGGAAGTGATCTTGCAAGAAGCGGCTCATTTTCGGCAGGAATCTTTACAAATTGACTTATTTTATCAGTTGGCGGAGGTTTTTCAACTAAAACTTACGGAAGAATTGCTGGAAGATATCTTGCAAACTTATCTGCACAAGGGCCATCAACTGCAACGAGATGATCAAGCCTTCTTTCTGCAAAAACTGGTTTCCATTTTAAATTACAAACTCAATAGAGATCAAAAGTATGTGCCTAAACTTTTTGCGTTGTATCAATACGGTGACAAGGAAAACCTGTTTCTATTGAATGATAAAATTACCGATTCTACTTTTCTAAATGTTTGCACCGTTGGTGGTTTCCAACAGGAGTTTACCTGGACCCATCAATTTATTAAACGGAATCACAAATACCTGTTTCCAAAAACGCAAAGGGAAGCCTCCCTACTCGGGCAAGCCATTGTTCTTTTTCATCAGGGCCTGTATAAAAAAGCATTCGACCTACTACAGGAAATTCCCCAAAAGGGCATGCACTATAAACTGCGCATTCGCACCCTCACCGTGCGTTGTGTGTTGGCAGCCCATATTGCAGAAAATAATTATCGCGATACTGTGCTAGACAGCATTGAAGCCTTTAGGCAATTTCTCAAACGCGAGAAGACCCTTTCAGCGGCCAGAAAAAAGCAGTATCGCGCATTTTGCTCCATGGCTAGAAAATTGGCCTTAATCCGAATATTGGACTGGAATAATCCTGAAGTTAGAAGTGCTTTTAGAAGCAAGTTAGAGGCACAAAAAACAATTGTGCTGAAGCCTTGGTTACTTAAATTACTGAATGAAAGTGGCCAGAGCAAGCCATATTGACTAGTCTGGCCACCGCGTTCAGGAGGCAGGGGTAGGCCCTTGCCTATTGCATCTTACAAATCCACAATTTCTTCATGACCGATCAAATCGGTATCGTCTTCGGGAGGAGGTGGATTTTCGGTGCCATCGCCACCTTTCAAGTGCAAGGTTTGATCTGCTGCAAGCTCCAGAGGCTTGAATTGATCCATAGCTTCGCCCTTCGGCCCATCAGCCGTTAACGCTTTTTGATTCCTCATAGTAACACTGTGATTTGGATGGAATAATTGATGGCCTTTTACTCCTTTCAAAGCATAGCTTCTCCCGGCAACCTGTACTCTACAAGTCACTCACTAACAAATACTTAAGCTAAAAAAAGGAAGAAAAAGCCTGTCAACTACTAATGGCCAACAGGGGCTTAAAATGTCATGTGAATCGGTTGTTTTTTTTTCTACAACTTCGGCCCTGATTGTTTGCCTTTTCAAAAGAAAAATACACCTCATGTAAGCCAGCCTGTTACTCATAACATTATTATTTCACCTATGTACACCACCTAAATCGCTCCGAAATATCCGCCGATAAAGCTAAACACTGTTGGTCCACAAAAGCTGGATCAAAATATTCATCAATTGATGAAAAAGGCAGACATACCTGGATATTAATGTTAAAGAATACTATTTGCCCTGCTCCGAAATGGTTCAAGGCGAAGTTCGTGAGGACGGTAGCGGGTTGGGCACCTGAGCACGGAGTGGTGAAATTTTGTATTTTTAGGGAGTGGTTTTTGCACGGGCTGGTATTGCCTGCAATGAAAGGAAAAATAACATGTCTAAGATATCGTTGAATTTGTCGGATACATTTGCGTTTCCAAAATAAAAAATATAATATGAAGGACACATCAAACATCGTAAAAAATAAATTTGAAATGAATCAATTAATTGAAGATAAAACTTTATTCAAAACCCAATGTCTAATCAACGGGGAGTGGATAGGTTCAGCAACTAATGAATCAATTGAAATTGTTAATCCTTATAATGGTGAATTTCTTGCTAATGTTCCACAAGTTAGTAGAAGCCAGGTAAAAGAAGCAATCGACTCAGCAAACATTGCATTTAAAAAATGGAAAAAAACAAGTGCTCTTGAACGGTCAAATCTATTAAAAAATTGGTTTAACCTAATTAAAGAAAATATTAATGATTTAGCCTCAATTATGGTATCTGAACAAGGGAAACCACTTAAAGAAGCTAAAGGAGAAGTTAACTATGCTGCGTCATACGTAGAATTTTTTGCTGAAGAAGCCAAAAGAATTTATGGAGATGTTATTCCTTCCCCATTCCCAAATTCAAGAGTAGTAGTTTTAAAACAACCTATTGGTGTCGTTGGGATTATTACTCCTTGGAACTTTCCTATTGCAATGATGGTAAGAAAAATCGCACCTGCATTAGCATGTGGCTGTACATGTGTGATTAAGCCAGACGAAAGAACACCATTGTCTGCATTCGCTATTTTGGAACTTGCAATTAGAGCTGGAATTCCTAAAGGTGTAATTAATGCTGTTACTGGAATTCCCTCTGAAATAGGCGAAGAGTTTACGAGTAACGAATTAGTAAGAAAGATAAGTTTTACAGGTTCGACAAGAGTAGGAAAAATATTGATGAGTAGCTCAGCTCAAAATGTTAAAAGAGTTACATTGGAATTAGGTGGAAATGCTCCATTTATAGTATTTGATGATGCGGATATTGACGCAGCAGTAGAAGGCTTGATTGCTTCCAAGTTTAGAAATAGTGGTCAGACTTGTGTTTGTGCTAATAGAATTTTTGTACATAAGAATGTAGAGGACGAATTTATAAGAAAGCTAAAAATAAAAGTAGAAGAATTTAAAATAGGAAATGGGTTAGAAGATAATGATATAGGTCCATTAATCAATGACGCTGCATTGAAAAAAGTAGAAAGATTAATTAATGACGCAATATCTAAAGGTGGTAAAATATGTCATGGTGGCAATAGACATAAATTAGGAGGGACCTTCTTTGAACCAACGATTATTTCAAATATTAACTCTTCCATGTCAATTTTTGGAGAGGAAATTTTTGGTCCCGTTGCTTCAATTGTTACGTTCAAATCGGTTGATGAAGTTATTGAATTAGCAAATAATACAAAATACGGACTTGCCAGTTATTTCTATGCGAAGGATATGGCGAAAATTTGGAGAGTAGCAGAGGAATTGGAATATGGTATGGTAGGAATAAATAGAGGAGGAATATCATCTGCATTGATACCTTTTGGAGGAGTTAAAGAATCTGGAATGGGGCGTGAGGGGTCAAAATATGGAGTAGATGATTATCTCAGTATTAAATACTTATGTATGTCAGATTAACCTATAAATATGTGCAACGTAATATTAAGCTCAAACAATCAATAGTCCGGTAAATATTAAGAGGCAATATTGCCGTAAAGAATCAATTTTTGAC
>CAXHCA010000221.1:0-6333 GCA_964015035.1 uncultured Saprospiraceae bacterium
TAAAATGATTGGTTTGAAGGAAGTGTATGCTTAGTTGTGTCTGACTGGTTTTGGGGGTGAGGAAGGGAAGGAACCGTGAAGCGGGTGGGCTTGGGACCGCTTTTCGACGCAGGAGAAATCGAGGTCTGGCCATACGGCCCTTACCGGGGAGACCTCGAAGGGAAGAAACCGCGAAGCGGGTGGGAGAGGGACCGCTTTTCGACGTAGGAGAAATCGAGGTCTGGCCATACGGCCCGTACCGGGGGAGACCTCGAAGGGAAGGAACCGCGAAGCGGATGGGCTTGGGTACAGTTGAGATTCGTCCTCCACTACAGCGGCTATAAATAGACTGCGTAGCCAATTTAAAGTTCTGGTTTTTAAATGCTTTTTAGAGGCCTCCGGCGGTACCTTTTGGCTTGGTCCCAAAGGCAGGAAAAACCAAGACTGTAGTGCCTTTCCTAAAAACCTTCCCTCCTTACCCACTCACTTCCCAAGCTGCTCACTTACTCCTTATTCAGGACGATGATCCCCTCGTGCTAATCTTCCCCAACCACTTTGTGTCTACGGCGTAGCGACACCATCCAGAAGCAAAAAACAAATCGGCAGGGGACCGGTGGCTCCGAAAGTTTGCTGTTAGTAAATGCAATTTTAAGATTCATTTTTCTTGAAAAAATCTTGGATAATCATCAAATAATATTATCTTAGTGGGCGTTCAGCTAATATCATTTAAAACCTGCTAACTGCATAGTTAAGCACCAGATCCAAACTCCATTGCCAAATCTTTTCCTAGATACTGAATTTACCGAACTCTCTCAAAGCGCGCAGTTGCTTTCACTGGCGCTAATCGACGAAAATCAGTATTGGTTTTATGCGGAGTTTACGGATGTCGATCGAACTCATTTGAGTGACTGGCATCAGCAGCACGTAGTTCCTTATCTGCATTTAACAAAAGAACAAATAGCACAACTACCTGCGGAAGGTCTATATATAAAAGGCACCCATTCGGAAATTTCGACTCATTTAAAGAAGTGGTTGCAACAATGGCCGGCCTTAACCATTTGGGCGGATGTGCCTGCTTATGATAGATGGCAGGATGACAATAATTAAGGATAATTAGAAGACACCTACTCCAAATATCACAAGGAGTAAGGAAAACAACATTTATATCCATGATTCAATATTTCAATTTAATAACATGACTGGGAAATACCTTTACGGAATTGCGGTTCAAGGCATCCAAAAATTCATTTTTGAAACAGGTAAATTAAAAGAGATCATTGGAGGAAGTGAATTTGTGGAACAATCTTGCGGTGGATTATTTCAAAAAGAGGTAGCGTCAGTGGGGACTTATAAACCGGATAATGTAATAGTAAGTGCTGCTGGAAAGATAATTTATTTATTTGATGAAGAAGCGCCTTACAGACATATCACAAAACATTACCTCAAAAGTTTAAAATCCGAAATACCTGAATTTTCAGTGATCCAGGCAGGAATTTCACTGACTGATAATGGGTTAACGCTTAAAGACGCTCTCGGAATGCTGGAGTATCGGCTGGAGACGCAGCGATCACGAATGCCCATGTCTCATGGTCGGGGTTTAATGATATCCCGCCGCTCGAAGCGGACCGGGAAGCCCGGAGTTGAGTTGGATAAAAGAGAAACGAGTCAGAAGGATGCATTGGATAGATCGCAGGTGAGTAAACGGTCATTTTCCAAAAAGAACAACCTAATCTCAAAAATTGACCCGACTGGGGGAATCGAATTTCCTACTGATATCAATGAGATTGCCGGGGAAGGAGAGTGGTTGGCTGTAGTGCATGCAGATGGGAATAATTTAGGGAAAACTGTGCAGCGATTGATCAGCGATCCTCCAAATGATATGGAGGTCCATACCTTACTTAAGGATTTTTCCAGCAAATTGAATACAGCAACCCAGAATGCTACTCAGGCTGCTTTTAGAAAGGTTGTATTACCCTATTTATCCCGAGAAAATCAATCGATTCAAAAAGCTCCATTGAGGCCAATTTTATTAGGAGGGGATGACCTTTCTCTTTTGATCCGCGGAGATCTTGCAGTTGATTTTACCCAGGAGTATTTAATGCAGTTTCAATTGCAAACGAAAAAGGCTTTTGTAGGCCTTCTACCGAATGTTCTGGAAAATGGACTGACTGCTTGCGCCGGCATTGCTTTTATCAAACCGAATTACCCCATTCATTATGGCATGGATCTGGCAGAAACCTTGACGAAGTACGCTAAAAAAACAGCTAAGAGTCAAAAGCGTAAGGACAGACCTAATGAGATTCCTGCCTGTTTAGCCTTTCATAAAGTACAGTCTTCCTTTGTGGAGGAGATAGACCAGATCATTGATCGAGAATTGAGTACCAGCAGTACTGTGTTGTCAGATCGGGTATTCTTCAATTATGGCCCGTATTTTTTAGATGCAGAGGGGCTTGATGGAAATTATCCTACTATTGATCAACTCAAGACCTGGGTACAAATCTTAAAGAGAAAAGATGCTCCTAAAGCCGGTTTAAGAAATTGGCTCTCCTCTCTTCATCAGAATAGAGCAGGAGCTGCACAAATCATGCAACGGATTATTTCCAGAAACAGTGAATACAAAAATATCCTTCAACTGGGCGAAGAGCAGTTGTTCGTAAAAAGGAGCTACAAAAAAAAGGAAGTTCAGGTGACCCATATCCACGATGTATTAACCCTTGCAAGCTTATCAAATCATGAGTGATAAAAAACTGACGTATAGTATTCAATTTTACTCTTATTGGCACACTAGCTCTGGTTTGTCTGCCGGTACCGCTGCCAATTTAACGGTCATCAAGCATCCTCATACCGGCTTACCGGTGATAAAAGGACGTACCCTAAAGGGAATGCTCCGTGACGCGGCCTATCATATTCATAGTTTTCATAAGTCATTAGTTTCCAGCGCTTTTATTGATAAGGTTTTTGGCGTTGGCCAAGATAATCAGGAGGGATCCGGACTAAATAAACCCACAATTGACAGAGGTAGTCAATGTTTTTTTAGTGATGCAGAATTATCGGCTGGCCTCAGCTATAAATTAGGGAATGATTCCTTTGCAGGGCTTTTATATTCTACGCTTAGCTCGACCGCAATTAAAGATAGTGGACTGGCTAAACGAGGAACCCTTCGTACACTGGAGGTTACCATCCCGCTTACCTTGTATGCAACAATTGACCATTTTCCCGCTGAACATGAAGCAGAGCTAAAACGGTGTTTTCAGTGGATTAAACGAATGGGATTGAATCGCCACCGAGGCCTCGGGAGATGTAAGTTTACAATAAAAAATGATTGAGCATGATCAGAATACAATATAAATGTACACTATTGGCGGATTTAGTATTGACCTCCAGAGCAGCAACAGAAGGATTTCAAAAATCCTTGGATTATATTCCCGGGGCTAAATTTCTGGGACTTGTTGCCGGTAAGCTTTACGATACGACAACGCATCAACAAAGAACCTTAAATCTATTTCACAATGGTTCGACGCGATTTGGTAATGCCTATCCTTACTTAGGTGATCAGATACTCTACCCCGTGCCTGCTACCTGGTTTTATCCAAAAGATGAAAGTAGAGAAAGTAATTATTATTTGTACGAATTTATGAGCCCACAATTTAGGGCTGAATTAACCCAGAAGGGGATTCAGTTGAAACAATCCAAAGAGGGGTTCATTCATCTGAGTGAGGAAGAAGCAAAAACAGTTTATAAGATCTATAACATTGGCCAAAACTTTTCCATAAAATCCGCTTACGACCGGAATAACCGACGATCAATGGACAGCAAGATGTACGGTTATTTTGCCTTACCTAAAGGAACCGTTTGGAGCTTTTTTGTAGATATTGATCATCCAGAATATCAAACGGATGTTCATGAAGCACTTGTTAACGGTCGGCGACTGGGGCGCTCAAAGTCAGCAGAATATGGACGGGTTAAGATCGAAAAGATAGGAGAACTCACCATAAAGCCTCCAAATATTAGCAGTGGCGAGATAAAATTATATGCTTTGAGCAATTGGTGTTTTTACGATTCATGCGGGAATTGTACCGTCCGCCCAACTCCCGCGCAATTAGGTTTACCGGCAGGATCGAGTATTATTTGGGGGAAATCACAAATACGCTCCAGAATGTATCGGACCTGGAATCAAAAAAGGCAAAATAGAGATGCCGACCGGCTGATTATTGAAAAAGGGTCTGTTTTTCATCTTCATCTGAGCGAGGATATAGACGGTAGCGTTTGGGTAAAGGGAATTGGAGCTCATCGTGCAGAGGGATTTGGACAAGTTATTGCTAATCCTGAATTCTTGAATCCGGATGAAAAGCAATATGCACAGGTCCGGTATCCAGTGGTTAAAAAGGATCGGTTACCTGAGATCCACTGGCAATTTTCGGATGTGAAAGAAGGAGAAAATGATGATGTAGTTTGGAATTTTGTAAAAGCAGCCAAGCAGAAAGAAAAAATCAATTTCGAACTATTAAAGTTGGTAAATGAATTTATCGATGCTTTTTACACAAATGGCTGTAACTATTGCGAAATATCTAATAGTCAATGGGGGCAAATCAGAAGACTAGCCAAGCAAGCTAAAGGCGATCATGATCTAAGATATAAGTTGTTTGACCCCAAAGAGGGCTTCGTAAATAAGGGGCAATCTCAGTCCATCTGGCGAAAAAACGGGCGGAAAGTGCATTTGGAAAATTATCTTTTCGGGCAGAATAAGGTTCTGCCCCAGACAGTAGATTCCCGAGAATTTCTAATGAAACTGGCTGCAGAAATGGCCAAAACTCCTAAACCTAAATTTCAAATTAGAGGAAATGAAGCTTGATGTAATTTATATTGCCAAGATAATAATCGAGACTGCCACCCCTCTTCGGGTAGGGGCCGGAGAGCAGGGCATACTGGTCGACAGCTTAGTAGCCAGAGACGTTAATGACTTGCCGTATATTCCCGGTACAAGTCTGGCCGGTGTAATACGTCATGAACTCTCCAATCGATTGGAAAATAAATCGGTAATTGATGCGCTGTTTGGTTCTCCAGGCAAACATGAAGGCAGCGATCCTATTGGAACCGGAAGCCGAATTATCCTGAGTGATGCTCAACTGCTGGGTAGTAAAGAAGAAAGAGTGCATGAAGGCTTGATGCAGGCCTTAGATGATGATCCCTATTACACTTTATTGAGAAGGCTTCCCGAACGAGACCACGTGCGTATCAACGAACAAGGGGTTGCAATGGATACCGGTAAATACGAGGAGGAGCTGGTACCGAAAGGTGTTCGATTCGTATTTGAGATGGAACTCCATGGAACAAAAGAGGATGAGACGCACTGGAAAGATTTGCTAAAATTGATCCACCAGGATTTCTTTAGGATAGGAGCCGGTACCCGAAAAGGATTTGGTCAGTTAGCGGTAGTGGATTGCCGGCATCGACAGTTCTTTCTGGAGAATGAGACGGATATGATCGCCTATCTTGATCGGAGTAGTTCATTAAACGAAGACACTGCTGAATGGAGAAAGTTTGATGATGAAGTTCAAGAATCCGGGAGTTATTACCATTACCGAATAAAGTTGGAACCTGAACTGTTTTTCCTTTTCGGCGCAGGAGTAGGAAATGATGAAGTAAATGCTGAGCCAAAACGGGAATATTATTTTTCATGGGAAGACGGCCGGCCGCATTTGCAAGAGGAGGAAGTCCTTATTCCGGCAACCTCCGTAAAAGGTGCCTTATCGCACCGGGTAGCCTTTCACTACAATAGGTTAACGAAAGAATATATCGAGAAGGTCAAAGAAATAGACTTGAAAGATATGGGATTGGAATTTGATCCGGCGGACGTTATCAAAAAATTTGATTTTGCTACTCATCTAACGGGCCTTTTGGAGCCTGATGACCCCGATTCTGACGAGTGGGAAGATCTGGAAAACCGTATCAGAAGAATAACAGTCGATGAGGTTCTTGCCTGGAAAGAATTCGAGGCGAAAGTCAAATCCCAAAGGAATTTTTTAAGTGGGAAGAAGGATGTGAATCACACGACTGGCCCCAACCATGCCGTTCAGCAACTATTTGGAGTTGCTCTTGATGAGGATACCGGAGCGCGGGGTAAGGTTATATTTTCAGATTTATATCTCCCTAAAGAAAATGTGGAAACGAAAGTCTTAGCGCACGTAAAGATCGACCGCTTTACCGGAGGTGGTATTGATGGTGCGCTCTATGCAGAGGAAGTCGTAAAATCCAATACCTTTTACCTCGATTTCTTTGTCGAAAAATCTGCTTTTGATGGAGATAACGGTGGAAATATTAAAAAGGCTTTTGAGGCAGCACTAGATGATCTGA
>CAXHCA010000222.1:0-6325 GCA_964015035.1 uncultured Saprospiraceae bacterium
TGAAAAACAGGGCGCTTATAAGTATTTCTGTTTTCTTAACCGGACACTACTGAGGTTCCATATTTATTTATTTAATGCAATCACCTAATAAAAAACCAATAAACCCCAAGCCCTCCAGCCATAATTGCTCCACCCACTAATGCAATGATCAAAAGGACCAGAATCGTCTTATTTCTTTTGTGAAGCTGCTCGAACTGCTGATCCAATTGCTTTTGCAACTCAGTTTTCAACCTTTCATTCAGATTGTAAATGGAATCCTTTAACTGCTGGGACTCTTGGCGGAAGGAAGTCTGGAGCTCCGAATGAAAACGGCTGGTGTTTCGGATGATTTCCTCTTCTACTTTAGATAAGGCTTTGGTTATTATTTCTTTGGATTCCTGCAACTCACTTCTGACCATTTCATCCAGATTCTCATGGTCGATCTCGATCAGTTTCTGGATCTGATCCTTGTATTTGGAGACCAGGTTGGTTAACTCCAGCAGATTTTTTTCCAGAATACCATCGATCTCTGATCGTAGCGATTCAAGCCCCTGAATACTATCCTGGAAACTAGTATCCAAACCTTCGATTTGTTTTGTAGTGGCATCTAGTCTTTTATTTAGCTCCTCGGCTTTGTCCAGGTTACTTCTGGTGTCCTTGATGACATTGTTAATACGCTCCAAGACCCCATTCGCATTTTCCAATCTTTGAGACTCTTTTCCAAGCCTCTCTACAATCTTACTAAATTGATTCAAGTCGCTCATAGATATGTTGATTTATGCTTATTAATTTTTCCAGCCCGCTCTCGATCAGCATGGTCAGGCTGTATTCATCAGTTAAACTTTCCTGTAGGTGATTGATAAATTCATTTTCGGCGGAATAATTATCGATAAGGCATTTGGAGAGTTGATTTTTTTGCCGGAGAGAAAGCATGATCCCCAAAGCCAATGTTCTCTTTATAACTCCTTCCCTGGAAGGGGATTCCCAATTTTTAATAGCTCTTAATGAAGAGGCTAAGCGAGGTTCTCCGTCAGAATTGGAAAAATCATTGGAAAACAGACGTAACATTCCGCTTAGATAATCCAGTCCGGTATTATATTCAAAGCTTTCGAGAAAGCGGCTCAAAGACGCCTGTAAACTCATCAATATATTTTTCTCTTTCCAATTACCCTCCTTATCAGCTAATAGCTCAAACCATTTGTCAAACTCCTTCGGGTTTTCCGCAATGTGCAATAAAATGTGCGTCTCAGTTGAAAATTTAAAGAAAGCTTCCAATGTACGTTTAAATTCCTCCTTATCCGTTTCGCCTTTTATTACCTTATTACAGTTCTCATAAATGGTTTTTAAGGACTGCCTCCTACTGTAAGCAAAATGGTCGTAGATCCATTGCAACAGAATGACAATATATTTATCCAAATCCGGAACATTTGCCCTTTCCGGGGCGTGTAAAATATCATAATATATTTTGGAGGGTTCTTCCTGTTGCAGTTGATCCAAAGCAAAATCAGTCTCATATTTCCGGACTACCTTTTGAAGGTTCTCTTTGACAGATTGGGCTGAATAACTTTTTGCGACAATCTCAAAATGCCCTCTAAAAAAATCATCAACGATCCAATCCGCAACGACTCCTAATAAATGCAAGCGGTATATCGCCTTTTCTAAGTGATTCTTTTTAAGGTTCAAGTCAGAAGCTCTAACAGTTAAAGGCCCCGTCCGATGGTTTATGTGATTCAGGACTGCTTTAATGTGTTTGTATTCATCTGCAATCCTTTCATTACCCACACTGAATAAAAACAGATTGGTATTGATATCGCCATCCAGTCCTCCCAGGTTGTTTTTGATAAAAGACAGTTGAGCACCACGGGCAAATACTTGTTCTAAAAGATTTTCATTTCTTGTTTTTCCAAATAACACATAACAATTGGCCTTTCGCTCCAAAAAAGCAACTTTATCCCGACCGGCCCGACCGGCTTCCTGGTATAAAGATTCCATAGAACCTGGAATGCCGTAGTGAAAAGTGTAGTAGATGTTCTTTTTATTTACGCCCATGCCAAAGGCTTTGGTCGCTACCAGAACGGGAAACTTATTTTGTTTGAAGCCCCGCTGTGTCTTTTCTTTATACTCTTCATATTTTTGGTCCGGCATGATGGGGATTTTGTCCACCTTTGGAACACTCCCCGAATAATAGGGTACGGTTTCATCAAGTTCTACAGAAAGCTTATTGGAAAGAGGAAAGCATCCTTTGCTCCCGTTTACGGTATTGGTGAAAATCAATACACTTTTGGGGGCTTCCTGATGATCAAAAAGCTGATGAGCGGAGCTTATTTTCTTTAGGGCTGAAATTAATTTCTGCTCTTTTTCATTATTATCATCAATCACCTCAAATTCCAATTCCGGGCGCGTATAATCAGTAAGCGTTCTCACCCCATAACTTTCGACCCCTAACTCTACCTGAATATCCTTTAACACATTGATAGAGGCAGTTGCCGTCAACGCTATGAACGAGAAGTTGCCACAAAAATTCCGGATGGTCTGGGCCAGATTGAGATAGGATATTCTAAAATCATGCCCCCATTCGGAAAGACAATGTACCTCATCTATTACCGCATAGGCAAATTGGTACCGCGCATTTAGTTCGGATAGATATTTCCTGAAAGAGCGGGTTTGAAAACGTTCCGGAGAGATAAACACAAAGAAGTACTTTCCGTTTGCATAAGCCTTCTGAAGTCGTTCCCTGTCTTCCCCATCATCATTCCCGGTGATATGGGCCGTACGGGAAATATAAACCGAATCCAGCTCCATCTTCTGGTCGAACATCAAAGATTTAATGGGACAAACCACGAAACTAATCCCCGGTTGCAATAAAGCGGCAACTTGATAGCAGAGCGATTTTCCTCCACCAGTAGGCAGCAAGCCTATGGTATGCTCTTTAGCCAAGACCGACATGATAATCGGAAGTTGGCCTGGATTAAACTCCATCTCTTCCAGATCCGGAAGAAATATATTAGAAATAATATATCGCAATGATTCCTCATCGGGACTTCCTTCGTAGGATCGAATACGGTAGGACACAAGGCGGGAGGTAGCCAATTGAAAATAGTCATACGGCATTAAGCCAACATATTCCGGATTTTGGCCATTTGTGTTTTTGTAGTACTTATAATTGTCCAGATAATCTGTTCTCAAGAATATGATCTCGCCATAATTTTGGAAAAGATCGGTATATCGTTGGTGCAGACTAAAGTCTATCCAAAAATCAGCTTCTGCATGCTGAAGATCTTCTAGCGAAGAGAAAAATTCGAAATCTATTTCAGGAGGATTAAATGGTAGATCCTGTAGCTGGAAAATGTGTTTTAGCCAGCAGAACACATCCGAAACAGCCGCTTCCTGGTAACCTGTGATATCCCGATCCAAGATGGCAAACCGGTAACTTTCGTCGGCTTGGATAGCCCCTTCCAGCAATAATTCCAGCAAAAGAACCTGGAACCGCATGGCAGCATTCGCCAGATTTACATCCGGATTACCGCCATCATTAAATACTCTTTGATAATCCTCTAATCTTGGAGAAATAGGATTAGTCTTCTGTTCTCTTCTAAAATAACTTTCCGCTTCCTGTATATGGTTTTTTATCTGCCGAAATTTTTCTTCTAAACCATCTCCAGACCTGATCTCCCTAGTTGAAATTCGGACGGTCTTTACCCCAAATTTAGCCAGATGGTTATCCCGAAGTTCATCGCTTATTCTATTATGTTGATGTTGGATACCATCAATTTCGATCACCAAAAAGGCCTGAGGTAAATAAAAATCGACTTGTTGCCCGACAAAAGCATTGGTTTCCAACTGAGTGATCGTGTTGATAGGAACTTCCGGGAGTATTAAGGCCCTGCAGTAGTTATATTCCGGGAGGTAAGTCTCCCAAAGTTCCTGGAGGAAAACCTTTGCCGGATAATCCAGATTCTGATCATCCCCACGAATGACACGCTCCCAACTTACTACATCCTGACTGATTAATGGGTGGAAAATATTCATCTCCTCCTCTCGCTGATCAATACCCAATGCCTCCTTCAAATACCCAGACATCAAAGTAGGATTTCCCCTCAGAAGGATATTCTTGACAATGCAATACGCTGGCACCAGTTCTTCCTGCGGCTGGCCCGAAGGAAGATTCTGAATAACAAAATTGTTATTAGTAGGGAAATAAGATGCGGTGTATCTCTGCATGACAGGGAATAATTTGTAGTCTTCTCGTGAAATATAGTCGCTTCCGGTTGGTAGTTTTTGGTGGTTCAATCCCTAAATCCTTGACAACCCAAACCTTGCCCTTTTGCCCCCTGATTTCACCTGCAAGCCTCGCCGTAGCTATGGCTATGTCTGCGTTTCCAGGCTTTATCAGGAAACAAAATTGCAGCGGCTTAATTGTCAGAGACTTAGAACTTGAACCACTAGCTTTCTCTTACTGGTCATACTCCTATACGAAGCAGTTAGTCAATCGTTTCATTATTAGTCGTTTATTATCACTGAACGGAGTTAGAGCCAAGTAGTATATTTCTTCTTAGGAATCTACAGAAACAAATGTCGGCAGCTCCATGATCAGTGGGCCTCTCCCATCATCGTTGGACGCTTCCCAGATCAGACGGGAAGGTTGGCTTTCCACCTTTAGCTTTGTGCCGGAAGAAAGCCTAATGGGTTGCTTTTCCGCTTTTATTATTTCCTGGAGGGGAACGGCACGCCTCATTCGGTCTTTACAATCAAAAAAACGCAGCGGCATCAACCTACCGCTTGTTGGATCCAATATTCCCTTCCCTCTTTCCACCGCAAAATGCTTCCACGCATTAGCCTTTAACAAGGGATTTTTAAATTGGAAATATAATTCATGAGGATTCCCCCAATAGGCCAAATACTTATCGCGACTTTCATTAACGCCCTCCCAGTCCTCTTCCGGATAGTATCGTTCAGTTTCTCGTTTTTGTCGTGCGATCTGCCAATTAAGTTTTCTGGTGAAAAGTCGGCCAAGCCCCAGGTGGTAAAAAACAGAATACACCTTGCTAAAAATCCTTCGTTGATTCAGCATAGCCATATCGATCTCCTCCGTATGAGCAATGTTCAATCCCATTAAGCTAAGTATATAAATGCTTAACTTACGGGATTGAGTATCACATTATATCACCATCAAGTTAGTGAAAAATGAAAAAAAAGTCTTAAAATCATCTCGCAAATTCGAAAATTTATTCGTCAAGGGGCCAGTGAAGTAAAATATCGACAACGACCGCAGGATTTTACACGAGATTATATCCTCACTTTTACAACAACTACCCTAATCTTATCCAACCTGACCAATAGCCTATCGGTCGAATTGATTCGTTTCTTTTCAAAGCTGAAGCTAGATCCACAATACATGGTCACCAAAAGCGCTTTTTGCCAGGCCCGTAAAAAATCAAGCCGCTATTCTTTTCAGACTTGTTTGAGCATCTTGTCAAACGTGCTTATGAGGTGATCAAAATTAAGCGATGGAAGGGCTTTCGAATCTGGGCCATGGATGGTTCGGGCCTACGCCTGCCAGATTTCGAAGAACTTGGTGAAGTATTTGGTTGGCATCAAAACCAACACAACAAGGCGGGCTTCGGCCAGGCTGCGCGGCATTTATGATGTACTTAATCATTTGTGTGTACGCATCGACCTCAAAAGCAGGCACGAAGATGAATTGACCACCGCTCAAAATTGGGTCAGTGATCAACCTAAAGATGTTTTGATGATCTACGATCGGGGATATTTTGGCTTTAATTTACCGTGGCTACATGACCACCATGGCACCCATTATTTACTGGCGTGTTCAAAAAACTCTATTTCTTTCGTTGGGGTATTGAAACTTATTGGGATCGGTTGAAGAATATTTTTGCCGTGGGTTCTTTTAGTGGATACTCTGAAACGGCCATTTGGCAGGATCTTTACGCCACGGTGATTGCCACAAACTTACAAAGCCTTCTATGCTTCGATTGCCAGGGCAAGCTCAACAAAATCAATAGCTATCGAAACAGGAAGTACCGCATCAACCGAAATATTAGTGCCGGACTAATCAAGGATTTTTTTGTCAATTTATTCCTAAAATGTGAATCTAAAATTAAACACTGGCTGCAAAAATTACTCACCCTGATGATACAAAATCTAGAGCGTATTGTGCCCAATCAAAGTCGCCCTAGAAACTTTAAAACCCTCGATCGAAAGCGCCATGAAACCGAGAAAAATTATCGGAGAGTGTGATCTTTAATTGACCTGAAAAAACACATCATATATTCATTAGACTTGTTTCGATATGAGAATCAACAACTTAGCTGAAAATTCCAAATTC
>CAXHCA010000223.1:0-6322 GCA_964015035.1 uncultured Saprospiraceae bacterium
CCTGAATAGCTTGCCCGAATATACTTCAGGGATTACCTCCAAACAAGCACTTAAATCTGAACTATGAAATTGGATGCATCCAAAGTTGGGATAATGTTGGATGGGGTAGAACCCAGTCCGCTGGAATTGTCTAAAGAGGCGCTGCAATTGGCCGATATGGTCTGCGATACCAAGTTGTCACTCATTGACAGGATTGAATCCTATGAGGACATCATTAGTTTGGAATTGGGAGACACGGCTTTGACCAGAGCTCGAAATATCGAACGGGCAACGGGGATGCGGCAGTTGTTTTTGAAGTTTGAAGGAGGTAATCCAACGGGTACCCAGAAGGATCGTATCGCTTTCGCGCAATGTTTGGATGCTCTGCGTCGCGGATACGACACCATCACCTTGGCCACCTGTGGCAATTATGGAGCTGCCGTGGCGCTGGCCGCCAAATTGGCCGGACTGCGCTGCATCATCTTTATCCCCGAAGCTTATCATACCTTACGGGTAAAAGAAATGCAGCATCACGGAGCTGAAGTACGGCGTTTTAGCGGCAGCTACGAAGATACCGTCACACATTCCGTGGCCACGGCCCTTGACCAAGCATGGTACGACGCCAATCCCGGCGGTAGCAATACTTCCCTGCAGTTGATGGCTTACGCCGAAATTGCCTACGAAATTTATGACCAACTGCGGGATGCACCAAAAATAGTTGCCGTTCCAGTGAGTAACGGCACTTTGTTGGCCGGCATTTATCGGGGGTTTGTGAGTTTGTACAAGCGAGGCAGAACGTCACGTATTCCCAAGATGATTGCAGGTTCTTCTGCCCACAAAAACCCGATCATCTATTCTTTTAAAAAAGGAATGGATCATTGCCTGGATCTTGAGCCCGATAAAATTAAGGAAACCAAGGTCAACGAACCTTTGATCAACTGGCATAGTTTCGATGGGGAAGAGGCCCTGTACGCCATCAACCAATCGGGCGGGGCCGGGGTTGATGTTACCGATGAAAAAATGCTGCAACACAGCAAACTGTTGAAAGAAAGAGAAGGCTTGTTGGTCCTTCCGGCAGCGACGGCAGGACTCGTTGCGCTATTGGAAATGCACCGCCAGCAAGCCTTGGAACCAGATCGATATGTTGCCATATTAACCGCAAAAAAATAACCGCAAAATAATAAGAAACCATGCAAAGAATTGTCGACGGTAATGCTATTGTTTATTGCCGGGATGCATTCAACACCCCTAATGGAAAGACCGCCCATGGCTTGGTCCGTTTTACGGAGCGCTATAAGGTGCTTGGTGTTATTGATTCCAACTATGCCGGCCAGGATGCCGGGATGGTATTGGATGGTCGCGCGCGAAATATATTAGTCTTTAATAATCTGGAAGAAGCTGTTGCTGACGCCAGGGCAAATGGATTGGAGCCACAATACTTGGTTGTTGGTCTGGCTCCTGATGGGGGGCGTTTGCCAGATCTTGCTCGCAAGGACATCAAAGAGGCGATAGGGATGGGCTTAAATGTGGATTCCGGATTACACGACTTCCTGATTAACGACCCGGAAATGGTAGCCATGGCGAAGGAAAAAGGGGTGCGCCTGCGCGATATCCGCAAAACCCCAACCAGAGATCAATTACACTTTTTTACGGGCAATATTGAAAAAGTAGATTGCCTGAAATTGGCGGTGTTGGGCACAGATTCAGCCGTAGGTAAACGAACCACTGCCTGGTTGATCGTACATGCTTTACGCAATGCTGGCTTCAAAGCTGAAATGATTGGCACCGGACAAACGGGGTGGATGCAAGGGGCAAAATACAGTATGATCATGGATTCGCTGATTAACGACTTTGTCTCTGGAGAAATAGAACATGCCGTTTACGAAGCCTGGAAAAATGAACAACCGGACGTCATTGTCATAGAGGGGCAGGGGAGTTTGATGAACCCTGCTTACCCCGGTGGATTTGAGATATTGGCAGCCGGTCGGCCTGATTTTGTGATTCTACAACATGCGCCACGTCGTGTGGAATACGATGGTTTTCCTGGTTATCTGATTCAGCCCCTGAATGAGCAAATTCGGGCCATTGAGGTTATTTCCGGCAAGCAAGTATTGGCGATTACCGTCAATCATGAAGAAATGGAAAATGACGAAATCCAAGGCGAATGCGATAAAGTTAGTGCAGAAACGGGATTACCCGCGTATGACGTTTTGGCCCACGGAGCGGCCGCATTAATTGATCACATTAAACCCCATATTAAGAAATGATTCAATCTCTTCTGGTTTTAGAACAATTGAAAGTTGGTCCGGTAGAAGTAGAGCCTAAACGCGTGAAAGCGCCTTATTCGGTTACACTGGCGAATGGGGAAGTCCATCAAAATGAGTTGATTTATTCCTACCACGAAAAGGTGTTTGATCCCAAGATGTCCGACAGTATCAACCTGGCTTCTATGATGGCGGTACAGGTGGCGATCAACTATGGCTTGTTCTGTAAAGAAATTGTGCTTGATGGCCTTTTCGATGGGGCAGATCAGCGGTTTATTCTGGACAAAATGGAGAATACTTCCAGAGAGATTTATGTCAATAAGTTTTTACAACCCAACCCTTTTCTCCTGCCTCCATTTGATCAACTGGAAGTAGAAAAGCAAACTACTTATACCGGTGCCAAGATTACTTTCATCAATACGCGCTATGGGGAAATGACTCACGATTGGGAGCACGCAGTAACCAATCGCGATAGCTACGTGATTCTCAGCAGTGGCGGTAAAGATAGTTTATTGTCCTACGGATTGATGAAGGAATTGGGCGAGGAAGTGCATCCCGTTTTTATCAACGAATCGGGACGGCACTGGTTTACGGCAGTGAATTCCTTTCGCTACCTGGAGGAACATGAACCCAACACCCAGCGCGTTTGGTGTAATAGCGACCGCATTTTCAATTGGATGTTGCGCTTGATGCCCTTTATCCGCAAGGATTTTGCCAATGTCCGTGCGGATATTTACCCAATTCGCTTGTGGACCGTAGCCGTGTTTTTATTCGGGGTCTTACCCATTGCGCGCAAGCGTGGTGCCGGCAATATTTTGATTGGAGATGAATATGACACCACCGTAAAGGCTAATTTTAAGGGCATTACTCACTACAGCGCCTTGTATGATCAAAGCAAGTATTTTGATAATGCACTGACCCGCTATTTTACCAAAAAAGGATGGGCCATGCATCAATATTCCATTCTGCGTAGCTTGTCGGAATTATTGATTTTAAAAATACTGGTCAAGCGTTACCCCGAATTGCAGGCTCAGCAAGTGTCTTGTCACGCTGCTCATGAAAAGGACGGCAAAATTTACCCTTGTGGACATTGCGAAAAATGCCGCCGAATAGTAGGGATGCTGAAGGCATTGGACGAAGATCCTTCCCGTTGTGGCTATACGCCTGAGCAGATCAGCGAGGGCCTCAAGGCGTTGGAGCAAAAAAGTGTGAAACAGCTGGGGATGGATGCAGCCCACCTGTATCATATACTGTTGGAAAAAGGATTGATTGCACGGACGCCACACACCGAAAAACTGGCCAGGGAGTATCCGATGATCATGAAATTGCGCTTTGACAATGAACGCAGCCAATTGTCGGATTTACCTTCCTATATCCGGGAGGATTTGTTAAAAATCTATTTAGAATACACCAATGGCGCCGCCCGGCTACACGACCGAAAGTGGCAGGATGTTGATATCATGAACAGTCCGTTATTGGAGCAACCTTATCCTTTTGAAATGAAAATGGCTGATAAAAAAACTAAGGTGAAAAGTGAATTCCGTTGGGAGAAACTGACTTGGCCGGAAATTGAAGAGCGCCTGAAACAGGTGGATACGGCCATTTTGCCTTGCGGGGCGATCGAACAACACGGCCCACACCTACCGGTAGATATTGACTACTATGATGCGGTTTACCTAGCCGACAAAATTGCCGAAGCTTGCGCTGATCCTAAGCCGTTTGTCCTTCCTCCTATTCCATTTGGTGTGTCTTACCATCATGATGAGTTTAAAGGCACCCTCAGTGTGACCAATGATGCTTTGTCTAGGTTTGTCTATGACATAGGCATGAGTTTGGCACATAACGGCATCAAAAAACTGATCTTACTTAACGGGCATGGAGACAATGCGCCTACCTTGTCTTATGCTGCGCAGATGATCAACCGCGATGCACAGATTTTTGTATGTGTGGAAACGGGAGAAACCAGCGACATGGACTTGTACAATTTGATTGAAACGAAAAACGATATCCACGCCGGTGAAATCGAAACGAGTACTACTTTGGCGCTACGTCCGGAGATGGTACAGATGAACAAAGCCGTTAATGCCACCCTCAACTTCGGAAGCGATTACCTCGATTTTACCTCTGAACGGGGCGTGGCCTGGTATGTGCGCACCAAAAAGATATCCGCCACCGGCGTTATGGGAGACCCCACTAAAGCCACTGCAGAAAAAGGCAAAAAAATGTGGGAAATCATGATAGCCCACATGGTGCATTTTGTGGAAGAAATCAAGAAGAGTAAACTGGAGGATTTGTATCAAAAAAGATATTGATGGAAGGCTTAGTGCATATTTGGGGGAGCGGTGAGACAACCCTGGTTACTACACCAGAGGAGAATGTTACAAAAAATATCCTCTCCCAATGCCCAATATACCACCAATCCATGCTAAGTTCACAGTGGCCATTCCGGCCATGCAAAATACACGAACGATATGAAAATAACACATCTGGAATGCTGGCGCAAAGATCTAAAGCTGGATGAACCCTATACCATCGCTTATGAAACCGTAGATACCAGTCCCAATGTTTTTTTGCGACTGCAAACGGTTAGTGGATTATTGGGGTGGGGGTGCGCCACACCGGATCTGGAAGTGACCGGAGAGACCACGGAAAGTGTTTTATCTGTTTTTCAGCAGACTATTGAGCCTTATTTGCGGGGGAAATCCCCTTTCCAGTTTGCACGAATTACGGATGAGTTGCGAAAGCTAATACCATCCCATCCATCCGCTTTGGCCATGGTAGATATGGCCTTGTACGATCTGGTAGGAAAAAAGGCGCAGGTACCGCTGTATCAGATCTTGGGTGGTTATCGGGATAGTATACCAACGAGTATTACCATTGGCATTTTGTCGGTGCCCGAAACGGTGGAGAAGGCCCGACAGTTTATTGGCGCAGGATTTACCATTTTGAAAATCAAAGGGGGGAGCAATGTAGAAGAAGATATCGAAAAAATCAACAAAGTTCGGGAGGCTGTGGGGCCGGGCGTAGAATTGCGGTTTGATGCCAATCAGGGGTATTCCGTAGAACAATCGGTGCAATTTATTCGCGGTACACAAGTGGCAGGAATTGAACTTTTGGAACAGCCTACGGCTCGAGAAAATGAAAGCCTGATGGGGGAGGTCTCCCAGCGTATTTCCGTGCCGGTGATGGCGGATGAAAGTCTGATGACCCTCAAAGACGTCTTCCGCTTGTCTAGTAATAATTACACGGATATGATCAACATCAAATTGATGAAGGTCGGTGGCATTACCGAAGGCATGCACATCAATTCCGTCGCGAAATCGGCAGGTATCGAAGCGATGGTGGGCTGCATGGATGAATCAGCTTTAGGGATTGCAGCAGGCCTCCATTTTGCGCTAAGCCGACCCAATATCCTCTATGCGGATTTGGATGGCCATTTCGATGTAGTGGATGATCCCTTTGCGGGAATGATACGTTTGGAAAAGGGGGTATTGTATCCTTCTGAGTTGCCGGGCTTGGGGTGGAAGGAATAGGGGAGATGTTACGTAAGATAGTATTCCAACAAGCTGAGTATAACATGAGTCATCCCGAATCTTGGCCTTAACCAAAATTCGGAATGACTCATGTTGTTTCTTTCAATTTTGCCCCTCGCTTTTAAATGCCCCTCGTCTTAAATCCGCTCAGTCCGTCTTCAATGCCAAAGAATTTCTCCGCGCCTCGCTATGTACCTATCCCCAATTTATTGTGTTGACCCTCAAATGTTAAAGTCCCGCTGACACTGTTACTTTGCGGACTTGAGGTCATTATTAGGGTATCTAATATTAACCTTCTAAACCCAAGTAACCATGAGGCACCTTCTTCTCTTGTGTTTTGCGCTTTGCTCCTTCATTCAATTATTCAGTCAGGAAAAAAAACAATTTGCCGTCTATTTTGAGACAGCAGAAGCGGCTATTTCGCCGGAAGCCAGTGCGGAATTGTCAATTGTTGCGGACTATTTGCAACAGCTCAACGACTACAATTTGCTCATTGAAGCCCATACCGATGATCGCGGAACGGTGGCATATAATGAGGATTTGGCG
>CAXHCA010000224.1:0-6224 GCA_964015035.1 uncultured Saprospiraceae bacterium
CAAAAATGAGCCTTGCGAGAACCCAAAATCTGCAATTTTCGCTGCTAAAGCACCATCTTCAAGCAAGCACTGAAGCCCTGGTAAGTAGTGATCCTTCGTTTCTAAACAATCTTTGGAAACTCGTCTTCGTTGCCTCTTGGCAAATGTCTTTCCAGGGCCATTTGGCTAATGCGCTGCATGCGTTCAAATTCCTGAAGTACACTGGCTAAGAAAGGAGCATCCACCAGCCGTTTTATGTCTTCCAAGGATTGGATCAAATCTCCCATGCGGTACTTATAGGTCTGCTCATAGTTTCCCGTTTCAAATTTGATCGACAGCCGGGTATCCATTTTGAATACCGTGATTTTCATGCTGGGATGTTCGATGTAACCAATAATGCGCATACTTAGATATTTTGAATGCTTTTGGTGAGCAAGGTATACAATTTTGCATATTGAGGGTGTGCTTCCAGCGCTTTTAAATGCCGCTCAATCGTGGTCTGATCTCCGCGAATAGCTGGACCGGTTTGGCTTTGCTTGGGGGGGACTTCCATCACCTTTTGCGCAGTCTCTAGAATCAGCGGACGTACCAAATCAAAGGGTAGGTCGTGTGTTTTGAGGAGGTCTTCTCCAATTTGATACAAGTGATTCGTGAAATTATTGACAAAAACTGCTGCCAGGTGTAAAGTGGCTCGCTGCTCGTCATTGATGGTATAAACCGGGCAGCCTATCCGTTGACCTAAGTCTGCCAATAATTGTTGATCTTTTTCTAACTGAGCATCCACACAAATGGGAATGGTGCTGAAATCCACATTTTTACCTTTGGTAAAGGTTTGTAAGGGATAGAAAACGCCATAGCGCTCCAGGGAAGGAGCCAACACTTCCTTTGGGGTTGCGCCGGAGCAATGAACCACCAATGGGGCCGCTTTTGAGGAAAAGGGTAGGGCGGCTGCTACCTCGCCGATGGCACTATCACTTACGGTGAGCAAGTAGAGGTCCGCTTGTGTATTAAGGTCAGCAAGTTGAGTGGTAAAAGAAGTGTCCAATTCTTGAGCGAGAGACTGGGCATGGTCCAGCCTTCTGCTGTACACCTGGAGGACGTGCACGCCAGCTTTCACCAGGTGTAATCCAAGGTGGTGCCCAACATTTCCAGCGCCAATAATGACTACAGAATTAAGCACGGGTCACCCTGTTTTGGCGGATACGCGTTACCATACCCATTCCTAAACCAAGCATCATCATCAAGGAGCCGATCCAGAAATAGTTGATACCCGGAAATTCGATGGCTTTTAGTACGACATAGTCAGAACGCAGGGAATTTGTGGCAATTTGCACCGGAAATTCAAATGGATCTTGTCCACTGGCCGCCACCGTGATCCGCACCGTTTCTGCTACGGGATCCAATTGCTCAAACCGGAAGTGCAGGCCCAATTCTTCAATCATGTCCATCACATTTAAGGGGCGATTGTCGCGAATCAAGTAGAGCGGCTCGGCGCTATAGGTTTGGCCCTCTTTTCCCTGGACTTCCATGACTGCACTGACGGCAATGTCGCCTTCTTCTTTGACGTAAGTACTGTTTTCGGGCGCTTTATTAAACCCCTTAAAGACGATGTCGTAGCCGTGGTAGTTAAAGCGCTGGCCGCGCTTTAAAACAAATTCCTCAAAGTTCAATTCACCATCCATCGGGAACACCTGGTCCAGGAACTCCGGACTGATGCGAACCTTGGTACTTAGGTTATTGATCTGTACCGGATAGTGGTACAGAAATTGGCCGCGCAGCAAGATTACGGGCTCGACAATAAAGGTACTGTCATCATCAGTATGCTGTAATTCCAGCCGGGCGCCAATGGCATAATCTCCCGCTTCCGGCTCGTAATCCGGATGCTCCGGATGGTGCAGGATTTGCAGCAATTTTACCCGGTAAGTTTTGATGGACGTGCTATTGGTATTCGGATTGATAATGGTATCGGGAAACTCAATGGTTTCGCCCACTTCAAAATTGAAGGTGCGGTAGTTGAGGCTATCTTCCCGCTGCTTGCGGTATTCCATATCGATCTCCACCTGAGGTAAGGAGGCAATGTGGGTGAAAATATCCTTGTTGAAATACCGCTTTGTTGATGGGTTGGCCGCAGCCACTTTGGTAAAGGATTTATCGTATAAAATGTTGGGATACAAATCAAATTCCTGCGTGATATTGCCTTGCTCATCGCGTTGCTTGTAGTTGATCTGAAAGGTGCGGGTAAACTTATCATCCATTGTATCCTTCACATAAGTGACCTCATACCCCCTCATCATCGTTGGTGAATTCTTGAATAGCAGGATGTTTTCCTTGAGGGTTTCATCGCTGGCGTCCTGAATCAGGCCATCCATGATGAAGGTGTTTTGCGAAATAATTTTTTGGTTGAGTCCCGATGCCACGATCCCCAAGATCATGATGCCAAAACCAACGTGCGCAAAAGCCGAGCTGGCCAACTTCAAATTACCCCTTAGGAAGGTAATGACATAGTCAATGTTAGCCACCACAGTAAATAGAGCGGTGATCAACATGATCCAGTATTGCCAGGCATAAACGTTAATCCAGAGCGAAACCAAGATGGCTAAAACCACAGCAATAGCCAGTGCAACCCCGGTGTGTATTGCAAATTTTTTCAAATGGTTCGACCAGTTCACTTCCCGATAGCGAAGATATTGAGAAGCTCCGGATAACAAACCGATAAACACAGCGATCCACAATTGGTATTTGTTGTAATGAGGGATAGGTTCCGTAATCACCCGGCCCTCAAATGTGGGGTCAAAAATCTGCACGATCTTATTGTAAACCGGTAGTGAGGTGGATACCGTGATGATGAGTGCCGAAAATAACAATACCAATGAACCGATAAACATCCAAAATTCCTTGGAATAGGACGCTTCTTCCTTTTGTGGACTCGGAATGCCTTTATGACGACTGGCCATTAGGTAAATGGACAAGCCGGTAAAACCCAAAATGAACAGGACCAATTGTGTTTCCAATCCCATTTCGGTAAAGGCGTGTACCGAAGTATCTCCGAGCACACCACTACGCGTGAGGTAGGTAGAGTAGACAATAAAGATAAAGGTTAGCAAATAGAAAATATAGGTGCTACGGATGGAGTAACCGGTGTTTTTGGAGATGAGGTTGGTGTGAATACCTCCAATCAAGATTAACCAGGGGACCAGCGACATGTTTTCTACGGGGTCCCAGGCCCAATAACCTCCAAAGCTCAATGCTTCGTAGGCCCAGGCTCCTCCCATGAGAATACCGGTTCCCAGGATAGCACCGCTAAACAGCGCCCAGGGCAAAGCTGGCTTGAGCCATGCCTTGTGATCCCGTAACCACAAACCCGCTACCGCGAAACAGAATGGAATGGCCGTAGAGGCAAATCCTAAAAACAGGGTAGGCGGGTGGATGGTCATCCAGTAATTTTGCAGGAGTGGATTGAGACCCGTTCCTTTAATCAAGCTCACATAATCGGCATTGCTAAAGATCGGTGCATCCATCACTTCTCGGAGAAGTAATAGGGGGTTACTCCCAATTTTGACCTGTTCCGGTCCCCAGCCTACATACACGCCGAGCAGCATCGATGCCAGTGTAAGCTGGATTAAAGCCAGTGTAGATAACACAGGAGCTTCCCATTTTTTGGCCGTTAGCATCAGGATCATGCCCAGTACAATGTGCCAGAACATCCAGAGTAGGAAACTGCCTTCTTGACCTTCCCAAAAAGCGGAGAAGATATATTTAAACGGCAAATCGTCCGACACGTGAGCTTGCACATACTGGTATTCGTAGTATTGCTGCGTCATCACATAAAAGATGAGCCCAATCACCGTGAAAAACGCCAATCCGTGCACCACAAAAGCAAAACGCCCGATACGCAACCAATTGGCTGCTTCCGGATGATCTCTTCTCTGTGCCGCAAAAAAATAGGCTACTGAGGCCAATAATGCCATACAAAAACCAAAAATCACCGCAAATTGCCCGATCCTACTCGGCCCCAAATGTTCGCCGATATACTGGATTTCCTCCATTATCTATTACGTTATTTCTAAGTCATTTTTAAAATTCCTCATCATCTCTCACGCCTACGGCTCTATCCTTCTCGTTTACTCTTGATATACACCTCCTCATCCTTATATTTTGAAGGACACTTCATCAGCATATCTGTAGCGATAAATTCTTCTCCCTTCATGGAGCCGGTCAGCACGATTTGTTCCGATAGTTCAAAATCTTGTGGCTTTTCCGCCAATAGGACCACCTTGCGTTCTTCTCCCTTGCTGTCTTTGATGAAAAAGCTGAAGTAATTGGGGTCTACTTCCGGATTATAAACCATCTCCTTATCTTTCGATAATTGTCCGGCAATCTTTACTTTTTCACCCGTTTTTTCCGCCTGGGCAAAGGTAGCATAAGTACTCATGTCTTCGGCTGCCGTAGTGAGTAGCCCGATGGCCACGGCAATCATGACGATGGCGATAATATGTATTTTCTTCATGGTTGATGATTTTATTTGGAATTCTGTTCATTTTTTAATCTTGTGGTCAAGCTAAAAGGTTAATCAAAAGCGCCTCCAAGAAGGGGTGATTGATCTTTTGGGTTGACTCTGTTTCACAAGATTAGTATATGGACCCATAAATTTGTCCACAAAGTTAAGCTTTCGCCAGCGGCTTTGCACCTTTGCTATCGGTCAAAATGATGTCATATTATGAATAATTGATCATTTATGAGGGAATTGCCTATTTTTGGGGCAAATCCAACTGGTCTATGAGTAACCTCATTGTACAACTGAAAAATGTCAATGTTTACCAAAAGGGAAAAAAAATCCTGGAAGGTGTCAATCTGAAAATCTCGAAAGGAGAGTTTGCCTACCTGATCGGCAAGACGGGCAGCGGTAAATCCAGTTTGCTGAAAACCCTCTATGCGGCACTGCCTTTGACGGAAGGAAAAGGAGAAGTGGCCGGCCACCAATTGGCTACCCTCGACCGGAAAACCATTCCCTTGTTGCGGCGTCAATTGGGCATTGTCTTCCAGGATTTTAACCTGCTGGACGACCGATCCGTGGAAGAAAACCTGCTTTTTGTCTTGCGTGCCACCGGCTGGACGGACAAAAATGCCATGGAAAAGCGCATGGTGGAAGTGTTGGAACAAGTCGACCTTTTGGAAAAACGCAAGAAATTTCCACACGAGATCTCCGGTGGAGAACAACAACGGGTCGTCATCGCCCGGGCCTTGCTCAATAATCCCGATCTCATTATCGCTGACGAACCAACGGGTAACCTCGATCCCGAAACCAGTGATGATATCCTGCTGCTCATGCGCCGCCTGGCCCAACAAAACGATACGGCCGTGCTCTTTGCCACCCACGATTACCGCATTCTCGAAAATTTCCCCGCCCGCATCATCCGCTGCATCAATGGCCGCTTGATCAATGAGGAGGATATTGAGTTGTGAGTGGAATTGGTAATATCTTCCTTTTTTGACAAATTTAGTGGTCAAGCTAAAAGGTCAAACACAAGGGCCTTTAAGAAGCATTGATTGGCCTTTTGGCTTGACTTTGAATCACTCTTACCAGACCTTGAAAATTTTTATCATAAGGCATCGATTCTGTGAACCTTTGCTGCGTAATAAAGTAGTTGCCGGAGGCATCCTTGAAAAGCCTCCGGCCCCTTTGGTAAACGCTCTAATTCACTGCTGCCGCCGCATCGATCAATCCCCAGCCAAAGTCTCCATTTCGGCCTGGATAAAAAGTGGAGGCATTTTTCATACGTTGCAGCACCTGTGCCCGCGATTGGCTCGGATTGGTGGCCCAAATCAATGCCGCAATGCCAGCAGTAGTAGCCGTAGCGGCTGAAGATCCGCTCACTCGTGCCGGTGTATTGCCACTTAGATGCAAGGTCAAAGTCGTGCGGTCATTGTCGCTGGCTCGTTGCATCACGGCCACAAAATCAACAGCACTACCGGAATGGCAGGTGTTGCATTTTTGCATACTGCTGCCGTCTTTGATGCCGGTTACGGTGACGGTTTCCGCCATGGTGCCGGGGAAGGTTACGCCTACCCAGGAGGTAATCCAAGTGGAAGTGCCTGCTGCGGCAAAGACCATCTTGCCCTTATTGTAGGCGTAATAAACACCGTCAGCAATGGTGCTGCTCCAGAAGATATCGCCTAACGACATGCTAATGATCTTGACATCTCCCCGGTTGCCGGCAAGGTATAAGCCATCCGCGACCCCTTCT
>CAXHCA010000225.1:0-6136 GCA_964015035.1 uncultured Saprospiraceae bacterium
ATGCCGTAGTTGAAATCGTTTATCCTACTGAAGGGCAGTTGCTCACCGATACGATTAGCTCTATCACCCTGGAATGGGCCCCTATCCCCAATGCCCAGTATTATATTGTGGATATGAATCCATTTCCATTTTTCACTTTTACTATTTTCAGCGCTACCGTAGAGACCAATTCGGTGACGTTCACCGGTTTGGAACCCAATCAGGATTATTATTGGCGTGTTCGGCCATACAGCCTCTATTCTACCTGTATGCGCTTTTCAGATATGGCGTCCTTTACGACCGGCGAGACCATCACAAGTACCCATGAAATTGCCAATGTCGATGACTTTGCCATTTATCCAAACCCAACCACGAAGGACCAGCAAATCACGATTGCTTTTCAAGCCAAAGAAAGGGCCAATTTGCAAGTAAAAATTGTCAATCTGACCGGCCAGGAAATAAAGAGCCTGCCGTTTGAGGCCAACCCAGGAACCAACCAGTTACAGCTTTCGCTGAATACCATCAGCAGCGGCCTCTACCTCGTGGAGCTCATAGGAGAAAATGACCGAATTGTTCGTAAATTAGTCGTTAAGTAATTTTAAAGGGTTATGGTAAAGGTCGTTACCTTTACCATAACTTCTAAAATCTTAAACAAACCTCCCATTCCTAATCGCTTTACTCAAAATTACAGCTTATGACCCGTAGATCCTTACTCTTTATATTTGCTTTCTTTAGCTTTGCCATATTGGCCAGTGCTCAAACCAAATACGATCTTGATCCTTGTGGTACACTACCGGGCAAGTCTGCCTGGCTTAAGAAATATCAGGCCAATCCGGCCCTCTACCAAAAAAATACGGATACCTTGCTCTATGTTCCCCTAACGATACATTTACTCGGAACCAATACAGGAGCAGGCTATTTTTCCTACAACAAACTGCTGGATGCACTTTGTGTCTTGAACCAAGACTACGAGCAGGCCAATATTCAATTTTTCATTGAAGGAGAAATCAATTTCATCAACAATGATGCTTGGAACAACCACAATAGCGTACTAGAAGGAGCAGAGATGATGTTTGCCAATAACGTAGAAAATACGCTCAACTGCTACTTCGTCTCTGATCCGGCGGGCAACTGCGGTTACAATTTGCCTTATGCCGGTATTGCAGTGGCCAAAAGCTGCGCGGATGCCGCTGATCATACCTGGTCGCACGAGGTCGGGCACGCGTTGTCTCTGCCCCACCCTTTCCTGGGCTGGGAAGGAGGTCCGACTCACGACGGTGATATTTTTGCCTACAATTTTAACAATCCAGCGCCGGTCACCGTGACTTATGACTACACCTATTTTCAAGATACCTTGATCATCGACACTTTGATCATCGATACGGCTTTTGTGGAGTTGGTGGATCAATCCAACTGTGAAATTGCCGCCGATGGTTTTTGTGATACGCCCCCGGATTACCTGAGCTATCGCTGGCAGTGCAGCAGTAGTTCTCCGGAAAGTTCAGTGCAGCAAACCGATCCCAATAATGAAAAATTCCGCTCTGACGGGACGCTGATTATGTCCTATGCGGATGACGCCTGTTCTTACCGCTTTTCTGACGGACAAATTGCCGCCATGCGAGCCAACCTCTATGATGAAAAACCGGAATTATTGTATAACCAAACACCTGCCGATCCGGTAGCAGAAACGGCCCCAGTACCCATTTATCCCATCAATGACGAATTGGTGCCCTTCAATCAGGCAGAGCTAGCTTGGGAAGAGGTGGAGAATGCCACTTTCTATAGTGTAGAAGTTTCCCGCGTCCCCACTTTTGCCTTTGCCATTACCGATCGCTACTGGACCACTACCAATCACGTGATCTTACCGGACTTAGATATTAATCGGAAATACTACTGGCGGGTTAGAGCGTCCAATAGCCACTACTTCTGTACCTCGGTTTCCGGCTCAGCCACCTTCATGACGGATGAAGCCGTAAGTACTCAGTTTCCGGAAAATATCAGCAAAATCATCGTGGCGCCAAATCCGGTACGGACCGATGGAAAAGTCAATATTGCCCTGGAGGCTAATGAGGCCATGAGTCTACAAATTTCCTTGTTCAACAATGTTGGCGCTCGAGTACAACAGCAAGCCTTTGAGGCCAATAGCGGTTTGAACCAATGGAGTATGCAACTTGATCAGCAACTACCGGGAGGTATTTATCTGTTGAGTGTACAAACGGAAAAAGGAATCTATACGGAGAAGTTGATCTTAAAATAGAAGGGCTACAAAATAGTTAAGTCTATTTTCAGTTATGGGAATAAACCAAACTATTGATGCATACGCTTTCTGAAAAGATTATAAAACAGAAGCTTTCCCGAATTTCTCCCCTTGGCAGGGATGAAATTCGGGATTTTTTTGTCATTATTGTCAAAAAATGAGCACCTTAATGTTTGGAGCTTGATACGATACAAAAAGCTAGAGGGCCTTTCGATCATTTCACCTTAAACGACCACGTAAATTTAAACTGCGCCACTTCCATTCCTTCCGCATTATGCCCAATCGACGTCACCGTCACCTCCCGGCCTTCTCCGGAATCAATGGCACTTTGAATGGTGTCAATGATCTGCTGGCCTTCCGCACAGGTGAATGTCACCACTGACGTAGCTTTTTTGGTGTACTGGCCTTCCAAATTGGTAATCAGCATGGAAATGCGCCCTCGTCCTTTGAGGGCAATGGAAGCCAACATCCCCGTAGAAAGCTCCGCTGCGCCTGCCAAGGCAGCGAAATAGGTAGACTTAAAGGGATTCTGCGACCACCAGCTGAACGGGATGGTCACCTGAGCCCGATAAGGATCGATATTTTTGATGCGTACTCCCCAAAAAAGCAAAGAAGGCAACTTAGTAAGAAAAAACAGCTTCATTTTCCAGGGCGTATTCAGATCACGCAAGAAACTAACGACGGAAGCCGCGGTCGGATCAAAGGTATTTTTGCTCGTTTCAGGCAGGATGGACATCTGAAAAAGGTTTACAAATGATTCAAAATCTAAAGTTAATCAATTTTCGACACTTCATTTTGTCCAAGCTACTTTTGTAATCCCCCAAAAATGCCTTACTTTTGGCGCGTCAAAAAAACTACAACTAATCAACCAATTCCTAATATGAATCTTCACGAGTTCCAAGGAAAAGCACTACTCAAAAGTTTCAATGTTGCCATACAAGAAGGCATTGTCGCTAATACCGTTGACGAGGCCGTAGCTGCTTACAAGCAGTTGCAGGAAGAAACCGGTACCGAATTTGCGGTTATCAAAGCTCAAATCCACGCAGGTGGTCGTGGGAAAGGTGGCGGAGTAAAACTGGCCAAAAACCTGGATGGTGTCAAAGAACACGCCGGTAACATCCTTGGGATGATGTTGAAAACGCCGCAAACTCCCGGCGGAATTAATGGCCCGGGTAAATTGGTACGTAGGGTGTTGGTAGCCGAGGACGTGTACGCTCCTGATTTTGATGCCAATAAAGAATTTTATGTTTCCATCTTGATGGACCGCGAGAAGAAGTGCAATGTCATCATCTACTCTACTGAGGGTGGAATGGACATTGAAGAAGTAGCCGAGAAAACCCCGCACCTGGTGCACAAGGAATACATCGATCCGGAATTGGGTCTACAAGCCTTCCAGGCACGCAAGGTGGCCTTTAATTTGGGCCTGAGCGGCAAGGCTTTCAAAGAAATGACCAAGTTTATTTCCTCCCTTTATAAGGCTTTTTTGGGATCGGACTCTTCTATGTTCGAAATCAATCCCTGCCTGAAAACGGGCGATGATCGCATCCTGGCAGTAGACTGTAAAGTAACCCTGGACGATAACGCATTGTACCGCCACAAAGATCTGGCAGAAATGCGCGATACCGATGAGGAAGATCCTACGGAGGTAGAAGCCAAGAGTTTTGGCCTCAACTACGTGAAGCTGGATGGTAATGTAGGTTGTATGGTAAATGGTGCCGGTTTGGCCATGGCTACCATGGACATTATTAAAGTCTCCGGTGGTGAGCCTGCCAACTTCCTCGACGTTGGTGGAACGGCTGATGCGGCTCGGGTAGAACAAGCCTTCCGCATCATTTTGCGGGATCCAAATGTAAAGGCCATTCTGATCAATATCTTTGGTGGTATCGTTCGCTGTGACCGGGTAGCGCAGGGTGTTGTGGATGCTTACAAAAATATGGGCTCAATTGAAGTCCCCATCATTGTCCGCTTGCAAGGTACCAATGCGGATTTGGCGAAAAAGATTATTGATGAATCAGGATTGGCGGTACACTCTGCCATCTTGCTGCAAGAAGCAGCTGATTTGGTCAAAGAGGTACTGGAAGCTTAATCCTCCACTGATACCATAGGAAAAGCCCTTGTATTCAATTTGGAATACAAGGGCTTTTTCCTTTTTACCAATATCTTCATCAGGTATACTTCAAAATCTCTAGCCTCCTGACAACTCTCTTTCTCACTACTTCCCAGGCATCGGCACTACTGGTGTCATTTGTACACTTCTGATCAACCATTTGCCACCATCTTCGGTCAGCAACATGGTGAAGGCTAGTTTACCATCTGTCTTCGGATCTCCAGTACTTTCGTCAATAAAAGACGCCAATACCAATCCGTCACCCAATGTCACCACTTTCTTATCAGAAAATACATCAACTACATCGGGATTAGGTGTACCTAAACTTGCGAATAATCCACGATGCCCTTCTGTAATGGCTACCTTCCCATCAAGGACGTGACCCATCGGACTTACTAAATGAGCATCATCTGTGAAATAACTACCAAAGGCATCCGCATCGTAGTTAGAGAACGCCGTGGAAACCTGATCAATGGTCTCCCAAATACCCTGTGCACTTTGAGAAAATAAAGAAACGCTGGCAAACAAACAGATAAAAAGACAAAAAGACTTGATTACTTGCATGACAAAATTTTTGAGGTTTGAATAAATAATTGTTTGAATAAATTGTCGATGCAAAGATGTGGGCAAACCCGCCCTGTCCGTTATCAATTTTGTTGTACAAGTTTACAATTTTGGCGCAAGCCCTAATAAAATCGCCTACTTTACTGGCTTTAGTAAGTTAATATTCAAAAAAGATCAACGATGAACCGAAAAAGTGGTCTTGCCATAAAGTAGACTTCCGTCTTCCGAAACACCTCTGACAATCACTTCAAAGTCTCCCGTAAAATCGGAAGTAAAGAAGTTTATCGTTTTCTCCTCTTGAGTAAGTGCTACTTGAGGATTCCAATAGAGCGTGGTTCTAAAATCCGGCTTTCTACTTTCTCGTGTTCCCGGAACGGAATAGTCCGGATACTGAAAAGTCTTGCCTGATGAGATGGTCGTAAAGGAAAAGAAAACTGACTCTCCAGGCCATTGGTATCCGGCAAAATTATCGGTGCTGGTGGTAATTGACAACATGCCGCCAAAAAGGTAATCTCCTAAAAGATAGTTGGCGTAAATCACCCCAATGCGTTGAATATTTTTCGGATTAAGTTTCAACAATTCATCAATGTCATAAATGGGAACATTATCCAGCAGTACTACCGGATTATCATTGTACAATTCAATTTGTTTATCCCAAATACTCAAAGTTCGTGCGCCTACTTTTCCTCTCACCTTTACAAAAGGAATGACTTCGCGAAAAACATCCTCTAAAGTGGGAAGATCAATAAAGTCTGCAATCTCAAAAAACTCATCCGCTGTGCCCAAATTGGTGCTTGGGATGAGGTCCTCAGCGGGAGGGGTACTACTTACTGTCTTCGCCCAGGAAAATTGTTGTTGCAGTTGTTCATTGAGATACATTTTTTCGAAAAGACGGTGCTGAGCACTATCAAAAGTTAACGGAACAGCTTGAAGTGCCGAAAAATCAGTAGAAAAATCGTTGTTGATCAAAATCTCTACCTCTCCTGCATCACGGTTGCTCATACCTACGCATAAGTCCTGCTCTCCTTGCAATTGATCAAAAGCAAAGACAAAAGCGCCATCTTCCCGAGTTGTATTTAGATGAATTTGTGGCTGTTGGCCAACAACGGATGCGAGACAGATCACTCCTGGAACGGGGGTCTTGGTATTTTTATCCCGCACTATACCACTTAAGCTGATCCCTCTGGTATCTGTCTCTTATACACATCTGACGCTGCCGACGAAGCCAA
>CAXHCA010000226.1:0-6129 GCA_964015035.1 uncultured Saprospiraceae bacterium
CTAACTTTTCGTTATCTCTAAAGGCATAATGATTGTTCTGTATTTCAAGTAATCGCTTTGCTCGGATATTTTCAGCTAAGGCTAGTATCTTTTTATTCTCATCTTTCTGTGCTTTGGTCAAAGAGCCTTTCTCGGGTTTCGGTGTGAGGTATAAACCTAAGTATTCATATTCTCTTTTGCCCTTGTCGTAGTAGTCCAGGTATAGAGTGATTTTGTTTCGCTTTAGCCGTTTTCTTAATGTTACTTTCATCTTATGCCGTTATTTAAAAAGATTGTCAATTTCTGTTCTTGCTATTATGGTACGTCTGCCAAACTTGGCAGCTTTTAGTTGTTGCCTTTGAATCATTCGTTGAATAGTCCATCTACTTGCACCAATTAGATTAGCCACTTCTTGCACCGATAAGAACTCCTTAGAATGCAGGGTTGAGGTTTGAACACTTTGTGAAGTTTGCAAGCCTTGTATCTCGTTTTGAGTTTCTACAAGAGCTGCTTTAATCTTCTCGTCTCTCTTCCTTTTTTTGTATGCTCTTTTTGCACAAGTATCTCCGCAATACTTAGTCACTGTGGTTCGAGCCACAAAAGAATTGCCACAATGTTGACAGACTTTAGGTATTTGAAGATTACTACTCATTTGTTGCTTGTTGGTGCAGTTTGTAGCCTAATGGTGCTGTATGGTGCATCATTTCGCCAATAAATTTGAAAACTCAATGTGGGCAACAAATCTGTTGGTTAGGCAACAACTGGGCAACAAATATACTCAAAAAAGGGCTAACGGGCAACAAATAAAAGAAGAAAGAACGTGCATAAAGTCAATAAAAACAGTCACTTAGCAAATAAAGGAAAGTGAACTATTTCCCGATGCAAAACCGCCCAAAAATATTCCCCAACAAATCATCTGTACTCACTCCACCGGTGATCTCAGCGAGGAAGGCCAGGGCCCGGCGAATATCCATGGCAATAAAATCGGAGGTGATGCCGCTATCGAGACCTTTTTGTACGTCGTCGAGGCTTTCGTAGGCTTTTTGCAGGGCGGCGTAGTGGCGGGCATTGCTCACGATGGGGCTGTCGAGCTGCACTTTTTCGTCGACTACGGATTGGTAGAGGAGTTCCTTGAGGTATTCGATGTTCATGCGGTTGATGGCACTGACGGGGACCCAGGTGAATTTTTCCCGATCTTCGAGGCTCAGGAAATCCTCGGCTTTGGCGTACGGATTGCGGTCCATCTTATTGGCGACGACGAGTAGATGTAAACCTTCACGATGGAGGCGTTCCAGATCGGTGCGCACGTCGGCGGGAGGGGTGTTGGCGGCATCGAAGAGGTAGACGAGGATGCTGCTTTGTTCGATCTTGGCCATGGTTTTTTCTACACCGATGGCTTCGATCTGATCCTGGGCTTCGCGGATACCAGCGGTGTCGATCATTCGGAACTGGATACCCTGGATGTTGAGGGTTTCTTCAATGGTGTCGCGGGTAGTCCCGGCAATGTCGCTGACGATGGCGCGCTCTTCGTTGAGCAGGGCATTGAGCAGGGTACTTTTGCCGGCATTGGGCCGCCCGGCAATGACGGTATTGACGCCTTGTTTGATGGCATTACCGAGTTGGAAGGACTGGATCAGGGAGCGGATCAAGCCTTTGATTTTTTCAACCAATTTCCGCAGTTCATCACGGTTGGCAAACTCGACGTCTTCTTCGCTAAAGTCGAGTTCGAGTTCAATCAAACTGGCGAAGTCGAGTAGTTGCTGGCGCAATTGCTGGATTTCGTCACTAAAACCACCGCGCATTTGCCGCAAGGCCAAAGCATGGGAGGCCTCGGAAGAGGAGGCAATTAGATCGGCAACGGCTTCGGCCTGGCTGAGGTCCATGCGGCCGTTGAGGAAAGCACGCAGGGTATATTCTCCGGGTTGGGCCAGGCGCGCTCCGGTATCGATAAAGAGTTGGATGAGTTGCTGGATGATGTAACTGGAGCCGTGGCAGGAGACTTCGACCACATCTTCGCCGGTATAGGATTTAGGGCCTTTAAAGAGGGAGACGACCACTTCATCTACAATGGTGTTTTTGCGGTCGCGGATAGTGCCAAAATGCAGGGTGTGGGTGGCTTGTTCAGCCAATTTTTTTCCAGGGAATAATTGGTCTACAATGCCGATGGCGTCTTTGCCGGAAAGGCGGATTACCCCAATGGCACCAACACCGCTGGGGGTTGCCAGGGCAACGATGGTATCGTTCAGGTCGTGGGTGGAGTAGTGCATCATGGGTGCAAAGGTAGGCATTTTATCAAGTACTTTAGGGGGCAAAACAGTGCGGAGACGGTCATTCTGGTCAAAAATATTTTCGGGAATTTTCAGCATGATCCTGCCAAAAAAATCATCATATTGTTTTCCCTCTCCAAAATTACTATCTTGTTTTGCCTACTGAACTGCTTTGTTATACCCTTTTGAGGTATTCTAATTTCCCTTTCTTAAAGATCACCCTTTCATTTGGGTGAACTACTTTGCCAAACTCTATTCATAAACGACACAAATAAGGTATGCTCCCGTGTTTTGCCATTGTTGCATCACCACGGGTTCTAAGTTTTATGATTCCAAAAAAGGCATTTATTAAACATTTAACACTTAAAACTCAACCAATGAAAAAATTACTCTTACCCATTTTTGGACTGCTAGTGCTGTTTTCCTGTGAAAAGGAGGCACCGCAGCAGGTAGAAAAGGACCTCAACCAAACCACCGAAACCATCGATTTTCGCGATCCGGCTACGGCCATTGTCATGATCGATGACCTCATTGCGCGCATCCAAGAAAAAATTGCCAATGGCGAGATGAATCCCGGACCGGGCTCCAGTATCATTGGCCGGTTGCGGGGCGCCAAGACCAGCTTCCAGCGCGGACGTGTCAATCAGGGCATTCAAAAGCTGTCGAATCTGCTCACCTATCTGCAGGCGCTCCGGAATTACGGGGCCATTAGTGATGATTGTTATGCCGAATTGGTGGCGGCGGTCAACGACATCATCTGTGAAGCCGATCCTTTTGATGCCGATAACGACGGCTTTGCCTGCAACGTAGATTGCGATGACGGCAACCCGAATATCTTCCCCGGTGCGGAAGAAATTTGTGAAGATGGCATTGATCAGGACTGCGACGGGGAAGATGCAGAATGCCCGGGCGGCAACTGTTGTTGGGCTGAGGACTATCCACAAAATTTTGATATTAGTAATCCAAGATTTGAGGATCGTTTTCCCGGAAGCAGTTGTGGTTATTTCGCTCCCCGTACCATAGATGTATTTATTTGTTTTGACCAAAATTGTGGCGACAACTTTATCTGGATCGTAGGAAATCCGGGTAGTTACGAATGCTGGGTAAGATTACCGGGAGAGTACCAATCTTTTGGAATTCCAATCTCAGACGAGGATGCGGAAGCCTGTGCTGATGCTATCCGGGCCATGGCTGTTGAAATAAACGCTACCGATTGCACAAATAATCTAAGGGCCGTCGAATGTGATACTTGCCCCCTTGGTACTGGAAATCCGAATGAATAGAGTCGCTGGGTAAGGGCAGGGCGATGGAAAGTCCTCTGAATTAACCTTATCATGACTCCTGCGAATAAACTTTAGTATAAACCATGCTCAGCCGGACTTCAGCTTATTGCTGAAGTCCGGCTGAGTTATATACGTCCGTTGAGAAAGGCACGCAGGCTGTATTTTTCGGGTTGTGCCGGGTGCAATCCGGGATTGATCAAGAATAGCGTTGACGGAGCTGCTAAAGATGTATTCGGAACCGTGGCAGGAAATTCTGCCACATCATCTCCGAAGTCGCTGTCAATATCGTCCACCACCAGTCCTTTTCGGTGTAATACAAACCGGAGTAGGCACTGGAATATCTTGAACTTGTGTCAATTGTCCATTGTTGGGGTTAATTTTGAAGCTGACAATATTACTGGTATTTTGATTGGCCACATGGAGAAAACGGCCTTTGTTGTCAATCATGAAATTGCGGGGAAACTCTCCGCGAGTAGGGGTATGTCCCATTGGAATGAGCAAGCCGTTATCTGGATTGATCTCAAAGATAGCCAAGCTGTTGTGTCCACGGTTGGAGGCATAAAGTAAATGACCATCCGGGGTGAGGTGGATATCTGCGGCATAACTTTCTCCCTTGAAATTAGCGGGCAGGGTGCTGATGGTTTGGAAAACGGTTAAGGCCCCGGTCACCCGATCGATGGTCAGAGAAGTGATGGTATTGCTCAATTCATTCACCACGTACATGATCATACTATACGGGTGAAAGACGAGGTGTCGTGGACCGGAACCACCTTCTATTTTGACAAAAGGAACTTGAGCTGGCAATAACTTACCGGTTTGGTAAGCAATACCGTAGATCATAATCTTGTCGGTACCCAAATCGGGAATGTAGGCAAAGGTGCCGTCTTTTGAGATGGCAACCGAGTGTGGGTGCGAGCCTTCCTGGCGTGCAGTTATCCCTTTTCCGGGCAATTTAATGACGTCGCTGGCCGGACTGAGGGCCCCGTTGCTCTGAAGCGGAATAACGGTGACTACTCCGCCTATATAGTTGGTGACAATGAGCAATTGACCGTTCGGCGTCACACTTAGGTGACAAGGCGCAAGACCGTGGGTAGGCTCCCGATTCAGATAGGTTAGCGTCTTGGTGGTTGGACTGATTGCATAAGCGTAGACATAACCAGTGGTGCCCACATCAGGGCCCGTTTCACTTACCGCATATAGATAACGTCCATTAGGACTTACGGTCACAAAGGAGGGGTTGATGATGCCGGTGGTGACCCCCAATTGTTTCATCATACCCGTTTCCGGATCGAGATGATAGGTGTAAATGCCATCCGCCTTGCCGTCAACGTGGCCTTCTTTTTTGGTATAAGTGCCAATATAAATGGGATTCAAAGTATCTGTATTTGTGGTATTTGCCGGGGTGGTGGTTGAAGTCGTTTCCGTTGCTTCATTGGTGGTTGCCTGATCTTGGCAGCCCAGCAATAGTCCACTCAGCAAAAGCAGGAAACTCAGTGTATTTTTCATGTTGCAGTTACTAGTTGGCTCAAATTTAGGAAATTTCTTTACCTTTCAACAAAAAGACCAATGAAACCATCAAGACTACTGAAAATCCTGTTTTTACTGACTTTTGTGTATGGCTGTAATCAAGCCTCCGATAGTATGATGGGGGGAAACACTAGTACAAAGGAGAGTGCTAATTACTTAGCTTATGCCGATGAAGCAGAAGAAAGTGCAGATCATTCCTTTGCAAGTGAGGATATGGACCAGGCTGGTTCTGCCAATGAGCAACCTGCCACCACCACCCCGAAGATTATCCGTACGGGCAGCATGGAAATTGAAGTGGAGGATTATGCTAAAGGCCGCGCGAAACTGACGGAAGTTTTGGAGCCTTTCGATGTGCAAATTTTTAATGAATCTGAAGAAAAACACACTTATCGCATTCAAAACCAACTGGAATTAAAAGTAGCGCCAGAGCAACTGGATAGTGTGGTGGAGGCCATTGCCAGTATCGCCCTGCACCTAGACCGCAAGTCGATCACTGCCCGTGATGTAACCCGCCAATACTATGACCTGGAAACCCGCCTGGCCTCAAAACGCGCGGTGGTGGCCCGTTACCGGGAAATCTTAAAGAGTGCTCGTTCTGTGGAAGAAATTTTGGCTGTCGAGGAAAACCTTCGCAAGGTAATTGAAGAAATCGAAGCCACGGAGGGGTCGCTGCGTTACCTCAAGGACCAAGTACAATATAGTACATTGAATGTGATGATGTACGAAAGCTACGAACAGCCCGAAGTGCGCCGCCGTTCGTTCGTGAGTCGGATTGGTCATGCGCTAGGTGACGGCTGGACGGTCTTCCAGGAAATGATCATTGGACTGGTAGGGCTTTGGCCAATTGTGATTTTGCTAGTGGTGATTTGGTGGGGAGTAAGGCGATATCGGAGAAGGAAATAGAAATGGGGTGGACGCGGAGTTAGTGGCAACGGACCTGAAAATGTTGGCGGGTGGGTTTAGCAAGAGGAGACGATTAGCCCTAATCTTCTTGGTTCTTTGACAAATCCCGTGCTTCAGTGCATGTTTGGAGGTAGTCCCTGAAGTATATTCGGGCAAGCTATTCAGTCCCG
>CAXHCA010000227.1:0-6079 GCA_964015035.1 uncultured Saprospiraceae bacterium
CCAGCTAAGGCCGATAAAACGGCTGGTAGTAAATAGAACGGTTGATTCTATTGATCATCGTTTTTAATCGCATTAGAGGATTTCCCTTAGTGCTTGTTTGGAGGGGGTGCTTTAGCAGCGAAAATTGCAGATTTTGGGGTGCTCGCAAGGCTGATTTTTGACCCCTAGAGACAAAAAAATAGCCAAAAAGAGGTTCCAAAACCCCGGTTTTACCGGGACTGAATGATTACCTCCAAACAAGCACTAACTATTGAATCACAAAACGTTTGGTTTGCATCGCATTGCCAGCGAGTACTTTGATCCAGTAAACGCCTTTGGGATATTCGGTTAGGTTTAAGTCTAACCGAGTATCCCGCCAAGTTTGCTGTAACAGCTTTTGACCGGCAGCATTGAACAATTCAACGGTGTGTTCACCGGTTAAGGTTGCGGGCAATTGTAAAGTTAGTTTTTCATGAGCAGGATTAGGGAAAATAGTCAATCCCAAATCTTGGTATGGCCTATGGGCCGCAGTATTGATACCAGAAGGAATATCCGTATGGTAAGCGCTGATGCCTCCTCGATAATTGCCAATGATGACTTCCATTTTTCCATTCTGATTGAGATCCCCCATCGCCAAGTGGGTTTGAAATCCTTCCCTTAAATTGCCAAAATATTCGGTTTCAAGAGCAAAAACGCCATCGAGATTATTGTCGATATTAGAATATACCTCTATTCGTCCAATTTCTGAACCGGTATAGAGTACATATTGTCCATTCACATCGAGAAATAATGGCGAAGAAAAGCCATTGGAAGCTCCTGGAATACGCGTATCTACGTTTCCGATTTTCTTTTGATTGGGGGCAATCTCCGGATCCGGATTAAACATCGGGTTTTCGGCCGTCCCCTCATTTTGATAATAACTGATACGCCCCTGTTGCGAGCCTATGGCCAAATCCGGCAAACCATCCCGATTGAGGTCAACAATCTGCGGCACACTCACCAAGCCCACATCAATGCCCATATAACCGTAAGTCAGTGCGCCAAATTGCAGCGGTTGATTCGGCCCTGCTATATTCTCTCCGTAAAACAGCATACCGTTCTGTTCTCCCACCAGAATATCCAGGTCACCATCGCCATCCATATCGCCAAAGGCGGGGGAAAAATAGCGGGTGGTCTGGCTAAATTCATTCAACCCCAGGTAATCATCATCCACCAATTCAAATGCGGGTTCAGTGGTTGATCCTACATTCTCAAAAAGAAAAATTCGGGCGTTAAACTGCCCAAATGGTTCAAAAAAGGAATAATTGCTCAAGACCAAATCCAGCAATCCGTCAGCGTTATAGTCTACTAACTGCGGGCGAGCGCCAGTCCCCAAATCTACCATTTCCGAAACCAGAAAATCATTGGTTCGAAAGCTAAATTCCGGAAATTCATTATTGTTGGTATTCTCATAAAACCACACCTCATCATCCTCCGCGTTGCGCCGAGCATTGACCGCTCCAACCAGATCTTTTTTGCCATCATTGTTGAGATCCAGGTAAAAACTGGCAGGAAAAATAGGTGAATCAAAAGATTGGTCATAAGACGGGAAGGCCTCATCCTGATCAACAATCCAAGCCTGATCACAACTCCCTCCATTGATCAAATAATTCAGGTTTGTAAAAGACAAATCACCGAGAATGGCTTCTTTATCGCCATCATTGTCGCCATCAAAGGTCAGAATAGTGGAACCTGCGTGACGAAATTCCAAATCTTCATCCGATTGTAGGCCATTAAAACAATCTCCTGGTGAATCTGCTAAATCCACCACCGTTGAAATACCACTTTCGTATATGCCACCCCAGCAATTTTCACACAATTCAAAGATCAAACTGTCGGTGCCATACCCCAATTCTACAGATTGGTTGCAAAACAGGTCGATATTACCCCCCCCCAGACTAAAGGTCAAAATATCCAAATCGCCATCACAGTCCATATCGTCCACTGCTGGATAGTCAATGGTACTTACGTACAATTGGGTCATTCCTCCCGTTTGCGTAGGAATAAAAATGATATTTAACGGCGCATCAAAATTGAAGCGTGTAAAGGCTATTTTATCATTGTCGTAATAGCCCGTATAGACCATCACGCCATCAACCTGCTGATCAGAATAAGCAAAAATATCAACGATACCATCTTTATTGTAATCGCGTAACAACACCCATTCTTCCATGATGGGAAATTGATCGATAAATTCCGGAGCAAAGACATAATTGGATTCTCCGGCAGCACCTTCATTTAGGAAAGTCAACACCTTATTACCAACCCGATCGAAGATAAATAGATCCTGCTTCCCATCATTATTGAGGTCCACCTCAGAAAGTTGTGGCGAATTTAATCCACCAGCCAACGGATTGCGCAAGGTAATGCCATCAACCGTAAATTCGGCCTCCAAACGACCGGTAACTTGTCCCTGAACTGTCTGAAACATCAGGAAAGCAACCATACTAAAGACTAACTTTTTGACCATGAATACTTTTTCTAGCGAAGTTTTTTTAATTAGGTTATTACCTCGAATCCTGTATATTTGTCAAACCTGTTAACAAATATGACCTCTAAACATCAGATCAAGATGGGGTTCTATCAGAGAGGTCCAAATTTATAAAAACAAGCAATGAAAAACCGTCATTTACTAACATTTCTCCTGATTTGTTGTCTAAATTTCATTTCCTGGGGCCAGGAAAACCTGGATAGTCTCTCCCCAATTGTCAGCCCTTCGATTCCCAACATTGAATTAGACCAGTATACGCTAAACGCTGCAAACGGCAAGCTTGTTTTTACTTCTTCCGGCCTCAATGGAGTTGCCAACATCCAGGTGAATGGGGAAGACCAGCAACTCTCCTTTAAAAACGGCATTGCCGATATGCCAGTTGAGGCTTCTCCCGAAGGATCATTGATTTTGATAAAAACCGGGCACCATGATTACCAGCTGTATCACTTAGCCGATAAGGGACACAATCAATACCGATTGAGAGGAATACCACTATGGTTGTCGATATTGCCACCGGTCATTGCCATTTTACTGGCTTTAATTTTTAAAGAAGTGGTCGTCTCGCTATTTGTAGGCGTCTGGACGGGGGCATTCATTGCCGGTGGATTGAGGCTTGATTCCTTGTATTATTTATTGGAAAGCTTTCTGGCGGTAGTGGAAAAATACTTGGTCGGTGCCCTAAATGACGGGGGGCACTTGGCGGTGATGGTCTTTTCCCTATTGATTGGTGGCATGGTGGCCATCATTTCGCGGAATGGCGGTATGGCCGGGGTAGTCAATGCACTTTCCCGCTATGCAAAGACACGGCGTAGTTCAGAATTTGTCACCTGGCTTTTAGGGGTTGCCATTTTCTTTGACGACTACGCGAATACACTGATTGTAGGCAATACCATGCGTTCGGTCACCGATAAATTCAAAGTGTCCAGAGAAAAACTGGCCTATATTGTAGATAGTACGGCTGCCCCGGTAGCTGCGATTGCATTCATTACAACCTGGATTGGTGCCGAATTGGGATACATCGATGATGGCATCCAAATGTTGCATGGCTTTGACAGCAATATTACGCCATATGCCATTTTCATAGAATCATTAAAATATTCGTTTTACCCCATTTTGACGCTAATTTTCATCCTTTTCCTGATTTATCAGAACCGGGATTTTGGCCCTATGGCTAAAGCCGAAAAAAGAGCATTGCACCACGGGCAAATCATGCCCCCACGCGCCCTTGCTACCCATGAAGAAGCTTTGGAAAACCTCGACCCCGTTTCGGGTGCCCCATTAAAATGGCAGCATGCCTTTATCCCCGTTTCATTGGTAATTTTAATGACAGTATTTGGCCTGATCGATTCGGGGTTGGGCAGTTTGTATGGGTCCGTGCAAGAAGCAGGGGGAAAGTTAACTTCCCAAAGCTGGGGAACTGTCTGGTCTTCTATGGGTATCCTTTTCCCGGAAGGAGAAGCCGGTTTTTTCATGAAGCTCGGTAAAGTAATTGGTGCCGGTGATTCCTACAAAGCGCTCCTGTGGGCCTCCCTAAGTGGCGTCTTGGCTGCTATTGTCATTACATTGATCAATAAGACGATGAAATTGGCGGAAACCATCAATACGATGATCACCGGCTTCAAGACCATGTTTCCGGCGTTGATTATCCTGGCCTTGGCCTGGTCGCTGGCCATTACCACAGAGGAATTGCACACGGCTACTTTCCTCACCTCTACCCTGGCCGATAGTCTTAATCCATACTTTGTACCGGGTATTATCTTTGTCTTGGCCGCTTTTATCAGTTTTTCCACCGGTTCCAGCTGGAGTACGATGGCCATCCTTTACCCGATCGCCATTCCTACAATTTGGGCGATATGTATCAGTTCAGGATGGACGCCTGAAGAAAGCTTACCAATGTTATACAATGTCATTTCTATTGTATTAGCTGCTTCCGTATTGGGAGATCACTGCTCCCCCATTTCCGATACGACAATCTTAAGTTCATTGGCATCAGATTGTAATCACATTGATCACGTCCGTACCCAATTGCCGTATGCATTGACGGTAGGCACCGTAAGCCTGGTAGCGGGAACACTTGCCAGTCTCCTTGGCGGCGGTTGGGTGGTCTGCATTACACTGATGCTGATTTCGGCAACCGTATTATTCTTGGTGATTCGATATTTTGGAGAGACGATCGAAGAGCAGCCCTAGACCAGATTAATCTTTTAAGGTAAAGCCGTCAAATAAAGATTTGATCTCTTTGGCTTCTTCGGGTTTCATACGGCCACTCAGTAATAGACGTACTTCTCGGCGTCTGGGGGCACCATCGTATCGCTGTTGCTCTATTTCCGTCAAGGGAATTACCGCAGGAACCGGAACCGGCTTGCCATTTTCTTCATTGAGTCCAACAAAGGTATAATAGGCGTGATTACACCGCCGGGGATTTTGTCCTTTGATATCGGCAGCAAACACTTCGACAAATACTTCGACCGAAGATCTGAAAGAGCGGGTTACCGTCGCTTCGATCGTGATAACATCTCCTACCCGGATGGGCTTTTGGAAGGAAACATGGTCTACCGAAGCCGTCACTACGTGTTTTTCGCAGTGCTTTCCCGAACAGATTCCACTGGCAATATCCATCCAACGAAGTAGATTCCCTCCCATCAGATTTCCCATAGGATTGGCATCGTTGGGCATCACCATTTCCGTCATTACTGTTTTGGAATCAATTACTTTCTTCGGTTTTAAGTCCACACTCATATTCATTATTTACGTTCTTTGACAATTGTTCTAGTCAAAAAAACTTTTTTAACGAAAACACACTCCTCTCAGTACAGGTTTGGGAGTGGTGCTTTAGCAGCGAAAATTGCAGGTTTTGGGTTCTCGTGAGGCTCATTTTTGAGCCCTTAGCAGCGCTAAGGACGAAAAAACAGCCGAAGTGAGGTTCCAAAATCCCGCTTTTACCGGGACTGAATAGCTGCCCGAATATACTTCAGGGACTACCTCCAAACATGCACTCAGATTACCTAATCATGACCCCTTTGCGGTTGATAAATGGAATCAATGTAAAGTTTTCTTCCGCAATGCTGCCATGCACAAAAATGTATTTCTTATCGTACATATAATCATTGTGAACAAAACTCACCCAATACTCATTGGTCAGGCGAAAAAGCTTGCTTTGAATAGGTTCAATACGCTCAATGGCCAAAGGGCCAATCTCTTCAAAGAAGTGACGAAGGGTGGTGGTTTTCAAGTTTTCACCATCCACCTCACCATAGCCCTTGGAGCTGATCAAAACACTCTTAATGGGTTCATCTTTTAAATTGATCACAAATGAATCCCAGAGTTCACCATCCAGCCCATTTTCAGGGGGAACCAAGGCAATAGCAATATCTTCAACCTTATGCTGTGGAATATCTTTTTTCATAGTCGTCTTGCGGGATTATTCTTGTTAAATTCTAAGTGCTTGTTTGGAGGTGGTGCTTTAGCAGCGAAAATTGCAGATTTTGGGTTCTCGCAAGGCTCATTTTTGAGTGCTTAGCAGCGCTAAGGACGAAAAAACAGCCGAAGTGAGGTTCCAAAACCTGTGAT
>CAXHCA010000228.1:0-5848 GCA_964015035.1 uncultured Saprospiraceae bacterium
CCCGAGCACCCAAAACCTGCGATTTTCGCTGCTAAAGCACCGCCTCCAGACATGCTCTTACGGTTTATTGCTGGTGATAGTATGTATTTGCGAGGTGTAGAACATTAATTTAATAACAGAAAATTTAGGCTTATGGGAATAGCAGCAGGGGTAATTATTATCGCAATGAGTATCGCCCACAATATTTATGGCGAAAAAAAACAAATACCCGAACTTAAAAAGATTACCAATGATTCAATAATGATTGGCTCTTTGAGAATCATGATATTTCAAGGAGGAATACTGTTGTTTGCCGTTGGGATAGTTCAAGTATTAGTTTCGGTTGATATCATTAAACTACAGGGATTTTCAGCTTTCTTTCCGGTGGGTATAGTGTTTATCAACTTGATCACAAGTTTGATTATCTCCGGATTTATTCATAGAGATGTTTTTAAAGTCACGATTCCTCAGTTTATTGTTTTCTTTCTAATTATTATTATGCAAATTCTATCATTGAGTTAGTGTTGTTTTGTGTTGATAATCAATGGTTTAATTGGAAAAACTCCAGGTTTCCGCACCAAACTGCTTGAGCCAAAAAAATGATGCTTTTCGCCAGCAAATCCGACCTCCAAACATGGGACGCAATGCGTGAGCGATGTGCAAGGGTGGCCCATTGGGGCCAGACGCGACCCGAGGGAGCGGCCGAGTGAATAACGAGCCCTGTAACGTAGCGACACCGGGGCATTAGCCCCGGGGACACGCCCCATTCAAAATTATCTCCTTCCCGGTGGTTTATAAGTGCTTGTTTGGAGGTAGTCCCTGAAGTATATTCGGGCAAGCTATTCAGGCTGCAATTTTCGCTGCTAAAGCACCACCTCCAAACAAGCACTAAAACAGGGAAACGAATCAAAAAAGTTAGCCAATCAATCGTCCAACTTCCGAAAGGTATACTTCAGTGAAACACCCCCATAATAATTTCGGGGCAATCCCGGATAATAATACCGCGGGGCAGCGCCGCCAAAACTTCCCGCATTGATCAGAAACATAGCGGCATATTTTTCGTCCAATACATTGTTGATGCCTCCGTATAAATCTAGCTGCAAATGGTGCCACAAGGTGATAAAGTACCCCATTTTGGCATTGACCACCTGATACGCTTCAGAATAAATGGAGTTGTCATCCCGCAGGGGAATGGCATCTGTGTATTTGAAGTTCACATTGGCGTAAAGCCCCTTGGAAGGGCGGTAATCAATACCGGCAGTAAAGACGTGTGGCGGCGTACCGGTCAAATCATTTCCTGAGTAGTCGTTGTCAGCATCTACAAATTCGTCGAAACGGTAATCGGAATAGGCATAGGTGGCAAAAATATTTACCGGACTTTTGAGGCCCAGTACATGATATTGCACATAAGCTTCCAGGCCGTTGTGAATGGTCTTTCCGGCATTGACGCCCAGATATTGATCTTCAGTCGTGCGGCGGGCCACCAGCAGGTCACTGATATGCATGCTGTATACCGATAAATCAAAACTCAGCTTTTGCCACAGATATTTTCCCCGGCTTCCCACTTCCACATTCCAACCCTGCTCGGGTTGAATTTCCGGATTAATACTGCCATCAGGAGCGAGGGTCTCCTCCAGCGTAGGCGGCGAAAAACCATGACTCACCGTAGTATAAAGGGTTACCCTGGGTTTTAAATGATACCCCAGGCTCAACCGTGGGGAAAGGATACTTGCAAAGGAATAATCGTCGGATAAATCGCCATTGCGCAGATAGAAATCGGTTAGCTTATAATGGGTTTGATTCAGATTGACGCCCGCCGTGGCAAAAAACTGCTTTCCCAATTCATAGTGGGCCTCCGCAAAGAGATTGTAGTAGCGCCGTCTTTCCTGATTATCGCTCATCAGGGTATCCAGCTTTCCGGCATTGGTCTCATAGGTTTGCCAGTTGTAATTTTCAAAAAAGAATTCCGCTCCGACAGTCAGGTTTGGCAAATCGCTTTTTCCCTGTTGGTCATAGGTGAATTTGGTGCGCGCCCCCATGGCGTGATTGTTTTCCCGGAGGATATTAAAAGGGGTGGATTCATAGGCACTGCGATAGGTGGTAAACAAGCTAGTGACATTGCGAAAGTCTAAACCTCCTTTTTGATACAATAATGCCTCATTGGATAAGCCAATCAATACCTTTTCATAATCTTCAAACCCTTTGACCTGGCCCCAGGTGAAAGCCGCCCGGGTTGGATTATTGTCATAGTCCTCTTGGCTTAAGGAACTGGGAATAAAAGCTTTCAGGTCCGTATAATTGAGAAAAGCAGTCACCTCATTGAGCGACCCGATTTTCGCCTTACCCAGCATGGTAAAAGACTCCCGGTCGTATTCATTATTATCCCGATAGCCATCACTGTGGATCTTAGAATAATTGACGTGTACATTAAACTGGCGATTAGTTGCCACGGGATTGGCATCAATGACCTGCCGCAGCAAGCCGTAAGAACCAAGGGTGGAGGACAGCTGCACTGAAGTCGGTGCCGCATTTTCCTGAGCTTTCGTTTGCAGGTGAATCATCCCCCCCAATCCCGCCCCAAAGGTGCTGGCAGTGGGGCCTTTCCACACCTGAATTCTATCCAGCAGGCTCAAGTCAATATCTTCTATTGTAGTTTCGCCCACCCCGCTGGTGAGCGGAATATCGTCGAGATACGCCCGGATTTTAGTAGTCGCAAAAGGAGAACGATTGCCGATGCCGCGGATGGTAATGCGGTTGGTATTCAGTGCACCGCTGTGCATGTACACCCCGGGCACCCGATTGAGCGCCGGTGTGATACTCACCTCATTATCCCGCGACAGCTGATTGCGATTGATGGAGGTAATGGGCGCCAATGTTTGCAAAGCGACTGGTGAGGGGACACCCACTACCACGGGGATAGCCTTGAGGGTAAGGGTTGTTGGGGTTAATGCAATTTCCTGATAACGGTCCGCTTTGAGGGGCCCCGCCCGCCGGGTTGTATACCCCACATAAGACACCAGGAGATACTCCGCACTGGTTTCAAAGGTAAAAACGCCATCTGCTTCGGCTATTGTTCCCTCATTGGTAGACACTCCCCTGATGGTGGCAAAAGGAAGCGGCTCTCCGGTAGTGGCGTCGATCACTATTCCGGTGATGGTAGATTGAGCAAACGCCAGGGAAGCAAGGCACAAAAACAAACAACACAGTCGGGATTTCATAGCCGTATTTTCCGACAAAGATAAGGATTTGAAGAAGGAGATAATAAGGCCATTTTATGGGGGCGTATGCCAGCAAAGCTGGCACCGGGCTATCCGCTATAATGTACTCGCCCTCACCGGGCTCCGTGCATTCCGCTTCTATCCCTTACGCGGGGTCCCCAAGCTGCTCACGGGTGGTGCTTTAGATCGGGGAAATTTGGTTTGGTTTCAGGAAAAAATCAACTATCCTTTTCACTCCCTGGCTCGCAGTGCAAAGCACTTTTTGGCCACCCGCTGTGGAGATTTTCTTAACGGGATTGAGCACCGTACATACGCTTCGTCACTCCTTTGCCACCCATCTGCTGGAAAGAGGACTGGACCTTAGATACATTCAATCATTGCCGGGGCACAGCAGTAGTGAAACCACAGAAACCTATACGCATATTACCAAAAAAGCAAGACAAAAGCTTGACCGTCCTCTTGATTTTATAGATATTGAAAAGTATTTTACCTCGGATAACCGGGATGATTTGGGGAACAAAGATATTTAAAATATAAGGAGCTATGCGGAACTTTGTTCCGCATAGACAGATGTTGGCGTGCATGCAAAGAAAGCTGAAATATATTAGTGTAATCAGATGAATTATACTGAAAAAATAGTAATCAATAAATCTTTAAAAGAAGATGTACTTTGCTATTGGCAAATGGATGCAGATATTGACGAGACAGTAGGCGTTAATTCAAGGTATCTTCCTAAAGGACAGAATTTGCTGATATTTAATCAAGGCAGCGATTTTGAATATTTCGATTCCACAGAATTTAAATTTTTAAACCCAAAAATCTTTGTTATCCCTGCATTTGCCACTAGTAGAATTATAAATCAAAAAGGTAAAATAGATTTATTTGGTATCTCTTTTATTGGTGATGGGCTCTACAAATTAATGGAACAACCCCTAGCTAAAATAATTGACGACTTTCCAAAAAACTCGAAACAAAAATATCAAGAACTACACACAGAACTGAGTAAATTGAATTTTTCTAAGAAAACAGAATATGTGGAAGAATTCTTATTAACCAACTTGAACCATAATTTAAAAAGCCCACCCTTTCAACAGGCCATAAAAGTCATTCATCAGGCAAGAGGAATAGTATCTATAAGTAATATAGCGAAAAACGTTTGCGTTTCTGTGAGACAATTGCAACGGTTATTCAAAACAAGGATTGGAATTTCCCCAAAGGATTATTGTAAAATAATTCGTTTAAACAACTACATAGATTTTATCCTAAACAATGACGAGTCGGTGGATTGGATGGAATTAGTAGTTGAGTTTGACTATCATGATCAACCACACTTAATAAATGAAGTAAAATCCATTACCAAGCTATCCCCCAAGAAACTTCAGAGTTACAGGGACACTTTATATCACAGGTACACCCTGGCATAAGAGGTCGCATTTCTACAATTATTATCCGGCACATGAATGGATATTTGCTCAAAAAAATAAAGCAAATACTCCTAATACTAATTCTTATTATCATGTACCAATCATCGAATGCTCAGAACTGGCTGAACACTATAGAGTATCCATTTAATTCTAATTATCTCACCACAGAATACGGTAAGCTACATTTTATAGACGAAGGTAAAGGGGAGGTCATTCTGTTTGTTCATGGAACACCTACCTGGTCTTTTTTGTACCGAAATTATATTAAGGCTTTGTCCAATACACATAGATGTATAGCACTGGACCATATTGGGTTTGGCTTATCCGACAAACCCAAAAATTTTGTTGGCACTCCGCAAGAACACGCTAAAAACTTAAATCTGCTCATAGAGCACCTTAATTTAAAAAACATAACGTTGATAATTCATGATTTTGGTGGTCCCATCGGTTTGTCCTACGCCATAGCTAATCCCGAAAATGTTAAGAGAATAGTCTTGTTTAACACATGGCTTTGGGAAACAAAAGATGATAAAGACGCCCAAAGAATCAATAAAATTCTTCACAGTTGGTTGGGTAATTATCTGTACTTAAATACCAACTTTTCACCAACTGTTCTACTCAAAAAAGCTTTTTACAACAAAGAACATTTGACTAAAAATATTCATGAACATTACAAAAAACCATTCCCGAACAAAAATAGTAGATATGGCTTGCTCAACATAGGTAAATCGTTGATTGGCTCTTCGAATTGGTATGGACAACTCTGGAAAGAAGCTGATACAATAAAAGACAAACCTGTATTAATTCTGTGGGGTGAAAAAGACGATTTCATTAAAAAGGATAACCTGGAGAAATGGAAAAGCTTCTTTTCAAAGGATTCAACCTACACATTTGAAGCGGGACATTTTGTTCAGGAAGAAACAACTGAAGAGACAATTGAGATAATAAAAACCTGGTTGAAAAATTCAATAATTAGATAAAGAGATAGCTATGGAAAGAATATCTTTTCTTTTGTTGAAAAACCCTATTTTAGGCTTTATTATATTGACCTTTATTATCTCTTTAATATCATTTATGTTGATGTTAAAGGTTCCAGGTGCTCACACGCCTGAATCTATAAACGGATTACCTGTATGGCTCATTGCTATTTGGAGTCCAAACATTGCTGTTATTATTAGAGTTGTTTCGCGATAACTAGCTGATACTCAAAAGTTGTATTTTAGCCGA
>CAXHCA010000229.1:0-5737 GCA_964015035.1 uncultured Saprospiraceae bacterium
CCATATATTTATGCTGGAAGCAGGTATCCGGAAATTTCCCATTATGGTTGGTGAACTTTCGGCAGGATTGTATTTTCTAACCCTCAAAACTGATCGAGGAAAGTATAGCTGCAAGTTTATCGTCTTGTAGCTAAAAAATTGCGGAGGTGGAAAAAATGAAACTTTCTTGCCCCCCAAATCTTCCTTTCCCTATCCCAAACCGACCATTCCCTAAATATGAACACTTTTATGAATAAGTTGGGCACTAATTCAAAATAAATGCTCGTTCTAACTACCAAATAACCCAACGGGGTCATTCCTTTGTTATTAAGTAGTAAAAAAATAAAATATATGTATTTTTTATTTTTATAACTTGATAATTTACAATGGAATCCCTACCTTTGCCTCAGTTACAATTCCCAGAGATAAGCTACACTTCTAATTATCCCCATACTGATTGGAGACAATCGTTTGATATCCACATTTTGACTTTGTTTTAAAATAATCCAGCCCTGGCGAGTTGGATTAAATAAATGGCAAGCGGCACTTCGGTGTCTGTCTTGGCTTGAATTTGGCAATTATAATTTTTGGCGACTTACCTGTGGCGGATAAGTCCAATTAAGTACGTAACATTTTGGAAAACAGCTGATTTATCGGCTGAAGACTGTTTCTATTGAAGCACTATCTTATGGCTATGCCGATCGTGTGTGGTGACTGCTGTCATCAACGCAATGGGAGGGCTATGTTATAGCATATTGCACTATTGTTAGTGAGTTGACCTTGCTGCAAAGGTTTTGTTTATGTTCAAAAACAGCTTGGATGGCTGTGGGATTAGATAGAGATTAAATTTTTAAACCGAAACCGATTTAAGTATCATGAGAAATGTTCTGTTAACCCTCCTGGGGTTGGCCCTGGCATGTAGTGTCCTGGCACAACCTAACAACACGCTTTACAAACCATCAGCATTGGTTCAGGCCAGTAAACAAGCCGGTGGCGACTTTAAGGAAATGTCCCTCTTTCAACTTTCTCCTGAAAAAAACGTAAAGGATGCACCGATTAGCGATTACACTTTATTAGAACTGGATCAGGAAGATCTGCAAACGATCGCTTATCACGGACCAGCCGATTTGACCCTTACCCTGCCTCGTCTCGAAAAGTCAGCTTTAGAAATTGAATTAGTGAGTGTAAACATCTACGGTGATGGATTTTCCGTAAAGGAAAGTTCTACCACCCGCCCGGTTGATGTCGACCCTGGGGTGCACTACCGTGGCATCATCAAAGGCGATCCTAATTCCATTGTCGCTTTTAGCCTCTTTGAGAATGAGGTGTACGGACTAATCAGCTCCAATCAAACCGGAAACCTGGTGCTCGGAAGAGTGCCCGGAGAAGATAAAACCTTACAAAACCGTTACATTTTATACCGGGACCAGGAATTGATGCAGCAGGTTCCCTTCGCCTGCGATACCCCCGATGATGGTCCCGTCTACACCGCCGATCAATTGCGGGAAACCGTTTCCGACCGAACACTGGATGATTGTGTCGAAATCTATTTTGAAGTGGATCACGACATTTATCAGAATAAGGGAGGCACCAACGGAGCGGCGAATTACATGACTGCTTTGTTTAATGAGGTGGCAACGCTGTATGCCAATGAAAATGTCAACATGGTGATTTCCGAAATTATGGTTTGGAATACACCCAGCCCTTATGTTGGCAGCAGCAGCGGCGCAATGTTGAGCCAATTTCAAAACTACCGGGGGAGCTTCAACGGCAATATTGCCCAGTTGATCTCTTACCAGGCCAGCGGTGGTATCGCCGTGTTGTCAGGACTTTGTCACCCCTATGTGCCTGCCCGCATGAGTTTTGCCAGTATTGGTACCGGTTTTAATACCGTGCCGACCTATTCCTGGAGTGTTATGGTGGTAGCGCACGAACTGGGCCACCTGTTGGGATCGCAGCATACTCATGCCTGTGTCTGGAACGGCAACGGCACCGCAATTGATGGTTGTGCAGGATTTACCGATGGCAACTGCTCTAATCCCGGCAATCCCGCTAATGGCGGAACAATTATGTCTTATTGTCACCTGACTTCGGCGGGTATTAATTTCAACAATGGCTTTGGTACCCAACCCGGCAGCGTGATCCGCAATATGGTGGGCAATGCCAGTTGTTTACAGGCTTGTGATAATCCTCCCAATGGGGGAGGTGGAGGCGGTGATGATGATGAGCCAGTCACCAGTTGTGATAACAATGAGGTCTACTTTACCTTGGTCCTTGACAATTTTGGCCCGGAAACAACTTGGGAACTACAAAGCGCCAATGGTACGGTGGCCTATGAAGGCGGCCCATACCTGAAGAAAAAAGCCGGCGAAACCAAACGAGATACTTTCTGTCTGACCGATGGCTGCTACTCCCTGATTATGTACGATGAAGACGGCGACGGCATCTGCTGCGACTACGGCGAAGGGTCTTATCAATTGTTGGATATGGAAGGCAATGTTCTGGCCGAAGGGGGGACCTTTGAGGAAGAGGAGGAAACGTCTTTTTGTCTGCCCTACACCGATGATCCAACGGATGCTTGCCTGGAAATTGACTTTACAGATTATGAGATTCGTTCCTATGGCACCAATCAGGATGGCGGTTCTTACCAATTGATGGAAAACAATACGGTGTTGAAAATTCAAAATAACGCCTGGAAAGCCATTCTATTAGATTACGAAGTAACGCCTACCACTGTTATCGAATTTGACTTCAAGTCAACCATTGAAGGAGAGATTCACGGATTGGGCTTTGATGATAATGACGCTATTTCCTACAATCGCACCTTCAAAGTACATGGTTACCAAAACTGGGGGGAAACTTATTACGATACCTATTCCGGCAATGGCAGTTGGCAAACCTTTACCATTCGTGTAGGCCAGTTTTATACCGGGCCATTTAACCGCTTGTTTTTCACTGCCGATCACGATAGTGGGGCGCACAATGGCAATTCCTTCTATCGCAATATCAAAATTTACGAGGGCAATGGCTGTGGCAATTTGCAGGATAATGGAACGGCTGGATTGCTACAGAGTAATCAACTACACCTGTTTCCAAACCCGGCAGAAACGAAGCTGAACGTAGCTTTTGAAGGCGAAGAAGGGGGCAGTGCCAATATTCGCATTCTCAACCTGATGGGGCAGGAAATGCAGTTGCTGAATTCCGCGACTTCTGGTCAGCAACAAACCGAACAGATTGACATCAGCACCCTGGCACCAGGCACTTACCTGTTGCAACTGGACGATGGCCAAGAGGTGCAGAACCATAAATTCACTGTCACAAGATCGTAGTACTTATTTTTAACTGGGGTTTCATTTCAGGGTCCGGCCAGGTGCAGGACCCTTTTTTTTGTTTTAGATCATGATGTTTGGAGGTCAAACTTTGGGCTGCAAACATGCACTGAAGCCTTGGCGTCGATTTTATGAAAGAAGGGAAAGAGAAAGGGGTAGTTAGAAGACATGATCTTTCTTACCACCCCTTTCTAGAAATGCCTGGAAAAAATATAACCCAATAAGCACACAAAATGGTTGTTTCATGTAACTGACTGCTGAAATACTTTTTCAACTGCCTTCAATTTAAAAGGAAATTTTGGGTGATTCAAATTGGATGTAGCAGATAGGTGGTTTTTTGTAGCAGATAGGTTTTTTGCAAGACATTGCTACCGGATTTGTCCAGAATGCTACAGTTGTTTTTTCTTACCCGGAGAAATGAATATATTTATGTAGATAAAGCTACTGCGATGCTGATCAGGAAAGGACAAGTCTACATCTACCACTGGTTGAAAAAAGACCTGATTCAACACTTGGGCTTTGGCTTCTTTGTCTTTGTGCTGATTTTCTGTTTTTTTGCCATTCACGCCTGGTATCAAGGCAGGATTGAATTGTTGGAAACCTTGGATTATAAACGCGAAGCCTTCTGGATTGTCTTTCGCGAAGCTGCTATCTATACCTTGGCTATGGCTGTTCCGGTCTATCTCAACATGGCATTGATTTACAAAGGCCGCATTCAGGAGCTACTGACCCGGAAAATCTTTACGAAGGCCGACTTACGCGGTTGGGGCTTCTTCCTGTTTTTGGGCTTTAGCCTGATTATGTCCATCGTTTTTGCCTTAGTGTATGCCCCCATGTTCAATCATCTATTGCGGTTGATTCAACAGGAGTGGTACCAAACCGTTTTAGCCATCCTCATCTTTATTTTATGTACTACGGGACTTTCCTATACCAAGGAAGCCATCGAGCGCCACCGCGAATTGGAACGCATGGAACGCAAGGAAGCCATCCGCAAACGCAGGGAAGTGGAAAAGCAGCTACAATTCATTAAAAAGCAAATTCGGCCTCATTTTTTGTTCAATACCTTGGCCAATCTCAAAATTTTGGCGCAAGCTAAGTCCGATGCCTTACCCGGCTTAATTGGGGAGTTATCCCGCTTGTTGCGCTACCTCGTTTACCAGACAGATGAGCGCTTGGTCCCTCTGGAGGAAGAGCTCAGTTTTTTGTCGAGTTATCTTGAATTGCAGGAGTTGCAATTGAGTAAAGGCACGGATTTACAATTTACCCGCAAGGGGAAAGTAGAACACCATCATCGCATTGCCCCAATGATTTTATTGCAATTTATCGAAAATTGTTTCAAGCACTATAACCACAAGGGCCAAGGGCCAAAATTTATTCATATTGTCCTGGATATTAAGGATAACATGCTTGACGTACGCATTGAAAATAGCTATATACCCAATGTCCGCAATGAAGATAATTTTTCGGAAAAGATGCGGACTGGAGGGGTGGGCCTGGCTTCTGCAATCGAAAATATTCATTTGGTATATTCCGACAACTGCACAATGGCGATTGAAGCGAAAAATCAGGTACATTCCGTACACCTAAAGATTCCATTACTATGAAACCACAATACTCCTTTATCGTCGTAGAAGATGTCGATTTGCAACGCCAGTATTTGGTGCAGTTGTTACAAGGGCGTCTCGATCTTCAATTATTGGCTCAATTTGATAACGCAGCAGAAGCCTTCACTTTTTTGTCGGATGATGCCAAACCCAATCCCGATATCATTTTCCTGGATATTGAAATGCCGGAAGCCAATGCGTTCAGCTTACTGGATTCGATCAAGCATCACCGGGCGCAATCGAGGGTTATTCTCACCACGGCTTTTTACGAATATGCCATTAAAGGATATGACTACGACGTAACGGCTTATTTGCTCAAACCGATTGAAGAAGCGCTGCTCAATCGCGCAGTCGACAGGGCCATCGAAGAATTACTTCGACTGGAGTCGGTGATCAATACTACTCCAAAAACCGGTAATGAGAAGATGGTGAACGGCCATTTGATGATCAAAGAAAAAGGCCGCTGGATTAAGGTCAACTACGAAGAAATTCTCTATTGTGAAGGCGCTAATGTTAATGTAAAAGTCGTCACGCCCGTTACCTCCTATCTCACCCGTGAACGCGTCAAAAATGTAGAGCAGCAACTTCCGTCCGAGCACTTTTTACGCATTCACGATAGCTTCATTGTCAACTTACATCGTGTTAAAAGTTATGCCGGCAATTTCTCCTACGTAGAGGTGGAGGGTATTGCCAAAAAAGAGCCACAAACCCTCAATATTGGCCCCAGCTATCGGGAGCGGGTGCAGGAGCGGATCGAGGCATTTTTTGGGGCTTAGTGCTTGTTTGGAGGTAATCCCTGAAGTATATTCGGGCAAGCTATTCAGG
>CAXHCA010000230.1:0-5723 GCA_964015035.1 uncultured Saprospiraceae bacterium
GGGGAGTGAGCGGGAGAGGAGGGAAGATTTTTAGGAAAGGCTCTACAGCCTTGGGGTTTTCTCCCTTTTTTGCCAAGAAAAAAGGGACCGCCGGAGGCATCTGGTCAGATAAAAAGCACAAATCTATGATAATGACGAAGCATATTAATAGAATCCCATCTGCTCAATCTTTTTTTGGGGACAAACCTGGACTGCACCCAATCGCCACTCCCTATGGTCGCTTTTCGCTTCACATTTTAGTTTGACCACATCTTGTCCCGATTTTACATCGGGAAAATTTGTCAAAGAAGGAAATAAATTTCACCGAACCAGAGAGGGACTGCCAGGTTGCTTTTGCAAAAACCTTGCGGTTTTCTCAAAAGGGGCTTACTAGACGTTGACGATTTGAGACAGGATTTTTCTCTAATGTTCTATTGTGAGCTTTTGTACCGGTTGTGGTTCAAAAAAAATGTGTTATACTTGATTAGCTGCTTCGAAATACGATTGCTACTGGATTAAAAAAAGCCAAAATAGATTTCAAATCATCCTTGTGGGCCTGATGTGGTTCCAAAAAAATATTGTCATACAGGCGCCGCCCCTCGCCTTATCAAGGGGCTTCCAGCATATTTTTTGACCAGAAAATCTTCGCTTATACCCCGTCTGATTTTCCAAGTCAAGGACTTTGAAAAACCGCCGAGGCGCTGCTTCGGATAACCAGCGGCAGCCTCCTGCAAAGTTTTCAAAAACTTGCCTTGCTCGCCGTACTTAGGTGCCCAGGCAGGCGGAGCAAGGGAAAAAATGCTCAAATACTATTCCTTCACCACCTTCCCACTCAAACGTCCCGCCTCCGTTTCCAGCTGATACCAATACAAGCCAACGGGCCAATCCCTGATGGCTTCTAAAATGTAGCTGTTTTCTCCGGTATGAACCGATAATTCGGTGGCAAACAATAATCGCCCTTGTGCATCATATAATTCTAGCGTAGTTGAAGTCATTATGCGACTCGAAAAACGAAACCACAACGCTGAACTAGTTGGGTTGGGAAAGACCTGCCATTGGGAGATAAAATCTGGTTCCTGTATCCCTGTTATCAAGGTAATCTGCACCTGCACAATGCTGTCGCAGCCATTGGCAGCGGCGTAAACTTCCGTAAATAAAGTGTCACTTAGGTAAATTGTGCCATTATAGGGCTGACCAACGACTAATGCTGTATCTACTTCCATAAAGACATCGGCTTCCTGACTCAGGACCAAAACGACCACACTATCACAGCCCAGCGGGGTCAGGTATTCAAATAGATAGGTGCCCGCTTCTTCAAAAGAGGTATCGGCCCATAGGAAGGGTGGATCACAGAAACTGGTGTCCACCAAGTTAGTGGGAGGACAAGTAGTGGAAGTAAAGGCAAAAGGCTCTCCGCAGGTGGTAGCCAGGCCATGCACATAATTGTAGGGCACTACTTCGATATAATAGGGCATACCTTCCAAAAGCTCAAAAGGCATAAGGTAGCTGGTATCCAATCCCACATCCAAAGGCCCGAGAATTTCTGTACCTCCTGGGACGAGCCCCACACTTAATCTATACCCATCTACACAGCCGGGGACTTTTTGCCATTTGATTTCGGGTTGTAGAGCGGTGGTGGTAGTGGAGGGCGAAAGGAGGTTGATATTGCAATCGGCGGGACCGCCTTGGTAGTGTTTGATGATGCTCCAGTAAACTGAAACACCATGATCAGGTCCTGTCATAAATATTGAAGTATTACCTAGATAAAATGGAGCATCCGTACTTTGAGAATGCCAGCTTTCGCCACCATTGGTGGTAACAAAAACTTTCTTAGAATAAGTTGATGGTGCCCAGCCTAAGGTATCGTTGACAAAGAATGTGCGTCTACAGTAAGTATTTTCTTCTTCCGAAATAATATAGGAATTCCAAGACTGCCCTCCATTTTCAGTTTTATAAATTAAATTAGAATTATTAACAAACCAACCAGTTTGAGCATTTAGAAAATGTAAGTCTACATTCGGACCAAAGGAAGCCGAACCAGATGGAGGTGCAATTAATTGTTCTTCCCAAGTCAATCCCCCATTATTTGTGTGCAATACTTTAGTTTCGCCTACTAAGCTAACACTTCCAGCTATCCATCCTTCTTTTCCGCTTACAAAATCTAAAGAAGATAATAACCAATCTTCATTTTCAAAAACAATTTCCCAATTTTCACCACCGTCGGTGGACCGATAGACCCGAGCGTAATTAGATACCATATATCCTGTATCAGCATTTATAAATTCAATATCCCTAGGTGTAGATTGTTCATCCATAGAAAAATTATATTCTGTCCAGTGTTGTCCCCCATTAATCGTTTTAAAAATAGTTCGTGCGGAATGTCCTACCCAGCCAATTTCTTCACTTAAAAAAAACACACTAAAAGCCCTGTTTATTTCTTCAACCTCATATGGAACCCAACCTGCGCCACTATTTGTAGTTTTGTATAATCCACTTAATCCATCACTTATCCAACCTACAGTATCAGAAGAAATATAAATATCATTGAGATCATTTCCATTGCCCCCAGAATAAACCGTTTGCCAACACTGCCCTTGAATATTTGATATAAATGTTAAAAAACAAAAACTAATAAGAATATATCTTTGGATCATAATTTGAGTATTTTTCCTAGATCGTTCATAAACGACAACAGCCTGGAAGTGAGATCACTTCCAGGCATATTGTTAAGTTCAACTTATTTTTTAATTGTTTTTCCACTAAGGCTTTCGGTATTTGTTTCCAGCCTATACCAGTATAAGCCCGCAGGCCAGTTTGCTATTTCATTTAATTCATACCTGTTTTCTCCCACATTCAACTTTAACGAAGTGGAATGTACTTGTCTACCCTGGGTATCGTAAACAATCAGGTTGGCAGATACATGCTCAGGACTATGAATATTGAAAGTTACTTCAGTTGTAGTAGGATTGGGTTGTACGTCCACCAGGATATTGTTTGCTTCTACCCAATTTGTGCTTGGGTAGGGCAGTCGATGGCCCCTATTTTTGACCAGCCGAATCACCATTGGTGTACCATCTTCCTTATAGGCCAGTGCGGGAAGATCAGTTTCGTTTAGTGCTAATTCGGTTAAGAGGCTCCCCCCTGAAACCCAGGGTTGATCCTCAAATTCCAGGCTTAACATTTTGTCGCCGGAGCCCAAAGATCTACCTGTTGCCAAAGAATCATACCAGGCTATTTTCAGCTTACCTGTAGAAGCCCCTGTACTACCAATAGCATCGGAACTCAGATAAGGTAAATCTTCTTCAATTTCTTCCTGATAGATCCAATCATCTGAGTCAAAATCAAAACCAAATTGGAAGCCGACGATGCTGTCAAATTCTGAAGACTCAAACTCCAGTTTTCTTCCACCAGAGATAATTACCTCGGTGACATTGACCTCCAGCGTATCCTGAATATTGGTCAAACCGCCACAGGAGCAATTGACGTCTCCTATTTTAACTGCCCGAAAATCAAGATTGGTGGTGGAATCTGGATAAGTAATACATTCATCATATCCGGTTGGGAATATAGGTAAGGTATCAAAAACGTGATCAGCATGAATGAATCTCCATGGACCTACGGCGAAATCATAGTCGGTGCCGAGAACGACCTTCCTGATCTTTATGAGGTCGAAAGTTGAAATAGTCTCACTCCCATTAACATCTGCGGCAATCCATTCCTCCGGTTCATCAAGCATCTCTATACTTTGAATGTGTTTAGTTATCTTGATAAGGTCCTGGGTAGAAATTCCACAACCGTACTCATCTGTTTTAAGGGGCGTCAAACCATATTTGTTGGGATAAGCTTTAGCTTCAATAGAATAGGCACCTTCATTATCAGTCGTTTCTTCCTGTTCGCATTCACTAGAAAGTGGATCATCGAGACAGGTGGCATGACCTGCTGATAAAAAATCCTGACAAATGGTAACATCTGGAATTGGCATATAAGGAGAGCACCACATGGCTATTTCTCCTTTTTGTCGCCAGCAGGGTAAAGGGATATTATCGCTAATCAGGGGTACACATTCCGGATTAAATCCACTGGGATCAATTTCGGCAATGGTGATTTTAACTGCTTCCACGCAACCACCAGTACCCATAAAAGCCAAGCTAAACAAGTTATCGATCTCGGAATCAATCTCACACATACCTACAACCTTGATGCTGGCTTTATTATTAGCAGGATCAATATCCAGCGTTAGTACGGATAAAGAACAGCCAGGAAAAGTGTTCAGGGAATTGACCATTGCCAGAGAATCCAGCTCCAAATCTCCTGAAGTAGTCACTTCCACTTCTAAAAGTAGACTGTCAATAGTTATACTTCCCTCCGGATCATTGAGGTTTTCCAAATAAATAGGCATTACCAGTCCTCCACCTTGGACTTCTCCAAAACTAACCTGAGCAGATCCGGCCTCTTGACAGGGAAAAATGGTGCCGAGTTGCAGCGTATCTCCAATGCCGGGAGGCTTGCAGCAGTGATTCAGGCCAGAAACAAAATCGGATGCATCCTGGATAAGCACCCTGGCATAAAGGAAATCAAAAATGGCTTCGCCCCCGGTGATGGGGTCAGAGGGAGCTTCGAGGAGGATGATTCCAACTGTAGTTGCCTCCAAGCTATCTAAAATAAAATCCTGTGGACTTTGGGTAGTTAAGTTTCCAAAAATTATATTATCCTCGACAGAAGTAGTAAAATCACCAACATTTGCCCCTTCGATCACCAAATTATCAAACACATCCTCCATTTCGATCTTATAATCTGCCCGAATCAGAGTTATGGTATCTAAAGCCTGGACATTTCTCATCTTGATAGGTAATTCCGCCGTTTGTCCATCATAAGTTGCATTGGCCACATCCACAAAAAATTCCAGGCCGGGGTCCAAGTCAGAAGAAACGGAGGCACTACAATTATAGGGATTAGGGCCAGGCATGGGAGGAATACCCATATAATTTGGATCGTACTCATAGATCACACCAGTACTCGTGGCCGATTCAAACCGATCACATTCCGTGCCAGTGATTATATTGCCGGAATTGTCTTTCAAGTGAAAAGGGGAGGCATATACATTTAACACAAAATCTGCACCCGGTTCCGTTTCAATAATCAAAGTCAATTTACTGTCCATATCGACCAGGTTACTGCTATTCCCAAAGGTAAGTATAAAAGAACTTTCATCATCAGAGGTTGCAGTTACTGATGAAAAATCATGCATTACATCAGTAATGACTCCATTAGTGAGGGTTCCACGCAGTTTAAAATACTCTGCGTAAAATGTGGTGGGGAAAGTATCTTCTGATGGTGCAAATTGAATATCTACCTCTACGTAGAAGCACTCTGGTGTTTCAATAGAAGAAGGTCTGGGAGCAAGAGGTTCGCTTATCAAAAGATCAATTTCAGAACAAGCATCACTATAACTCTGCGCTTTTAATTGCATCATCGGGAGCATCATTATCAGTAAGAGCGATAGGATAGGATAGGATAGGATAGGACGAGTCATTCCTAAGCCAGATTCTTTTTTACGGTTTTTGTAGACCATAATAGTACAGGTTTTTGGTTTGAAAATAATTAAAAAAGTATGGTTGTATGACTATTTTATTATCAAGTTAGCGGCAAAACAATAGTATTCATCAGTATCACTGATGAAGGTCGTTTTTAGGGGCGCAGTTGCGCTCTGTCTCAAAGTTGGTAGTTAAAAGATCATTCTCATT
>CAXHCA010000231.1:0-5686 GCA_964015035.1 uncultured Saprospiraceae bacterium
TGGTCCTATTGGTCAGCCCTGATTTGCCATTGGGTTCGCCCATTCAGTATATGCATATTGATGGTCAGGGCAGCAATGACTGGATCGATTATCAGCTGACGGTGATTCAAACTTCTGCCAACCGAATATGGAACCGGGAAGTGGGCCGCATCATGCCCCTGATTGACCGTTTTGACCTTTCCGGGAAATTTACTTTTGGGGATGGCCCGACGATGTCATACGCTTCCTACCAACCAGCTTCCGCGAAAGGCAAAAGACCCCTCATCATTTGGCTGCATGGCGGTGGCGAAGGCGGCACCGATCCGTCTATCCCTTTAATTGCCAACCGGGCCGCCAACTATGCCGCTGATGATATTCAAGCTTATTTTGGAGGGGCTTATGTGCTGGTGCCGCAAAGTCCCACTTTCTGGATGGACGATGGTACGGGCAGCTATACTCGCGGAGATAAGAATGACCGGTACAACGAAGCGTTGATGGCTTTGATCAAAAAATACATGACCGACAATCCGAATATTGATCCGGACCGCATCTATGTGGGCGGCTGCTCCAACGGCGGCTACATGACCCTAAAATTGATCTTGTTGCACCCCGACTTTTTTGCGGCGGCATTCCCCAGTGCACTGGCCTATCACGCCGAATTTGTGACCGACCAGCAGATCAAAAGCATCAAAAATATGCCCATTTGGTTTGTGCATTCCAAAGATGACGGCACTACACTACCCGACAAAACGGTGGTGCCGGTTTATCAACGCCTACAAGCAGCCGGTGCGAAGGATGTACACTTTTCCTATTACGACCATGTAGTCGACATCACCGGTTTTTTTGGTGGCAATGACTACTACTATCCCGGCCACTGGTCTTGGATTTACGGTCACGCCAACCTGGCCAAGCTGGATTTCGATGGCCAGCCCGTTATGCTTGACGGAAAGCCGGTGACAATCATGGAATGGATGGCCGGAAAGTCGAGATAGGGGTTCAGCAATAAAAAAGACCAGGCAACCCTGCCTGGTCTTTTTTTGACTTCTCCATCACTTCCAATTTTACAATCACCAAATAGCCAGCCCCAGCTGGATCGTTTGACTGGGGACAGGAACCTTTCCTGATTCGGTATTCCGTATTTTGGCGATGCGCAGACGTCCGTAGCCTTTGCCTTTATAGACGCGGGTCGTTCCCAATCCACCTTCTGAGGCAAAGGATTCAAAGCGGAAGTATCCATCAATCACTGCACCGGGAGAGAGGAGCAATGAGGGTAAATCTCCAGGGTTGACCACGAGGGCATGGTAAGGTTGATTGTCGGAGGCAACAAAAGACAACACCTCGTAATTGTTGTTTTCGAGGACCGCAATCTTTATCTTGAAGGTTTCCTGTAAAATGTTCTGATTGGACGACTGAGCCGTTAGCGTAACTGAACAAGCGATCAATAAGCTGAGAATGGTGACCATTGGTTTCATAGTATTTAATTTTTTGCTTACAAAGTTATGGCACCAGATCTGACCATAAATCCCAAAATCAGGTCAATTGGAAAATATCACTGAATTCAGTGATATTGGTGGCTTCGTTCTTTTGGAGGACTCTATTTCGCGCAAGTCTGCTTATTTTTAGAATTATATGGGGATGCCCGTTTAATCTTGACATTGAATACCGACACAATGAAACCAACCATACTGCTCTGTTTATTACTTTCATCTGCTGTGCTACTGACGGGACAAAAAGCCAATCGGGATTCCCTGCGTCAGATAATAGCCACTTCCCCTGAAGATAGCCTCGGCATCAACGCCATGAGACTATTGTCGATTGACATCACGATGTTTTCCCCAGATAGTATCAGCTACAGCATTGAAATGACGGATAAGGCCATTGATTTGGCTGAATCCAAGGGCGTTCGCACCGAGGAAATGAAAGCTTATTATGACCGAGCCTGGATGTATTATTTACAAGGTGATTTGGTCACTTCCAGCAAGGATTATCGGAATGCCATCGATTTGGCGAAAGCGATTGGAGATGATTACTCCTATCACAAATACCGGGATCGCCTGACCACTATCTTGTTTGAAGAAGGGAAAAAGGACGAAGCGCTGGAGATCAAATATGCGTCATTGGATTATTTTAAGAAAATTGAGGATACGGTGCAGGTACTCAATTGTCTGGGCTTATTGGGGCATGCATACTTTTTTTATGAAGACTTTGCCAAGGGTAAAGAAATCATTTACGAAAAACTGAGTTACAATTATACCTACCCGGGGACCATTGAAGATTATGGCAATCTGGGGATTGCCCACTACGAATTGGGGGCTCTTGATTCAGCGGTTTATTATATGACCCTGGCCGGAGAAATGGGTAAGGATTACCCTTTTTTTATGATTGCCAACCAGATGTATCTGGCCAAGGTGTTGCACAAAAAAGGAGAAAAACAAAAGGCAGTGGCGTTATTGGAAGACTTGAATGCAACCTATGCCGATTTGGATGAAAAAAATCTGTACGAGCTAAAGATGTTGCTTTCAGAATACCACCTTGAACTGGGGGCTATTGACCAATCCCTTGCCTATTTTAATGAAATAGAAAGCGGACTACTCAGTCAAGATTTGTTGACACAACAGAAAAAAAGCTTGCTGGGATCTCGTTTGTATGAAGGAAAGGGCGATTACCGGAAAGCACTAAATTTTTACAAAGCCTACCACGAGACTACTATCAATATCAACGAGGTTAGCCGTGATTCGGCTTATCAGGTGATTGAATCAAAATACCAGCTGGTCAAAAAGGAGGAGGAAATAGTTGCACAAAAATTAAAATTACGGAATGTATGGTTGCTGTTGTTTTCGTCTGGTGCTATTTTGTTGATCGCCTTGATTGGCTTATATGTCCGCAATAGAAAACAGCAATACGAAAAGGATCTCCTGTCGGAAAAATCCAGAAGCCAGGAGTTGGAAATTGAAGGTTTGTTAAAAGAAAAGCAGTTGGTTTCCATGCAGTCCATCTTGAAAGTACAGGAAGCCGAACGCAAACGCATTGCACGAGATCTGCACGACAATATCGGCTCGATGATGGCGGCCATCAAAATCAGGATGCATACCATCCAAGAAAATAGTGCGCAATTGGAAAGTATGGTCAATCAGGTCTCTGAGGAAGTGAGGCGGATCAGTCACAATATGACCCCATTGGCCTTTGGCCTTTCCGGTTTGGAAGGAGCGGTGGATGACCTTTGTCAAGTCCTGCGCGCACATGGGATTCAAGTGGTGAGTCAAACCCGGGGATTAGAACAATTAAAAGATGAGGACAGGGCCATTATGTTTTACCGTGTATTGCAGGAAATGGTCAATAACATCGTGAAACATTCGGAGGCTACGCAAGTGTACATAACCAGTTTAGAAGAGCATGGCATACTACAGGTTGAAATTAAAGACAATGGCAAGGGACTTTCTCAAAAAGCCTGGCAGGAAACCAAGAATCTGGGATTCAAAAACATCAAATCCAGGATTACCTATTTGCAGGGAGACATCACGATGAATAATACAGAAGGTACTATTTTTAATATCACCATACCGATCGTTTAATATGATAATACGTGTTTTAATTGTTGATGATCACAAAATATTGGCTCAGGCGCTGGTAGATTACCTCAATAGCACCGGCAAAATCGACTGTATTGGCATGACCCATTCCGGTGAGGAAGCCATTGAACAGGTTCCCAAATTGCAGCCTGATGTCATTTTGATGGACATTGGCCTACCTGGTATCGATGGTATAGAATGCTGCAAAAGGTTAGTGAAAACCGATGATCAGCTCAAAATTGTAGGGCTTTCCACCCATATTGAAATCAGTGTAGCCAAAAGACTATTTAAAGTTGGCGCTAAAGGTTATGTCTCTAAAAATGCCGATATCCGTGAGGTATTGACTGCCATCGAGAATGCTCACCAAGGCCGTCGCTACATCGGCAATATCATTCGCGAAGCCTACCTGTCTGAACTAAGCAATGACCGGCCATCCAAAGCCTCTAGTTACAGCTATGTGCCCACCCTCACCGCTCGCGAAACTGAAGTTTTGCAACTCATCGCCGAAGAACTCACCACCGACGAAATCGGCCAACGCCTCTTCATCAGCAGCAACACCGTACAAACCCACCGCAAGAACTTGATCAGCAAATTCGGGGTACGCAATTCGGTAGGATTGATACTGAAGGCGCTGGAGTTGGGGATGATTGAGTGAAGGGGCAGGTTTTAGGCTTTGGGCATTAGGTTTTAGGTTTGCAGGCTTTCCTTCGCTTGACTTTTTACACAACCCTCAAATCACTTCAACTGGTTAGGTGAAATTTATTTCGCCCGTAATTCAATATCAGTGGGGTGCAGATGGGATTAGTCCCCTGGTGTAAGGATAAAATAATCTTCTTTATTGCCCTAATAGAAGATGCCTCCGGCGGCATCTGGTCAGATAAAAAGCACAAATCTAAAATAATGACGAAGCAAATTAATAGAATCCCATCTGCTCAATCTTTTTTTGGGGACAAACCAGAACTGCACCCTATCAGTGCCTAACCGCGGTGAATGGGTCAAGAAGAGTTGATCCCAACCTACCTCAATCTTCGACCGTCCGGTTTCAAAAAGGCCAAAATCAGTTATCTATCTAATCACTTTGCCCGTTATTGGGCAATTGCCTACCTTTACTTTCCAAGCTATTCACTAACCTGCAACATCTATCATGTATCAAGAACTGCACAAAAAGGCTAAGAAAAAGGTAGAGGCTAAAATGGACTTTTATATTTGTGCTATCGTTTTTTTCTTTGTTTCTATCATATTGTTAATGCTGGGTTTTTATCTACCCGCTGTGGCTTTTTGGTTGAGGTTGCCAATACCCATTTTTATTATGGTGCTGGGTATTCTCTACCTTAGTGCTTTTGGCTTACCCACTACGAGAGCTCTTTCAGAAGACTGGCAAGAGGAAGAAATAGAAAAGGAAATGATCAAGCTTTACCGGCAAAAAAAGGCCCAACTTCCGCCTCCGGAGGAATTGTCGGAAACGGAAATTCTGGAATTGAAAGAGTTGGAGCGCCTCAAAAAGAAATGGGATCAGGAAGAGGATTACGTTTAAGGTTTGTGTATGCAAAAAAAAAAGCCCCAAAAAGGGGCTTAACTAATAACAAATCATAATCTCATGAAAAAAAATAAGACGACCTAAATCTTATTTATATCTTTAACTGTGGCTTAATATTTTAAAATCGGTTTTTGGAATAGCCTCAGTGTACAGTTTTTGGAATTATGCTACAGTTTTTTTATTGTCTGTATCAATCTTGCAATACAAAGATGCAGGACTTTCTTTCCATAAAAAAGAATAAAAAATGGCGATTGTTGAAAAAAAAATGGAATAATTGCTTATTTAGTTAGTCTAATTGATTGTGTGGTAGTGTTTTGTGTTTTTAATATTGTTGATAAAAAATGGCTAAAAAAAGTGTGTAATTCTTGATAATTCTCTTTAATTCCCTACAAATCAGTGAATAATCCGACTTTTTCAGGTATTTACCAGTCCTTTTTGGCCATAAAAGATCATCAGTGGGCGACCAAATATTCCCTACCACAACGCTGACAAAATAGACCCGCACCCTCCAAATCAGGCTGTAGATTCTCGACAAATGACTATATTTACTAAGTGCTTGTTTGGAGGTAATCCCTGAAGTATATTCGGGCAAGCTATTCAG
>CAXHCA010000232.1:0-5684 GCA_964015035.1 uncultured Saprospiraceae bacterium
ATTTTCATAGACGTACCCACCCACACCTTCGTGCTCATCATCGGTTTCCGGATTGAGGTGGCAATTGACACAGGTAAATTCCCCATAATCCGATGAATTATTGTGACAGTCGGTACATTGCATCCACTCACCCTCATGTGCGCCACTGTAGATGGGAAAATGCATTGCATCGTGTTCCAGGAATTCTGCCGGCATCCATCCTGGGTCAGTGGTATGACAAGTCGCACAATCAGTGGTAAAATCGGCGGTCTGGTGATCTGGATTTACTGTGTTTTCGAAATGTTCCTGATGGCAGGCAAAACAATCGGTCGGGGTATTGTTGAAATTCCCTCCGGTATGACATTGTGCACAATCGGAAATTTCGTGACCCTTATTTAGTGGGAAAAAGTCGTGATCAATATCTTCCGATTCCCAATCAAATCCATCTCCCTGGTGGCATTGGGTACAATCCATACTGAATCCTGCTTCCTGATGATTTGGATTGGTGGTCGCATTAAAATTATCGAGGTGACAATTGATGCATTCGTTGCCAATGCGCCTAAATTCCAACCCGGATTCCGATATGTGACAATCGGTACAAGTGGCGGTGGCATGTGCTCCGAGTAGTGGAAATCCATTGTCCAGGTGCAACTCGGTAATATTGTCAACCAGCCAATTATTGGTGGTATGACAGCGTGCACAATCCGAACCCACGGTGGTGCGGTGCATATCGGTGTGGCAGGATATACAATCGGTGCTGGCTTCCGCAAAAACGAGTGTTTCGTGGCAGGAACGGCAATCGACCTTTTCATGTTGACCAAGAAGTGGGAAATCGGTATTGAAGTGATTGAACTTAAGCGTGTCAGCTCCTATTACAAGACCCGTTATTTCAGATGTCTTCAATTTGGGGGCTTCTCGAAAATCCCAGGTTTCGGCAGGGATATCCCAACTCTCGGAGTTGTGGCAGGCGGCACAGTTGACCTTAAAGTCAGGGCCGTGTGGTGACTGAGCATAGAGATTGACCGTCAATCCTAATAGCAGGAGTAATATTATTGATGACAGACTATGCATTCAAAATTGTCAAATTGATATTGAGTAAAGATTTCACCATTTACTTCTATGGGTTGATGGCAGGATTCACAGGCAATTTCGGCGTGTCTGCCTTCTAGTTTAAACGCTGTTTTATTGTGATTAAAATCATTGATTGTCCAATTCTCAAAACCATGACACCGGGTACAATCCGTGATGCCTTCTCGTTCAAATTGATCCTGATGTACATTTTCATGGCAGTTGGTGCAGGTAGAGGAAATATTCATAAATCCCTCATATTTATGCTGGTATCCTTGATCCCCTTTTCCGTGACAGGCCATGCACGTTTGTTCAGCATGAGCACCTTCTAAGGCAAAAGCGGTTAGGTGGTGATCAAAATGATTTTCGTTCCAACTATCCGTAATATGGCAACTTTCGCAGGCTTGGTTAGGGTAATATTTTTCGTTAATGTATCCCTGGTGCACATCCTCATGACAATCCACACAACGCTCTCCAATATTGCGGAAGGACCACTTTTCTTCTGATAGATGACAGGCGAAGCAAGGGGTTGCCAAATGTGCTCCATCGAGCGGAAAATCTGTTTTATTGTGTTCTGAAAAGCCAAATAGTGTGACCTCAAATCCCTCTTCATTATGGCATTGGGCACAATCAGGAGCAAGAATTCGATTTTCAGCAAACTGTCCTTCATGATAATCCTCATGACAAGCGGCACATTCATTGTGCGGTAGGGGTTCAATAAAGCTTTCCGTATGGCATTCTCGACACTCTACGATTTCATGTTTGCCCAATAAGGCAAATTCCGTCAGGTTGTGGTTGAATTGATCTATATTGACATCCTGGAAAGATGTCTCGTTGTGGCATTCTATACAATTGGTCCCAAAATGCCCCTCGTGTACATCTTCGTGGCAGGTGTTACAAGCATTATTTTTAACCCCTAAACGATCTTGAAAGAGGCTCGTTGGTGTGAGGTCTGTATTGTGGCAGGCTGCGCAACTAATATTGCGGTGAGCCCCGTTGAGGGCGAAATGAGTCTGACTGTGGTCAAAACTCCTGAGCTTACTTAGAGAACTAAAGGATGCTTCGGTATGGCATTGCTTGCAGTTGGTCCCCAAGTGATTATTGTGGGCATCATCATGGCAGCTATTACAATTGGCAAAATCCAATCCGGTGAAGACTTGAAAATCTGCTCCATTGCGAATTTCCTGCTGATGACAATCTATACAATCCACCTCCTGATGTTGGCCTCGCAGGGCAAATTTGGTTTTGTTGTGATCAAATTTAGTGGCTGGCGCGAAGGATTCCGTGATGTGACAGCTCGCACAGTCATTTTTCGAAAGTGTATTTTGGTGGTAATCTTCATGACAGGTGGCACAGTCCTGTTTTAAACCCAGGAAGGTTGCTTCTCGGTTGCGCAATTCGCGATCTTCAATAAAATCTGGTACATGGCATTGCCGACAATCTGTGGTTTGGTGTGCTCCTGTCAAGCGATAGCCGGTGAGGTTGTGATTGAAATTATCTTCGTCAAAACGCAACATGTCAAATTTTCTTCCGTGGTGCTCGCTATGGCAAGTCGCGCAGTCTTTACCTCGCACCTCTCTCGACACGTGATAGCCCTGTCCGCGATTGATCAAACTTTTAATTTCCTTATGGCAATCCAGGCATTTGTCATTAGACACTTTTTCGCCCAAAGTGTGGCACTGGGTGCAATTGGAAATTCCTTCCAAATCGGCGTGCGCATTGGTTAAATCGCCGGGCGATAATTGAGCGTTCAATTTGGAAATGGTAAAAGTAGCCATCAATAAAATGATATGCAGAATGCGTAATTTCATTCTCTGTTTTAGCGACTAATTGCATCGAAATACCAAAAAAAATGCAAAACACCCTAAAAAATAGGGTGTAAACTTGCTGAACGGGAATATTCTTTTGCCGAATCGGAAAAAATATTGTTCTATTGGCAGTTGATCTAAATTATTCTGCTAGTTGGATGGTTGATCATCTGCGCTTATGTTTTTTCATGGTGTAACCAAAACGCTTAGTAATTTCTACCCCTGCTTTTTTTAGAAACTGGGTCGGCAATTCTCCACCGGCAAAAATGTAAATCAGGTCATTTTTTAACGTAAATTCTTCTCCTGTTTCGCTTGAATTCAAAAGCACTGTGTCCTTCTCAATTTTCACTACATTGGTATTGTATCGAACTTCGATTGAACCTTCCTCAATAGCTCTGAGGATTTTCTCCCGGTTTTTCGGTTTGATCCGACTGAATTTATCCTTGCGGTAGGAGAGGGTTACCCGATTTTGTTCCGCCAATAACATCGCTGCTTCTACCGCTGAATCACCACCGCCAACGACCATGGCATCTTTATCATGGATGTTCTCCGGTTCCAGCAAACGATAGGCGACTTTTTCACTTACTTCTCCGGGAACGCCTAATTTGCGAGGCGTACCCCGACGGCCAATGGCCAATAATACATTCTTAGTCTGAAAGATATCCCCTTGCAGTGTGGTGATCTTGAAATGCCCGTTTTCCGGGGTGATTTCTTCCACTTTGGTTTTTTCTCGAATGGTGACCCCGTTTTTAGCCAGCGCATCATTCCATACTTCCAGCAATTCATGTTTGCTGGTGTCGTACAATTTGACTTTTCCGTAAAGGGGAAGATCCATGGGAGCCGTCATGACAATCTTGGAACGCGGGAAGGTATATACGGTGCCCCCCAAGGTGTCTTGTTCCAGGGTGAGGGCCTTCAATTTGTGTTTTTTTGCGGTTAACGTCGCAGAAATACCGGCAGGCCCCGCACCGATAATAATCAAATCATAGGTTGAATCATGCTTTTCTATTCCAGCCTTAACCAGGTTTTCGACGGCCATCATGCCCTGCTCCACACTATTTTTGATCAATCCCATACCTCCCAGTTCACCCGCAATGTAAATACCTGGAACATTGGTCTCATAGGTTTCACTTACATGTGGCAAGTCCACACCCCGTTTTTCGGTACCGATAACCAAAGTAATGGCTTCTACCGGACAGGCGTGAAAGCAGGCACCGTGCCCTACGCAATTGGAAGCATTGATCAATGTCCCTCCACCATTTAGGATGCCCAAAATATCCTTCTCCGGACAAGCAGTGACACAAGCTCCACTTTTAATGCAAGTACTTAAATCAATGACGGGGTGCAGCGAAACGGGCTCGTATAATCCTTCTTGTTTGGCGACCTCAATTTTTGCTTGGACTTTTTCAGAAGCCTTTTTCTGTGTGCGCAAATAAAGGAAGACGATTAATCCACAAATGAAAAAAACGGAGCCGTAAATAATGAGTTGTTCAATGACCATAAGTCTGGTTTAAAATGCCCATTTATAGCCAAAAGCAATGGTGATCCCTACGTGCAATAGCACAATGACCAGCATGATAATAGCAAAAGGCATGTGGGCAACGTGCCAGTATTTAAAGAGTTTTTGCATGCTTTGCAAACGATCAATTTTATTGTTGAGTGCAATTTCATTTTTTAATAACGTCGTCACTTTTTTGATGTCTGCTTTTGGCAAATTATTCTGCTGCAATATGGTTCTGATCCAACTCAATGTTTTCCTGTCCTGGAAGTATTTGCTGATCATATTGGAAATCAGATTTCCTTTGTTTTCGTGATGGCTTTGGGTTGAGGCCAAAATTGCTTCGTAACTTTCGTCATCTAATTGGTAGGATGTCCTTAAAATGTCCCCTATATCAGTCTTCATTTGCTTGACTTCATTCAGACTCAATTCTCGTCCCCCAATGGTACGAGGAATTTGGATGTAGATAAACCGGCCGATAATTCCACTCAATACAACCGCAACCATACTCCAAAAGGCTACTGATACGATACCGCCAAATTTAAAGGCCGTGTGAAACAAAATCATGACGGGGCCCAAACTGCACAGGAAAATGTGAAATTCCAGCCAATACTTCAATCGGCCAAAACGCCCCAGAAACTTATAGCGCTTACGCGCAATGTATGAGGTCACGCCAATTAGGATCAAAAGTGTGCCCGTAATCCCAAGGCCATGTCCAAACAGTCCACTGGGCTTGAAAAAGTGGTGGTTGGGGTGGTAGAACCGCTCCTCAATGCTTGTAGCGTAATACGTATATCCGTTGTAGGCCAAAAATAATGCCGTAAAGATGACGATACTCGCCAAGGTGCCAATGTAGATCCGATGAACAAGGGTCGACATAACTGAATACAAGGTTTTTTAAGTCACTATTTCCAAATCAGATTGTACGCACCATTTATTCGTCTATATGATTAAAAAAAATCGTTCTTTGACAAATTTTGTGGTCAAGCTAAAATATAAATCAAAAGTGCCTTTAGAAGCGTTGGTTTATATTTTAGCTTGACTTTGAATCACGGAATTTGTCAAAGAACCAAAATAATGAAATGGTTGCTGAATCTGGTGATTCCGTTGTTCAAATTTAAAAAAAATGTAGCGGTAGGTTGTAACTGTAATTTGCTGAACGGGAAAGATTTAAGGCTGAATGGGAAGGCGCCTATCAGACTGGCCTCAAAATAGATCGACATCAGAAGTGATTTGGGGACTGCCTGAATGATCGAAAATAGTTGAGTGCATGTTTGGAGGTCAAACTTTGGGCTGCAAAACAACACTTTTTTGTTGAGTGCATGTTTGGA
>CAXHCA010000233.1:0-5680 GCA_964015035.1 uncultured Saprospiraceae bacterium
AGCGTTAAGAACCAGGTACAGCCTTGATTTTTGCATCTTTGTATCAAGACAAAGAGGCCACCGGAGGCATCTTCTATTAAAAATAAAGAAGATTGTCTAATCCTTACACCAGGCGACTAATCCCAACTGCACCCCTTTGACATCGCCTCGTCTCCTCCAAAATTATTTGACTCAAGCTTATTCATCAAATTAGGAAAGATTTTGTGAAAGGAGAGCAGATGGGATTCGCATTACAAACGCTCACCAGCGCTTGAAGCACAAATAAAAAACCCTGTAAATCAATGACTTACAGGGTTACTTTGTAGCGGAGGCAGGACTTGAACCTACGACCTTCGGGTTATGAGCCCGACGAGCTACCAACTGCTCCACTCCGCGATCTTTAGACAAGGCTTAAAGAGCTGCGTTTAGCTCTTTCCCAGGGCCTTGTGTGATTGGGAATGCAAATATAAGAGCATTAAATGTTTTTCGCAAGCCTTTGAGCTGATTTTTATTTGACTTATTTGTAAGTAGTTGAATGTTAGGAATTAGGGATTAGGTTTTAGATGGACATTGTTTTTTTTTAAAACCTAAATCCTACCACCTCTCCCCTACTTCACCATTTTTTTTACGTCTGACCACTGTTCATCCATGCGCAAGTGGTAATAATACACCCCGCTCGACCAGTTTTCCGTGGCGATGTACAAGCTTTGATGCGTCCCGCTATCTATTGAGGTGCGGTAGATGATTTGCCCCAAGGCATTGTAAACCAAAAGCTCGCCCCGCTCATAATTCAGGCCCGTCGTATTGATATTGATGGTCGTAAAAGCTTGAACCGGGTTTGGCTGAGGGTGTGAAAGAATTTCCGGTTCTTCGGTAAAATCTTCAGCGGCATTGGGCAATTGCTCGAATACCCTAATCGATAAATCATCAAAATAAAAGCCATCTTTTTCCAAGGCGCCATCGGAGACCAGTACAAAACCGATTTTGAAGGCATCACCGGGTTGCAACAGTTCCGTAAGATCAATTTCTTCGTTCACCCAGTCGGTCATCGTCCCATCGTATAAAGGATTGCCCTGATCCTGAAAGGCGGTCCCCATAACAGTATATTTTCCGCAAAGGGGTAAATATGCGCCATTGTTAATTGAGATCAAAGCCTGTACATAGTCATAGTCCGGCTCAATATCCCATTTGGCCCAAAAATCGAGTGACACCCGTTCAAAATCATTCACCAGTATGTTATCTGACAAGATGATCGGATTGTAGGCATCACTTTGGTAATTACCGAAAGGAGAATCGGTATAACTCAAGCTTGGAGTGTAGTATTCCTGATCCGTTTTTGCCCAGGATCCAGGATCCGTTTGCCAATAATCGGCCGTAGCAAGAACGGGGTCATAGAGTGTAGGATCCTGCGTACTATATATTTTGCGAACGGTATCAGATTGGATAAAGGCATTGTTGTTAACGGACAATAAAAACACCACTTCTTCGCCATCCTGAATACCAGCATCCAGGCTATAAGAAATCATATCTTCTACCTGCTCGTTGGGCGCCAGGTTGTAGCTTTGTGGGGCCCCAACCGCGATAATATTGTCACTAATTGGTGCCAAGGTTACTTTTAAGGAGCCTTCTTTCAACCCTATTCTTTTGAGTTGATAGACAAATTCTCCGGTGGTAGAGGTCAATACACCTTGATTTTTCTCCTGTAGGACACCGTAATTATGTACCAAATTAGCCGCCGTAAGGTTCATCAACATAGTACCTTTACAATTGGGTTCAATATCTTCGACTAAGGGCCAAAAGCCCCCTTCATTACCGCCACGTCCCACTTCCGGGGTTAAGGAATAAATACCCTGAGCGCCATACATCCAATCGTCGGACCCACCATTGGTGACATACCCCACAGTTTGCGACCCGGTTCCCGCAACAAAGCTATTCTCCCGAATCATTGCTTCCGCCATATCAGCAAATACAAGGGCTTCAGACGTGGGTGTATCGCTGTACCCCCATGGATAAATCAATAGGTTGCCGTAGGTGTGGTAATTGAGTGCGATGACAAATTGATGGGCTTCGCAAAACCCACTGACCGCTTTGGTTTCAGGTTCAGAAAAAGGTGCTGAGCCACGGTAGGTCGCAAATCCCGGGTTATCAGAAGAGCCGATATTGTCATGCCCCCATTCATGGCCGTAGTTCCTATTGAGATCCACGCCATAACTTCCGTCCACGTTCAACCGGCGGTTTTTACGCCACAACCCTCCACCGGAAGGGTCATTAATTTCATTAAAAATATACCCATCTGGATTAATACAGGGAATAAAGTACATTTCGGTATTGTCAACCAAAAACTGTATTTCGGGATCGGTGGCGTAATTTTCCAATAGATACCACATATAGAAAATCAACTGGCTCATACTATTGGGCTCGCGGGCGTGGTGCACTGCTGTATATAGTACCTCAGGCTCGGTATTTTCATCCACATCAGGCTGATCAGAAATGCGCAGCCAGTAAATGGGCCGGTCTTCTATGGTATTGATGGACGGGATGGGCGTTTTGACAGAAATCAGGTCCGGATAAAGGGCACGCATGGCATCCAGGTTATCTAGCATTTCCTGATAGGTGTAGAAACCAGCCATACTTCCCAGCGTAAAATTCTCCGGCGTTTGGTAATGCGCTCCCGGAAAGCCTGTTGTACCACAATTTTCTGGTCCCCGTGCAGCGATTTCGCTCCGATTGGGATTTAAGTAATGGGCCTTTACATCGGGAATCAGAATTTCAAAGGAAAACCCTGCCTGCTGGATAGCCTGTATTTCTCTTTGATTAAAATCGTTGATAAAAAAGCGCATCGGAGCATATTGACCATGATCGGTTTCCAACCCAAGCCGACTCAATTCTTGTAGCGTAAAATCTTCCGAAAGCAATACCTTTACGCGGGAATAAAGGTGTTCATCAGATTGGGCAAAAAGCTGAATATTCAGACAAATCAGCAGGAGAAAGTAGCATTTTTTCATACTTAGGCAATTTGTTTGCAATGATAATGAATAAAGCCCATTTTGAATGTTTTGCAATTTGCAAAACTCCAATACTGCCCCAATCTCAAAAGATATAGTGTTTTTTTTGTCATTTGTACTCCAAATATTTGTCAGCAGGTTGTTAATCAGCCTCAAAACTGTACTTTTAGTAATGTAATATCTACCACTCCAGTAAACAACTAACTTTATGAACAAGATTTTTACAACATTCCTTTGTTTAGCCTTTCTGAATACATTAATTGCCCAGCCCCCATGTCCTGAAGGAGAACTCTCCGTCATCGTGGAAGTATTAACAGATACTTACGGTAGCGAAACCGGTTGGAGCATAAGGGGGGCCTCTGGCACAGAATATATGGTGGTTGAGCCCGGCACCTACGCCAATAGTACGCTATATCAAACACAGGTGTGTGTGCCTGCGGATGAATGCATCACCTTTAGTATCATCGATACTTATGGCGATGGTATTTTTAACCCCGGCTATTATCAAGTAACCCTCGAGGGGGAAATAGTGATGAGCGGCGGCCAGTTTACCAGCGGAGAAAGTAGCCAGTTCAATTGTGCACCAGGAGAAGCGTGTGACACAGCTACACCAGTCGAAGAAGGCATTCACACTGCGACCTACGACGATTCCTGGTATATTTTTACGGCTGATTCGGTAGGTATTTATGAAATTTCTACCTGTGGATTCTCGGATTGCGACACTAAGATTTGGGTGTATTCCACTTGTCCCAATGCCCTGCATGAAGACAATGCGGAGACCGCCCTTTTTGATGATAACGATAGCGAATGTGCTCCTCAGGCCATGCTCACTGCTTTTATGGCTGCTGGAGACACCTATTATATTCGCATTGGCGACAATGAAGATGCTTGTGCAGACAGCATCCAATGGTCGGTGCTGTATATGGGAGAAATTTCGGGTTGTATGGATCCAACTTCCTGCAATTACAATCCCTTGGCAACGATTGATGACGGCTCTTGTATCCCCTACGGTGATCCCGATTGCCCCGGCGGCCCTGACCTCCTAATCCGCCAGGACATGCTACTGAGTTCCATGCAATTGGATATCGAAAACAGCAATGACCCCTGTCTGATTGAAGAGCAGTGTATGCAGGGTTATGGAGAACGTACCGTGATGAGATTCACCACCCGTATCGAAAATATTGGCGAAGAAGACTATTACATTGGCACCCCTTCAGAAGACCTGAATGGCATCCAGTTTACCTGGAATAATTGCCACAATCACTGGCATTACGATGGCTACGCGGAATATTTATTGTTTGACTCCGAAGGCAATAAAGTACCGGCCGGCTTTAAGAACGGTTTCTGTGTACTCGACTTGGGCTGTATGTGGGGAACCGGTCAATATGGTTGCGCCGTCATGGGTATTTCGGCTGGGTGTTACGATGCTTACTGGTCGGGATTGAGCTGCCAGTGGATTGACGTAACCGACGTTCCCGATGGCAGTTATACTTTCGTCACTCGGGTCAACTGGGCCAATGACCCCGATGCACTAGGTCGTTACGAAAAAGATACTACCAACAACTGGGCGCAGGCCTGTATCGTATTGGATCGCTCTAGCGGCGAACTGGAACTAACTATTGAAGAAGATTGTGAACCTTATATTGACTGTGCAGGAACGCCTTATGGCTCTGTTCAAGTAGACTGTAGTGGCCAATGTGGTGGTACCGCCGTCATTGGGGACATCGACGAAAATGGCCTCCAGGAAATGACCGACGCCCAAACTTATGTGGATATGATTTTGGCAGAAGGCATCGAAGCAACCACCTGCAATGACTTAAATGCCGATGGAGACATTTCCGTTTACGATGCGGCCCTGTTGGCCAATTGCATCAATTATGGATCCAACCATATCCACATTGGACAAGCGGTCCATGATCACTGTAATCTCCCCGGAGGTGTCAATAACCAATTGGATACCGTTACACTCACCATTTTGAATGCCAATTTTGAGGAAGGCTATATCGATATTGGCATGAAAAACCCCAAGGATTTTGTGAACGGCTATCAATTTCAAATGAGCGGCATTTCCATCATGAATGTTGAGAATTTGGTCGATATGGAACAATACCCCATGACCCCTCACGCCAATATTAACCAAGCTATGGTCATCGGTCTATCCTACTTGGACAGCATCATTTTGAAATCGGAAGATTTCCAGCCTCTGTGCCGCATCCACTACTCAGAAATTACGGATGAATTCATCTGTATCGACAACATTGTAGACATCGTTAATGGCAATACGGAGCGGGTAGTGACTCGTATCGAAGATGGTTGTGTGGAAGTGCAGATCATCAATGGGACCGTAAACCTGGACAACACCCTGCCGGTAAAAGTTCAGCCAAATCCTTTTTCTGAAGAGACCGCACTGAGCTTTTCTAATCCCGCGGGACGGGAATTTCAGTTGGAACTGACCGACCTTAACGGAAAAGTGATCCGCAGCTACGCCAATATCCGTGGTGAATTGGTGACCATCGAGCGCGGCGACTTGCCTGCTGGCATTTATTTGTACCGGTTGCGGGGTGAAAAGGAATTGGCTACCGGTAAGCTGAGTGTACAGTAGGGGTAAAGTTTAGAGAGGGTTTGGAGATTCTTTGCATTTCCTAAGTGCTTGTTTGGAGGTGGTGCTTTAGCAGCGAAAATTGCAGATTTTGGGT
>CAXHCA010000234.1:0-5583 GCA_964015035.1 uncultured Saprospiraceae bacterium
TTGCCCGAATATACTTCAGGGACTACCTCCAAACAAGTACTTAAGAAAAAGCTTCACAGCGGGTGGGCCCAAAGAGCTTTGCACTGCACTGCGCGTCGAAGCTTTGCGAAGGGAAGGGCACAACGTTCATCGCCTATAAAGCCCCGTGAGCTGCCATCCTACCGCAAAAAATATCCATCAATACCCAAACTACTGGCTTCCGTGGGCTTGATGCGCTGGTATTTGACGTATAGTTGGTGCCATTGGCCATCGGTTGGTACTGCAAAATCCACTACCTTTTCATGGAACTGCCCAACCGCTTGTCCGACGCCTACAGTAGTGGTTGAGATTGGTGGTGCTTCCGGAGCGTCCAGATGGAAAGAAAGCTGGTACCCGGCCGTTTTTTGGGCCAACCAATACCGGATTTTCAATTGTTTGAAATCGGTGAAGTCGCAGGCTGGATAGGTCAGGAATCCCTCGGCGGCAGTAGTCATGGCCAGGGTTGCATCTTGTTGGTCTGCCACTTCAGTCCCCTGTTGTTTCTCGGAGTCTTCGGCTTCAATCTTTGGGTAGCGCAGTGCCAGGGTCGCCGTACTTTGTAACGCGCGGACGGAAGGACCGCCGCGGTCCGTATAGGAAGCTTTTAAAACCACCACCGTTTTTGCATTTATATTTTTATGTTGGCTCGGCTCAACATTACCGGCAGCGGGAAGGTGCATCAATTGATTTTCATCTCTGGCCAAGGAAAGGATGTATTTGGCAATTAAATCAGTTGCTTCGGGCCGAAGGGTAGGGTGGGGACTCATCGCGGTGCTTCCCCAAACGCCACTGCCGCCCTTGCGAATTTTGGTGCTCAGGTATTGCACGGCATCTCGCTGTTTTTGGTACTTCAGCGCCACAGCTTGGTACGATGGACCTGCCGACTGCTCTTTTGCTTTATGACAGGAAGCACAATCACTTTGGATGATCAATTCTTGTCCAATTTCAACCTCAGTGGCCATTTTGTGTCCGAGCATTGGTTTAGCCAGGGTCACGTAATCCAGGGTCAGGTCAAACTGATCAGTAGGGATGGCCTTACCGGTCAATGATCCGTCTTCTTTGTCGCTTACCACCAATTGATATTTGATAGGACGCCCCGGTTGGTAAAATTGCTGATTGCCCTCTACTTTGATAGCCAGTTGAGGGGCTTCATTACCGGCATAGATGTCTAAAGGCCCCGTTTGGGTGGCGGCTCCTTGATCATCAATGGCTGTTAGAAAAACGGGGTAATCACCCACTGCTTTGAAGGTATAGGAGAGATGAGGCTTGTTGGTCTCTTGCACCACTCCTCCGCCCAAATCCCAGAGGTAGGAAAGTTCCCCGCCATCGGGATCATCGGAACCGGCTGCAGAAAAATTTACGGTCAGCGGCACGGCTCCCGATGTTCGGTCCGCAGCTAAATGGGCTTTAGGCGGGCGGTTCCCTTCGGTATAATCGATGCGATACAATCCGGAGTCGTCGTTGCCGGTATACCAGCCTTCTCCGTATTCGAGCACATATAATCGGCCATCGGACCCAATCTCCAGATCAATGGGATGCGAAAAAGTGGTAGAAGCCATAAACGGCGCCATGTCTACATAATGACCAGCTGAATCCATCGTTACAACTTTGATCATATCGCGCATCCATTCGTAAATAAACAATTTCCCGTCATAAGCCTCCGGTAAGCGGGTGGCCCCGGGGTAGTCGGCCATGTGGTAAACCGGTCCGGCCATGGCATTGCGCCCCCCGACCCCCATTTGTGGAAAGGCAGCGGATTCATCATAAGGATACCAGATAAACGCACCCTGTGCGGGCGGTAATTCCTGCAAACCCGTATTTAGGTAAGAGCGATTGATTGGATGTTGAGGATCAAAAAAATCACGCTGGGTTTGTGTCACGAAGTCAAAATCGCGGTAGGGCTGATTATCGGCCAAAAAGAAGGGCCAGCCATAATTGCCGGCTGCTCTGGTTTGATTGATCTCATCCACTCCTTTAGGTCCCCAAATGGGATGGGCTTCCTCTGCATCGGGACCGATGTCGCTCCAGTATAAATAGTTGGTCTTTGAGTCCACGGAAATGCGGTAGGGGTTGCGGGTGCCCATCACATAAATTTCAGGAAGCGTCTGGGGCATATCTTTGGGAAAAAGATTGCCTTCCGGAATGCTATAGGTCCCATCTTCATTCATGCGAATCCGTAAAATTTTGCCTTGTAGGCTATTGGTATTACCAGAGGTGCGCGTGGCATCAAAGGCCTTGTTTTCTGGCCGATTATCGATCGCGTTGTAGCCATCTGGGTAGACTTTGTCCTTTTTTTCGTGACTTGGGGAGTTGTTGTCGCCAGTGGAAATATACAACATCCGATCAGGGCCAAAGGCTAGGGAGCCACCGGTATGGCAGCAGTAGTCCCGCTCGTTGTAGAATTCCAGAATCATTTTTTCACTTCCCAGATCCAGCTTTTTATCCTTCAATTCAAAACACGATAGCCGGTTGACCTCCTTGTCTGCCGGGGAATAAAAAAGATACACCAAATGGTTGTTGACAAAGTTGGGATCAACAGTAAGTCCGACCAACCCTTGCTCCGAACGGATTTTGGGGTCTTCCGCTTTAAAAAAGACATCCAGCTTACCGGCTTGCGACAAGGTTTTGGTGTCGTGTTGATAATACATCACTTCCCCCCTTCGTTGGATCACCAGGATATCCAGGTTGGGGAGGATGGCCATCTCAATGGGTTCTACCCACACGGAATCGACGAGTGGCACCTTTACAAAACGATCTTCATCTGGGGTGCGCAAAGTGGTAGCTTTCGCATAGTCCCGGTGATTGTCGCCCATCGCGTAACGAATTGCTCCGGCGAGATGTGCCTGTGTTGCCTGCTCCTGAAAACTTTCCGGGGAGTGTCCAAGATTGGTATAAAAGACGCGCCCTCCAGCGTATTCCTGTGCCCAGGAGAGGGCATATTCTGCTCCATGCTCATCTTGTGCCACAAGTAAAACAGCTGTCGGGTCAACGGTACCCAAATCGTACCACTCATCCGTCAGAGATAGGTCTGTGGGGAAATTTTTAGTCGCTGGATGTTTAGCGTTTTTTACCAATATTTTGGCAGTAGTTTTGGGAAGGTGATGGCCTGCTTTTGCCCCAATCATTTCCTGAAACCAGGGCCAATTGGGTTCGGTTTCCGCAGCGGCGTGTATGCCTATAAAACCTCCTCCGGCCTGTAGGTAGCGTTGCAGGTCGGCTTGTTGGATGTCATTGAGGAAACTACCTGAAGTATTGAGGAAAATGACCACGCCGTAGCGCTCCAGATTTTCTTCGGTAAGTAAGGCGGCATGCTCGGTGGTATCGGCCAGCCAGCCATTTTCTGCTGCGGCTTTGATGAGCGCCTGTTGTCCTGCGAAGATGGAGGCATGGCGTTCTCCAGTCGTTTTTGAAAAGATCAAAATTCGCTTGGGGGCCGGCTGTTCACAGGCAGGAATAGTCAAGAGTAAAACAAGCAATATAAAAAGGCTACTTTTTTTCATAATGGGTTGTCGTTTTCATTATTGCTCCACCCGGAATCCGGCTTGAAAATCCTTCCCACGCATGACCAATGTCTCTTTGGGGAAAGGGGTACACGGTAGGGGGAGGTTGTAACACCAGATGCCCTTAGCTGGTGGTTCGCTAGGGGGTAGATTGAGGGTGAAATTTCTGGCTTGAAAGGGCTCAGGCGGGGTGCTTACCTGGACGTATTCCGGAATCAACAGCAAGGTAAGCTTCCAGTCTTCCGTGTATTCAGTTCCGTTTTTAAAAACGGATGTCAACACCATCAGCAAAGCATAAAGCACAAAGATGTATTGATTGGGTTTAAAATATTTAAATACGGGCTGTAATAGGTGGGCAAACACCAACGCTACCCCCAAAAAGAGGAAGGCAAAGCCAAATCGGGGATTGGGGGTCTTTATAAACCAGAAGGCCAGGTTGAAAAAGATGGTAAAACCAATCAGAGCTAGCTTGTAATTCCTTTTGAATAAGGCAAAAAACATTAATACAATCGTAAACAAGTCGATGATCATAATCGACTGCCATTTCAGGGATCTGGTGGGCCACCATTCGCGAAACCATTCGCCGAAAGGCACATCGAGAATATTGGGAATATCATTGATGTCCATATCGGCCCCACCGTACGGCAATTTTGACCAGCCTTCAATCAATTCTTTTTCGAGGATGACTTCCTCAATCGGAATTTTCCAATCTACGGAAAGCACATCGAGCGAAGGAACGGGATACACCAAGTACCCGGAAAGCAGAACGTTTCTGGTGATAAAAGGCAGTAAAATGAACATACCGGTGGCGAGAAGTAATAAGACCCTTTTCCGTTGCCGAAAAACCAGCGGCAGGTGAAACAGCAGCAGAAAGCCAATAAATACGGCACTGAGTTTAAAGGTACAGGCCGTAAAAAATAAGGCCCAAAAAATGACGAGTTCGGTAATGGTTTTTTCGTTAAAAGTTCGCTCAATAAACAGTAAAATGGCATAGAGCATAAATATCGACGAAGCTGCATCAGTTGAAGTGCCATTGGTTATTGGAAAGATCTGGAAGGTACAGGTGAGAACTAGAATTGAATTTAATAAGAAAAAGATCCACCGCTTTTCCCGCAAGGCATTATTGATATTGATGAGTAGCCGTGTGGTCAATAAAAAAAAGAAGAGACTATTGAGGGAAAACACGACGTATTCTTCTGAAAACCAAAGCGTAAATAGTGCAGAGGAAATAAAGAAATGGGAATTAAAGGCAAATCGGCCGTGTATATTACCCAAGCCGGGTACTATGGCATATTCTTTGATCCATTTGATGGCTTGGGAATGGTAAAACCAGATGTCCGATTCCCCAAATTCAATCACGATGGCCCCCATAGACAAGACAAAGGCCGTGACAATGGCTAGCTTCAGCGGCCAGGAGGTATTGCGCCAGCCTACGCTGATGTTTTTGGGGATTTGTCTTAAATCTTTCCAATGCAAATAACTCAGGCCACATCCTGCCAAGGCAAATGCCCCGGTGACATAGCCGTTGATTGGACTGAAAAAAGTAAGGATACTGGTGAGTGTAGTGATCAGAATGAATCCGAAAAGCAGGACGTAATCGATTTTTGTTTCCAGCAAATCGCGTTTGTCCTCCTCTAGGAAGGAGGTGAGTAGCTGAATGCCTGCCAAGCCAAAAACAAGGGACAACCATCCTGCAAATACCCAGGAAATGAGTAATGCCGCCATTGGAATTAGGGTTAAGGGCATGTTTGGAGGTCAACCTTTGGGCTGCAAAACAACACTTTTTTGATAACACATCGTTCTTTTTTTTATCCATCTCGTACTCAGCCGAGAGGCATTTCAAAAAACGCCTTATTTCATCATAAAAATGATGCTTTTCGCCAGCAAAGCCGACCTCTAAACATGCTTTAAGTGTAAATTAAATCCATGAATAAGTAAAATCACTTATTCCAGATTTTTTAGGGGAGATATCGAAAGGAAAATTACGTAAGTGTATGTTTGGAGGTGGTGCTTTAGCAGCGAAAATAGCCGAAAAGAGGTTCCAAAATCCCGGTTTTACCGGGAC
>CAXHCA010000235.1:0-5467 GCA_964015035.1 uncultured Saprospiraceae bacterium
ATTTAATAGGCTGTGTACTTTGCATGCTTTTTGCGATGATGATACAATTGATCTGGCCACCTAAACCACAGATGGAACTAGATGGGGTTCTTGATGTAGAATAACGTTGGTTTAAGATTTTGGGCGTGCCCCCCCGGTCCAACCGGGGGGTCGTGTCATCCGCTCTTATCCCGATAAAATCGGGATACCGCTTCTACCACTCACGCGGGCATCAATTCGATAACCGCCCCCGAATAATCCGATAAGGGCCGTGTTTCAATACCGGAAAGGCTGGTAGGCACTCAAAATCATGAGGACACTAGCCTGGTTTTATAGCAACATTATATGGATAAATAATATCATTCTTTAATACCCTCCCTCCTTAAAATACCGGTCAAAAAAGAGCAATTGATACACCACTGCATTTTCCCAATAGGGCCAAGTGTGTTCCCCTGGTCGGGAAATGAAGTCATGGGCAATCTTGCGTTCCAGCAATTTTTGATGTAAATCCAGATTGACCTGATAAAAAAAATCATCTACGCCGCAATCGATGATCAAGGCCGGAGTCGTTTCCGGTTTTAGTAAATCCAGGCGGTTGACCACGCTGTATTCTTCCCAGTTTTCCATGTACTCCGCCTGGCTACCAATGCGCTTGGCCAAATCCCATTTTCCGGAAAATGGCCGGATATCTACCCCACCACTCATACTCCCCGCTGCGCCGAAAATATCTTGGTGATTAAACGCCAGGTACAGTCCACCGTGTCCTCCCATGCTCAGTCCGGTAATCGCCCTACCCTCCCGCTTGGCAACCGTACGGTAGTTGGCATCCACCCACTTCGGAATTTCCACGCCAACATAAGTTTCAAATTGCCAATCTTGGTCCAGTGGACTGTCCAAATACCAACTACTGTAATTGCCATCAGGGGTTACAATGATGATTTCGTGTTGATCCGCATACTCCAATAAGGAAGGCATCTTTTTATACCAGTCGCCGTAGGCGCCACTGTACCCGTGCAAGAGATATACTACCGGAAAATGACGAGCAGTGTCTTTCTGATAAGCGGTAGGTAATAAGACAAAAGCCCCATAGGATTTATTCATGGCAGCACTTGGAATCTGTACCTCGTGGACCACCGGTACCACATCGGGTAACACGACTTCCGGAGCGCGTTGCGGCATTTGCCGACAGGCACTAAAAAAGAAGACTAATAAAAAAAGAGAATATCGAAAAAAAGGAAACTGCATGGCCAATTTTTAACCAAAACTACAAAAGGGCAGCAGAATTTTCATCCCCTACCCTTTTGAATGGTATAATTTTAGCATTCCCTCACCCCTCACCTCTTCTCTCACCCCTCACCCCTCACCTCTTCCCTCACCCCTCACCTCTTCTCTCACCCCTCACCCCTCACTCAAACTCTGCTCAACAACACAATCTTCTTCGCAGTTACTTTATCACCCTGGCGGATGGTCACGATCAAGGTGCCTGGAGTAGCATTGTCAAGATTCAATTCTTTATCGTAATAACCGTCAAAACGGTTCATCTGCTGGCGGTAGACCACCTTGCCCGTCATATCACTGATCTGCAAATTGGTAGGTACTGCTTCGCCTTCAAATTGGATTCTCACCCGGCCAAAAGTTGGATTTGGAAATGCCTGATAGCGATCTAGCATCAACTCATTATCCAGGTCAATTTCCGGAACCGCCGGAGACTCAATTTCTTCCTCCGTAAATTCTTCTGCTTCAGGAGCTTCTTCCACTTCTACCGGCTCGTCTTGTGGTTCCTCTTGAGTCTCTTCTTCACAAGAGTTGAATTTACTGGTAATGGTTCTGATCTGACCGTCGCGTAGCAGAGTCATATTAAAGGTCTCTCCCAGATCGTGCTTATCTCTCTGCGTTTGCAATTCACTGACCGAATTCACTTCCACCCCGTCAAAGGCCAAAATCACGTCGCCTCTTTGGATATCTTCCTTACTGGCCGGAAAGCCGCCAATGGTTCCGGTGATGCGGATGCCTTTGCCGTCAGGGCCATCGCCACCCAGAGAAACACCAATAAATACGGAGCATAGCTCGCGACCGTTGGCACCGGTGGTACGCTTTTTCAGGGTTACCAGGGTGCTATAATTCTGACCTTCACGCACGTAGTTCACACGTACCTGATCACCGGCATTATACTTGGATAACTCCACACGAAGGTCTCCCAAACCACTGACAGCGTTGCCATTGATATCGGTAATGACATCACCGCTTTTCAATCCAGCCGCTTGGGCACCACCACCATCTACGATACTGTTTACGCGTAATCCCTGGTCGGAACTTCCTCCCGGATAAATACCAATCAGCGGCCGATCGTGGCGATAAGGCCGATCATCGCGATCGGATCTATCTCCATTATACGTGTAATTGTAGTTATAATTCCAATTGGTCTTGCCTTTCCAGTGATACCTAGCGTGATCACCTTCCTTTTTCTGATCATGAGATTTGCCTTTTCTGATAAAGACGACTGTATTTTCGTCCGTATTACTTCCTTCATTATCCACATCCATAATTCGGATTTCGACCATTTGGCCATCCGCTCCTTCCAGTGTTTCTACATAAGCGTCAACATCTTCAGCGTTTTGAATTCTTTTCTTAACCAGGGTGGTGCTGCCATCTTCATGCGTTATTTTTTGTATAACCACTTTGGTATCGTCCTGGCTGGATTGCGCATAGAGAGATGGGCCCGCGCCCATGAATAGAACTGCTAAACAAAGTAGCAACAGTCGGGTAAAGTCTTTCATATTACTGTATTTAGGTGAAAAAATTAAGAATTACGCCCGGCATTAAATAGTTTGGAAAAATCATGCATCCAAGCCATTTAAGCTCGGTTTAATGAGAAAGACAAGAAGGTTGATTGGGGGTTGCATGAGAATTTGGAAGAAATTTTGGATTATGATTTCCTCCATTCCTTTCCCCACCTTCACTCCCCTTTCCGCCGAAAAGGCAAATCATCCAGAATATCCGGCTGAGTAGGACGGGAGGCCGATTTTTGAAAATAATGCAGGTTGATCAAACTGGTTACCCCCATCAGCAAGGTGATCCAGAAAAAAGGGTAGCCCATCTTGATGACGTTGGGCGAACCAATCGATACCGAAATGCGGTCAAAACCAGGAAAGGCCTGCATCGTCAGCCAGGCCAGGAAAATGGGTAGCAGCATGGCCAAAGAAAGGGGTATGGTGCTCCTCCAGCTAAGGGAATACAGTTGGCGTTTGGTGACCAGAAAATACGATATGCCGGTCATAATGGGAATCAAGAATAGAATACCTAGTGTTGAATAAAAATTTAGAAAAGCATAAATACCACCGTATATCGTGTACAGGACAGCCTTGGAAATGAGGTAGGCCACAATGCCGAGGGCATACAGCTCAATGGCCGTAAAAAGCAATTTTTTCCAGGATGGCTTTTTGATCAGATACACTGGTGTGAGATAGGCAATGACGACCAGCAAGTTGATAAAATAAACGGAATAATGCGTGGCCTGTAGCCAGTAACTCCCCTCCCACCCGATGAGCTGCACAATTTCAAACAGCCAGGCGATATTGGCAAGCATGGCTAGTAATACAATGGCAATAATCGATGGTAAATTTGACTTCATGGGTTAATAACGCCTGTGAGGTGAGCTTTGGTTTAGGGAAGGGGCAGTTTGTGACCCAGTTGGGGGGAATCGCTTTAACCAAATGAATTTGGTGGTTACGAAACGCGGCGGGGAGTGTGTTTGGATGCTCTCGCTAAGAGCACAAACGGCCATCCCAATCGCAGCCTTTAATCGGCATTAGCCGGCCTAGTGGAGAAGGGCTTCAAAAGCCGTGAAGAAGGGAAAACTGTTTGAGCCAAATCCCTGATATGAGCTGGCAAAAAAGATAGATCGTTCCTGCAATCAAGAGCAAGACCGGGCACGATCGGGCGAGTTTTTTCCCTTTTGGCTTTTGGAGTTCTTCGCAGCGTTAAGGGCCGGGTACAGCCTAGACTTTTGCTTCTTTGGGGCGATGCCAAAGAAGCCGCCGGAGGCAAATTCACTATTGCTTCAAGAATGCAAACCAGCAGTGTAATCAAAAGATTATCAACCACTTAAGCCATCTAATGAATTGGCGCACAAAGCCGCGAAGCACGCCAAGGTGCTTTTGTAGAAACCTTGCGGTTTCTTTAAAAGAGCTACACCAGATGTTGACTTTAGAAGACAAGATTTCCGAGGTCAACAGCGTTTTTATGTTAATATTTGAAAAATGTTTGCTTGTCATTTAGTTTTTTTTAATATGCAATAAATCAATAGCAGCACCCCTGTTTTAACGCGCAATTAAGTAGTTTTTATTTTTTTAAGAAACGGTTCTTGAATACTTTGTTATAGGCACTATTCACTATATCGCTAGGTCTATGTATTGTTAGGAAACTCTTCCATTACTCGTCAAAACAAATCTATGAAATCTATTTGTTGGATTTTGATGATCATTTTTTTATCATTTTTAAATAATGAGGTGCTTTCACAAGATTATGTACCTTTTCCAACGGAAGGCGCCGTTTGGGCAAATAACAAATTATTTGGTGGAGACACAGTTGGTACGATCAACTATTATATAAATGGTGATACCTTGATCAATGGCGAAGTTTACCACAACCTTCATGCTACGCCCGATTACATCGGATCACCAAACTCCTTCTACAAAGGTGCTTTCCGAGAGGTTGATAAAATTGTTTTCTTCCGGGAAGCCGATGAGGTCACCGATGATACATTGTTTAATTTTAATCTGCTACCTGGCGATACCCTGAGGATTGAAACAAATGATACAGGAGCACCCGTTGTTTTTCGACTTGCTGAAATAGACAGCTTTTTACTTCAAAATAACGAGTACCGCCGCAGTTATGATTTTGAATATATTGAAGTAATTGAGGAGGAAGAGTACACCGGTTTCGCCTTTCGTTGGGTAGAGGGCATTGGTTGTTTATTAGGGTTGTTTTACGACCCTCTTGAAGAAATATTTCCAAATGGTGTGAGGGAACAAATGACTTGTTTTTCTACAGAGGAAGCGGGAATGTTATATGCCTCTCCATTTGCGGAAAATTGCCTTGCTTACCCGTTATCAACAATTGATGTATCGGCAAATGATTCCTCAAATATCAGGCTCTTTCCAAATCCAGCTTTTCAATTTTTACATTTTGAAGTTAGAAGCCATATTCGCCTCATCCAAATCAGCATATACAATGTCTATGGTCAATTCTTTCTGGGGTCGGATATCTATACCACTTCTGAAAAAAAGATAGATATCCATCATTTAACTCCTGGGACTTACCTCGCCGTTTTCCAAAGTAGTGATGGCAGTTTTATAAATTCAATTTTCACTAAGTATTAATAAGTCTTAGTAGAAGACCGCGCGCTCACTTCTTATTTATTCGGTAGACTTATGAGGACTAATTGCTTTAGTTAGTTCCCTAACGCTAATGGATATTATATTCCTTT
>CAXHCA010000236.1:0-5281 GCA_964015035.1 uncultured Saprospiraceae bacterium
ACCCAAAATCTGCAATTTTCGCTGCTAAAGCACCACCTCCAAACAAGCACTAAAAAGAATTTTTTGTTTTTGTGCATTGGCAGATGTTGATCAAACATGCTAACACCCAAACTAAACACAGTTGGTTACTCATTGCTTTTTACCTTGGTAGTCTTTCTGTTGGCTATTCCCCCCTGCTTATTTGCTCAATCAGCTCCTAAAACGGACCATTTCTCCACGGTAGATGGCCTTTCTCACCGCTGGATCCTCGATATCATGCAAGATAGCCGTGGTTTTCTTTGGATTTCCACTTTTGATGGTCTCAATCGGTACGACGGGAATACGTTTAAAGTGTTTCGCCCCTCTATCGACGCTGCTTTTTCATTAGGGGCTGACCGGATACGATGGGCAGAAGAGCAGCCAGATGGCCGCTTTTTGGTCTCTACCGAGGAAGGGCTGCTACGTTTTGACCCTTTTGCAGAAACCTTCCAAATCGTTAAAAACAACGAATTTTCCAGAGATGTCCTTTTCTTTTCAACTGCAAAAGAGCCGGCGGGCATCTGGCGGCAAGAAGGATTTAATCAAGCTGCCGGTAGTTCCTTGCTCGATATTTACAAGGAAGAAGATGGGAAATTACAGCAGTTGGAGTCGATTACCAAACCGGAAGATTCAGCTTTCGAATTGATTCATGCTTCAAAAAATGAATTTTGGTTTTGGACCTGGAGTGGTAAATATTACCGTTTAAGTTTGCCCGACAAACAATGGACCCATTTTGATATACCTGATTTGGTGAATAAAAATTTGCCCTTGGACCATCAAGGTAAATGTTGGTATATCAAACCAGGTGATGACCAGTTGCATTTTTTCAAATTACCTGATGATATTCCTGTCAATAACTGGAGCAGCATCAATTATTCATGGCCATACATCTGGCTGCTACATAAAGGTGCTCAGCAAGGCATTTATCGTCTTAATACGGAGACGGACGCTTTGGAGGAGATTATCTCTGCACCCGATTTTGGGATTGATGAGCGCCACGATGGTTCTTTCGCCACCACTTTGCTGGAAGATAGGGAAGGGATCATTTGGATAGGGCATTTTCAAGGAATTATAAAGGTGCAGCGTAGCCAAAAATTGTTTACCAGATACCTGGACCAACCATTTCTGGGAGGGAGGTACCCTCCGGTGGGATTTAGCGCCCGTACTATGGTAGAAGATAAATCTGGGAATATTTTAGTTCGGGAAAATAGTGGAGATCTATTTAAAATCAACCCGACCACGGGTACAACGGAAAAGATCTCTTTAAAACCTAGCCAGGGGTCAATGAAACCTATGGGGGGAAAAGTGGAGGTAAATCAGCTAATGATCGATAAGGAAGGTATTTGTTGGATAACCACCGCCAATCACGGCGTGCTAAAATACGACCTGGCCACAGGAACATGTCTGAGCTACTCCAACTCAAATTCAATGGATTTTGTTGGCAATATTTTTCAGGACAATCAAGGACGTATCTGGATAGGAATTGACCAGCAAGTTTATCAATTCGATCCAACCAGTGGAGATTTTCACCTGCTTGAAGGGATTAAGGGCAATATCTCTTTTGCGATGGTCGATCCGGTGAAACCTATCATTTGGAACCCTTCTGAGAAAGGAATAACAAAAATTAATATCGAAGAGAAAACGATCGAAGAAATACAGCTCTATACCGAACCACGTGACCAACGGCAAATATTGCTATATCAAGGGTATTTCTGGCTGGCAACTTCCCGTGGTCTGGTTAAAGCAGATCCTGTGACTTTTGTCAACAAAACCTATTCCCGGGTAAATGGATTGCCTGGAGATTTCGTATATAGCCTGCTTGCAGATGGTGATTACTTATGGCTGGGCACTTCTGACGGCTTGTGCCGCTTTAATATAAAAACAGAAGCGGTAAAAAACTTCTATGTCGAAGATGGTTTATCACATTATGAATTTAATAGCAATTCCACGCTGAGAGCCAGTAATGGCCGGCTTTATATGGGCACATTAAATGGTGTCAATGCTTTTTTTTCGAAAAACTTAACCGGTGAAAAAGTAATAAAACCTCATATCCTCTGGTCTGATTTTAGCTATTTTGATGTAAACCAGGACAGCTTAATTTCCTTGAAATTTGGGGAGCTGGATACGAATCGGACAATGGTATTGCCACCTTTAGTGAAAAATGTCACCTTCTATCTGGCCCTCAACAGCTACGCTGAACCAGAGAAAAACCAATATATCTGGCGACTGCAAGGCCTCGATGATGATTGGAATTATGCAGATCAACCCTATGTCGCCTTTAATCAATTACCACCAGGGCGGTACACCTTTCAGGCTAAAGCTGCTGATCCCTTTGGCAATTGGTCTGATAATGAATTAATCATTGCACTGAATATTCCGAGCCCCTGGTATAGCCGCTGGTGGGCCTGGCTCATTTATCTTTTGGTAGTGGGAAGCATTGCTTATGCTTTTTACCATTTTCAACTCGGTCGAAAATTGGCGAAAGCAGAAAACCACCGCCTTCGGGAACTGGATGATTTTAAAACCCAGTTTTTTGCCAATATCACTCACGAATTTCGCACACCATTGACCGTGATCCTAGGCACGTCTCAAGAATTGATAACCAACAGCCAGCAATGGGTGAGGCAGGACCAGCGAGTGGCCGCAGAAAAAAAGATCAGTCTGATCAAGCGCAGCGGAGAAAACCTTCTTCGGCTGATCAACCAAATCCTGGACCTGGCAAAACTGGAAAGCAATTCCATCAAAATGAACTACATACAGGGAGATGTGCTGGCTTACTTCAATTATATAGCTGAGAGCTTGCATTCCCTGGCGAACACTCAAAACGTTTTGGTTAGGGTGGAAAGCCAGGAAGCTTCCCTCATGATGGATTATGATCCTGACCGACTCCTCTATATTATACACAACTTGCTTTCTAATGCCATCAAATTTACCCCGAGTGGCGGTAGGGTCACTTTACAGGCAAATTTTCTGACACCTTCTCAAAATGCTGGAAATGGCAAAATGCTAAAACTTGAGGTTATCGATACAGGTGTGGGCATTCCTCCGGAAGATTTACCCAAAGTGTTTGACCGGTTTTATCAGGCAAAAAATCAGCAACAGATCCTAACGGGGGGATCGGGAATCGGGCTTGCCCTAACCAAGGAATTGGTCAAGGCCATGGAAGGCGAAATTTTTGTGGAAAGTCAGCCGGGTAAAAGGACTACTTTTACGGTTCTGTTGCCTGTGCGGAACATCGCACCAATGGGCGAAATGGTCAAACCATTTTTGAACACCTCTATTTCTCTGGATGAGAATTTGGCAATAAAAGGGGGGGCTTCAAATGATGAAAAGCTTGATGCCGAACTCGTAGAGGAGCATTCTGCTAGCCAGTCTTCTGCTTTTCAAAAACATTCGGTTGCCAGCAAACGGCCGGTACTATTGCTTATCGAAGACAACCCGGATGTAGTGGAATACCTAATAGCCTGCCTCCGCAAAAATTACCGCCTCTTATTTGCCTACAATGGCCAATCGGGTATTGAGCTGGGCTTGGAACAGGTCCCGGATATTATTATTTCGGATGTGATGATGCCCGAAAAGGATGGATTTGAAGTGGTGGAAGCCTTGAAAAATGATGAGCGCACCAGCCACATTCCCATTGTGCTACTCACCGCTAAAGCGGAAATCGAAAGCCGGATTGCCGGGTTGCGGCGTGGAGCCGACGTGTATCTCTCCAAACCCTTCCATCAGGAGGAACTGGATGTGACACTGGAAAAACTATTGGAAAATCGCCACCGCCTGCAAAAAAAATATAGCCACTTTTCCACACCTCAACAGGATACGCCCTTACCTTCTGAGGTAGAAAAACAGGAAGATGCTTTTATGCGCCGGCTAAAATCATTTTTTGAAACAAAATTATCCTTTCCCGACCTGAGTCTTGAAGATACCTGTCAGGAGATGGGTATGGGCCGTACCAATCTCAACCGAAAAGTTCAAGCGCTCACGAATAAAAGTGCCATGCAGATACTCCGTGAACTGCGCCTCCATAAAGCCAAAGAATTGCTCACCACCACCGACATGAACATTTCTGAAGTAGCCTCCGAAGTCGGATTTAGAGACCCCAAATATTTTAGTCGGGTCTTTTCCGAGGCGTTTGGATATCCACCAAGCAAGGTTAAAAGCAAATTCTGAGGAACGAGTATTTTTTTTTGTAAAAAACTCATAATCAATTAGATAGTCGCTGACTTGGTAAAAAGTCCACCTTTTTGGGTGAAACATCCACCTCTCCCGGCAATATCTCTACCTATTATGGTAGATTTTGGGAAAGCCAAACCCCTTTTCTCCTGCATATTTGTAGAACAGTCACACAAACACTAATTTCGAACAGGGTGATTCTAGTGTTGATTATTTTTAAAAGAGGTACCTAAGAAATTAAATACAAACTCAATGATACACACACGAACATTAACTTACGTATTTCGCTTTCTTTTACTGGTCTGCCTGTTGGGCGGCCTATGCAGCCTCCCTACCGCGATAGCACAGGTGGATTGCGAGTATCCTTTTTCTTATACTGGTGATTTACAAACCTGGACCGTACCGCCTGGTGTTGATTCCATTCGCATTGAAGCGGCTGGCGGGCAGGGGGGCAACGAAACGATCTGTAGTGTCTGCGAGCTGGGTGGGCAAGGAGCCAAAGTCGCAGGTGATTTTGCGGTGACCCCCGGAGAAACCTTGCAAATCATTGTGGCTGGAAAAGGCGGAGATCATGCTTTTAAGGCTGGTGGTGGTGGTGCTACCTTCATCGCCCGGGGGAACAGTGGTTTTTCCGACTTCGTAGCAGCTAATCTGCTTCTCATCGCTGGTGGTGGTGGTGGTGCTTTTTTTGTTGATTCAGGAGAGCCTTCTACCATCTTTCAGGCGACCGCTACGGGACCGGGCGGGAACAATGGGGGAAATAATGCGGGCGGCGGCGGCGCCAGCGCCGAACAAGATGGTCAGGACGCTGGTAGTGCCACCGGAGGCCAAGCGGCTATCAACGGCGCAGCCGGCGGTTCTGGAATCTATGCCAGCGGCGGCTTTGGAGGAGGAGGAGCGTCGGATTTTTCCAGCGGCGGTGGCGGTGGTGCTACAGGGGGAAATGCCGGCGGTGAAGATGATCCAAGGGGCCGCGCCGGCACTTCTTACAATGGCGGCGCCAACCCGGTGAATACCGCTGCGGCAAACAGCGGGAACGGGTATGTCATCATTACTCCCTTAAACGTGCCCGACACTATATCACCGGTGG
>CAXHCA010000237.1:0-5245 GCA_964015035.1 uncultured Saprospiraceae bacterium
CAAGCGGTTTGCTCCGGCATTAAATTGTTTAGTGGAGTCGCCATTTAAAATCCGTAAAGAACGGTAAACTGCTTGAGCCAACACCCCGATCTGAGATGGCAAAAAGGATAGATTGTTCCTGCAATCAAGAGCTAAATCCTGCACGCCAAGGCGAGTTTTTACCGTTTAGGATTTTAAGTGGCAGCGCAGCGTGAAGAACAATTTACAGCCTTGATTTTTCCATCTTTGTATCAAGACAAAGATGCCGCCGGAGGCATATTCTATTAAAAATAAAGAACATTGTCTTAGCCTTACACAAGCAGACTAATCCCAACTGCACCCCCTACGATGGTTTTGCATGTGCTTCAAACAAAACCTATAGAATCATAAAACGTACAATCTAACTCCAGGAAACCCGTCAAAGGCTATCGAGAGGGGCCTTTACTCCAACTTAAGCGGTTTATATTCTTTAAACAATGGCCGCTGCACTTCCTCTACCTGCCTTTGATATTCGGCAAAGTCTGTCGCAAAGAAATCATTCACCTTTTCCAAAACCATTTGTGTTTCTTCCCTTGCTTTTTTCATCATGACTTCCAGTGCCTGATATTGCGTCCCCTCATAGGAATGGAGGTAAGCATTCGTTCTGTAAAGCGTACCGTTGAGGTTTTCTGATGAACGTTGGATGCCCTTCAGTCCTTCAGGCAGCATGTATAGTTTTTCCAGTACATCAATGCTGTCTTCTACTGCCTTCCCCAGGTCTTTGATCTCCTTTTGCAAACTGTCTGGCAGGTTGACCAAAGTACCATTTACCCGGCTAATCGATTTGCGGGCTTCCTGCAATTGGTCAAAGGCTGCATCTGCCTTTTTGACAATCTTGTAGAAATCTTCATAAGCCGTTTCCTTACTTTGCAAGGCACTCATCGTGACGGGTAAGCGAGGATCTGGATGGACTGTGACCAATGTTGCATCCGTATGATCGCCATACGTGAAAACTAGTTCATATACGCCCGGCAGCACCTCCCTGCCACTTGGCGGATCAGCATCTTTTGGCCGTTCTCGGCGCGATGGAAATTCCACCCCGTCCCGGCGCAAATTCCAGGTGATGCGGTTCATGCCTTCCTCCAGCTTTTGTGTAAAGGTGCGAATGGTGTCGCCTTGGCTATCCACTACCTGAACCCTGACTTTATCAGAGGCCTTTTTCTTATCTTTTTTCTTTTTGTCTTCTGCTTTTCCTGCGTCCTCTTTTCCCTCCTTTTGGGGTTTCACCCAAAGGGTCAACAGTGCTCCGTAGGGTCGATTGGCCCCACGGTATTCTGCATCAGCGGTAAAGCGAATACCCTGATAGGAACGGTACTCGGCCAGATAAGCCTCGGGTGCGGTAAAGACCTTAAAATCTTGCTCCAGCACCTTGCCACCAGTGCGCGCCATTTCCCGAAAGGGACGCAAATCATCCAGTATCCAGGCTGCCCGGCCAAAGGTACCTACTATCAAGTCTTGTTCTCGCGGGTGAATTTTCAAATCAGACGTGGTAACAGATGGGAAGTCGTTCATCCATTTGTTCCAATTGTCGCCTCCATCAATACTGAAATACAGGCCGTGATCGGTTCCCAACCAAAGGTGTTTGGGTTCTTGTGGGTCTTGGACTATGGACATGGCATGACCGCTGACCTTTTCTTCATCGGCAATGCGGCGGAAGGTTTGACCGTAATTGGTAGTGTGATAGACCGTAGGCCGCCAATCGTTGCGCCGGTAGTTATTGACTACAATAAAAGCCTCTCCCGCGTCTTTAGCCGACAATTCAATGTAGGGAATCCAACTGCCTGCCTTCGCACCTGTCAATCGGCTGGCTAGATTGGTCCAGGTTTTTCCCCCATCACGGGTCAGTTGTAAATTGCCGTCATCGGTGCCTACCCAAATGACTTGTCGGTCTACCGGACTAGGAGCTATAGCCAGAATGGTGGTAAAGTTTTCCGCTTCTGTATCATCAATGGTGAGGCCTCCACTCTTGTCTTGCTGTTGTTTTTCCGGATCATTAGTCGTCAAATCCGGAGAGATAATGGTCCAGCTTTGTCCGCGGTCGGTGCTTTTATGCACAAATTGACTACCAAAATAGATGGTTGATGCATCAAATGGATCTTGCGCAATAGCGGCGTTCCAGTTGAACCGCAAGACCGTACCCTCCGGGTGCACAGGGCGGATGTACGTACTCTTTCCGGTAATCCGGTCTACTTTACCCACACTACCCCCTTGAGACATGGCATAAACATAGCGGTTGTTATCCGGCTGAAAAACCACATCAAATCCATCTCCAAAATAGACCTCCTGCCAATCGGCATTGGTAATGCCCCCGGCTTTCCAGATGGAACTAGGACCGACCCAACTGCCATTATCCTGCATGCCTCCGGCAATATTGTAGGGAATGTCCATATCGTAACTGATATGGTAGAATTGCGCCAACGGCAAATTGGTCACAAAACGCCAGTTGTCGCCCCCATCGCGAGAAATATTCAAGCCACCATCGTTGCCTTCAATTAGATAACTGGGATCATCCGGGTGTACCCAAAAGGCATGATGGTCGGGATGAACACCGGAATACGGTAGTAAGGTCTCAAAAGTCTTGCCGCCGTCTTCACTACGGGAGACTACGGAATAAAGGTTGTAAATGCGATTTTCATTTTTTGGATCCACATAAATATCGGCGTAATAAAAGGGCCGATTGCCAATATTTTTATCACTTACTTTACTCCACTTTTCCCCACCATCCACAGATTTATAGAGTGCATTTTCTTTAGCTTCGACCAAGGCATAAATGATGTTGGGTTTAGAAGCCGCGATGGCCAGTCCGATACGTCCCAGGTCGCCTTTCGGCAAACCATCCTCATCAGTGCGTTTGGTCCAGGTGTCGCCACCATCATAGGTCACGTAGAGGCCAGACCCCGGCCCTCCGGAGTTAAAAGTCCAGGGTTTACGACCATATTCCCACATGGCGGCCACGATCTTGTTGGGATTAGTGGGATCAACCACCATATCGCCAATGCCTGTTTCGTCATTATTATAGAGGATCTTTTCCCAGGTCTTACCACCATCTTTGGTGCGGAATACCCCTCGTTCTTCATTAGGCCCCCATACTGAGCCCATCGCTCCTACAAAAACAATATCCGGGTTGTCCCGATGGATGATGATGCGATGAATATTTTTGGTCGCCTTTAAGCCCATATCTTTCCAGGTCTTCCCGCCATCCAGGCTTTTGAAAATGCCGCCGCCGCTATTGTGAGAATTGCGGGGATTGCCTTCCCCCGTCCCTACCCAAATCTCGCTGGGGTTCCGTTGATTGACCGCTACGGCACCGATGGATTGGACTGGTTGTTTGTCAAAAATGGGCTTCCAGGTAATGCCGCCATCCATCGACTTCCACACGCCACCGGAAGCGGTACCCGCATAAATAATATCATCATCAGACAGATCAACATCAATGGAAGTCACCCGTCCGCTCATCCCGGCGGGGCCGATATTGCGAATTTTGATGCCTTTGAGTTGGTCGGTGTCAATTTTCTGAGCAGAAAGGCTGGAAAAGCCCAAAAGGAATCCTATAAAAAAGAGGAAATATAGATTTTGTCGCATAAAATGAGCAGTTTTTTTGGTACGTCAAGTCTTGAGCCGCACTAAGATAAAGGATTTGGCCAAAAAGGCAGATGGAGGCCTTTCAAAATTCAACAATTGTGAACAGGCGAAATTTAAAGCGCTTGCTTACTGGCTCCATGATCATCTAAAGCTTAGCGATTTCTGCAAACAATCCCTTAAAACACTTCATATAATCCCCACGTTGATCCTCATTCTCTGTGATGCCATAATATCGGTCCAGAAAGTTATCGGCGCTGGTCCAAACGGTTTGCAACATGCCCTGAAAATTTTGGCGCATGGCTTTGGTAGAAGACTGACGGTAGTTCACCATCTGATGTAATTGCTTCACGGCAACTTCTTCCGTACGCCAGGGGCAGGTCATTACCCGAAAGCCTTTGGTAGCAAAGTAGGCAGCCGTGGGATCGGGCCGTTCATAGTGCCAATCGCAGATGACCACATCCTTTGGAATCAGATCAATGGCGCGGTGGGTATTGTTCATGCTGGCTTCCCACATGCCGATACCGGTCGTTTTCCCGTCGATCAAACGATCCCCCCACATCCAAAGTTCCCAGCCTTGATCGGCCAGGTGATTGCGGATTCTGTTGACTTCACCGGCAAAGAGTTCCGCTTTGTCGCGACCGGAACAACGCGGGCATTCATCTTCCCCAATGTAGAAGACCTCATCCAATCCGGCGTGGAAGGCATCCGCCTCAAAGACGTCCATAATCTCATCGACCAAGGCAAATACAACCTCATGCACCTCCGGGTGTAGCGGGCAATAACTTTTACAGTACAGACCGTCATCGTTGGGCCATTCGTATTTTTCGGGGAGTGCTACCGAGGGCGTTTCATCAAATTGAGGGTAGTTTTCCAGCAGTTTATTAATCTTGGAATGCCAGGACTGGTGTCCCAACAAATTGATTTGGGGAATCAATCGAATATTGGATTGGCGACAAGCCGCTACCAATGTTTTCGCTTGCGCTTTGGACAAAGCATTTTCATTGACCAATTCCGGGTGCGATTGGTATTGATAACGATAGTCCACCCTTAAGACCAAAGTATTGACGTGCAGACCAGGTAGTTCTTCTTCGATAAACTTGACAAACCGGTCTACCCCATCGGCATTGGGTGCGGCAATACAGAGTCCGCGCACCGGCAACAGGCTATCCAGTGCTTCCTGGGCGGAAAGGGAAAGGGTGAAAAGGCAAAAAAGGAGAATTAGATACGGGTGTTGCTTGGTCATAGCGGTAAGGCTTTTGATGTTGACCAAAACTAGGAAAAAAATGGGAGAGGAGGAATGAGTTGAGGAGTTTAGGAAAATCATTCTCCAGATAATGACGTTTTTTATCCGGATTATCCGGATAACGATTTTTTCCTGCTACAGTGCACGGGTATCACCACTTCTTATCGGGTGCAGTTGTCAAATTTGCAATTTTCGCTGCTTAAGCACCACCAGGTGCAGTTGTCATTTGTCTCCTTGTATAAGCATAAGATGATCTGATTTGTTTTAATAAAACAGGGCGCAGTTGCGCTCTGTCTCAAAGTTGGTAGGGGTGCAGTTGGGATTAGTCCCCTTGTATAAGGATAAGGCAATCTTCTTTATTTTTAATAGAAGATGCCTCCGGCGGCATCTTTGTCTTGATAC
>CAXHCA010000238.1:0-5153 GCA_964015035.1 uncultured Saprospiraceae bacterium
AATCCCGGCTTAGTGCAGTAGGCTGAAAGCCGTCACGGAACTTAACCGGGAAGTGATCCCGGCTCAGCCGGGACTGAGCTGGCGCTCAGCTAGTGAAAAAGTACAGCTGCATGTAGGTTGAGCAAAGCGAAATCCCGGCTTAGTGCAGTAGGCTGAAAGCCGTCACGGAACTTAACCGGGAAGTGATCCCGGCTCAGCCGGGACTGAGCTGGCGCTCAGCTAGTGAAAAAGTACAGCTGCATGTAGGTTGAGCAAAGCGAAATCCCGGCTTAGTGCAGTAGGCTGAAAGCCGTCACGGAACTTAACCGGGACAAGTTATGTGCTACTCCCGGCTAAGAAGTAGTATCCCCAATCTACTTGTTGCCGTTGCCCCGCGATTTTGGTCTGTTTTCCACCTTGCCACCACACTGCTTTTTGCCTAATTTGCAGCAGACAAAATCCAAAATGTATGCGCACGCTTTTTACCTTTCTTTGTTTGAGTATTTTTCATTTGTTACCGGCTCAGGAACCCAGCCCGTTTATCCACGTCGATCAGTTTGGGTACTTACCAGAGGCCACAAAAGTGGCGGTACTGAGTGACCCGATGACGGGCTTTAATGCCGCACAATCCTTTACCCCCTCGGCGCAGGTGGAGGTGCGCAATGCGAATACCGATGCGGTGGTGTTGACGGTAACCCCGGAGGCCTGGAATGGTGGGGCAACACATAACCAGTCCGGTGATCGGGGCTGGTGGGTGGATTTTTCGGAGGTGACGGAGCCAGGGCGGTATTATATTTCAGACCCGAATTCAGGGGAGCGGTCGGCGGAATTTGAGGTGGATCCGGCGGTGTATGGACACGTGATGAAGGCGGCTTGTCGTATGTTTTATTACAACCGCTGTAATGCGACCAAAGAGGCTCCGTTTGCGGAATCGGCCTGGACGGATGGGGTGTCGTTTATGAATAATCAGCAGGATGCCAATTGTAGTTATGTCTATAATCCAAGCAATGCCAGTCTGGAAAAAGACCTGAGCGGCGGCTGGTTTGATGCTGGCGATTACAACAAATATGTCACCTTTGCCGAACAGGCGATGCACAATCTCCTCTGGGCTTATCGGGAAAATCCGCAGGCTTTTTCGGATGCCAATAATATCCCGGAATCGGGTAATGGACTGCCGGATATCATTGATGAAATCAAGTGGGAACTGGACTGGCTGCTGAAGATGAACAATACCGATGGGTCCACACACATCAAAATGGGCAGCATTGACCACGGAGATAATGCAGCTGCCCCCCCAAGCCAGAATTTTGATCGCCGGTATTACGGGCCAACGTGTAGTTCGGCGAGTATTGCGATAGCGAGTATGTTTGCACATGCGGCTTTTGTGCTGCAAGATTTTCCGGTGCTGCAAGACTATGCCGATGAATTGCAAGCCCGTGCGGAGACGGCCTGGGATTATGTATTGCCCATGCTCAATGCCGACAACCTGGATGAGGCTTGTGACGATGGCACCATCAAAGCCGGTGATGCAGACTGGGATAGCGCCACGCAAAAAGAAAAAGCGGTAGCCGCAGCCATTTACCTCTACGAATTGACGGAGGATGCCGAATATCTGGCTTACGCCGAAACGCATTATGCGGAAACGGAACCGGTGGGCAATAATTTCTGGGGCCCATACAAGGCTTCTTTAATTGATGCTTTATTGCAGTTGACGACCCTGCCGAATGTATCTACCGCTGTGGCGGAAAACATTCAAAATTCCTTCCAAAACGATGCGCAAAACAACTGGAATGGCTTTTTTGGCTTTAATGCCAATGATTTGTATCGCTCTTTTATGCCCAGTTGGTCGTACCACTGGGGCAGCAATTCCATCCAGGCGAGTTATGCCAATCTCAATTATCAGATGGTGAAATACGGATTGGATGAAGGGGAGGCGGAAGACTACCGCTTGAATATGGCCGGGCATTTACACTATTTGCACGGCATCAATCCGCTGGGAATCGTCTATCTGTCCAATATGTACAATCAGGGTGGTGACCGCTGTATCGACGAAATCTACCACACCTGGTTTGCCGATGGGACCAATTGGGATAATACCCAGACCTCCCTCTACGGCCCGCCGCCGGGTTACCTGGTAGGTGGCCCCAATGCCAGCTTTTCGGTGACAACCATCTCCCCTCCGGCTGGTCAACCCGAACAAAAAAGCTACCTCGATTTTAACGACGGTTGGCCCAATAATTCCTGGGAATTGTCAGAACCGGCCATCTATTACCAAGCCGCTTATATTCGGCTATTGGCCAATTTTCACGATACCAATCTGGATACGGATGTGGCCGAAACGGAAACGACAGTAGCTGCCTTAAAAGTCTTCCCAAATCCTACGACTGGTAAAATTCAGGTTCAAAATTTGCCAGCGAATTGCCATATCGAAGGGACGGATGCCTTGGGGAGGCACTTGTTCTCCATTAAAAGTGATGCCCCTTCAGCAACATTGGATTTAAGTGCTTACGCCAAAGGCGTCTATTTCTTAAATGTCTATAATGCCGAAAGGCGACTAGTAGGGAAGGAACGAGTGGTGGTTGAATAAGGTCAGTGGTCAGGGGTGAGTAAAAAAACTCACTCCTGATCACTCACCCCTAGTTTAAATAATACTTCAATCCCAGATTCAGTCCAATTAGCGTATAGCGTTGTTCCAAGCTATAATTTGCTGTCGTGAAATCTTTGGGAAAGAAGCGAAACCTGGCTTTTGCGCCAAGCGATAATTGCGGCGTAATATGATAGTCCACCCCTAGCCCGAGGTGGTAACTCAATCCCAAATTGGTGCGGAAGATATCTTGTTCGCTGTCTTCCAGGTCAAGTAAGCTGCCATCTGGTGCGGCGATGTTGCCTTCAGACTGCAAGTTTATATTGAAATAAGCGCCTGCTTCTGCCAACAAGCCCCACTTTTCTGATCCCAGGCGGTATCCGGCGATCAGCGGAATATCCAGCATAGTCAATGAGTTGTAGGTCCGCTTTTTGTAGCTGGTGGTGCGCGTAAAAGGTACCGACCCTATCACCATACTGGAATCGCCATTGGCATCAATATAAATTTCTTGGATGCCATCGACCAAGGTATCGTTTTCCACTTCGGTAAACGCATGTTCGAACTTCTCATTGATGCGGGTATAATTTAATCCCGTACGAAAATAAAGACCAACCGGAAGTTCATATTGTAATTGAATTTCGCCCTGCACGGCTTCCAATAATTCTTCACTAGCTTGACGCAGGCCCCGATAAGTGTCCGACAAGCTATCACTAGCTTCCAATGTGCGGGTTAGTCGACTGATGCCGCCTTCCACACCGATGGCCCAGCGGGCTGTTTTCTTATTGCGGCGAATGGGCGTACTTAAATCAAATGCAGTAGGTTCTTCCAATTGTAACGGCCAGCTTACGGGATAGGCTACTTCGGCATCGATGCCAAAGAGCGGATCGAGCAAAGCGAAGCGATCAGCGGAGGAGCTAGTGGTATTAGGTAATAAAATGGAAGAGGGTGCTTCATCAGCAATGCTCACCTCTTCTTGCGGAGATTTCTCCACAAAATTCTCGGCGTCGTGTTGCCCTTTTAGCGCCAGATGCTCTTCTTGAGAAGAACCCTTTTTAGTATCAAAAAACAGAGAGGAGCGGCGTGGATCAACAACAGTTGGGGGCGTTGTTTTCTTATTATTATTGCTTAGTAGAGATGAATTTTCTTTAGGATTAGTCGGTTTTGTCTGGTCATCAGTCGATGGGGCTGAAGCCATTTCGGCAGATTCAATGGTCGGCTGTTCTTCCGGCAGGTTGGTGATATTTTCAACTTGTTTTTCCGCAATGGCCGTACTTGCTCCCGTTCCATTTGCAGGAGCAATCAGTTGGTAACTCAACCAGCCCAGTCCCAGCAATAATCCCATGCCCAGGAAAAACCACCAGCCAAAAATCCGGCGTTTTTTCTTCTTGGGCACCCGATCCTCGATCTGATCCCAGATCGCTGTCGGATTGACTGCACTTTCGTGTTGCTGCAGTTCGGTTCTGATATGTTTTTCCAGATCTTGCTGGTTCATATCTTTAATTTTTCTCGTTTCAAAATTTGTTTTTGAAGCAACTTTCTGGCCCGCGTTAACTGCGAGCGGGAGGTGCTTTCTGTAATCCCGAGCATCTCTGCAATTTCCGTATGCCGGTAACCTTCAATCACGTTCAGGTTGAATATTTGGCGAAAGCCATCCGGCAAAGCGGCAATTAGTTTCATCAATTCTTCGGCTCCTAATCGGGAATACACATCCGGAATAACCGCTTGATCGTGTTCTTCCTCCAATCCCGGCAATTCCCGCCGGTACCAACTCTTATCCAAGGCCTGCAGGGCAGTAGTGATGACAATACGCCGCATCCAGGCTTCAAATGATCCAATCGGTTTGTAACGATCAATCGCCCTGAAAATCCGAATGAGTGCGTCTTGCAGGATATCCTGTGCCGAAGCTTCATCCCGGGCATAGCGACGAGCCACCGTCATGAGCATAGGCGAATAACGATACACCAGCTCCTTTTGGTAGCGTGGCTCCCGGTCTTGGCATCCTTTTATGATCGTGCGTTCCGTCAAAGCGGATGTTTTTATAATGGGCATAGGCCCAAACTCTAATCATTCGTATGTAAAATAGGACAAAGGGTCGATTCGCTGCACGCAAATAGAATATTTTTTGCGGATCAACCCCTTATCCTGGTATAGGTATTGCTTAGATACTTGTTTTGAAAGGGCAAAATTGGGGATTGTTCTCCCAATCGGCCCTTCGCCACAAATTTATTGATCTCGATCTACCTTAAAGGTACCCGAAATCGGTACGGGTGTATAGGTACTTGTCGTAAAGTCGTATTGATCAACGGTGCCATCAAATGAGCCCATGATTTTTTCTCCGACCGCTCCATATTGGGTGATGATAAATTCCACATCGCAACCAGAATTTCCACAAGTGAAGTGTTCTGTTGGGAAATTTACCGTATCAAAATAGAAGAACCGGTCGTTACTCAATCCGGTCGATCCGGTGGTCGCTCCGCTAAAGGCAAAAGAAACCGCATAAGTCGAATCTTGTGCCCAGGCATCAACATTAGTGGAGGTGTCGCCAAAAGCCATTGGCAACAAATATTCATATTCAATGCCATCGTATACC
>CAXHCA010000239.1:0-4967 GCA_964015035.1 uncultured Saprospiraceae bacterium
GCATTGGTTGGGCGAAAATTTTTTTCGCCCTCTGCGACGTTGGCCCTGTATTCCAGACGCAATAAATTTCACCTAACCGGGTGCATTGGTTGGGCGGAAATTTTTTTCGCCCGTGACCTATTTCGCCAAAGACGTAGGCCGACTGGAAAACTGGGGGACAAGAGCTGCCTTTCATTTGAGAAAACCGGAGAGCGCTGTTTGACCGGTAACGGGTGCTATTGGTCGATGAAATAAATTTCCCCAAACTGCAAAAAAACCTACAAAAGTTATGGAATTCCAAATCGGCCAGCGTCTAATAGATATAGGGCCTTCTGTTGGAGGTTGGGGAGACAGGAGTTTTTAGGAAATAAAATGACCATATCATCCCAAAGGTAAAGAATTTGTTTTGCGAGAACTTGTGCTTGAATTGATGTGTAATTTCCTGAACTATGTTCAGTGGCCAGGGTATCGGGTTAAGAGATGCCCTGGCTTATGTTTTGACCAGTTCAGTGAAAAGGCCCTTTCTTTAATCAGCTTGGTTTTGGCATTCTTCATTACCCTGTTCCCAAATGAAAGCAAAAGTCAAACCCACTATGCCGAGCTCTACCTGGATTGCCAGTCGGCGACCTGTGTTCTGGAGGAGGCTGCTATTCGGCAGGCGCTGACCAACTTGCAGGATCAATGCCAATTCACGGTCAACGTACTGGTGGTGGACCAAAATGTTGGTCTGACGGCTGAAAATGGGCAGATTACCACGCCTGATGGGGAAGTTTGGATGGATGCTTCGGTGGATTATCTGCTGCTGCTCGAACCGGCCAGCGTTTCCCTCTTTGTACAGAATTCCGGGGAATTAACGATGCTTGAAGAAGGCCCACTTTGGGAAACGGTGCAGGTTGCCTTCAACAATCTGATACCTCTACCCAATAAAAATTACTGTGCGACTCGGGCGTTGCTTTCGGCCTTGCCTTGTAGTGGGGGTGCACTTTCCGAAATACCCTGCCAGGTCCCTGAAGTGGAAGTAGCCGAAGACCTTACTTTTTTACACCTAGATGTCGAAGAACTGGCGCTGGTGCAAGAGACCAAACGCCGTTTGTTATCCAATCACTGCGCCAAGGTAGTGATCATCAAATTACCTCGCCTGTCGCCTTATTACCGGCAATATCTGGAAAACCATGAATTGCCCACTCCATTAATTGAGCAGTTACACAACAGTTACGGCCGGGAAGTGACGCTGATATTGGTTATCCCCGATCCGAAAAGCACCGATTATACCCTGGGGGTACAGCACATCCGCAGTGGCCCTCCCCAGGATGGGGACTGTGCCTCCCAGGTCAATCACATCCTCGAATGGCTCCCGGGGCTGGAGGCCAAACGACTGCCCGCGGCAATGGCCGAACTGGAAACCATGCTTAAGGGAGGTGAGGAGTATCTCGACAGCCAACTGGCCGATCTGCAAATGACTTTTCACCGATCACCGGAAGCCCACTACGGTTTTGATACGATGCAATACCCCCAGGCGCATGCTGAAAACTACGAGACCCTTGAAGGGCAAAGCAATGCCCCGTACTACATCCCCTGGCAGTCGATAAAAATAGGTGGTCAGGAGCCGGTGCTGACCCGCCGAAAGGATGGGGGATTTGTTCCTCCACAGGTGGCTTTTATGGACTTATTGGGTGCAGAAGTCCCGATCATTGGCGGCAACAGCCAGCAAAAGACGCTAAATGTGACCGCCCCTCCCACCACGGAGTCATTGGGCCCGGTCTATGCACGAATGGGCGGAGAAGACGGCCCTACCGTTGGTCAACTCAATACAGTGGGGTACGAGGAAAAACTATTGCACGTAGTATTGGTACCGGTCAATGGCGCCCAGTCCTCGTACTCCGCCATCGAAATTCAGAACCAGCTGCGCAGCACCTACCGGCAGGCGGTGGTAGAGGTGAGTGTGACCATGCACGGAGGCATCACCGTTTCGGGTTTTGATGGTCAACTGAACGACGAGGAATCGGGTTTTCTGTCAAATTATACCCCACAAATGCGGCAGATCATTCGGGCGTATAAACAGTTACAAGCCCCCCAGCCAAATGTGTATTACCTGTTTTTGGTCAATGACCACGAGGTGGGCACCAAACTGGGGTATATGCCGCGCAAGAAGGTGTACGGCCTCATCATCAATTCCCATCATTTCAGCCTGGAGGGGTACGCCAAGACCATCGCCCATGAATTGGGACATGGCGCCTACGTATTGCAGCACATCTACAAAACCTACGAAGGCCAGCTCAGTCCTGGTGTCACCAAAAATCTGATGGACAACGGCCCTGGCCGTGACCTGCACAAATACCAATGGGATTTGGTACACGATCCGACCAATGTGTGGAGTGTGCTGGATGCGGATGAGGATCGGGAGAGCTCGGGAGTGATTGCCCGGAGTTTTGTGTTTCAGGAAAATATCTACTACGAATATGAAGGCAGCGAAGAGCAGTACACCTGCCTGACACCCTCCGGGGAGTTGTACGCCATTCCAAAGGATGCTATTGCTGCCTTTTATCCGCGGAGTGGCGATTGGCCCGCCGGGTGTCTGGCTGGTTTCAATTGGCAAGGGGGGACCTATTTAGGATGGTGGAGACCTAATGATGCGGGGCAGCCATTTTCAGGTTATGCGCCCAGGGAATTGATTGGTAACATAGAGGTTCCCGGCACCTATATGGCCAGCATGCCCGTTAATCCAGACTCGGTGTATGCTGCGGTGGTATCCTTGCTGGATTCCTGCGAAGTGGAGATTCGCCGAGGGTATTCAAATCGACCAGTGTACCAGTTGGGGGAGAATTATCCGGTGGATGTAAATGCGAGTGTGGCTACCTTACCGGTTGTTTTTACAACACGGTACCTGACATCGACCTGTCTGGATGGCCAGCAAGCCTGGTGTCTGGAACGTTATGGCGATCATCCCTATTTTTTGCCAGAGGACAATAGTCCCATTGCCCGGGTGGTGAAAAGTAACCCCTGTTTGATCGGCGATCTGATTCACTATGACTTTACACCGGACAATACCGAAAGCGAGTGGATGGAAGGGCTGAAGAACATTTCGGCCATGGGTATTGGTTTTGGCTTCCTACCGGTAGTGTTGGATGCTGTTATTGGCCATGTCATCCGGGAATTTGGCCGACAAAAGATCAGTCAGGCGATGATCGGGTACTCCACCGATTTGCTGGTGCAGGGGGGCATCAAGTATTATTTTCCACCGGAAGGAACGACGGTAACTTTGACTGAAGCATTCAGCGGATTGGATCAATTTCAGGCTACTGCTTCTGCCGTTGAAGCAATGATTGAACTGGACAACGCTTGGCTTAATCTTGGGGTTTCTGCGGCAAGCAGTTGTTTAGTAGATGGCTTTACCGAAAACGGAGAAATTCGGGATGAGTTCTCGATGCAAGCTTGTGCGACAGGGGTAACCTCCGCTGTTTTGATTAGTGGTGCAATCAGTAGTTATCCACACATCCGTACCAAGCTGAGGAACATGCCTAAACCGCAGTTGGTAAGAGGTATCATCAGCCTATTGGGAGACTTTGACCCCACTATCCATCTCAATGCTACTATTCCGCTTCCTGAAGGTATTCGTTACACCATTTACAAGCTGTTCAAGCAGGGAGAACCCCTAAATGCAGAGGACATTGAAGCCCTGTTTGATATCACCGGTCCCCAAGCTGCCTCCATTGCCAATCAGCTCAATACAGATCAGGCTGTCTCCAATGCCCTGCTGGACACCGATTTCTGGACCCTGCTGCGAAAACAAACCGCCAACCCAAATATCAGGGCCGAATTGATTGCAGATTTGGCAAATGATGTTAATTTAGTGGAAGCCTTTCGGCAACGGCCGGAGTTGGTAGGAGCGTGGGAGGTGGCTTTGAATAATGGATTGCCTGAGTCTTGGAGAAGGAATCCTGATTTTTTAAACCCATTTCTTAGGGTAATTGATGATTTAAACTTTCAAACGCATATTTTTGATGGCCAGATAGTAAACGGACAAACAAAAGGGGTTCACTATTTCCAAAATGTTAATGGATCCATAATTAAAACAGTAGGAAATGCTTCACATACCTATGGTGATGGAAGCATAAAAAGAATTCAGGTTGCCAAGAAAAAGACTAATGGAAATTATGCAGGTGCTAAATGGTCGACTTTTTTCCCTCATACCTGGTCAAAAGATAAGATTCTAGCAGAGATTACTTTTGTTAGATCTAAAACAAGCAATAAGATTAATGACTATAAATGGAAAGGATTAGCTTCTGATGGGGTGACAGAAATTGAAATCCAATATACTGGTCCACCAGGTAATATTGTTCTACAATCAGCATTTCCAACTATTTAATGATGAAAAATATTAAACTAATAGATTACGCTAATTCTTTATCATTGTCTAAGGTTGACAAAATAAAGCTTCTTTTAAATAGGAATTATGGATTTAATGGAAAGTACTTTTTTCCTAGCGGGGCAATTGAAATCTATACATTTGAATCCAATATTGAATTCTTTGACGACTTATTCAGTTTCTTCATACATATTGAAGCAATTCCATTTTTGGGTGAAGGTGGTTTTAATCTTCCAGAAGATTTTCTTAAAAGGGAATATGAACTAGAAACCCTCTCTGAAGATAAAGTTAATTATTGGGTTAATGGATATTTAAAAGGGTTTTATCAATTATCAGGGGATACATTATGGAATTGTAAATTAGAAGTAAGAAAGTTGCGTCGAGCATTTAAGGTTAATATTAATTGGCAAGGACTATATATCATTGGTGAAACGGCGGAAAGTTATTTTTCTTTCATGTATCAAAGTATAGATTAAAAGTATAAACCTTATTAACTTTGACCAAGCTTCTGACTGTTGAGGAAGAAAAAGACCTCTGCTCGTTCCCACCTCCCCTCTGACCCCTTAACAGCGCTAAGGACGAAAAAATAGCCGAAGTGAGGTTCCAAAATCCCGGTTTTACC
>CAXHCA010000240.1:0-4962 GCA_964015035.1 uncultured Saprospiraceae bacterium
CAGCACTATATGATCTGAAATCTGGAAGACTGCCCCTAGGAGGGCATACGACTAAAGGCCATGGTGCCTTCAAAGGGGACTGGACTATTGTAAACGCAAATAAAGCAACGGTATGAGTAATCGGTGTCAAAAAATTAATAAAGAAGAGATCCCTGTAGATGTTGCTTTCGAGGGATACTTATGGTGTTCTGATCGGCCCGGGCCTGAAATTTTGATGTCTGAATTGATCGATCACCAGAAATTTTCGGACTTGCCCCCTTTCATTGTGGAAGGCAATCTCTATTCAGAAGCAGAAGCGATAAGTATCCAGATCAAAAATATTGACGGGGCCTATCAAATCATCAAAATTGATCTTAGCGATTTGGAAAATATCGATCACACTGATCAGATCTACCTTTCCCACCGGGTCAACGGATTTAATCGGTTTCGAATGATTGAAGCTTGGGAAGAAACCGAGGATGAGTCGGTGGATAAGGCCACCGTACTTGAACCTGCCTGGTCTGCTTTCGCCGGATTTATTAAAAAGTAAACCCTTAATCACATGATCAAAGCTCCATATAATTTCGTACCGCTTCACAAAAACGTAGTAATCCCTCATTGGGCGGATTTTATCAGCCATGATATTCCTTTTTTCGATTTTCAATCCGGGGAATTTGTCCTTAAGATCAAGGCGGAAAGCCCCATTTTTGTGATGGATGGCATGAAGGAAAAGGATTCGAATGAAGCAGGGAGATTTGCTGCCTTAAATGGACGTTATTTCATTCCCGGTTCATCCGTAAAAGGTATGATTAGAAGCGTGCTCGAAATAATGACCTTCTCTAAAATGAAAAATAAGGTAAAGGATGACCGTTACGCGGTGCGTGATTTTGGGAATAAACATATCTACAATCCTTCCCAGATAGCTGGCCAGGTGAGGAGCGGTTGGTTGCGATGGCGAGAGGATGGGGAGTATGAACTGCAAGAGTGCCAATACAATCGGATTGAAACCAGAAATATCAGACCTAGAGTTCGCTATACACTAGCTGCAAATGAGTCCTGCAAAGAAAAAGAAAAAAGTGCCAGTATAAAATACGAGAATTTTGAGGCAGATAATGGTCGTTTAAGTGGGCAATTTAAGCGGGACCAGGATAATAACGATCCTCATAGGGAAAATGCATATCTTCAATGTAATGAGGGTGAAAACGGTGAACCAGGAACAATCGTATTTACGGGACAACCAAGCCGGAGAAAAAAGTACGATTTCATTTTTATGAATTCTCAAAAGGAAGCCTTCTTACTTGATAAAAAAGTGATTGATAACTTCTTTTTTGCTTACTATGATCACGATGATACCCGCTCTTCCTGCGATTGGAAATATTGGAAAGAAAAGCTAAACAATCACGAGCGCATACCGGTCTTTTTTCGATATGATGACCCTAGAAAAAAAACGGTCAAGGATATCGGACTATCTATGCTTTATAAGATAGTCTATAAAAAATCCATTCATGAAGCAGTAAAAAATACGCAAAAGGATGTTGAAGGAATAGATTTTTCAGAGGCGATATTTGGCCATGTGGATGAAATAACAAACCGTGCGCTTAAAGGGAGGGTATATTTTGGGCACGCTCTTGCCGGTAAAGATAGTCAGGAAGACTCCGAGGTTCATGCCCACGTCTTATCTAGTCCAAAAGCATCCTATTATCCCACTTATATTAAGCAGGGCTCTCAATTTCCGTCTAGATACAATACATTGATGGATGGAGATGCCGAGATTGCCGGATGGAAAAGGTATCCCATTCATAAAAATAATAGCCCGACCTCCAATACACTTTCAGCGGGTCAAGAAAATGTCGCTGTTCGATTCAAACCACTGGTGAAAGATACCGAATTCTCCTGTACAGTTCGGTACCACAATTTAAGAAAGATCGAATTGGGAGCTTTGATCAGCGCGGTCACATTCCATAATTCTCAAGGTGGGACTTGCTTTCACAGTTTGGGATTGGCCAAGCCTTTAGGGTACGGAAAGGTATCGGTAACTATTGAAGGGATGTCGGAAGAGGATCAAAAGGAATACATGAAAGGATTTGAAGCATATATGGATGTTTCCCTCCCCCCTGATAAACGTTGGCATATGACTGATCAGATTAAAGAATTATTCGCCATGGTTACCGAGCCGGCGGAGGATAATGGGGACATTCTTCGTTACATGGACATTGGAATGGGGAATGGTGGCCGTAATGAATTTAATGAAGCTAAAAAAAATCTGATGGCATTATCAAACTATACTAATTTGGTAAACCAAAGTGTCAAAGTAGCAAATTTGATAGAAGAGGAAGATATCATACGAGTGAAACACTGGAAAGAAACCGAAGAAGCTATCCTCAAGAAAAAAGCCGCACAACTAGATGTATTAGATCAATTCCTGGATGAAGAAAAAGCGAAGCTATACCGCTTGCTGGAAGATAAAAAAGCTGCCTATATAGGGCAGCTGAAGGAAAAAAGGGAAGCTTTGTTGAAAAAGAAACGGGAAATTGAACGGGAGGAGAAGCTTCGTTTACAAAAATTAGAAGAAGAGGAAGAGGCTAAAAAAAGGGAAGAGAAAAAGGAAAAAGAAGCGCAAAAAGCAAAAAAGGAAGGCTTTGATTTTACTCGGAAGGTCAAAAAATTTGATGACCTCAAAAAGCCTTTTCAAATCCATTTGGGCAAATTACTTAAGGATAAGTATGAAAGATTAGAAAATATATATCCGGACGGAATGATTCCCAAGGAATATGAAGAGCCATTAAAACAAGCTTTAGTTCAGCTTTTTGAAAAGAGTAAAAAAAATATCCGAAAAAAATGGCTGGCACCACTGGAAAATAATGCGACTTTCAAAAAAGTAAGTGAATGGATTGGCAAAGAAAAAGCCCAACAATGGCTGGATGAATTTCGCAATTTAGATTAACATTGAAATTAACTTCAGCATGAAAGTACAGGAATTTCAGCAGGCCTTATTTGATTTAATCGAGAGTAGTCGTCTTGAGCGGGCACTCAAGGAACTAAAGGAGAACTTGCGCACTGATATTGAGCTTTGGGTATATTCACTTTCGTTAAGTAGGGAATACAACAAATTGCTGGATAGATACTATTCGGGCTTACTATCTTACTCCGAAATGTCTATCTCTGAAACCCGAATTACCGAAGCTTTAATTCGCTTAATTGGAAAGATCAGTGTCGGCGATTTGAAAGATACTCCTATGGTCCACCCCCCCCAGGGTATTGCCAACCCTATTTTAGTTGTCAGCAGGAACGAGGAAAAAGATGAGCTGAGCGACTTTTTTCAAAAGCTTGGCTTTTCTTCTGTCAGTTTTGGTGCCGGGGATTTGCTCAAAGACCAGGAGGATGTGGATTTGGTAATATTTGATAATCGGGATCTTCAGGATTGTCGTACAAAAGATGATCTAACCAAAATACCTGTTGAGGAAAGGCAAAAAATTGAGCAAAGGGAAGAGATGATGCAATCTTTAATTGAAAAAACGCCGCGATTACTACTGCACTATGGTGGGCAATCTTACATAGTAAGTAAGAATAGAAACCGGGTTTATGCTGCAAACTCTTCTTTTTCCCTATATGCCCGTACTAAAGAAATTATCGATTTTATTAATGCCTATCGCGTGTAAAAGTTAGAATCATGAGATTAGTAGCTTTAGTTTTCTGCCTTTTCTTCGGTTCCCTGAGCTCCCAGGCCCAGGAAGCGAAAGTGGAAGAGTTAGATGCAAGAGTTCGCAATTTAGAGGTTGGCAGGCAAAACTTGGAGAATGCATTTGATCTAAAAGCCCAGGAATTGAAGTTAGAAGCAGCAACCACCTTAAAAGAGGAAACGGACAAGTTGCAAGACGAAATCCTGGATATTAAAAGCCAAGTGAAGTTTTACGGTATATTACTTTCTGGCCTAACCCTAGTTGGTCTTATCGGCTTATTATTTGGGGCAAGGAAATATATAAACACCCAAATGCAATTGCGAATTGACGGTTTGATCAAGGAAAAGGAGGAAGATATTCGCAACATGATTTACGGACATGAATTGGAAGCCAGGATCCGAAAAAAGACCAGACTTCTGGTACTAAGTCCTACCGGAAAATTGCAAGAGGACATTATCGCAATTATATCCAAGTTTAACTTTCCAACGGAAAATGTAGCTTATCAAGTGCTGAAGAGTAAAGAAGATATAATTAAAGCAGATCTGGACGGGAAGCAATTGTTAGTCATTAACGACATAGGCGGAGAGTTCAATCGAGATGTTTTGTCCGAATTGTTAGAACAATCTTCTAAGGAAGCTCTTTTCCTGGGTTTCGCTACCGGGCAAAAGCAATTACCGCGTCATCATAAAATGAATTTTGCCAATTCGAAATTCACCTTTTATCAAAACCTGATTAATCTGGCTAAATACAGTGAGATTGTTGGTTGATTAATCCAAAAACAAACCCGCCCATGAAAATCCTAACCCTTATTTTCCCTTTTGGAATTCCTCCCTACGCCTTATCTGCTTTTCGCGGGGCGATCAACGAGCTGGTTGAGCCGAAGTCGGCGTATTTTCACAACCACAATAATGACAGTGGTGATGGCTACCTTCATTGGGATTATCCGAGAATCAGGTATAGTTTGTACAAGGGGCATGCGGCGGTGACGGGCATTGAGGAAGGCATACTTCCCTTAATTACGGAATTGTTGCCACGACTTTTAGCAGTGGATTATCTGTTGATTGATGGACAGCCTTATGGTGTTGCGGGCTTTCGGTTGGAGCAGCGGGAGGCAGCGCTACAATGGTGTGATGAGCCGCAAGCTTTTGGCATGCACCGTTGGGTGGCACTAAACAAGGCCAATTACCGCCAGTGGAAAAAACTGGAAGGCAATGATGAGGCCAGAAAACTACTTTTGGGCCGTGCACTGACCGGACAATTACGGGCTTTTGCCGAAGTAGCTTTCCCCGACCTGGATCGAAAA
>CAXHCA010000241.1:0-4843 GCA_964015035.1 uncultured Saprospiraceae bacterium
CACACTTGGCTTCGTCGGCAGCGTCAGATGTGTATAAGAGACAGAATAATTATAGTTATTGGGATATAAAAAGAATTTATCCTCTTTAGCGAAGATAAAAGTAGAGCTCACATTGGGACGTGGCAACATGGCCTTAGCCGGGTCGCGAAACTCCAACACATCTCTACGGTCATACTGTAAGTTTTTGCCCACTTTATAACGCAAGTTGGTGGTCGTATCTCGATCGCCTACTACTTTTGAGGGCTGATTCACACGAATGGTTCCGTGGTCGGTGGTGATAATCAGCTGTACATCCCGCTCCGCTACGCGGCGTAATGCTGCCCAGATCGGCGAATTTTCAAACCAGGACCGGGTCAGTGAGCGGTAAGCTTTTTCATCGCCTGCCAGTTCTTTGAGTACCTCCATTTCGGTACGGGCATGCGACAACATATCGATGAAGTTGTAGACAATAACCGTAAAATCATTATTGGTATAATTGAGAATGCGGTCCTGCACCTGCTTGGCGTAGTGCACATTGGTCACCTTTTGGTAATCAAATTTTACTTCCTTACGGAAAAGGCGGCGCACCTGCTCGGTCAGCAAATCGTGTTCGTGCATATTTTTCCCACCTTCATCATTGTCATTTTTCCACCATTGTGGATAGTATTTTTGAATTTCGGAAGGGGGCATACCCGCAAAAATCGCATTGCGGCTATACTGGGTGGAAGTGGGCAATATGCTGTAGAAGAAATCTTCATCTTCCAGTCGAAACACTTCGGAAATGATGGGTTCAATCACCTTCCACTGGTCCATTCTGAGGTTGTCGAGCAACAACACAATGGTCGGCACATCATCTTTAAGGTGAGGAAAAATCTTGGAGCGCATCAAATTGTGTGACATCACCGGACCGTTATTTTTACTGATCCAATCTTCGTAGTTGTTTACCACATATTTGGAAAATGCGCTATTGGCCTCACTTTTCTGCATGGCCAAAATATCGCCCATTTGAGTAGAATTGGAATCATCAATTTTGATTTCCCAATTGATGATCTTCTTGTACACATCTACCCATTGTTCATAATCCAGCCCACTATTGATTTCCATCAAAATCTGACGGAATTCCTGTTGGTAATCAGAAGAGGTTTTTTCCCTGACCAATCTTTTATTATCAATGATTTTCTTGAGGGTCAGCAAGATTTGGTTGGGGTTAACGGGCTTAATCAGGTAATCTGTGATTTGTGACCCCAAAGCTTCTTCCATGACGGTTTCCGCCTCATTTTTGGTGATCATTACTACCGGCAAAGAAGGATAACTGTCCTTAATTTTAGTCAGCGTTTCTAATCCTGTAATCCCTGGCATACTTTCATCCAGAAAAACCACATCCAAGTCATTATTTTCCTCACATTCTTCCAGTGCATCGTAGCCATTGGTCACCGTAATGACTTCATAACCTTTTTTTTCCAGGAACATCAGCTGGGGCTTCAGCAGATCAATTTCATCATCTGCCCAAAGAATTTTTATTTTATCCATCTAGTCTGTTTGTTTGATAAGCGTCTTTATTAAAATCAAATAACGGGGTGATTTATTGCCCTGCTTTCTGTTTGAAGCGGAAGATAGGCAAACTAAATTATTCCCCAAATCAATTGGATTGAGAAATTTGGCCCCAGAAAGCGTGATTTTTTAAGGATTTTGACCAATCGGCAAACTTAATTACCTTCCAATCCTTTTATTTCCAATGGTAATTTGTAAAATTGACCGCCACTACATAGAAAACCAATATGAGTCGCAATAAAATCCTCAATGATCCAGTCTACGGATTTGTCAACATCCCTTATGGCATATTGTTCGATCTGATGGAACATCCCTACTTTCAGCGCCTGCGCCGTATCAAACAAGTCAGCCTGACCCATTATGTCTATCCCGGTGCATTACACACCCGTTTTCATCATGCGCTGGGGGCTCTGCACCTGATGCTGCAAACCATTGACGTACTCAAAGGCAAAGGAGTAGAGATATCTGATGAAGAGGCCACCGCGGTGTCCATTGCCATTCTTTTACATGACATTGGACATGGGCCATTTTCTCACACCCTGGAACACACTCTGATCAATGTCCATCACGAAGAATTGTCCATATTGTTTATGGAACGCCTCAACCAGCTTTTTGATAATCAGTTAACCCTCGCCATTAAAATCTTCAAAGACGAATATCCAAAAAAATTTCTACATCAACTGGTTTCCGGACAGTTGGATATGGACCGGATGGATTACCTCAATCGCGATAGTTTTTTCACCGGCGTTCATGAAGGCGTCATCGGCTATGACCGGATCATTAAAATGTTGGCGGTACACGACGGCGAACTGGTGGTTGAAGAAAAGGGCATTTATTCCATCGAAAAGTTTTTAATTGCCCGGCGGCTGATGTACTGGCAGGTGTATTTGCACAAGACCGTACTTTCTGCGGAATTGATGCTGGTGCAGGCACTAAAACGCGCCAAGCTACTCGCCCAAAAAGGAGTCGAACTGGAGATGCCCAGCAACTTGCGCTTCTTTCTAGACAACAACCTGACCCGCGAGGATTTCACGACCCAACCCGAAACACTCCTCGATCATTTTGCCGCGCTTGATGACCACGACATCGTTTCGGCGCTAAAGGCCTGGCAGGTATGCTCCGATGCCATATTGTCTTTTCTGGCTCAATCTCTGATCCAGCGCCGACTGTTTAAGCTGGAATTTCACAATGAGCCCATGCCCAATTCGCATGTGGAAGCGATTCGTAAAAAACTGATGGACCATCCCCCTTACACCCATGAGTGGTTGCCCTATCTCCTCATTTCGGGTATGGAAACCAATAGTGCTTACAGTGCCTCTAAGGATGAAATTAAGATCCTCTTCAAAGACGGGCGGGTGCTGCCTATGTCCATGGTGGTTGATCATGGGATTCAACCACGAATTTTCACCAAGTATTATTTGTGCTACCCCAAGATTGCGTCAAGTGAGCATTAACCCTTATTGACCAATTTCTGAAAACCCTCTGCTCCGTTAATATGAGATTCCGAGTTACCCGCATTTCCATAAGAGTATCGTACATTAGAAAATAAACTTTTTGCATCAACAGAACTTATTCTTCCACTTGTGCATTATATGTTCTTACACAAGTGAAAAATGAGGAACGAAAAAGTGTTGTTGTTGATCCTGGCAGTAGTTCAGTTTACCCACATTGTGGATTTTATGATCATCATGCCGCTGGGCGCGCAATTGATGGATTTATTGGGCATCACGCCTAAGCAATTTAGCTGGATTGTAGGCGCCTATGCCATTAGTGCCTGTATTAGCAGTTTGGTCAGTGCCATGTTTATTGATCGCTTTGATCGCAAAAAGGCGCTCTTGATGGCCTATGTCGGCTTTACGGTGGGCACTCTAGCCTGTGCGCTGGCCAATTCATTTGAATTTTTCCTCCTTGCACGGAGTGTAGCGGGGGCTTTTGGAGGGATATTGGGCGCCTTGGTCTTGGCGGTAGTTGGTGATGTCATTCCCTTTGAGCGGCGATCCAGTGCCATGGGGTTGGTGATGACCGCCTTTTCCGCAGCATCTGTAGCCGGTGTACCCGCCGGGATCTACCTGGCCGCAGAATACTCCTGGCACATGCCTTTTGTGGTGATAGGAGCCGTAAGTATGTTATCTGCTTTAATCATCCTACTGCTATTCCCATCTCTGACCAGCCACCTGGAAAGTAAAACCGATCGTCCAGGCCCTTGGCAAACCCTGACTCAGATATTCAAGAATAGCAATCAAACCGGCGCTTTGTTTTTTAGTATTATTTTGATGTTGGGACATTTCAGCATCATCCCTTTCATAGCTCCCTATATGCAACTCAACGTAGGCTTTGATGATCATCAGGTGGCTTATATTTATACCGTTGGAGGGATATTAACGGTCTTCCTTCTACCTTATTTTGGACGGCTGGCAGACCGTTTTGGCAACCCGCAGGTATTCACCATTGCCAGCTTTTTTGCCTTATTTTCCATCTTTGCAGTCACCAATATCCCACACGTATCGATGTTCATTGCGCTGTGTGTGACCTCCTCCTTTTTTGTGGTAGCCAGTGGGAGAAACGTACCTGCCACCACCATGGTTACCTCCGTAGTACATCCCCGTAATCGGGGCAGTTTTATGAGTGTGCGGGCTTCATTTAACCAAATGGCGTTGGCTATTGGGTCTTTTATGGCAGGAATGATTGTGACCAAAAACCCGGATGGAACCCTGGCCAATTATCAATACGTCGGCTATATCGCTATTGCGATGAGTATCCTTGCGGTTGTAGTTGCATGGAGATTGCGACCGGTGGGCTAAATTTGACATTATCCGACATAATTTGGCATTTTGCCCCTGTCCCGGAGGTTTTTTAGATAACTTTGTACCATTGTGCAAAAAGAACTGTCAATGAGTATGCATTACCATTTCATGGTAGATTTTACCATGCCCGGAAAACCTTGCGATGAGTTTTTTGACTTGATCCCCTACCAGCGCGTGGTCGTTAATAAATATTTTCAAGAAGGCAAATTGCTTAATTATGCCCTCTCTGAAGAAAAATCAAAGCTTTGGGCGGTTTTTAATGCCAATTCCGAAATGGAAGTTTTAGAAATGTTAGTTGATTTTCCTCTCACTCGTTTTATGCAGGTAGAAATCTGTCTTCTCAGTCAGTTTGACGGCAATACCCTCGAACCTACCTTCTCTCTTAATTAAGTACCGACCGACTAGCGTTTGCGCTTTAGAGTATGTTTGGAGCGAATTCTATTTGAAAATCAGCAGATTAGGGTTTTGGCTAAGTGCTTGTTTGGAGGTGGTGCTTTAGCAGCGAAAAT
>CAXHCA010000242.1:0-4833 GCA_964015035.1 uncultured Saprospiraceae bacterium
ATCATACACATTCTTATCCAACAAATTCAGGTATGGATCAAGCACCACATATTTAGGCAATTTATCCAGGGTGATGACCATCTGATTTTCCCCATTTTTGATAAGGTGTTTTTCCAAATAAAGGGGGGCATCACTCCTCGTGATTTGATCTGGATGTTGATCAAAAAAGCCAATATTCATCAATTCTGAAAAGGAGGTATCTATCAACTGATTGTCTCCGTTTTTAAGCTTTTTGGCCGCCTCAATATCTACCGTGATTTCACATAATCCGTTTGGCAGGTACCGGTATTTAACGGCCGTTATTTTGTTGTCAAAAAACACCACCTTTGATACCCAATCATCGATTTGAGCATGGGTTTGTATTGGCGAGCATGACTTCAAGATCCGTATAAAATCACTGGCGGTCCCGCGCGGTTTGGGATAGCCATAACCGTCAATCATTTCCTCAATAGCGGCATTGAGAATATCTTCCCCCAACAGATCGCGCAGGGCATTCATCACGATGCCCCCTTTAGCGTAGTAAATATAGGCCTCATTTTCAACGTGATCCAATGGGGGTTCTACTTGGCCGGTTTGATTTCTCTTGGAAAAATAATCGTGCATCTGATCCTTCAGCAATTGCCGCAATTGCCCCTTGCCATGCTGTTGATCCAGCATTACCACCTCCATGTATTTGGCAAAGGATTCCACCAACATAGATGCACCAGGTCCTGATTGAGGGTTCAATTGATGACCAAACCATTGGTGTGCGACTTCATGCGCAACTCGTTTGGTGACCACATCAAAGCTGGTGCTGTCTCGCAAATCGGTAAAAAACGCTCGATCTTCTACCAAGCCAATCAGGCCGGGAGTGGCATATCCTCCCATCGGCCAATGACCCGGTATTTCAGCGATGCGCAAATGCTGCATCTCATAAGGAGAAAAAGACTGCTGACAATAATCCAGGGTGTGCTGCATGGTTTGCATCATCAGATCCACATTATAATCGTGGCCAGAAGCATAATAAACACTCAAGTCAATACCGTTATGAGCTTGCTTTTTTACCTCGTATTTTGCCGAAAGGTAGCTATAAAAATTATTGATGGGATGATCGGTTTTATAATGAAAAATTTGGCGGCCATTTTCCAGTTTTTGCGCCAACAGCCTACCTGGTGCTAAAGCGATTTGATCGGCATCTGTGGAGATGATTGTTTCAAAATTAAATTTGTAGTTGGCGCTGGCGTCGGAATGTAGGGGATCCTCCTGCTCTTCTTCTATTGGCGAAAGCCCTCGTTTTTTGCGTTCTTCATTATCGATAATTTCATTGCTTTGTCGATAGCCGAAGGAGGGCGTAATAAACCGGCTCATGATATTGGTGCCATTTTCGACAATATCCATGCCCAGGAACGAAGTGCCCACCTGAAAGCCCTGATGATTGTCCTCAATATCAAATTCCATCAATGTCGTTTCTCCCGGCGCAAGCGGTGTATTCAAATCGAACCAATAGACGCCATGTTCTGTATCCTGCTTTCGCAAAATGGCATCCCGGATTTCAAAACGGTTGACCTTTACAAATGGAGAAACCGTGAAAAACAACTCAGAAATGGGGGCAGTGGTTTTATTTTCCAAAACCAAATCGTGCGCGATGAAATATTGCCGCTTTTGGGGATACAAATCCACCTTTGTTTTTACCTCAACAAGCGATAATCCCGGAAGATCTTCAAAAGGTTTATATTGCTTTTCATAATCCGCTTTTTGATCCAATATTTCTTCGCGAAGCCGGTAATCATTCAAAACGTTGGTATTGTAATAAACAAATACACCCATGGTCAGAAAAGCAACAAGGAAGAAAAGGATCAACACCTTGCTTTTTCCCGAAAGGTTCAGTCCGCACTTTTGAATACTCTTTAATAATCGAAACTCCGTTCCTCGTCGCCACAGCCGATAGGTCAGCCAGGCGATCAGTCCATGGAAAATCCCCCAATAGAGGGCCATCCAGTGAAAAGCAGTCCATTGAGGGCCGTAGCCATTCATATTGTTGTAGTCCAGACTAGGCAGGGTGCCAATCTTCAACAGTGGATGGTTAATCCCGATTTTTGCCCCTATTTGCGTGGTAAACAAGAGCGCTAACAGCAAGCTCAATAGCATGCCCAGGTATTTATTGGACACCAGGTTTTGGATAAAAACGGCCATTACTGCAAAGAAAAAAACCGACAATCCATTTACATAAAAAGAGGATAGATATTGTGGCCATTCAAGCAGATACCAGCCCTTAGAAACCTGACATACAACAGCTATCAAAATAGCGTTTAAAATCAATAAAACAGGAATTGACACCAAGGCCATATATTTACTTATAAAAAACGCCCAATTCCCCACAGGGAGGCTATCCTTAAATTCATTCATTTTTAAACTCCGTTCCCGGTGCACGATTTCACCGGCATAAAAAATGACCAATAAAACTGCCAGAAAACGGAACGGATCGGCATAGAGCCAAATCATCAGATTAGTGGTTGGATAAAGCGCGGTGCCATACTCTCCGCCGCCGCAAATACGCGTCAATATTTCCGAAGCGACAATGCCCGTCCACAAGAATAGTAGCAACCAGAAGGGCCAACTGCGGAGAATTTGCCACAATTCCAGACGAAAATTATTCCACAAGATTTTAAAATGATCCGCATTGGAAAAATGGGTGGCCATAAATGGGCCAGTTTTCTCCTTAAATCCACCTTCTACAGTGGGTACGACCTCCAGAACAGCCTTATTGCGATAAGCACTCCCTTTTCCTTTGCGGAATTTAAATGCAAGATAGTTTAGCAAAAACAGGCCTCCACTGATGATCAGCCACAATAATCGGTTGTACAAAAAATGGCCGTGAAGCGCGATCAGCTGTGTGTTCTTTTTCTGTAATTCCCAATATTGGGTTTGTTCAAAAAAGGCAGAAAGACCAAAGGGATCCAGCAAGGCCGCCAAGGCCATACCCTCGGCACTGGCAGGTGTCGATCCGGCCATCATCGGCGAATTCAAGAGCATAGCGGCGATCCAATACAAGCAATAGAGTAAAATACCGCCTATGTAGGTGGCCATAGTGTTCTTGGTCAAATTGGCAATGGTAAATAAAACGACGCCCCCGAGAATAATATTCGGGACTGCCAAGGTCAGAAAAGGCCAGATATAGTGACTCCAATGAATGGGCCCGAGGTCCTTACCCGGAGGAGTCGACATTGCGCCAAGCCACAAGCCCAACAAGGTAAAAGCAAATAAAAACAGGCTGATCGTCAGGTAGCCACAAAATCGACTTAATAGGAAAGGCCGCTTCTTGATCGGTGTAGAAAAAATCAATTCTTGCATTCCGGATTGCTGATCGCGCAACAGAACGCGGATGGCCAGAACCATCATACAAAAGATGGCCGCGAGCGAGAGTAAACCCAGCGATTTTGTAATATTATAAGGCGCATTATTGTATAGATGATCACCGCCAAACACTTTTCCGCTCAGAAAAAAACCGAAAGCGAAAAAAAACAGACCGAAAGCCGGAAAGGAGATATGTCGAATATGATAGCGCCATTCAAAGCGCAGTAGTTGTGCAAACATGAGACTCTTTTTTCTCAGTGCTTGTTTGGAGGTGGTGCTTTAGCAGCGAAAATTGCAGGTTTTGGAACCTCCAAACATGCACTCAGAGAGGGATTAGACCAAAATATTATTTGAAAAAGTAGAGAAGTAGACATCCTCTAAATCCGGTTCGACGGATTCAAAGCCTTCGCCGGGTAACTGTTCTGACCAAATGCGGATACGCCGCTGTCCGGCAAACAAACGAGACGAAAGGACGGCAAACGAAGCCTCCTGCAAATTGAGTTGCTCTTTGGGCATTGTCTTCTGCCAAACCTTGGTCTGCAAGGCCGCCATTAAAACATCAGGCGCTCCCTGGCAAACCACTTGTCCCTGATGAATAATGGCCAATTGGGCGCACATATCCCGCACATCTTCCACAATATGGGTAGAGAGCACAACGATCTTCTGTTCCCCAACCTCGCTGAGCAGATCCAAAAAGCGATTGCGTTCTTGTGGATCCAGCCCTGCAGTGGGTTCATCTACGATCAATAATTGCGGGTTGCCCAACAGTGCCTGAGCAATACCAAATCGTTGGCGCATCCCCCCCGAGAAAGTGCTGACGGCCTGATGTCTTTTTTGATACAAATTAGTTTGTTCCAGTAAAAAATCGACCTGCTCTTTCCGCTCCGTTTTGTGGGTGATTCCTTTTAAGATGGCCAGATGGTCCATCAAATGATAAGCAGACAAGCCCGGGTAAACGCCAAATTCTTGTGGCAGATACCCCAATTGCCGGCGGATATATTGAGGGTCCGCTACAATATCCTTTCCATTAAAGATAATTTGCCCTTGGTCTGGTTCCTGCAAGGCCGCAATACTTCGCATGAGCGTCGATTTGCCGGCTCCGTTGGGGCCAAGTAGCCCAAAAATGCCATTGTACATTTCCAATGATATTTGCTGTAAAGCGCGGACCCCATTGGGATAGGTCTTGGATAAATTGAGAATGCGAAGGTGGTTCATAAATCCGATTTTTGGGCAAGGTAGGTCCTCCGCAACAAGAACGACAAACAATAATGATCCTTGCTCCCATTTCACTGATGAAAGACTATTATCGCTTGATCTACAACATTTTGCAGATTATCATGAAATCCTAACCGTTGATCCCGAAAATTTGAGGAGTTTGGCTTAAATTAGTTGTTTTGCAAGGGTATGAAAATATCGAGTCGACATCTTATCAATTATTTGCAGCACAGCGACGGATGGCTTTTCCTGTTCGTCTTTTTCACAGCCGCCGCGGTGAGTACC
>CAXHCA010000243.1:0-4730 GCA_964015035.1 uncultured Saprospiraceae bacterium
GAAGTATATTCGGGCAAGCTATTCAGTCCCGGTAAAACCGGGATTTTCGAACCTCTTTTCGGCTATTTTTTCGTCCGTCTCGGCTGAGCCGAGATGCACTCAAAAATGAGCCTCGTGAGCACCCAAAACCTGCAATTTTCGCTGCTAAAGCACCACCTCCAAACATGCACTAAGAATTGAAAAGCAAAAGACTGGTTGCCCTGGTTGGAAGGTACTTCGGTGGTTGATGCGCACGTACGCTATTTATGGCCTTCACCGCTTTTTGAGACAATTCCCAACTACTCCTGGAAGCTGCCCTTAAAGATCATCTCGTTGAAAATGTTTTAGTATTTCTGAAAACGGGCCTAAAACATCACCCAGTCATCTGTTATTATCGCATTATTGGTTTCTTGCCCATTTCCATTTCCGCCTTTCAGCTGCTTTTGTTCAGATGTAGAGAGCACAATTGAAGCGTTTTTTTCTATGAGCGCTTTGATGGTCTTGATATCTTTTTTCATTAATACAGGTTTTGTGTTCCAATGTAATCATGTTTTCTTTAGGATACAAGAAACCTTTTCGTAATTTAATGGTCCTTACTATCACCGACTGATTACAAAAACCAGCATCTGATGCTCTACAATTACCTCAAAGTTGCCTTTCGCAACATCCGAAAACAGAAATTTTATTCCGCCATCAATATCTTAGGTTTAGCCATTGGCCTGGCCATCTGTCTGTTGATTATGCTCTTCATCAAGGACGAAATGAGTTACGACCAACATCATAGCAATGCTGATCGAATTTACCGGGCTTTGATGGTGTGGGGCAAGCAGGATGGCGCTGGTCAGCGAAGCCCGATTGGCCCCTATCGGTTGTTGCCGGCCTTGGAAACGGATTTCCCGGAATTGGAAAAAGTGGGGCGGCTTGTCTCGGCTTCCGGGACACTCGTTACCTATGATCATGTAGACTACCAGGAAGATCGTATATTTTTTGCCGATCCAGCTATTTTTGACATTTTTGATTACGAATTACTGGAAGGTGATGCCGAAACCGCTCTCGCCGAACCTGCTACCATGGTACTTTCCGAAAGTACGGCTAAGAAATATTTCGGAAACGAAAATCCTGTAGGAAAATCCCTAATCGTAGATGAGGACAATAATGTGAAAGTAACCGGAGTGTTCAGAGATATGCCCGAGAACACCCACCTGTCAGCCGACATGTTTTTGTCGATGGAAACAGGTAAGACGGTCTTTAATCAGTTGGTACTCAATAACTGGGGCGAGGGCAGCTCTTATACCTATCTGCTATTACCCGAAGGAATGGCTCCTGATCAAGTGGCATCCCGCTTCCCGGATTTTATTGAAAAACACATGGGAGAAGGAGCATCGGAAGGTGTGGGCATCGACCTGCAAAAGATGACCGATATTCACCTGCATTCTAATCTGCCGGGAGAGATTCAGGCCAATAGTGATATCCGGTACATTTATATTTCTTCAGCTATTGCCTTGTTTATTTTGTTGTTGGCTTGCATCAATTATATGAATTTGGCCACCGCCCGCTCCATCAAACGCGCCTTGGAAATTGGAGTCCGCAAAACCCTGGGAGCGCCCCGTTCAGCTTTGATCAGTCAATTTTTAAGCGAGTCCGTGCTAATTGCTGTTTTTGGCTTGATGGTTGGGGTTTTAATGGCCTTTTTCGCCTTGCCCTATTTTAATAACTTCATGGATACAGAATTGACCATCAATTTGCTGGAGAGTCCGGGTGTCCTGCTGTTATTTGTCGGAGTTACCCTGCTGGTGGGGCTCATTTCCGGCAGTTATCCGGCCTTTTACCTTTCCTCTTTTCAGGCCATTGGGGTATTGAAAGAGAATTTTACTCAAGGAATGAGTGGTTTCCTCCGCAAATTCCTGGTCGTTTTTCAGTTTGCCATTTCAGTGATCCTGATCTTTGCTACGGTGGTGGTTTTTAAACAATGGGATTTTCTCAAGCATAAGGATTTGGGAATGAATCAGGAAAATCTGATCATGGTGCCCATTCCCGATTTGGATCAATATCAAGCGCTCAAAACGCAGCTGCAGGCCAATCCGAATGTCCTTGCAGTCGGGGCTTCCAATAAAATACTAACGGGTCGCCTGAGTAGTAATTTAGGCTTTAAAGCCGAATTGTATGAACCTGATCCGAAAGGGCGCAATAGCATCAAAATTGTCACCACCGACCACGATTTTTTGAAAACTCTGGAGGTTGATTTTGCCGCCGGCCGGGATTTCTCCCGCGAATTTGTCAGCGATGATACCAGTGCCTTCATTCTCAATGAAGCCGCTGTGGCTATGATCGGCTGGGATGATGCCATTGGCAAGTCATTTGAAACCAGCGAATTTAACGATGGCACTTGGGTTACGCGCCGGGGCAAGGTGATCGGCGTTGTCAAAAACTACAACCACGAGTCGTTATACAATGATGTGCAACCCGTTGCCTATTTTGTTTCGAAAACCTGGCTCAACTGGATGACTTTGCGCCTCAGCGGTAACAATATCCGAGAAACTATGGCCGACATTAAGGACAAATGGGTACAATTTGCTCCGGAAGAACTCTACGATTATACTTTTCTGGATGACCGGATTGATGATCTGTACCGCACCGAAGAACGCTTCTTCAGCATCTTCACATTCTTTACCTTTCTGGCTATTTTTATTGCCGGCATGGGTATATTGGGCCTTTCCGCCTTTATGGCCGAACAACGCACTAAGGAGATTGGTGTGCGGCGCGTCTTTGGAGCTACGACAGGACATCTGGTACTATTACTAACCAAGGAATTCTCCAAACTGCTGCTCATCGGCTTTGTTATTTCTGCCCCTTTTGCTTATTACTTGCTGGAAGGCTGGTTGCAAGATTTTACCTACCGCATACAGATTGGCTGGCTGCCCTTTGTCATTGCCGCTCTGGTGGCGGTGACGATGACTTTTATTACCTCGGGCTTCCAATCCCTACGGGCGGCGCTGGCCAATCCGGTGGAGGCGTTGAAGTATGAGTGATATTAACCGAAAAAGGACTAACGATTTTCTGGACTACCCGCGAGCAGGAATGGGGCGCACTCAAACGCAGCTTTCCGCTAAGCCAAAATAATAGGAGTGTGTTTGGAGGTAGTCCCCGAAGTACATTTGGGGAAAGCTATTCAGGCTGCAAATTTCAGTTTTTAGAATCCCGATGTAAAATTAGGGCAAGCTATCTTTTCGGCTATTTTTTCGTCCTTAGCACTCAAAAATGAGCCTTGTGAGCACCCAAAACCTGCAATTTTCGCTGCACAGGCACCACCTCCAAACATGAACTGAGTAAACGTAACGTATACGCAATTCGTAAAATGTACGCACTGGTCACCAAGCTGATCAAATTTTGCGTGCATCTTTCTATCTCTAAATCCTAAAATTGGCACTAAAAAGGCACCATGATCCGGCAGATATGTGAAATATGTAAAATTTTGCTAGAGATGTGTAATAGTATAGCCGCTGATAAGGTTCATTTTTGTAGGTAACGCTTGTTTTTCTGTCACACATGGGCATGTACAGCCCCGTAATATCCTATCAAATTAAAATGCTCTGACTAATGGAAACGTACTTTTCTATAGATGGTACCACCACCTCAGAATGAAGTTGGAAGGGCCAGCAAACCCGACCTCCAAACATGCTCTCAGAAGCACCTTAATCATCTCTTTAAATGAATCATGATATGAATTATCTATTTATTTTAATCCCCATTACTCTTTTCTTTTTGTCAGGAATAAGAATCGTCAGACCCACACAACGGGGGTTGATCGAACGCCTGGGAAAGTATAAGGGGTTGGCGCATCCTGGTTTTCACTGGATCATCCCCGTGATTGATCGGTTGTTTTATGTAAATATTACAGAGCAGATGGTAGATGCCGAACCTCAGGAAATCATTACCAATGATAATTTGAATGCAAGCGTTGACGCACAAGTCTATTTCAGAGTAAAGTCAGACGAAGAGAGTGTCAAAGGATCGGCCTACGATGTCAATAATTATCAAACGCAGATTGTCAACCTCGCGCGTACCACCTTGCGTAATATTATTGGGACACTAACGCTGAAATCTGCCAATAGTGAAAGAGGTAAAATCAATACAGAACTTCATCAAACCCTCCACGAGGAAACAAAAAGCTGGGGCATTGAGATCATCCGGACGGAATTGAAGCAAATCGATCCGCCTCGAGATGTACAGGAAACCATGAATAAAGTCGTTAAGGCCGAAAATGAAAAAATCGCGGCCATTGATTCAGCAACTGCAGCCGAAACCGTGGCGGATGGCATCAAACGGGCCAAAATAAAAGAGGCGGAAGGCTCCAAACGGGCGAAGGTATTACATGCAGAGGGCGAAGCCGAAGCCATCAAATTGGTCAACGAGGCAGCGGATAAATATTTTATTGGAAATGCACAGATTTTGAGAAAATTGGAGGCGATGGAGAAGGCCCTTGAAAACAACGCTAAAATAGTCGTCCCCACTGGCTCTGACTTGGTCAACGTCGTTGGTGAACTAGCCGGCATTGTTCCCTTGAACGGAAAGTCGAAAAGACACCAACCGTAATCGCGCCAATACCTGAAGCGAATTGGGAAGTAAGATTAGCAATTTTTGTTTCCGGAGTATCAAATGAAGGTGAATCATTAACAAGTTGAGTGTTTTTAGGTGTACCTTAGTGCTTGTTTGGAGGTAATCCCTGAAGTATATTCGGGCAAGCTATTCAG
>CAXHCA010000244.1:0-4677 GCA_964015035.1 uncultured Saprospiraceae bacterium
CTAAACGAGTACTATCCGGATGAGCAGTTTGTGCCCATTTTTGTATCCGGTGGTGAAGATCACGACTTTGAAGAGGTCAATCACGCTCAGGTGTTCAGTAACCGCGTGGAGTGGAACAATGAGGAAAGTGGCTCCGTGGGGATGATGAAAACCGATAGCTTAAAACCGGTTCTTGAAGAACTCAAATCCATCCTGGGTGAGTCTGACCGTGCTGTTGAATTGTACGGCATTATCGAAAAAGCCTACACCAGTCATGAGCGCTATTCCCAGGCGACACAAGATATGGTCAATGCCCTGTTTGGCAAATATGGGCTGGTGGCTCTGAATATGAACCATCCGGATTTGAAGCGGCTTTTTATCCCGATCATGCGCGAAGAAATCCTGCAACAACCTTCCCATCGTTTGGTGGAAGCCACACAAAAAGAGCTGGAAAAAGTCGACTTCTCTCCTCAGGCATTTGCTCGGGAGATCAACCTTTTCTACCTCGATGAGCAAATTCGCGAACGCATTGTGCTGGAAGATGGCCAGTATAAGGTCTTGAACACCGATTTGTCCTTCAGCGAAGTGGAACTAATGGACGAACTGGAAAAACATCCCGAGCATTTTAGCCCGAATGTAGTGATGCGCCCGCTGTTTCAGGAAGTGGTATTGCCAAACCTGGCCTACATCGGCGGTGGTGGGGAAATTGCCTACTGGCTGGAGCGAAAAAGCCAGTTTGCCCACTTTGGGGTGAAATACCCCATGCTGATCCGCCGTAATTCTGTTTTGTGGATTGACAAAGGCACCCACAAGAAAATGGAAAAGCTGGAGCTTTCCCTGGAAGACCTGATGATGGATGTGGAAGAATTGATTAAACTGTACGTCAGCCGCTCTACCGAAAAAGAACTAACCCTCGAAGAAGAAAAAAATCAGGTAGAAGCCGCCTACGAGGCGATGACGGAAAAAGCCGCCAGCATTGACCCAACATTGGCGAAAGCCTTCCAGGCCGAACAAACTCGCCAGATGAAAAGTCTGGACCAACTCGAGTCCCGCCTGATGCGTGCCGAAAAACAACGTCACGAAGTCGCCATCAATCAGATACGCAGCCTAAAAGATAAGCTCTTCCCCAACAATGGCCTACAGGAACGGGTGGACAATTTTATGCCCTTCTTTTTGCAGCAAGGCTGGGAGTATTTTGACCTCCTGTTGGAAAACCTTGATCCTTTAGTTAAGGCTCAGATGGTGGTTGTTACTGATAATTAGGGATACCACCATTCGTAACCGCCAATTTTAATTGGCCCGGCCCTTCACCGGTTGCGTGAAATTTATTTCACCCACTTGGCAACAAGTGAAAAAAGAGAAACCTTAATAAAACGGTGACCACCTAATAAATTAGGTGCCTACGTTTTGATAAACTGCTCACTGACCAAAACCTGCCCGGATGCATCCACCAACTGTAAAAAGTAAGCCCCTGCCGAAAGTTGATCAACTGGTAATAGATAGGTTGCATCAGCAACCGTGGCACGACGCTTTTGCCATACCTTTCCTTGCACATCCACAACCCGGAATGTAACCTCTTTTTCATTGGTCCATGGCCCCAGATAAACATTCAGTACATCCTCCACCGGATTGGGATATAATAATAATTGGGGAAGCACCGCAGGCTCCTCGGTAGCACTGACCAGATGACAGCCCGGTACCAGACAACCGTACTCATCTACTTTGAGTAGCCAGCCTTGAGTAGGGACTTCCTCGGTGCCACTAAAATCTGCCGAACGCCCAACGGCCAAAAAACCGCCATCGGTTGTTTCCGCTACGTCATACAGCTCGTGGTATTCAATAAATTTAGCCAGATCGATTTCATCAGATGTGGCCTCCTGCAAGGGAGCACCGCCCCCCGGAATAGCAGGCAAATTCAGGTAATGATATCCATAAAAAGTATTGAGCACCTGCCGGGCCTGAGCAGTCGCCATTCCCCACGGGAAATCTGAGAGTCATAAGAGCGGTTTTTGGTGATAAAATTAAAATGTAGAAACGTTAATTTAAATAAATGACAATAACAATCTCTACCTTTTATTTTAACATACCCTCAATCCAACAACTCCACCTCCATCCAAACCGGATGGTGATCGGAAAACTGAAATTGCTGATCGATATTCTTGACCTGCCGAACCCGTACATTGGGTGAAACCAGGAAAAAATCAATCAGGGTGACAAAGGTCTCTCCGGCTTTAAACGGCGTGCGAATCTTGCGGTTGGTGGGTATGCGAGTATCGTAGGCCCAGAGCCAGTCTTGCGGTAGGTATTCCGGATCGATATTGATTTGGGTGTAACCTTGTGTTTTGCCGGGCATAAAGCCGTCAAAGCGGAAATTGGGTGGGCACTGATTCCAGTCGCCGCCGATGACAACGTAGTTGCCTTTTTGGTATTCCGCAAGGAAAATATCGTGCAGGAAAACCATCTGCTGTTGTTTGATAAAACCACCTTTGTCATAAGCAGAATTGTGGATATTCATTACCACCAATTCCTTGCCATTGGCGGTGGCAAAACGGCTGACCGCCACACAGCGATCCAACTGGAAAATGCGCGTCGGCCAGGGAAAGGTACCGGGCAATTGCAAACGGGTCACCTCACTAGGCTCGTAACGTGAATAGGTCGCTAATCCACTGTTGGTACTGCCGTAGGCGTGCCAGGGTTCAAATACGGGAATGGGGACCCAATCGGATCTATAATTGGTGGCAAAGGTGACGGCGTACTCCGGCAATAGCCCTGCAATGTCCTGATATTGATTGGCGTAGTAGCTGCGTTTGGAACTGGAATCCACTTCCTGAAACAAGAAAAAGTCAGATTGAATATTGCGCACAAAATTCAAAATACCTTCGTTGTTTTTCTCCACATTTTCCCGAGAGGCGCGCACCATTTTTCCACCGGAGAAAAGTAAATTTCCACTATCGTAAAAGAATTCCGATTCCTGACCAAGACCCCCGTATCCTAGATTCCAGATGGTGAAGGAAAGAATGCTGTCTTGAATAATAGCTTGGGGAGAGTGCTGGCTTAATTCAAGATCGATTTTAGCCTCAGGCTGATAGTCCGTGAGTGTCCCATAGATCAGGACTGTGCCCAAATAGAGGAGGATGAGAATCAGAAAATAGAATGTCGGTTTACGGGCAATGCGCAAGTACTTTTTCATAGTTTATTTGTTGGCACAATATGAACAACATGGTCTAAAACCCTAACATATCAGACATGCCAAACGCCCCTTTTTTCCCGATTATCCAACCGGCAGCTTGTAGTGCCCCTCTTGCAAATCCCTCCCTCGAATGGGCCTCGTGTTGAATCGTTAAGGTATCAATTTCGGAAAGATACTGAATTTTGTGTGTTCCTGGCACTTGCCCCTCTCTTTTGGATACAATCGGAATTTCCGCTGCATTTCCGTCATCTCCTTTCACCCAAGATTTTTTCCTGGAAATTTCTGCCAAAATCCCTTCTGCCAATGTGATAGCCGTACCACTGGGAGCATCTAATTTTTGGGTATGATGAATTTCCTCCATGGTCACCTCATATTGAGCTTGTTGTTCCATCAATTTGGCGAGGTATCGATTGAGTGCGAAGAAAATATTTACTCCCACACTAAAATTGGAGGCCACAAAGAGCGCCCCCCCTTGTTTCACACATAGACTTTTTGCTTCTTCCCAGTGATCCAGCCAGCCAGTAGTACCAACCACTACCGGAATGCCTGCTTCCAAACATAGCTGGATATTTGCGAAAGCAGTCTCCGGTCGAGAAAATTCAATGGCTACATCCGCCTGCTGCAATCCCGCCTTAGTTAGTTCCGCAACATTATCGCTACCTATCTTCAATACCACTTCGTGCCCCTCCGTCAGAGCAATCTTTTCGATGGCTTTCCCCATTTTACCATAGCCGATGAGTACTATTTTCATTTTTTTTTATTTCCAGGTGTGACTTATCAAATTTCCATCGTCTTAAGGGCAAGTTGCTTTTTAGGCATCTTATTATTACCAAGCAAGTAAATACAAAGGCCTTTCACTGGGGGGTGAAAGGCACTTTTTTTTTTATTCCTCCAGCAATTGTTTCAGCTCATTTAGTTTCATCATACAGTCTATAGGTGTCATGGAGTTAATGTTTAAATCCATGATCGCTTCTTTCAGCTTTCCTGCCATTGGATCTACGGTTTCAAAAATGCTCAACTGATAGGCTTCTGCCGAAAGCTGTGCAGTAGCAGGTTTATTGACCTTGATGCCATTTTCTTCACCAGAATCGTCATTCTCAATTGATTTCAGCTCTAGTTGCGCCAAAATATGGGTGGCCCGCTCCACAATGCTGCGTGGCATACCCGCCATTTTGGCCACGTGAATACCAAAACTATGTTCACTCCCTCCGGCCATTAGCTTACGCAAAAAGATGACTTTTTGACCGACTTCCCGCACAGCGATATTAAAATTCTTGATGCGTGGAAACTTATTGGCCAATTCATTTAATTCGTGATAGTGGGTAGCAAATAAGGTTTTGGGCCTTGCCAGGCCATTACTGTGCAAAAATTCAGCTATCGACCAAGCAATGGAAATCCCGTCATAGGTACTGGTGCCTCGGCCAATTTCATCCAGCAGAATCAGACTCCGATCAGAAATATTATTCATGATACTGGCCGTTTCATTCATCTCTACCATAAAGGTAGAC
>CAXHCA010000245.1:0-4613 GCA_964015035.1 uncultured Saprospiraceae bacterium
GTATAAGAGACAGCCTTAACAGGCACCGATAAAGCGGCCAGGAACAACGTTTGAAAAACAATTAGTGCTTTCATCATAGCTTGCAAGATTGCTTATGTTTGGGGAAAGTAGCTTTTTTATCATAAAATTAGTCTTTAACATATTCTGTGACAAAGCGCCATTTTAGGGCGTTAGCTTTGACCACCAGAGTTTGTCAAAGAGGAAATAATTTAACCGGCAGTGTTCGTATGAGAATGATTGTGAATGTTTTAGCCAAATTTCGTAATTGCCGGAATCAAATGCAAATAAAGAGAAATAATCGTTTGAAAGCAAAACTAGCTTATATTATTTTGTGTTTTTTGGGCGTTTTGACGGCTATTGAGGCTCAGATTCAGGTGCCGGTCGATACGATTCCCAATCCCGCTAATGAAATCAATGCGGACGCTGCTTTGACCACCGGCGATTCTTTGCTGATTCAACCCGATTCCCTCGGAAAAGGCGCGGTTACTCAGATCCAATTGTCCAAAGACTCTCTCGATGCTCCCGTACAATATACTGCTAACGACTCTATGATATACGATATTGCCGACAAAAAGATTCACCTTTACGGCAATGGTGTGGTCAATTATACTACCATTTCGGTGAAAGCGGATCACATCATCTTTGATTGGGAATCCAATATTGTCACTGCGGAAGGTATGCCCGATTCCCTGGGGAAAATGGCCGGATTCCCTGAGTTTAAGGACGGTGATCAGGAGTTCAAGGCCGAGCGCATGCGCTACAATTTTAAAACCCGCAAGGGCATCGTCTATGATGTGACCACCCAGCAAGGCGATATGATTGTGCAGGGTAGTAAATCGAAATTTGTCAGTGCCGAACAGGGCGATTCCACTTCCAATGACATCATTTATAGCCAGGATGCTATTTTTACTACCTGCACTCACCCGGAGCCACACTTTGGCATTCGTAGTGCCAAACAGAAGGTCATTCCAGACAAACTAGTGGTGGTAGGCCCCTCCAACTTGGAAATCATGGGCGTACCCACGCCACTATGGTTACCTTTTGGATTTTTTCCGATTTCAAAGACGCGAAGCACGGGGTTGTTGTTTCCCCGAGATTACGAATATTCCGATCAATGGGGGTTTGGTTTGCGGGATATCGGTTGGTACTTTCCATTGGGGGAACATTTCAATTTATCATTAAAAGCCAATGTTTACATCAAGGGAACGTGGGGGCTTACGGCGGAATCACAATATCGCAAACGCTATAAATACAATGGCCGCTTCACGATAGGTTATGATGTGCGGCGCAGCGAGGCAACAGATGGAACCATTAGCCGCCCGAAATCTTTTCGTTTGCAATTGACACATAACCAAGATGCTTCTGCACATCCGCTGAATAAGTTTGGAGGAACGATCAATTTCCAGTTGAATGGTTATCAATCACGGGTATACAACGATGCGCAAAGTGTTTTGAACAATCAGTTGAACTCCAACTTCAGCTTTAGCCGCAATTGGCGCGACAAACCCATTTCGATGAGTTTGAGCTTCAACCACAGCCAAAATACGAGCAACAATAGTATTACCGTCAATTTTCCAAACCTGCAGTTTCAAACACAAACGCTGTACCCGTTCCGCCGCAAGGAAAGAAAAGGAGAGGAAAAGTGGTACGAAAATATCAATCTTCGCTACACCGGAGAGGCTAAGAGCACTTTTACAGGAACGGATTCCACCTTCCTTACTCAGCAAACCTTGGATGAGGCCCGCTATGGTGCCCGCCATAAGGCCAATGCCGGGACCTCTCTGAAGTTGTTGAAATATTTCAACCTCAACCCAAATGTCAACTATGAAGAAGTCTGGTATTTCAAATCGATTCGTCGAGATTATATTGATGGGCTCAATGTTGAAACCGATACCGTAAATGGTATTGTGACCAGAGACACCATTAGCTTTGGTTCGATCAATGAGCGGTTGGTGAATGGCTTTCAGTCATACCGTACTTTTTCTGCGGGCGTTTCCATGAATACGCAAATTTTCGGGACCATGCGCTTTAATAAGGGTTGGTTGCGGGGAATTAGACATGTCATCAAACCATCGGTCTCTTTGGGCTATACACCGAGTTATTTGAGTGACGATCTGGGGTGGTACCGAACGGTCCAGGATACTTTAGATCCTACACAGGTAGATCGGTATTCTATTTTTGAGGATGGCATCTATGGATCGCCCAGTTCATCGGGTAAACAAATGGCATTGTCGTATTCTATCAATAATATTTTTGAAGCCAAATATTTCTCTAAAAAGGATTCAACGGATAAAAATTTCAAACTTTTTGATAATATTATCGTGACGGGCAACTACAATTTTGCCGCCGATTCTCTTCGATGGAGCCGCATTAATATTGCCGGTACTACTCGTTTTTTCAAAGGCATGACTACTTTGTCTTTCCGGACAGTACTGGATCCTTATGTCAATACATTTACGGAGAATGGGAGTAGCCGAACCAGTAAACTGCGGTGGCAAGAGGAAGGCAAATTATTGCAGTACGTGGAAACTAATGTGCGCCTGAATACGTCATTGACGGTCAGCAAAATCAGGGCCATATTTCAAGGTAAAGAAGAAGAGGTCATCGAAGATCTCGGTGAAGAAGAAAATGAAAGAACCAGCCGGAAACGTCCTGAAGAAACCGATTTTCTTAGTTTGTTTGAAGGTTTTCGTATTGCCCATACTCTGGTCATGGATTTAAATAAAACTACAGGTGCTAAAGATACCTTCCGATTGCGAACCCATTCTCTGAGTTTAAGTGGGAGCATTCAGTTGACGCCGAACTGGAACATCAATATGGGGAATATCGGTTACGACTTTGTCAATAAACAAATCACCTATCCCTACCTCGGCTTTAGCCGGGATTTGCACTGCTGGCAAATGGGGCTCAGCTGGGCACCTACCCGGGGTACCTACAGCTTTTACATCCAGGTAAAGCCAGGGACGCTCGGTTTTCTACGAGTACCGTATGATCGAAATAATGCCGATGCGATTAGGGCATTCCAGTAATGGGCAATGTCCTTATTTTTGTTGTATCAATTCTGCATCCAGCATCTTTTCGATCCTTTCGAGCATCATTTCAATCATTTTATTGACCGCCTTTTTTGGGTCGGGACTAAAGGTCTTGTTGGCTCGATTGGCCAATAACACATTACACGAAAGTGGTTGATGTCCCAATAAATTGGATAACCCATAGATGGCAGCGGTCTCCATTTCAAAATTGGTAATGTTCAAATTTTGGTACTGCAATTTTGACAATCGATCAAGTGCATCAGCACTGAGCAGGGCTTCCAGTCGAAGACTACGCCCTTGAGGAGCATAAAAACCGGGGCTGGTCAGGGTAATGCCTTTTTGTAACCCGTGCCCTAAAGCATTAAGCAAGTACTTGCTTCCCTGGGTGGCATAAGGTTGAACGGGTAGCGAAATGTAACTCTTTCGAATGATTTCAAGTAATTCACCTTCTTCTAACCCCACTTCGCGATCATAAAAATGCAAGAGGTTGTCTAAACCAACACCGTAGCTGGACAACAAGATACTATCCACCGGTACATCCAAGTGTAAACCGCCAGAGGTGCCTAATCGGATGATCTTCAGCGAGGTAAGCTGTTTTTTTGGCGTTCGGGTATCAAAATCAATATTGGCCAGCGCATCCAGCTCGTTCAGCGTGATGTCGATGTTGTCTGGACCAATGCCCGTGGAAATGACGGTGATCCGGTGGTGCCCCAATCGACCGGTATGGGTGACAAATTCGCGCTTGCTGCTCTGTACTTCTATAGTGTCAAAGTAGCGCGACACCTGTTCCACTCGACCTGGATCTCCAACCGTGATAATGGTAGAGGCAATCTGCTCAGGACGCAGATTGAGGTGATAAATGCTCCCATCGGGATTGATGACTAGTTCGGAGTCCGGAATTTGTTGCATTGACAGTTTTTTACGATAATGTGAAACTTTTGCCGAAATTATAACCTAATTTTGAATCCTCAAAATACACTTCTTATGAGAAAAATCTATCATTTATCGACTTGTAATACCTGTCAGCGTATTATTGGAGAGCTGAACAATGGTGAAGGTTTTGAAATGCAAGATGTTAAAACCAAAAATATCAGTGAAAAGGAGCTGGATTTTTTACACAGTAAAGTGGGATCCTACGAAGGCTTATTCAATCGTCGGGCGATGAAATACCGTTCGATGGGCCTAAACGAAAAGCAGCTTTCAGAACAGGATTACCGCCAGTTAATTTTGGATGAATATACCTTTTTGAAGCGTCCCGCTATTGTGATCGACGGTGACGTTTTTGTGGGCAATGCTAAAAAGACCGTAGCGGCCGCAAAAGAGAAATTAGGGCTATAAATAAATCAGCATGTTGGATAAAGACGCAATATCTAAATATTTTGAAGCATTGCAGGACGATATTTGCCACCAGTTGGAGGCTGCAGATGGACAAGGACACTTTCGGGAAGATGCTTGGCAGCGGGAAGGTGGGGGCGGTGGTCGGTCCCGGGTGATCATGGGCAGGCATATTGAGAAAGGAGGAGTCAATTTTTCGGCAGTGCATGGACCATTGCCGGAAAAGATTGGCAAGGCGTTAAAAAT
>CAXHCA010000246.1:0-4490 GCA_964015035.1 uncultured Saprospiraceae bacterium
CGTCAGATACCGATCTCACTCTTTTTTCCTCGATTTTTAAAACTTCTCTGATCATGATCTTTTTTGCTCTGGCGTTAAGCTGGGTCAAGGAATTGTCAGAAAACATCATCCCCCCTGCTGAACGCATCCTACTGCGACTGAGTCGGCAAAAAAATGAACAAGGCAAGTTCGAAAATCAAGTGCAATTGCAAGGCATTCCTGGGAAAAACCCCCAGAAGATTTCACTTACCCCTGCGCTTTACGAATTGTTGTTGAAGTTTGCCACACGTCGACAGAAAACGGCGGATGGATGGCTCGAAATCAAACCCAAAGGAGATAACCGCTCCAATAAAGAATACGACATTCGCGACTACAATGAAGTAAAACGGCTCCTTACCGCCCTATTGGATGGCCTTTTTGGCAAAGGTTGTTGGACCAAAAACCATCACGAATTGCCTTTAAAAACGGCCCTGTTTGAAGTCTCGGAAAAGCGGGAACGAAAGATTCGGCTGAATTTAAAAGCGGAACAGGTGGAGGTGGAAGAGCACTACTAAGGGGTCAGAGAAGAATAATTTACCCATTTTTGATGATTTAAATCATCTTTTACCATAACGCAACTCATTTTCATCCCCTTGGAAAAGATTGACCTTGCACTTTATTGCCTTACCAGGCGATTGTAAAATAGAACTATAATGGTAATCTTACAATTATTAGGTATTGGATGCCAGAAGTGTCTGGATTTAAAATCCAATTTGAGTCAGGCTATCGAGGAGTTGCCTGATTTGCCTATCCGTGTGGAAGAGATTACCGAAATTGATAAAATCCTTTCTTTCCAAATTTACACCACTCCTGCACTTCTGCTCAATGGCAAAGTAATCGTTCAAGGCGAAGCGCCCAGCACCCCACACTTAACTCAGTTAATCCAGCAAGAATTTGAAGAAATAAAAGGCGGGAAAAAAAATTTGCACTAATTAATCGAGAGCTGTAAAACAAAACGAGGCGATTGTTTAGACAATCGCCTCTTGTATAACCCCAAAAAACCAAATGAAAACTATCTTAAAATATCTTGCGATATTATTTTTCTGAATTGCTTTTTACAAATCTAGAGCAAAGAAAAGGAATTCTTGTAAACAAAAAAAAAAATCCACTAATTTTTTCTTCCCTGCTATAACAGTGCAATCGATATTTTGTTTAATAATTTGTTCCTCAATTTGCCGAAAGGCTTAGAAACTAAAGCCAATAGAGGCTTGCAGAGATAAGTTGGTGTCTTTATCATTCAACTGTAAAAAATCATCCTGGGGTCCGAGCGTTGTATTTGAAAAATCTTGATCATTGTTGGTTGCATCAAGCAAGCCGTAATTGAGGCGGAAGCCCAGAAAAAGTCCTTTATTCAAGTAGAAAGAAAGTCCAGCATTGAGCCCCAGATCAAAGATATTGTAGAGGCGTTTATCACGACCGAATACGCCATAATAAGCCCCCGTAGTGATTGGCGCACGTACCGGCACACCATTGATCGTGGTCACCTGTTGGGTATCTTCTCCGGTTACTGATTTTTGCACCTCGTCAGTGGCGTAGCGATAGTCAAGGGCAATGGTAAAGGGCTGAATATTGGCACCATCATAAGTAATTTCTCCCTGTGCCCGAGCACTGACCAAAATCCCTACATTAATACCTGCAGAAGCCTCCAGTCGCCCTAAACGGCCATAAGCCATAATGGGTAAGTCAATATAAGCATTAGAGACCGAAAGCTTAAGATTGCGATTGCCGCCTTTGTTGAGCACCTCCGTTCCCGGCTCCGGAAAGAAAATCCAAAAAGATTGTCCATTGAAGCTATAGTCTGTTCCCTTTTGCGAGTACATGATTTCTGCCCGGATGCCAAAAAGGTCGGTAATATTGTAATTAATCATTCCGGAAATGTGAAAGCCGCTATTCAGCTTGAGGCTTTCCAATTCATTGCCGTTAGCATCGGTTTCACTTGGTCCGTTGAAGGTCGAGAAGTTGAGCCCAGCTTTAAAACCTCCTGAGAGTTCCTGGGCCTGGATCGTGGTGCCTGCCAATAGTATACCCAGACAAAAAACAAGTACAATTCGGTTCATCATTTGTCGTTTTTAAAATTGCTGATCAATTTGTCGGAATTCTCAATAAGAACGCCAATCTTGTTTAAAGTGTTTTGCGAAGCAGGATTCGGTTGGTTTCAATTGTAGATTTTTCTATACCCCCCATGATATCAAACCCGTTGCGCAATGCAAAAATCAACATCGCCTTGTGCTGATTGCGCGTTTTAAAAGTAACCTGTGCATACTCCTTATTATAAATCAATCTCCAGTAAAACCGGACAGTGATCAGAATGTACTACTCCAGTCAATTGTTGAGCGGCCTTTAGCCTGTCGCGCATATTGTCTGTAACCGATTGATAATCAATGCGCCACCCTTTATTATTGGCTCGAGCATTGGCGCGGTAGGTCCACCAACTGTATTGTACCGTTTCGGGTTCCAAGTAGCGAAAAGCATCGGTAAAACCATCGTCAAACCATTGGGTCATCCAGGCCCTTTCTTCCGGAAGAAAGCCGGAATTTTTCTTGTTGCGCACCGGATCGTGAATATCGATTTCCTGGTGTGCAATATTGTAATCGCCAACGATAATCAATTTCGGACGTTCCTTACGGAGCTCTTTGATCCACTGATGAAAATCATCCAAAAAACCCATTTTGAAAGCCTGTCGTTCCTCTCCTGAAGTTCCGGAAGGAAAATAACAATTAAGCAAAGTCCAATCACCAAAGTCGGTGCGGAGTATGCGCCCTTCCCGATCGTATTTTTCGATACCACAGCCAATAACCACTTGATCAGGCTTTTGCAAACTCAACGTGGCCACACCACTGTAGCCCTTCTTTTCAGCAGAATGCCAGCAATGGTGATACCCCAATTCTTCAAAAAGGCCAACATCTACCTGCTCGGCCATGGCCTTCGTTTCCTGAATACAAACGAGGTCAAAACGCTCTCCTTCCAACCAGTCCTTGAATCCCTTGTTGAGCGCGGCACGAATGCCATTTACATTGTAAGAAACTATCTTCATGATAAATCGTTTGGAGGTAAAAATACATTGACTTTCCCAACTTTAACAAGTTGTGTCCTAAATTTGTGGACCTTTGAATTTTGGTTCTTTGACAAATCTCGTGATTCAGCGTCAATCGAAAATGTAAATCAACACTCCTTTTAGTGCTTGTTTTAACTTGACCACCCCGTGGCCCGATTTCACAGCGGGGAGATTTGTTTAAGAATGTGAATTTTTCAATATGCTTCGGTACTACTTTTTAATCATTGCTTTTTTATGCCTCGCCCGGGAAATGGCGGCAACAGAAGTTCCCCAGGTATTGCATTTCCATAAGGACGATTATAAAGCTCAGAACCAAAATTGGTCCATCTGCCAGGGCCCCGATTACAGGATGTATTTTGGAAACTCCAGCGGCTTATTGAGTTACGATGGTTCAGCCTGGAATAGCTATGCCACCCCAGGCAACCAGATCATCCGCAGTGTCGTATGCGATTCCAGCGGGCGCGTTTTTGTGGGTGGTTTTGCCACTTTTGGCTATTGGTCGGTAGACAATAATTTACAATTCACTTATACGTCACTGGCCGATAAGGTCCATGCTGATAATCCCATTTCGGAAGAAATCTGGCAGATCCTACCCATTGAGGGCGGCGTTTTATTCCAATCTTTTTCCACTTTTTATCGATACGATTTCAACACCATTGAAGAAATCAGACCACCGGGAAATATCATGTTCGCCCGCCGGGTGAACCAAAAGGTTATTGTTCCGGTCATTCAGCAGGGCCTTTTGGAATATCAAGCTAATGGCTCTTTCAAACACATTGACGGCAGCGACTTTCTGAAGGATATGCGTGTGGCAACCATCCTTTCTTCCGGTCCTTCTTCCTTTCTTGTTTGCACCCAAAATGACGGCATTTTCGAATATCGAGATGGTCAATTCCGGCCTTGGGAAACACCTGTCAATCAGGGACTAAAGCGATTCCAACTAAATAAAGCCATTCGCTTACATCATGGGGGCTATGCTTTTGGCACCATCCTAAACGGCTTATTTATCACCGATGCCCACGGCAATATCAAATACCATATCAATCAGGAAAATGGCTTGCAAAACAACACCGTTCTGGCTTTATATGAAGATGCAGCATACAACATCTGGGCAGGTTTGGACAAAGGTATTGACCTGATTGTGGCACATGCGCCTTTTGTTTATTATCAGGATAATCGAGGAGAAATTGGTACCGTTTATACGGCGGCCATTTGGAATCAAAAACTGTACGTAGGGACCAATCAAGGCCTTTATTGCAAGTCTTGGCCTTCCATAAGAGGAGAACACTATCAACTAATTGAAGGTAGCCAGGGACAGGTATGGGATTTACAAGTTATTGACGAGCAACTACTCTGTGGTCATAATAAGGGTACATTTTTAGTAGAGGACCGACAGTTAAAACTCATCTCGGATGTC
>CAXHCA010000247.1:0-4139 GCA_964015035.1 uncultured Saprospiraceae bacterium
TCCCGGTAAAACCGGGATTTTGGAACCTCTTTTCGGCTATTTTTTCGTCCGTCTCAGCTCAGCCTAGATGCGCTCAAATTACCACGAAACAAGTCAGTAAGGGCTTGGCTATACTTTATTTTTTAATAAGGAGTCCGGGTCCATGACTAATAGCTTCTACCACTGGAAGAAACTCACCGGTAGTATCATCCTGTTTCAATATAATTGTAAAATCTACTCCATTTGAATAATCACTCTCACTCGTAGACAGCAGCTTTCCTTTGGCCAGGTCGGGAACTACTTCCCATACTATGCCTGCCTTATTTTTCCAGAAATATTTGCCATCTTCTTTGATGATGCTTCCCAAATTCCAATCATTATGGACAACGGGTGCTTCATAGTTACCCAATACGTCTTGAATATTCAGCTGTGCAAAAAGATTCATGGGCGGATGTTGTACTCTTTTTCGAAGCCTGATATGTAATGGTTTTGATGTCACCCTTTTTATTCTTTTATGCATGGACTCTTGATAATAGTCAGACTCATATATTCCATTAAAGTCACTGGGCCAGGGATATACAGACCTTGGTTTCTGCCAATCGTGCCCATTGGGTTCCAAACCATTTGGTTCATTTTCAAAAGAAGGGAAAATATTATACAGATAATGAAAAAATTCATGCTGGAGCCAATTAGGAGCATAACAACGTCGCTCAATTTCTGTAAAAGCATCCGCACTCAGAATAGGTTGTTTATCAAAGAAAAACAGGTCATCAATAATAAAAACCGGTGCCCCTTTATAGTCTCCTCCCATACCTCCGGTAATAAAGCCATAACCAGCAAAGGCTTCTTCTGTTGCAATCCTGCTACTTTGCTGCCCCGTACCGGGAACAAATGAAGGATAGATAACCCACCACCAATCCGTATCATCCTTTACTTCCGAAGAGAGTTCACTCTGAAAAAATCCATAATTCTTTAGTCCTGCTTTGTGTCCTGCTTTTTGTGGTCCTTCACTATTCACGACAGTTTCAGCAACAAAGTCGGGCAATTCGATCACCTGTACATCCACATTCAATATGCCGTTTGTACTGGCATGTATGTATTTATTGAAGACATTCAGCAATCTTTTAATCGCCTTATAATTATCCTGTCGCAACCTGGGGTCCAACTCATTCCTTAGTGTCACTCCGGTACCGGCAGTCATTTCTTCAATGCTTCTTGGCATGATCCCCTCTGAGTGCCCTGCCAATACTACTTTCATATTGACCGTATACGGTTTGATATTAGTGACAGAAGGATTCACATGGTAGTTGACTACATCGGTAAGCATGAGCAATCCGTTATATGCCACGGGGTTGCCAATAAAAGTCCCCTGCGCCATAGAGTTGGCCCTCCTCCAAATTTCATCTCCTATCGGGTATTTTGCCCATAGCTCATCCAAAGTTTCTTTGGCCTCTGCATAATGGCCAGCATTTACAGCATCTTCTGCCTTAATGAAAGTAGTAACGGCATCTACATAATGGGATGTAAAATTATCTTTGCCACCATAAGTACTGTAAAAAGCTGCTAATTGGGCATCGCTTTGATTTTCACTGGAAGCCTCTTCGAGGATCCACTGCTGGTTGGTGGCTCCTGTTCCTTGCCACAAATGTATTATGCCTCCATTTTTTCCCACATTTCCGCCGAGTGCCAAATCTGCAAACCGATTGCCACCTCTTGGTTCAAGTGTTTGCAGATTATAGGTGCCATTTGCATTTTTAGTGACCTTCCATTCCTGGTTTTTTGCTCCGGTGTGGCTCCAGAGATGAATGACAGAACCATTATTGCCGATGGTTGCCAGGTCGGCATCCATAAACGGATAACTGGTATTGCCCTGGTTTTTAATCCGATAAGTATCTTTCCCGGTAGCTTCAAACTTCCATTGTTGGGTCTTGCTATCGCTTGGATTCCAGATGGTCAACCTAGCACCACGGGTCCCGCTTTGATTTTCATCTATACCAAGATAGGCGCTCGTGCCATTGTTATAGTTGGTCTTGATTTTAAAAATTTTGCCGTCTAACGGATTTCCCCCCTGTGTAAATGCCCATATTTTAAATGGGGAGGCAACGGTACCTTCCGGCTTGCGGTAAGTTTTTGCATAAAACGTAAACCTGTTTATGTCATTGTATGCAGCTTCCAACCGATACCAATAGTTTCCATTAATATTTGCAGCAACCCCTTTGGAAAATTCTTCGCCATTCCACCCCAGATATTTTACGTAATCCAGGTTCGCAGGTGTTGGATGAACAGCGACATCAACAAACGGCGCTCCCTCCCCGGAGACACAGATATAAGAGACAAAGCTCACAGACTCTTTCAGCACGTTAGATTCAGTGCCTCCCCCGACCCCAAGGACGACCTGCTGAAGGGATGGATTAAAGGGAGTACTCTCGAAGCTCTGATCGGTATTATCAAAGATTCCGTACACATGCCAGTTAGATGGGCTCTGGCCGATCCCGAAAGCCTCAAAACTCCAGGTTTCTCCATCACTTGCGGTAACAGGTTGCAATGGATATTTTTCAGTAGAAAAAGGCGGGACTGGGATGTTGTCGGGCCAACTACTTTTTGCAAAGGTATCGGATGCCTGAAAAATCAGGAGAAGGGATAGAACTGAAACAAGTGGGATTTTGATGAGTAAAATATTCTTTAGGGGTGTTATTAAATAATGTAATTTCATAATTAAAGGTTTATATGTAAGACGTGCTTTGGTTAAAATTATAGCTAATCAAGAATGTTTGACGGGAAAAATGATTCTCTCAGTGCGTTTTTTTCGTCCGTCCCGGCTGAGCCGAGATGCACTCAAGAATGAGCCTCGCGAGAACCCAAAACTTGCAATTTTCGCTTCTAAAGCACCACCTCCAAACATGCACTGAGGGTTGCCTTCACAATTTAGGAGTAGCAGGAAATTTCTGACAAATTTTAAGCGGCCTATGTTCTGAATGGTCACTCTGATGTTCTGAATGGTCATCAAAACAAGATATACCCCAAAACACCGCGGTTGGAGGCCATTAATGTTCACTTCCTAACCAAAACTTCCTTTTCATTTCCTTTATCCTGAAAATACTGGTATTTTGAGCGCATACCTTTCCCCCATCTCTAATTCATTTTTTCAAACAACCTCAGTTTATGCTTAAGTTGACGCTCCTCTCCTGTTTATTATTTCCAGTATTGCTCACTGCCCAGATTGCTCCGGCGATAGATCTCTTTGACCCGGTAGGTGATATCCAATACACCCTCGCTTTTGATATTGATGGTGATGATGATCTCGATGTTGTTTGTGCCACTTCGGAACGCCTATTTTGGCTGGAGCAAATAGAGGATGGCAGCTTCAGTCATCAGCGGCCAATTGTTTCAGGCAGTCAAAATTATCGCTCTTTAGCTTATGCAGATATCGATGAAGATGGTGCTCAGGACTTACTCTACGCCTCTCAAACCACAGGTTTAGAGGTTCTGATCAACAATGGTGATGGCACCTTCAGCCAGGCCATGAACATCTATAATTCCGCCACTGTTATTGACCTGTACATTGCTGATTTCAATAACGATCAGCATTCAGACATTGTCATTGGGTGCACTGAAGGTGTTTGGTGGCTGTCTGGTAATGGCGATGGGAGTTTCGGCCCCGCACTGCTGGTTTCAAATGAGCACGCCACTGCAACTGCTGTGCATGCAGAGGACCTGGATCTCGATGGTGATCAAGATTTAGTGGTCGCCGCCTTTTTCAGCAACCGCTTGTCCTGGCACGAAAACCTGGGAGATGGCACCTTTGGGTCTTTCCAAATCATCGATACCACGCAAGCTAGCCCCACCTCTGTGACTACCGCCGATTTTGATGATAACGGACTACCAGATATCGTTTGTGCCAACAGAAATGAAGACGAAGGAGGAGCTGGTCTGACCCTCTATCGCAATCTAGGCGGAAGCAGCTTTGCAGCGCCGGACACCCTGGCTGGACGAGGGTTTCACGCTTATGTTGAAGTAGCCGATATGGACAACGATGGAGATATGGATGTGGTTTCCTGTCACGGACTGGACGAAATGGACTGGTTAGAGAATGACGGGAACGGACAATTTGGCCCTCTTATTGAATTGGAAAGGTATGCTGCCTACCTACGTTTTGTTGA
>CAXHCA010000248.1:0-4087 GCA_964015035.1 uncultured Saprospiraceae bacterium
ACTTCCGGACTATAAGTGGTGCCGGCAATGCCACAGGCATCAGTGGCCGTAAAATCGATGACGGAAGCGGATGAAATTTCTTCTTCTCCGTTGAAGACGGCAAAGTTGCCTTCACATTCCGTAATAACAGGTGGTATATTGTCTTCAATTGTAACGGTTGCAGTACAATTGTCAGTGTCATTGTTGACATCCGTAATGGTGAGCGTTACGGTATTATCTCCTTTGTCATCACAAGTGAAATTGGTAGGGGAGACGGTGAGCGATTGCAAACCACAATCAGCGGTACTTCCGTTATCTATGTCAGCAGCAGTAATTGAAGCCTCACCATTAGCATCCAGTTGCACGGTAATATCTTGACAAACGGCTGCCGGAGGATCACAGCAGAAGCTATTGGGATCGGCTACGGTAATATTGGCCGTACAATTGTCCGTCTCGCTATTAGAATCATCGGTGACCGTCAGGGTTACGGTATATGGCCCTCCATCCAAATCATCACAGTCGAAACTATTAGGCAATACACTCAATGAAAAAGTACCACAAACGGTTGAAGAACCTCCGTCAACATCCGTGGGGTCAAGGATGGTGGTGCTGTCATTGTCCAGATTGAGGGTAAAATCCTGACAAACAGCCGTAGGCGCGGCATTGTCTTCTACCGTCACCATAGCATTACAAGTGCTGGAAATGCCATTGTTATCGGTTACGGTCAGGGTTACTGTTTGAATCCCCACTTGAGTACAATCAAACATATTAGGTGCTACACTCAACGATCCCTCCCCGCATCCAACTGTACTGTTATTATCTACAGCTTCTGGAAGTAAAGTTCCCGCTCCATTGCCATCAAGCTGGACCGTAGCGGCTTTACATACCGCTGTTGGTGGCTCACTGGGTACACAGGAGAAGGAAGCCGTCCAGCCCTGCTTCGTTATCGTGCCATCAGAAGAGAAATAGAAGGTCAGGCACCCGGAAGAGTGGGTAGAAGTTCTCGTACCGGGATTATTCGTTCCCCAGAAGACCCCAATGACGTTTGGCTCGGTATATGATCGTCCCGTATAGTTATCTCGATCAATAATTAACAGAGAGTCGAAACCTGCCTCTATATTAAAAGCACTAAAAGTAACCTGTATCCTATTGCACGGCGCATCAGGGCAGATAATATATTTGGTCTTTTGATTGTTGGCGTAATTACCGGAGCCCCCCTCATCGACAAAAGAGCCGGAGCAAGTATTAGCCAAACTCGAAACATTAACGCCGCTAGGCATTGTAAAAGTCTGTCCAAAACTGATTTGAAGACAGGAAAAATTTAATAATAAAACCATGCATAAGTAACATTTTTTTGTCATAGTTTGTAGATATAGGAGAAAGTTAATAAAATGGAGGGGGGAAAAATGGAGGGGTTGACAAAAGTAATAAATTTGAACTCAAATTACATGCAAATAATCTAATTTCCCGGAAAGAGCTCCCCTACTCCGCCGCCAGCGAGTCCACCGGATTCATCAATGCCGACCGGATGGCGTGGTAGCTGACGGTCAGCAACGCAATCGCACCGGTGATCAGAATTGCGCATAAAAACATCCACCATTCGAGATCGATACGGTAGGCGAAATCTTCCAGCCAGCGGCCCATGGCCCAGTAGGCTACGGGTACGGCCAATGCACAGGCCACCAGGACGAGTTTCATAAAATCGCGCGACAAAAGCCAAGTAATTTGCTGTTCGGAAGCGCCCAATACTTTACGCACCCCGATTTCTTTCTTGCGTTGCTCGGCGGTAAAAGTGGCCAGGCCAAATAAACCCAGGCAGGATACAAAAATGGTGAGCAGGGAAAACATCTTGAGAATTTGACCGCTTTTCTGCTCGGACAAATAGGTTTGTTGCAGCAATTCATCGGCGAAGTCGTAGGTAAAGGGTTCATCGGGCTGGAGGGCGGACCATTGTTCTTTTAAGGAGGCAATCAATCCACTGACTTCTGCCGTTTTGGTCCTGACCGTTAAGCCGGACGATTTTTCCATCACCATTAAGAGGGGCGTAATCGGTTCGTGCAGTGATTTGAAGTTAAAGTCAGCAACTACACCAATGATGTGATAATCCACCTTCTTGCCGGCATCGCCTTTAAAGCGGGTAATGGTATGCTCCAGCGCATCATTGCCCCACCCAAAAGCATTAGCGGCCGTTTGATTGATAATCATGGCCGTGCTGTCAGAAGATAGATCGGCAGAAAAATTCCGCCCGGCAGCCATTTGCATACCGAAGGTAGGAATGTAATGTTCGTCTACTTGGTATTCGAGGGTTCTCATCATGCGAGAATCGTCGCCATCGGGATAAGCCAATGAGTTGTTGGAGTGGGAGTATCCGGCGGGGCGGTAAGACGAAGCCGTCACATCCAGCACCCGAGGATCATCCAGGATTTGCTGCCGAAAGAGATCTTCCCGGGCTCCCAAAATTCGGGTATCCGGCAGGATCAGCAATTGGTCTTTTTCATAGCCCAGGTTCTTGTTTTGAATATAGGACAATTGTTGATACACCACCAGCGTTCCTACAATCATGATGGTAGATATAAAGAACTGGAAAACGACCAACCCGCTGCGCAATCCAGCACTTTTTTTGCTGGTGGTAAACTTTCCTTTCAAAACAGATGCCGGCTTGAACGAAGACAGAAAAAATGCCGGATACAAGCCTGCAAATACGCCAACTATCAAGCACAACGCAAGTAGAGCCAATGGCAAATAAGGCATGGCCGCCGAGCTAAAGCTGAGTTCTTTATCTGCTAATTCATTAAAGATTGGCAAGGCCCAATTCACGAGCATCACCGCTCCAACCAGGGAGAGCACTGCCAGCAAAACGGATTCGGTCAGAAATTGTCCTACCAGCTGAGATCTAATGGAGCCCATCACTTTTCTGATGCCTACCTCTTTGGCCCGTTTGGCCGCACTGGCCGTAGTGAGGTTGATAAAATTAATACCCGCAATGATTAACATAAAAAGAGCGACCGCACTAAAGATATACACGTAGCGAATGTCGCCCCCTGGCTCCAGGTCAAAATTGACATCAGAATGTAAATGGATGTCGGTCAGCGGTTGTAGAAAAAGGCCAATTTTATTCCCTCTACTTCTAAATTGGTCCAGGGTGACCCCCATGTATTGCTGGATTTGTGGCCCCATGTATTTTTCTACCACTACCGGCAATTTGGCCTCCAATTCCCGGTAGTCAAATCCCTCTTGCAGTACCAGATAAGTATAAAATTCCGACATCATCCAACTCGGTGCCCGGGCATCTTCAAAACTGGCCATGGAGCCAAATAAGTCGAAGTGAAAATGAGAATTAGCAGGGACTTTATCGATAAGTCCGGTAACTTTAAAAGACTTATTCCAATCCTTAAAATTCAATACTTTTCCAATCGGGTTTTCTCCTGGAAAATAGAGATCGGCCATTTTCTGAGAAATGATAATCGTGTTGGGATCGACCAATGCGGTCTGGACATCTCCCTTTAGCAAAGGCAAGGTAAATACTTCAAAAAAATTGGGATCTACAAAAGCAAACTTCCCTTCCTTGTAGGTGTGTTCGCCAACCGTCACCTTGGGTTCGCCGTACTGCCGGAGTCGGGTGGCTGCTTCCACTTCGGGATAGTCATGGAGTAGCGCCTCAGCCGTGGGTGGCATGACATTGGCTTCATTGATCTTACCACCGTCGATATCCGCCTTAAAAATGACCCGCACCATTCGATCCGCCTTTTCATTAAAACGGTCATAATTCAATTCATCTCGTACAAACAATAAGATGACCAAACAAGTAGCCAATCCTACGGCTAGTCCGCCAATATTGAGCAGCGAAAAAAGCTTGTGTTTAATCAGGTTTCGCCAGGCAATTTTGAAGTAATTTTGAATCATTATGACAGCATTTAGACAAGCATTATTGCGAAAGCTGTGCCAAAAAAATGACAGTCCTAAATTGCAGGGAATCAGAACTTTTTAAGGGCTAATACCAATAAAAAGTGTTCAATAACGAACAGTCATTGTTCGGGAGTGGACAGTTATGGTGGGGTGCAGTTGGGATTAGTCCCCTTTTGTAAGGATAAGACAATCTTCTTTATTT
>CAXHCA010000249.1:0-4084 GCA_964015035.1 uncultured Saprospiraceae bacterium
GGCCACCTTTCAATACGACGACTTCGATTGCATCTGGACCCACCGTACTTGGGGTAATGCGCCCGACCCGGAGTATCCCTGGGCGTTCTTTATTTATGGTGAGAAAGGGGTGTTAAAAGGTAGTGTGCACAAATATGAATTCATTCCACAAGGGGCAAAATTGCCAACGCATCAAGGTAGCGCCTTGTACGAAAAGGAATTATTCCCGGAAGATGTGAACGAAAAAGGCATTGAACTGCACGTGGCAGCGGCTACCCGTCGGCACCTGTTAAATTTGCTACAAGCAATCGAAACAAAATCCAAACCGGTAGCGGATGTACTCAACGGCCATATCTCTACGGCCAGCTGTATCATGGCGAATATCGCTCAGGAAACGGGGACCATCATTAAATATGATTCAGCACAACAAAAAGTGATTAAGAATAAGGTTGCAAAAGATAAATTAGCTAGGGATTATCGTGCGCCCTGGAAGCATGTCTAAAAGAAACAAGACTAAATGTAATTTCTTCGAATACGTCTGAGGGCCTGCGCTAGAAGCAAGATTTTATGAACAGTTATTCGCTCGCAAGTGTCTGCGATACGAAGCGAAACCGTCTACAAGTCTTTGACTTAGATGATCTTGGCAGGAAGGAATATTGCGCGCAAAGCCGCAAAGTACGCTTAGGAACCAGAGAAGAATAACTTACCCATTTAATGCTGCTCTTTTGCAAAAAAAACTTACGGTTTTCACAAAACAGGTGACCGTGGTGTTGATTTTTGTGACGGGATTGACAAGATTGGCGGTCAAATGAATTCGGCCGTTATTAGCTGGTGATGAATTAGGCAATAGATGACACGGAACCACTGGTTGCCAAAATTCATTTTGGTTGTTGGAGCGCTGATTATTTGCATCCACTGGCAGCGGAGAAGTGGGGGCGGGCGAAATAAATTTCACCCAACCATTAATACCGGTTCCGAAGGAACCAAATCTTTGTAGAACCGGTCAGGAGAGGTGTTGCGCACCAGCGGTGCGCTATCTGAACGTAATCTCCTGCCCAAACGTCAACAACGTCCCATTCGGATCAAGCAATGCAAATTCCCTTTGATTCCAGGGTTTGTCCTGCAATGGACCGTTGGGATGAATGACAATCTTCCGATCCTGGTACGATTGGTACAAGCCATCGATATCCTCATCTACCCGGAGGTAAATCATGAAGTCCGATTTTTTCGGCTTCAGCGTCGGGAAATGAAAAAAATGCAATTCCACGCCGTCCTTTTTAAGCAGGAAATAATCCCCGTAATCGGATAGCAGTTCAAATTGTAATTGATTGAGGTAGTAATCCAGGGTTTGGACCTTGTCGATGAATGGGAGTTTTGGGATGGCGGTGGTAAGCATGGGCGGTTTGGGATTTGAGTGATGAAATGAGAAAGTTTGTTGTAAAGGTAACCATCCTTAGAAAAGAGGGGCCAATAAAAATGAAATTGTGAGGTTTCGAATTGCTAATCCTTCGAGCGTATGCAGTTGAAGTGGACAATTTCAACTATTCGTGATGTTGACTTTTTTTGAGACAGGATTCACAGGATGGTGACCAAATGAATTTGGTTGTTACGGGGCGGTATTCACGGTGTTGAGATTGTTGCTTTTTGAAAACGAATGCTCCTCTCGAAGGATGCTCGAAGTTGCCAACTTCGAGCGGATAGGTGATTCGGATAGGTAATCCGGGGGAGCTGTTTTACTTCCCGATGCAAAAAGTAACTTTAATTGATAGTCAGGGGTTTATGGTGTTTGGGCAACAAATAGGCAACAAAACCGTGATAATCAAAGGAAAACAACGGCAAAAACCTTGTTGACAATCAGAACGATTGTGTGAGCGAATATAATCCTTTTCTTTTGATTTTAGCCATCAAATTTAACTTTTGATAATTGGGTAGCTCTTGGCAATAAACGTGGTTATATGGCTTTGCATAACCCTGACGAATGAGAATTTCATTCAGTGTCTTGCCGTTAGGCAATAACACATAAGCCAATGTTCTTCCATATCGGTCAGATAAGTTTTTAACTTCTTGTATTAGCGTAATGGATTTCACATTTCTGGTCTTTCGGATTAGAAACTTCATTGATTGATAACCTAATTCTATCAAAAGCTGAACAGGCAAGTGAAACTCTATTTCATCCCTTCTTGATTTTGTACTCTTCTTTATCTCCGGTGCATCAATACCAAGTAGACGCACTTCTTCTTCCTGATTGGTGAAAATATTTTTTACAATCATACCATCCCCATCAAGGATTTTGACGATTTCAAAGTGCGGTCTGAGCACTGTTGTTTGTTTGTTAGCGTTATTTTGCACTTACTTACCTTGTATTAATAATTGATTTTCAATATGTTATGTTGATATTTGCAATAGTAATAATTAATTGTCAAACATTAAAAAATATAAATTATGGCACGACAGAAAGGTCCTTTAAAATATGTCGGAACTCTTGGCGACATTAGACATTTTAAAATCAAGGGTAATCAAGGATATTTCGCTGGGTTGACTGGTGGTCCAACAGCTGAGCAAATTGCAACTGACCCTGCATTCCAAAGAACTCGTGAAAATATGAACGAATTTGGCGGTTGTGCATTGGCAGGAAAATCACTCCGTATCGGTTTAGCAAGTCTAATGAAAACTATGGCAGACAGTCAAGTAACTGGAAGGTTGACAGCCATAATGAAGAAAATCAACTTAGAGGACGGCTCTGAGGCGAGAGGTAAAAGATCGGTATTGATTACACAAGTACCACAATATTTGCAAGGGTTTGAGTTTAACCGCTTCACATCTTTTGACGGTACATTCTCAGCTCCGTTTACAATTACTCCAGGTGCTAACCGGGACGAATCCACTTTAGACGTTCCTGCATTTAATCCGTTAAACTTTTTGAATATTCCTGCAGGTGCTACGCATTTCAGAATCATCAATGGTATTAGTGTGATTTCAGACTTTGAGTACAATACCGATACAAAGGTATATGAGCCAAAAGACGCTGCATTGAATGAGTCAAAAGCAATCACCTATTCAGCCTATTTGCCTGTTGACCAAGTTACTACAGCTGTGTCATTGACTTCTACTCTTGCAGGTCCACCAACTATGACTTCTGACGTTATGGTAGTGAATGTAATCGGTATAGAGTTTTTCCAAGAGGTAAATTCAAACTACTATGTATTTGCTCAAGGTAATGCAATGAAGATTTCCAAACTTTTCTAAGAAGCCGTTATTTAGAAGAATTGGATTGTAAAAGCCCTTCTGTTTATTCAGTTGGGCTTTTCTTTTTGTTTGAATGGTTTGCATCCATTTTCTAAGATAGTGCCTTTAAGGTGCTAATAAATAGCGGTTAAGGTGGACTTAGCCACAACTCTAACGCCTTTTAATGTAACGATACATTACAATTCTTTTAGCTTCTTCAATGAGCTGTATTGAGTTATAAAACTGCTTTTGTTTCTGCTCCAATAGCTGTAATGAGTTGACAGATTTATCAAATTTGACTTTATCATCTTCCACCTTAGAAAATGCTTCTTTGAGAGCCTTTCTAAATTCTACAATTGAGATAAACGGAATGACTGAACCCCTTAAATAAATATGAAAGGCTTTAGACTGCCACATACCATAGCACAACCAATAGAGCTGGTCTCTCAGCTTTTCAGATTTACAAGTAATTATAAAGCAATTCGGACAAGGTGCATCAAGTGGCTTACCACTGTTTAATCCTTTGGATAGGACGTAAAAGTGTGGTTTGTTCAGATTTGCTGAAGGACTGTTTGTTTTGATAGAGAATTTCTGTTTCATAAAACGGACTTTTGATTTGCTCCGCTTCGCTTCACCACAAAATTTTTTGACAAAGAAAAAACGGAAAAAAAAGAAAGCCCATTCACAGGGTGGCGAGGCTAAAAAGACAAAAGGAAACGGAATAAGTGCCGAAGGCTGAAAGGCAAATATCTTAATTCATTATAATCTATTATTTGCCTTTCATTATGCCGTAGTCTTTTGGCTTTTTAAGTGGGTTGGCATTGAGCGAGCCACCCTATTTTAGCTGCTCTTTTTGTTCCTTTTTGTTAAAACATTATTC
>CAXHCA010000250.1:0-4054 GCA_964015035.1 uncultured Saprospiraceae bacterium
TTCTATTCCCGAATACTTATCGGGAAACTACCGGACCATTATTTCAAGCGATACGACAGGAAGCACTCGAACCCGTCTCGGCTTAGCCGAAATAACAGGCATGTCTTCAAATCCCGATTACTTATCGGGAAACTATCGGATTTTTTCACTTTTCAACGACGCTTTTGCCGTTTGGCGAGTGCAAATGTAAAATGCTTTTTTTTACCATGCAACACTCTGACGAAAAAAAATAAAAAAAAATTTTTTTCTAACTGGGAACTGCTGGCTTATTGCTAATTTTGCAACCCGGGAATGAGGGATAGTAGCCAAGACTCCCCGGAGTAGTAACTTACACATTGCAGAAATTGTTCCCCTGATGCTACTTTTGGGGTGGCAAAAAGGAATTTTGTCCCCGGGACACGGTTCCTAAAAACGAAAGCTATGGTTTTTTTGGATTTCGAAAAACCCCTGGAGAAGTTGTACGAGCAACTGGAAAAAATCCAGCAGGTAGATGAGGAAGGCATCGTTGATATGTCAACCACCATCAAAGAGCTCGAAACAAAAATTAAGAACACCCGTAAAGAAATTTACAACAACCTGTCTGGCTGGCAGAAAGTCCAGCTGTCTCGCCATCCCGAGAGGCCCTATACGTACTATTACATAGAGCAAATGTGCCGCAAGTTTGTCGAACTACATGGCGATCGCTACTTTAAAGACGATAAGGCCATGGTCGGTGGCTTGGGGAATCTCGATGGACAACCGGTGGTGATTCTTGGCCATCAGAAAGGGGTCAATACCAAAATGCGCCAATATCGCAACTTCGGTATGGCCAACCCAGAAGGATACCGTAAGGCTTTGCGGCTCATGAAACTGGCCGAGCGCTTTAATTACCCTGTGGTATGCCTGATCGATACGCCGGGTGCTTATCCCGGACTGGAAGCTGAAGAGCGGGGGCAGGCTGAAGCTATTGCCCGCAATCTTTTTGAGATGGCTCAGCTAAAAGTGCCCATCATTTGTGTGGTGATCGGCGAAGGGGCCTCTGGCGGTGCCATCGGCATCGGATTGGGCGATCGGGTGTTTATGCTGGAAAATACCTGGTATTCCGTCATCTCTCCGGAAAACTGCTCCACCATCCTCTGGCGTACCTGGGATTATAAAGAGCAAGCCGCTGAAGCACTGAAATTGACCGCCGATGACATGTTTGCCAACGGAATGATCGATGATATCATTAAAGAACCGCTCGGCGGCGCACACAATGCCCCGGAAGAAATGGCAAAGATGCTGAAACGCCAGATCAAAAAAAGTATAGCAGAATTGCAGGAGATGGACCCGGAGGAACGCATCGAAGCCAGAATTAATAAATATGCAGCCATCGGCGTTTATGATACAGCAGCAGCAGAGGAAGCGACACCAGGAAAAGACGGTAAATAATCACTATCTTTGAACTATAATACCTCCCAATATCAATACATATGGACCTATTTCAAAGAATCCGCATGTTTTTTTACCGCAGTGATTTGAAAAAGCGGTTAAAGCAACCCAGCCGAAAAAAAGCCCCTCACCGGGTAAATCTGGAAAATGCACAAACCATCGGTATCTTATTTAATGCAACCGATTTGCAGACGCGCGATACGGTGCTGGCTTACGCCAAAGAGCTGAAAAGCCGGCAAAAAAAGATTCGGCTGTTGGGTTTTTTTGACAATAAAGTGGATGGAGAAAGCTTTACCTTCCCTTCGTTCAATCGCAAGGATATCGACTGGGCACTTCGGCCAAAAGGAGAGGAGGTGGAAGGCTTCATCAACCGCGACCTGGATATCCTCATTCACGCCGATACACAAACCAACCTACAGGCAGAATATATCTGCGCATTGTCCAAAGCCAAACTGAAAGTAGGCCCGGTCAGTGAGCGCATTTTTTGTTACGACCTGATGATCGATGCCGCCAAAATCAACCAGCTAAAGCCATTTATTCAACAAATCGAATTTTTCCTGAAGAAGACAAATATCCGGCATGAGCCAGCAACAATTTAGAGGCGTTGGAGTCGCCTTAATCACCCCTTTTCGCGAAGGTAAAGTCGATTATGACGCTCTGGAGAAGATTATTGACTACCAGATCGCGGGGGGAATCGATTATCTCGTGTGTTTGGGCACTTCGGGCGAGGCCATTACGCTGAGTTCAGAGGAATGTCTGGATGTATTGGCTTTTACCATCGAAAAAGTAAACGGCCGCATCCCGGTAGTTGCAGGGTATTTTGGCAGCAACTATACCGAAAAGCTGATCAATGCCGTAAAAGGCTTCAATTTTGACGGCGTTTCGGCCATTATGTCGAGTAGTCCGGCTTATAATAAACCCACTCAAGAAGGGATTTACCACCATTATATGGCCTTGGCCAAGGTTTCTCCCTTACCCATTATTATCTACAATGTACCGAGCCGCACAGCTTCCAATGTGCATCCCGATACGGTGATCCGCTTGGCGAAAGCCAGCAATAAATTCATGGCCGTAAAAGAGGCTTCCGGTGATCTCAACCAGGTCATGTATCTGCTCAAGCATCGCCCCGACAATTTTCTGGTCCTTTCCGGAGACGATCCCTTGACACTGCCTATTTTATCCTGCGGTGGCGACGGTGTGATTTCCGTCATCGGCAATGTCTTTCCTTCAGAGTTTTCCGACATGGTCCACGCAGCACTGGAAGGCGACTTTACAACGGCACTTAGCTTGCACAATCGCTTATTGGATGTACACCCCTGGCTGTATGTCGAAGGCAATCCCGTAGGCATCAAAGCGGCTATGGAAATCATGGGATTCTGCACCAAAGATGTCCGCATTCCATTGATGCCATTAACCGATGCACCCTATCAAAAATTAAAGGAGGCCATCCGCCAGGTAACGGCCATGCACTAAGTGCATCTAAGATGCTCTTAGGGACTTCAAAACGGTAAAAGGTATCTTTTTTTAGGGCGTATCCTTTCCGCCTAAACCTCCTCAACCGTCTCGCCCGCCTCCCCTCAATTCCGTATCTTGGCGTTCTTCAAAAAAAAACACCACCACTATCATGCTGTACGATAAAATCCAGGAAGCCGTAGCATTTATTCGAACAGAGACTGATTTTCAGCCAGAATTTGGCCTCATTTTGGGCACCGGACTCGGTGAGTTAGTCCATGAAATGCAGGTGAAAAAGACCATTCCTTACAGCTTAATTCCACATTTTCCAATTTCAACGGTAGAAAGCCACAAAGGGGAACTGGTACTGGGGACCCTTGCCGGGAAAAAGGTGGTTGCTATGGCAGGCCGATTTCACTATTATGAAGGCTATAGTATGGAACAGGTCACCTTTCCCGTAAGGGTGATGAAATTCCTCGGGATCCGCCACTTGATCATCTCTAATGCCGCTGGCGGGACCAATCCCAACTTTGAGGCTGGAGATATCGTGTTGGTGAAGGATCACATCAACCTGCATGCGGAAAACCCATTGCGTGGCCCCAATGATGAACGGCTTGGTCCCCGTTTTCCGGATATGCTGAATACTTACGACCGCGTCCTAAATGCCCAGGCCCTGGATATTGCAAAAGCCAATCATATCCGTGCTTTTGAAGGGGTATATGTGGGCTTACAAGGCCCGAATCTGGAGACCCCTGCAGAGTACCATTTCATACATACCATTGGCGGAGATTTGGTCGGCATGTCTACCGTGCCCGAAGTACTTGTTGCGCGACACATGGGGTTGCCTGTCTTGGTTTTATCGGTGGTCACCAATAAATGTTACCCTCTTTCGGCCATCGGCGTCACCACCGTAGACGAAGTGATCGAAACCGCCCGGAAAGCAGCACCTAAGATGCAGCTGATTGTCAAGGAAATATTAAAACAGATGCAGGCGTAAAAGGGGAGGAGGTTGGTTTTGTATGTAAGTGCATGTTTTATTAAAATAAAACCGATTATCTTAGTGCTTGTTTGGAGGTGGTGCTTTAGCAGCGAAAATTTAGTTTGGTTTTAGGAAGGTATAAAGTAGTCTTTTTCACTCTATGGTTCGCAGTGCAAAGCTCTTTTAGCCCACCCGCTGTGAAGATTTTCTTAA
>CAXHCA010000251.1:0-3984 GCA_964015035.1 uncultured Saprospiraceae bacterium
TTAGAGGTTAGGGTTTAGAGGTTAGGGTTTAGAGGTTAAGGTTTAGAGGTTAAGGTTTAGAGGTTAGAGGTTAAGGGTTAAGGTTTAGAGGTTAGGGTTTAGAGGTTAATTGGTTAATATCTAAGTCCTAAATCCTACCCGCTAGCTCCACCGGACTTTAATAATTCGAAAAATTGTGTGCTATCTATGAAAAATAATTGGTGGAAAATTTTAGGAGTCATTTTGGTACTTTATGTGCTGACGGCGGGCATGTTGGTGCCACTTAAACCGGGTATTGTTAAGGTATTGCCTGGGAGTGTACAAACGGGAGACCAGGTGAATCTGGTGGTCACGGGGTATAATTCATTTTTCACTAAGGCACAAGCACCGATTCGGGTGTGGTTGAAGTTGGATGATGACCGGGCATTGGGTGCAGCGGAGGTGCAGGTAAAGTCTGACCGACAATTGGCGGTTCGTTTTGATATTCCGGATTACCTTCCGGTAAACAATCGCGTGCAGGATTTTGCTTTGGTGATTGACTCCGATGCTGATGGGCCGTCAATTTTGCCTAGTGCGGTATTTGTTACCCAAGATTCCATTGACCCTGAAATGGGGCTACAAGTTTGGACCAATACGCCTATTGACCAATTGACTAGCAAGAATATTTTGACTTTCCCCTTTCGGAATATCCTTTCGGAAACGATTCGCAACACTTATTTCCACGTGTCTCTATGGTTGTCCATGATGATCATTTTTATTGGTTCGGTGGGGTATAGTATTGGGTACCTGCGGGGGAATAATTTGGATGTAGATCGCAAGGCCAAAGCGTTGACCATTGTTGGATTTATATTTGGTTTGATGGGATTGTCAACGGGAGCTATCTGGGCCAATTTTACCTGGGGCGAGCCTTGGAGCAATGACGTCAAGCAGATTACCACTGCGATTGCATTGTTGATTTACGGCGCCTATTTTATTTTGCGGGCGGCATTTGAAGATGAAGAGCAGCGGGCTCGTATTTCCGCCATTTATAACATTTTTGCCTTTGCCACCTTGATCCCTTTATTATATGTCATTCCACGTATGACCGATAGTTTGCACCCGGGGTCGGGCGGTAATCCAGCCTTTGGTTCTCAGGATCTGGATAATACGATGCGCATGATTTTCTACCCGGCCATTATCGGCTGGGCGCTCATTGGTTTGTGGATGGCGCAATTGCTATACCGAGCTGATCGAATAAAGGCTCGATTGTTGGATTTGGATTGAAGCATATTTAAGATAACCATTAATAACCAACACAACACCATTGGCCACCAGCGTATCTCTGTTTTTCCGGTTTTTGCTTGAAAAAATAAAAAATTAACACGACTTTTGGCCCGTAAATTGTAAACCTATGAAAAAAGCGATTTTTGCCGCTCTAATCTTACAATTGTGCACTTTTCACTCACTGCTGGCACAATCTTCCGAATCTCCGGATTTTATGCGTAGTGTAGGAAAGATTTATGTTGTAGTGGCGGTGATTGTCACGGTCTTCGTAGGCATCGTTCTGTTCCTGATTTATTTGGACGGACGCCTAACCAAATTAGAAAATCAAATTATTGAAAATGACCAAAACGACAACTAGCTTTTATCAAAGTGTACAAAACTACTTTGATGAAGCTGCGATCCACACGGGACTTCCAGACGGGTTGTTAGGACAGATCAAGGTCTGCAACGCGGTATATCAGATGCGGTTCCCGGTCAAGATTGGCAATAGCGTACAGGTAATTGAAGCTTACCGGGTACAACATAGCCACCACCGCACGCCAACCAAGGGCGGTATTCGCTACAGCAACCACGTGAACCAGGAAGAAGTAATGGCATTGGCCACTTTGATGACCTACAAATGTGCCATTGTTGACGTTCCTTTTGGCGGAGCAAAAGGTGGTGTCAAAATCAATCCCTGGGAGTTTACTCCTGGCCAGTTGGAGCGCATCACACGCCGCTACACTACGGAATTGATTCGCCGTAACTTTATCGGCCCTTCGATTGACGTACCGGCGCCTGATTATGGAACGGGCTCCCGTGAAATGGCTTGGATTTACGATACCTATCGGACCTTCTACGGCGATGATATTGATGCCGCTGGTTGTGTCACCGGTAAACCTGTCAACCAAAACGGTATTCGTGGAAGAACGGAAGCCACCGGCCGCGGCGTATTTTACGGCATTCGCGAAGCATGTAGCTATAAGGATGATATGAAAGCCCTCGGGCTGGAAGTTGGTACGGAAGGCAAAACAATGGTCGTACAGGGATTGGGTAATGTAGGTTCTTATACGGCTATGATTTCCCAAGATGAAGGTGGTATCAAAATCATTGGTGTTTCGGAAGTAGAAGGCGCCATCTATAAACCAAGCGGTATTGATATCCACGACCTGTTGAAATTCCGTAAGGAAACGGGGTCTATACTCAATTATCCAGGTGCGGAAAGTTATGACAAAAAAGACCGCAAATCAGTAATGGAATTTGAGTGCGATATTCTGGTGCCAGCCGCTTTGGAAAACCAGATTACCGTCGATAATGTGTATGATGTCAAGGCCAAAATCATTGCAGAAGCAGCCAATGGACCGATCACCTCGGCGGCCTCTGAAATACTGTCGAAAGGGGGGAAATTGGTCATTCCTGATGTATTTCTCAATGCAGGTGGTGTGACGGTTTCCTACTTCGAATGGTTGAAAAACTTGTCTCACATGCGCTTTGGCCGGATGGAAAAACGCTTTAATCAGAAGCAATACGATCAAGTGGTGGGATTGGTAGAAAAGCTGACCGGTAAACAGGTTGATGCCCGTGATCGCCAGTTGATTGTACGTGGTGCCGATGAGGTGGATTTGGTACGTTCCGGATTGGAAGAGACCATGATTAGTTCTTACAGCCAAATCCGCGAGGTCATGAAACGCAAAAAGAAAGTTTCTAACCTGAGAACTGCTGCTTTTGTGGTGGCGATCAATAAAATTAGTAGTGACTATATGGCTTTGGGTATCTTCCCATAGCGGAGAATAGAACGAGCAGTAGTGGAGTGCCGAAATGCGCTAGATCGGATTTCGGCATTCCTATTTTATTTGTTTCCTTTTTGAGTACACTCAAATTTGGAGGGAGTTATATAGCAAATTTTATTCAAGTGACCCCCGAATTTTATTGTAAATTATTCTATAATGATTGATGTAAATAAAATTTCAGAGGGTTTTTTAGGCTTTCACTTGTATTTTGTTTTATTACTCAATATCTTACACGCTCTTTTTGAACCACAAGATTAATTTGAAAACAAAAAGCAATGTCGGAAAAGTTAGACAAGATTGACCTGAAAATCCTGAGAATATTGCAGGATAGCAGTAAAATTACGAATCTGGATCTTTCGAAAAAAATTGGTTTGTCTCCAGCTCCAACGCTGGAAAGAGTAAAGAAATTGGAGCAGTCTGGCGTAGTGGAGAGTTACCACGCTCAGGTTAATCCACAGAGCATAGGGCTGAATGTAAAAACCTTTGTTTTGGTCTCGCTTGCCTGGCAAAAAGAAAATGCGCTGAATCACTTCTTGGAAAAGATAAAGGAAATCGAAGAGATTACGGAGTGTTATATCATTACCGGTGAAGCTGATTTTCTGATCAAGATTGTTTGCAAAGACATTCCGACCTACGAGCAATTGTTGTTCAAAACACTTTCGCAGATCGAAGAAATTGAGCGCTTGAAAACCTTGATGACCCTTTCCACGGTCAAAGATAGCAAGGTGCTTCCGTATAAATACGACTAGCGAATTAAGCACATCTGCTCTTTGCTAAGAGGAGCCACCATCAACGCATTCCACCAGGAATTCGAAGCCTAAGTGCATGTTTGGAGGTCAACCTTTGGGCTGAAAAACAAAACTTTTTTGATGACACATGGTTCTATTTTTTATCCGTCTCGGCTGAGCCGAGACGGATAAAAAATAGCCGAAAAGAGGTTCCAAAACCCCGGTTTTACCGGGACTGAATAGCT
>CAXHCA010000252.1:0-3977 GCA_964015035.1 uncultured Saprospiraceae bacterium
CCCAAAATCTGCAATTTTCGCTGCTAAAGCACCACCTCCAAACAAGCACTTAAAGAGCGTTGGATGCTGAGTTAATAAAATCGCTTAATCTAGATTAATTTTTTCTTGCCAATAACTCCGAATTTTCGTGATGTAGCTAAAAAGACATCAACATAAAAGTGAAGCTTGTTTGGGCATAGTTGCGCCCCTGAAGGATGAGATTGGGCCCCTCCACATGATGAGTAAAAGGGCCAGTCTATTGGTACTCTCCGCCATCGGTAACAGAGAAGTTAATATTGGGTTTAAGAAATCATAAAAGGAGATAAGGAAGGAGTTGGTCTTTGGACAGGTAAAGGAGCGCCTTCCAAGCACAAAGTAATCCCAACTGATTTTCATAACAAAATTTCCTGCGTATCTTTAGAGGAAAAATACCGTTTTCATGAAGATTACAAATGTAATGATCACCGGAACAGGGAGCTACGTCCCAAAGAACATCGTAAAGAACCAAGATTTTGCCAAAAACACCTTTTTTGACGAGGCGGGGAAAACCTTCGGTATATCACATGAAGAGATTGCAGAGAAATTTAAAGCGATTACTGGAATTGAGGAACGCCGCTATGTGGACGATAATTTGGTGGCTTCTGATATTGGCGCTTTTGCCGCACGTCTGGCCATTGAGGATGCGGGCATTGACCTGGAAACGCTGGACCAATTGATTGTCGCCCACAATTTCGGAGATGTAAAACCCAATACCATTCAGACCGATATCCTGCCCAGTATAGCTTCGAGAGTAAAACAAGCGTTAGGAATCAAAAACCCGGCTTGTGTAGCCTACGATGTGTTGTTTGGTTGCCCGGGCTGGATACAGGGTATCATTCAAGCCACTGCTTTTATAAAGGCAGGGATGGCCAAAAAATGTTTGGTGGTGGCTACGGAAACACTCTCTCGGGTAGTGGATCTGCACGACCGCGATTCCATGATCTTTGCGGATGGTGCAGGCGCCTGTATTGTTGAAGCAGTAGAAGGAGAAAAGCAGGAAGGAGTCATCGGGATGGAATCAGGGACCTGGACGGAAGAAGAAGCATATTATCTATATTTGGGCAAAGGCAATTCCAAGGAGGCAGACCCTCGTGTGCGGTATATCAAGATGCACGGCCGCAAAATTTACGAATTTGCCCTAACGAAGGTTCCTCAGGCTATGAAATCCTGTTTGGATAAAGCAGGGGCAGACATTCATGACGTCAACAAGATTTTAATCCACCAAGCCAATGAAAAAATGGATCGGGAAATCATCAAACGCCTTTTCCGACTCTACCGCGAGCGAGAAATTCCGGAAGGGATCATGCCTATGAGCATCCACAAACTGGGCAATAGCTCAGTAGCCACTGTCCCCACACTGCTCGATCAGATCCGTCGGGGAACCAGTGCGGAAAATCACGAATTGAACAAAGGCGACCTTATCCTACTCGCCTCGGTTGGAGCAGGCATGAATGTAAATGCCATTGCTTACCGATACTAAAAGATAGTAACCACTACGTCGAAGCCCGATTCAGTTGTTCGATGTCGGCTATTGTCAATTTCAGCGTGGCCGCTGCGTGAAACGCTTCCAGGTGACTCACTTTGCTAGCGCTTGCAATGGGCGCGGTAACCAGTGGACTGTGGATCAGCCAGGCCAAAGCTACTGCTGCCTGTGATGTTTCGTATTTTTCACTAATCTCATCCAGTGCCTTCAGTATTCTTAGGCCACGCTCATCTAGGTATTTGCCCATGCTGCCACCACGAACACTCTTACCAAAGTCGGCCTTGCTGCGGTATTTACCGGTCAAGAAACCGCTGGCCAAAGAAAAGTAGCTGATCACACCGATGTTTTCCCTTTGGCAAATTTGGGACACCCCATTTTCAAAACCTTTGCGATTGTAGAGATTGTACTCCGGCTGGAATACCTGATATCTGGGAAAGTGGTGCTGCGCACTGGCATCCAGTGAAGCTTGTAATCTTGCTGGGCTCAGATTGGAGGCACCAACATATCTGACTTTGCCTTGGGTAACCAGTTTATCGTAAGCCCCCATGGTTTCTTCTACCGGAGTCCGATCGTCGTCGAAGTGGGTGAGGTAGAGGTCAATGTGGTCTACTTGTAGGCGTTTCAGGGATTTTTCAACGGCTTGCAAAATGTAGGCTTCAGAAATGTCTTTCTGCCCTTGCCCTACATCACTACCGACTTTGGTAATGATGTTCACCTGATCTCGATTATGCCGACTTTTCATCCATTTCCCAATGATGGTCTCCGATTCGCCACCTTCATTGCCTGATGCCCAACGAGAGTACATATCTGCGGTATCAATGGTGTTGAACCCCAAATCCATTACCCGATCCAGGATGTCAAAGGAAGTTTCTTCATCTACGGTCCAGCCAAAAACATTTGCACCAATGACAATCGGTGCCGTTTCCAGACTGGTATTTCCTAGCTTTTTCAAACGCATGATTGCTGTTTTTCTATTATGTAGCGGGAATCAATAATACATGTACAACATAACCGCAATCACGCTAGGATAGTTTAAATCAACTTTAGTGCATGTTTGGAGGTAGTCCCTGAAGTATATTCGGGCAAGCTATTCAGTCCTGGTAAAACCGGGATTTTGAAACCTCACTTCGGCTATTTTTTCGGCCGTCTCGGCTGAGCTGAGATGTACTCAAAAATGAGCCTTGCGAGCACCCAAAACCTGCAATTTTCGCGGCTAAAGCACCACCTCCAAACATGCACTAAAAATCAGAAGGTGAGTGATAACTCTTGCAAATAAGGTCTTTTTTTTGCATTTTGGAGGGAGGCAAATTTCGCCCAAATATTTTCTCTCTAAAAGCGCTTTATCATGAAAACGATTCCCCTCCTGCTGTGCATGGCTCTTTTGTTTTCCTTCTTATTGGTTAAAAACCAATAGCATCGACGAACCAATGACTAAAACCACAATGATTTTTTTCTTTTATTGCTTGGCTATTTTGCAGACCAATGCACAACCGGCCGAGCAGTATCGGGAGCTTCGAATCCTGCAGTTGACCGATTCGCTTGCCCAGGATTCCAATAATCTGGAATTCATTTGGGAAAGAGTGCACCGGCTTTTTAATCCTCATTTTGACCTATATACTCGCCCCAACCCTAATTTTAGGCAGCCCGTGCCCCACTACTACCACCAAACCGCGATAGAACGCCTGCACATCGATACATTGGCAGAAATTAATAGATTGATTGAAAGTGAAGCCGTGATCAAAGAAGCGGGCTATCGACTAAGTACAACCACCAATTATGTTCCCAACCCCGATGTAACAGTCGCCAATTTTTACCACAAGAGAGGGCAATATTACTACCTGGCCAATGAGAAAGAAAAGGCTTTTCAGGATTTCCAGAAGGCATTGAGTCTTGATCCTTACCAATACCTCAAAGAAGATATTTGCCTGGCGCTGGCGGCCTATTATTACAACCTGACGGATGTACCAACTCCAGAACATTTGCGGCAAGCGCTAGAATATATTGATTTGGTCACACCCATCAAATACGAAGAAGAAGCCCGTGTTTTTGAGGCCTATAGTGGAACCTTCCCGGATCGTTTTGAACGAGAAAAAATCGCCCTGCTGCAAGCGACCAACCAGAAAGAAAGGCTGGTGAATTATCTAAAGAATTTGGCGATTAGTTATATGCAGCTTTACCTAAAAGATGCCAAAGAACCGCATCAAGAGTTTCAGCAAATGCCACTGGAAAGAGCCTTTCAATATATGAAAATGTTGAACGATTATTATATCCGCATCGGGGAGACCAATGCACCGGATAATGTCATTACAAAGATGCTGGAAGCCATCGTGGAAATGGAGAATTGATGAGACATCCTGGCATTTGAAAACATAAAAAATTCAGATAAAATATTCATTTACCCCGGTCAAATCATATTTGACCTCTTAGTGCTTGTTTGGAGGTAATCCCTGAAGTATATTCGGGCAAGCTATTCAGG
>CAXHCA010000253.1:0-3954 GCA_964015035.1 uncultured Saprospiraceae bacterium
TTTGACAACAAATTATAACAGTATTCTTACTGAGACAGGACGGAACTGCGCCCGGTTGGATATGATTTTTTGATACCATGCGCAGGTTGAAACATGCAATTTATTATTGCTTTTAAGTTTGTCAGCCCATATGGTTACCAAGCTGAACAGAGCCATCAAAATCGGAGTAGTCCTGGCAATGGCTTTATCCAAACATGCCTTAAAACTTGAAGTTTTATTATCGTTGCTAGTTTCTCCTTTTTAAGAATTTCTCCATTTCAATGGAATACACTCAGCGCTCCAACCCTTCGATTTCTTCCAGCAAAACCCATCTTCCAAATCGTGGATTTTGAAGAGTCCCCTGGTACCTCGCTATTAATACAACGCCATATCAAACCGCCAGCGGTAGCTTTTCGTCAGCGGATGGCCATCTCCCAGCAGCCGGAATAAGGCAATTGCTGACCGGCGCGGCAGATCTTTGTGATAGGTTTTATCGGTAGCAACAGCGTCGATGATGCATTGGATGCCTTTTTCCAAATCCTGCTGCTGTAGGGCTTTATTGGCCTCCGCCAGTTGGTCGCCTACTGCTTCGCCATTAGCTTCAAAAGCCAACAATTCGGCAATGGTACGGATATCTTCGGCTTGATCGTATAAGGGTTGCCCCAAACGGATGGGTGCCACCAGCTCGCGGGCATTGGCCGGTTGCGACCAGATGAGGTGTTGCGCCAGGGCCAAACGGGCTTCGGCCATGTCTTCATTTTGATCCACGAAGGCAGCCAGGGCGGCAACGGCACCGGTTTCCTCTGCTTCCAGGGCATGCAACAGTTGTGCCAGTTCATCTTTGCGGGGATCCGGCAAGTGTTCGTCCAGCCAGCGCTCAATGGCTACCTTGCCTAAAGCGCCGGTAAATTCGCCAATTACCTCTCCGCGGTGGAATAATTTCACATTGGGGATACTGCGGATGGCATACCTTTCGGCAATATCCGGCGCTTCTTCGGTATTTACTTTTACCAGCGCCCAGCGGTCTTGATGTTCTTCCGCCAATCCTTCAATGACCGGCCCTAAAACTCGGCACGGACCACACCAAGGCGCCCAAAAATCAACCAAAACGGGTAATTTCTCGCTTTTTTCGATGACTTGTTGGTGGAAAGTATCTTTTGTCATGGTAATTTGTACTTTATTTATCCCGATGATAGGGGGCTATTTATTTAAGATACATCTTATCACTGGAATATGTTTTATAGGATTTTTTAAAATGCCCGATTATGAAAAAAGTATTTACACTAATCGCTTGTGCAGTAGCCCTGCAGGTCAGTGCGCAGCACGAAACCCTCTTTGGAGACCTTGATGTAATTGGTGCCTTTGGTGGCCCCATTGTAGAAATCAGCCAGATCGGTGAAGACATTGGGGCCGATGTGGGTGGCGGAGGTGCCCTCATCCTGAACAACCTGTTTCTGGGCGGCTACGGCATGGGCACGGATTATCCCGATTACGAAATTATGGATGGTGAAAATGCCGGTCAGTACAACATCAAATTTGGCCACGGTGGATTATGGTTTGGCTACGTGGCCAAGCAAAACAAACTGGTGCACTTTTACAGCAGCTTCAAGCTGGGTTGGGGTAAGGGGCGCTTGCGTCAAGACAAGGAAACCATCTTTTCGGATCGCGTTTTTGTCATGACGCCTGAAATTGGCTTTGAAGTCAATCTGACCGATTTTTTCAAGTTAGGGATTACCGGCGGCTACCGTTGGGTCAATGGCATCAGCAAATTACCCGGATTGAGCAATGATTCATTCAATAGCCCTGTGGGCATCCTGACCTTCCGCTTTGGCGGCTTTGGTGATGACTGGGATTGGGATTGGTAGAGAGAAAGGGCCTGTGAGTTGATTAACTGGTTTATGAAGGGGAAGAAAAACACCAATGATTCCGTCGTGCTAATCTTCCCCAACCACTTTGTGCCGGGTATAGGTGGTTGTGCAACGTTAAGAACTAGGTACAGCCTTGGTTTTTGCATCTTTGTATTAAAAAAACAAGGATGCGCCGTAGGCATCTTTTATTAGAAGGTAGTTTTTTCGCTACAAACTTTCGTTCATTTTATCCGTGGAGAAAATCAAACCCCAAAATAGCGCCCCCTCAGTAAATGGCGCAACTGCGCCCGTTGATTTGCGTCAGAGGTGCCCACCATCGATGTGAGGGAAGGAGTAAAAATTCAGGTGCAAAGCTTTATCTTCGCCGTTAAAAATTTATGTTATTGTTTTTTAAGGCATTACACATTATTGGTTTTGTAGCCTGGTTTGCGGGATTGTTTTACCTGGTAAGAATTTTTGTCTATCACGTAGAAGCGATGGATAAGCCCCAACCCGAGCGAGATATTCTGGTCAAGCAATTTCAATTGATGGAGTGGCGGGTATATAAGATCATCGCCAATCCCGCCATGAATATTACCTGGATGGCCGGATTGGTGATGTTGTATCTGCACGGTCTGGAATGGCTCAAAGTGAATTATTGGATGCATGCCAAAATTCCATTGTTATTGTTGTTGACCGGTTATCAGGTCTGGTGCAAGCGCACCATCAACCGACTGGAGAAGGGAGAAAACACCCTGACTTCCTTCCAATTCCGGCTGGCCAATGAAATGCCGACCTTATTTCTGGTGACCATTGTACTACTGGCTGTTTTCCGCAATTCTCTTAACTTTTTCTATGCTTTTTTTGGCATTATTGGATTCGGTTTTCTATTGTTTCTAGCTGCACGAGCTTACAAACACAGTCGGGAGAAGAGGCAGTAACCACCTTGATTATGCGCGTGAGGTTATGGAGAAGCCGGACGTGCGTAAGTGCTGTGCAGAGGCCCGCAGGGGACCCGACCGCAGGAAGGGGCCGATCCCGGCAACGGGAGAGCCTCGAAACATAACGACCCCGTAGGGGATACGCCCCCCAAAAAAAACAAGGGAAGGTAGATAAAACGTGGGGGTGCGACAAAAAAAGCCCGATTGGATGCACCCAGTATGCAGCGGAAACGATAAATTTGGTATTTTTAATGTGCGAGCACTCTGATAAATCCCTGCTTTGGGGATTATTTATTATACAAAAAATAGTACAACAATGACAATTACGGATAGAGTCATTCACTTGCCGTTGAATGAGGAGAGTATTCGCCAATACCGCGAACAATTTAACGAGGGCAAACCCTATAAGCACATCGTGATCGATAATTTTCTAGAGCAGGACGTGGCCAATTCGCTATACGATAACTTCCCTAAGATGACGGAGCTGCGCAAGCACTATAAGGGGCTGAACGAAAACAAGTCGGAAGGATCCAGCTTTTCAGAATACCACGAAGATTTCGTGCGAGTACTGGAAGCCATCAAAAGTCCAGAATTTGTGCGATGGGTGGAGCAAGTCACAGGCATTGAGGACCTAGTCTTGCCTGATGACCACCGTGGAGCTGGTGTACACCAGGGGCGCAACGGCAGTTTTTTGGACATCCACGTCGATTTCAGCATCCACCCGGTGCTCAACCTTCATCGTCGCCTGAATTTATTAATTTACCTCAACAAGAACTGGAAAGACGAATACGGCGGGCACCTGGAATTGTGGAATGAAGATGTGAGCAAGCTGGAAAACATGGTGAAGGTCAACTTCAACCGCGCGGTGATATTCGAGACTACCGATACTAGCTATCACGGTTATGATGTGATCCGCATTCCGGAAGATGAATCGCGCCGCTCGATTTACAGCTACTATTATAGCCCGATTGGAGAGGGGGTAAAATACCACGACACCATCTTCAAACCCCGTCCGACGGACTCTACCCTAAAGAAAGTACAGACCACGACGAAAGAAAACATCAAGAACGGCATAAAAAAAACCCTGCAAAAGCTGGGCTTGAAGTCGATTTTTGAAAAATTCGAATAATTTTTTTGCCGGGAACTTTCCAGATATCTTTTTTTGTTGTAAATTTGCCTCGCCTTAT
>CAXHCA010000254.1:0-3884 GCA_964015035.1 uncultured Saprospiraceae bacterium
GAATCAATCCACCGGCGGTAATACAAGTCTCCCAAAAAAGGAAATTCATCATAGGGATGGATCGGAAAGGGGGCCAGTAGGGCCGCTACATTTTCTAAGGGTTGTTGCCATTCATTGGCCGTACGTGGAGCACTGGGCTCCATAAAAGAGATATACAACAACTCACTTTGGGTGTGGTTTTGCGGCAACTCGAAATTGAGGTCGGTGACTAAGGTGCCGCGATACTCTTCAATAATTTCATTGCCACTTTGTACCTTTCCTAAAAATAGTTCTTTTTCAATAAAACCTTCTATTTCAGGTGTTTCTATAAAAAATGGCAATATTTTTGTTTCATGACACCAGAGACATTTAGAGGGTTTGCCGGCCTGTGTTAGTCCGACGGGGGAAGCGGCAACCAGCTCCCCTACCGCGTCGTAAATGGCGAAGCGCAACTGGCCATTGGGCATCACATCAATGGTTTCGTAATGGTCAATCTCGCGGTTGGCTTCGGTGGGGGCGAGGTGGGTTTCCTGCGAGATAAAGGCAATTTGGCTCAGTTCCTCTTTTACTTGGAGCTGCAAAATGCGGTTGACGTGGGAGACAGTAGATTGGGTGACAGCAAATTCGACAAAATCTGTGAAGGATTTCTCTTCAATAAAATCATTCAAAGTACGGGGCACACCCGTGATCTTATAATAATGCCAGGAGCTGTGTAAGGTCAATACCAAAAAGCGCCCCAGGTCAACGGATTGATGGACTTTGTATTCCTCGGAGTCTTTGATGTTCTCTACAATAATGCTTAATGCCTCCAGCGCGGATTTGCTAAATCCCAGCCCTCCAAAACTCAACTCAAAGCGCTCCTCATCTAAATAGCGAATGGCTTCCGCAAAACTGCCTTTTGGCAAGCTCGCGCCCAGAAAAGATAAGGACCATTTCAGCCCTTCCGCTACCTGAATCCGGGTCTCTCCCTCATAGGCCGGTACCCAGCGTAAATGAATACTTTCCACCCGTGGAGGCGGCAAAGTATCAGCGGCACAATGCCATAGAAATAGGACCACTGCCAGACAAAAGATGAAAATGCTTAATGGAGTCCGCAAAATTTTTCCGATTATGTGTCTTTTAAATTATCCCTTCAATTTGAAGAAAATTCACCTAATTCACCAACAAAACCCGCGTTATGAAAAATCGGCTACTCTTTTTGGCCCTCTTTTGGTCTATAACTTCCCTTTCTGCCCAGATTGATATCTCATTAAGTGCAGGTTAATAACCAAACCCACTGCTGTCCGACAAAAAACATCAAAACCTTTGTTTCTGTAAAAGACAATTTCAATTACTTTGTGCCAACAAAACCAATGTTCAAAATGACTAGTTTCAAAAATTACTGTTTACTCCTTGCCCTCCTGTTCACTACAAAACACCTACAAGCTCAAATTACTGCGGTTATTGACCCTTTTCCCGTCAACAGTGTCGTAGAGGAAACGCCAATTCCGGAAGACGTGGTAGGCCATTCCACCTTAACCATCACGGGTGGTGATGCGACCATCTACTGGGAAATATCAGTGGTTTGCGCCCCCCCCGAATGGGAATTTGCTGTTTGCGACATCAATGCCTGCTGGAGTACTACGATCCATGCCAGAAGTGAAGATTTAATCGATGGCGAACCTTCCAGAATGGATGTACACTTGTACCCCAATAGTGTGGCCGGCTATGGTGAAGCAATTGTCAATATTTCCCTGCTTTCTGCTCCCTTGGATATTCTCTATACCGGAAAATATACCTTTCAGGTCAATACCCCTCAGGATAGTTGCTCCGCAGTGACGGGTTTAGATGAATTGGTGTTAAATGCCATAAACATCTATCCCAATCCGGTACAAGATCACTTTCAAATCACCGCTAATGATTTGACGGATCAGGTGTTGATTTACAATGCCACGGGCACACTGGTCAAGACCTTCAAATACCAGGAAAATCAAACCTACACCGTTGCCGATTTACCTTCCGGCATCTATATGGTGGCACTACTTAATGCACAGCAGGGATTGGTAAAAACCGAACGGCTGGCACACTAGCTTTTCAAGTCTCTGATGCCCACACCCCAAATTGCAACCCCTCCATGCTTATTTGGTCGAAGTTCGAAATATTCTAAAATCAGGTTAAGTATCGGGGCGTGACCACGAGGCAAAGGCCCCGTGGTCGCTACGTGCCAGGGCTCGCTATTCGCTCGGCCGCTCCCTATCGGTCGCGTCTGGCTTATCAGCCACCCTTCTACATCGCTCACGCATTCAGCCGTAAATTTCCCCCTAAAAATCACCACATTTTCACCCGCCGCAAAATATAAAACCCCACTCCCCTACCCTCATCCGACAAATAGAGAATTTCATCATTATTCAGTAGCATGGGTTGCTTTTTTTGACCCTTATTATCCGTCATTTGCCTTCCCTGATAGTACACCTGATTATTGACAACGGATAATTCCGGGTCCGTTTTTAACCGATCGGAAATCGGAAATTCACGCTGCTGCATCCCGTATTGATCAAAATAACTTAAGGACAAAACCCCTTCCTTATAATCATAGTGATCAACAATACCGTAACTGATTTCCGCAAGATAATATTCATTTAAATCAGCCTTGTAAAAATCAAAAACAAGGCCTTTTATTAACATTAACCCCAAAATAAGGCCGCCAATTTTCACGTCAAAGGATGGCCTTAACTGCCAAAACATCAACCCCATTACCGCCAGCATGGCATAGAGTCGTGGAAATTGTAAAAACATCGGAAATTCGTACAAACGATAGATGGGCACATTACAAAACAACAGAAACAGCAAAGCCAATACCAGTTGCAGTCGAAGTGGAATTTCCCATATTGTAATGGCCACGAAAAGCGGTAATGCCAACATTAAACTATAACTGGAACCATACCCCACTAATAACAAGCCAGCAAATAGAACCATTGTAAAACGCAGGAAGACCGGGCCTTTTTCCTGGACAAGTATCCAGATTGTGCCACTCAATACCAATGCCTTAAATAGTAGACTTAGGACCACTGCCAGCCAGGGACTCGGCCACAAGGGCGTGGAATTCAGCAGTTCATCTTTTACAAAACAATGCTTTAGCAAAACATCAACCGACTGAAATAAAATGGCAAACGGATCGTGTATTTGCCCCTGCGAAAGCCGTGGCAGGATTTTGGTAAAATAATTGAATGGCACCTCCCAGGGTAGGAAAACAAAAGCAGATAAGGACAAAACAGCGGCAAACCCGATGACCCAAAAAACGATCCGTTTGTCTTTTTGAAACAGCAAAAAGAGCACCAAAATAGCCGGAAATATCTTTAAAGCAATGGCCAGGGACCACCATACCGCGGCTAAAATGATGCGTCCGCGGTCCCATTGCCGAAAGGCCTCAAAAATAAAGGCCAATAGATAAAGGTAGGATTGCCCCTGGAAGAAGTTATTGAGAATGGGGCCGTAAAATATAATAGGAATCAGGATCAGAAAGGGGGTCCGATTAATGTCGAGATGCCGAATCAATCGATAAAGGGCCAATAAAAAAAGGAACAAACCAAGCACATTAAAGCAAAACTTGGCCCAATAAATAGTTTGAAAAAACACAAACGGACTGTAAAAAACGACGCTGATCGGCGGAACTGGCGTATAGCTGAGAAAGACCGGCTCGGGAGCACGCTCATTGGCCAATACATTAAAATCGTAAGGATCATAAACCCGCTGGTCAAAATTGCCTTCTACCCACAACTGACTGGCGTAATAATAATTGGCAAAGTCTCCGATGGGTTGCTCAAAGGTTTTACTTAAAAAAAACGCCTTGCAGTAATAACAAAACGAGACAACCTCTACCTGTCTCTTATACACATCTGACGCTGCCGACGAAGCCAAGTGGGGTG
>CAXHCA010000255.1:0-3859 GCA_964015035.1 uncultured Saprospiraceae bacterium
AAAATCCTTACTTACGATAAAAGGTCAATTAAATGATCAGCGCTCAGCTGGTTAGGGGCCAGCGAAGAATAAGTTGTCTGTTTCAGGCGCGGTAGCTTCCTGATAAAAAGATCGGGACAAGCAGCATCGCCACCACTTATTTCATGCCGCTTCAGGGTCCTCACTAATGAAACTCAAACCGTCTGCCCTCTTCTATCCCATCATTTAGGTAGGGAAAGAAACACAAAAGAAAGTAGCGGCACAGCAATGTGAAATGCTACCGTGAGCAGAAAGAAGGTAATGCGAGTCTTGGTAGATTGTTCGGATATAGTCAAGATGATGTTGCTGAAAAAAAGCAGCATGCTCACACCAACAAAAGGAATGAATCCTGGAAAGTAGGACATTATAAATATGCTTATAGGCATAATTGCTGCGGGCATCGACATTAAAGGAACCAAATACCACAGCATACTCTGCCCTTCCTGCCCTTTACAAAAAGCATCATACTTGGTAGCAAACCCCTGTTTCTGGCCTTGCTTTTTTTTCTTGTTTTTTAAAATGCTGGAAGTTATTGCAATAATCATTTCTTATGTTTTATCCAATTGAATAGGAAAGGCGAAATGGCAACAAAGTAAGCCCCGTTACTACATTATACCCCTCTCCTTGCTAATTGAAAGTGAATAATGTTGTAATATTGCGGACAAATTTGTCCGACTTTTATGATCTAAATCATATTACGTAAAATGATTGATGAATTAATCCTTAGAGAATATGGTGCCGTGGAAAAGCAATTGTGTAAAGGGGAGGTGTTATTTGTGGAAGGAGAGCTTCCCGTATTCTATTACCAAGTCTTTTCAGGTACGATGAAAATGAACAACTACAACGAGAACGGGAATGAAATCATACAGGCTATATTTACGAAAGGTCAGAGTTTTGGTGAGCCAGCCATATTGGGGAACTTTCCTTTTCCGGCCAATGCTGTAGCTGTAGAAGATACGCATTTAATCTGCCTGGAAAAGAGTAGGTTTATCAAAATGCTCAGAACACACGCTGAGATCTGCATCGAATTATTGAGAGGTATTTCCAAGCGTCTTGAATTTAAGTCCATGATTGCCAAAGAGATAAGTGGATACGAGGCAGAACACAGAATACTGACATTGCTGAATTACTTTAAAACAAATGCTGGAGCAAGTGGAGCGTTTCAGGTCAATATCACTCGTCAGACTATTGCTAGCCTCGTAGGATTAAGGGTTGAAACGGTCATTAGAGCAATAGGGGAGTTGAAAAAAAAGGGGCAGATAAAAGTGAGAAATAGAAAGATATTTTTATAAACTTTGTCAAAAATTGCTAGGTGTTGGGGAGTATATTCTTGTGTCGAAGAATGGAAAACAAAAAATCGGATAAATTTGTCCGATATTGTATTTCTACCTATCTTTGCAAAGAGCCAAAATATATATTATGTTTTCGAAAGCTTGTGAATATGGAATCCGGGCGGTTATTCATCTTGCTCGTGTATCTGAAAAAGGAGAGCGGGGGAGCTTGAAACAGGTGGCCGAAGCTATTGATTCACCAGTTGCTTTTACGGCCAAGGTATTGCAGTTGTTGGCTCGGGACGGAATCATCTTTTCGGTTCATGGACCAACGGGAGGATATGAAATCCCGAAAGAGAACCTCACTAAAATCTATTTGAGCGACATTGTAAAGGCCATTGATGGTGATGAAATTTATAATGGCTGCGGTTTGGGATTGGAAAACTGTAACGAAAAAAAACCTTGTCCATTGCACTTTCAGTTCAAGGTTATCCGGGATGACCTAAAGGAAATGCTGCAAACTACTTCTGTTCAAGATTTGGCAAAGGGGCTGCATGATGGCATGGCATTCTTGAAGAGATAATATTTTTTGACGATAAATCGGATGAAATTATCCAACTTGATAATAAAAAAACAAAACAAACACCAATTTGATTTCGAGACGGTACACATGTCCATCAATAGAATACAATCATGCCTAAGCCATTAAAAAGACATATTTCGCTGCAACCTTTAAGCCATGAACATCATCACGGTTTATTGCTCTCCTGGAAAATTCGGGAGGGGCTGAAACGGGGCATAGAGCCTGCGAGAATCAAAAGATATACAGACTGGTTTTGGGAAAAGCATTTACGGCAGCATTTTGAATTTGAGGAGGCCTACATTTTTCCTATTCTGGGAAAAAAGGATAAAATGGTAAAAAGGGCTAAAAAAGAGCATAGCAGGTTAAGGCGATTATTCACCGCTCAAGAACGAGTCAACATCAACCTGTCGCTCATTGAGGAGGAGTTGGTCGCCCATATTCGGTTTGAGGAACGGATTTTGTTTAATGAGATTCAAAAAAATGCCAGCGAGGAACAGTTGGTACTATTGGAAAAAATACATCAAGAAAAACAGAATGCTGAAACTTGGGAGGATGAATTTTGGAAAAAGAAGTGATTTGGCAATATGATGAATGAAGAGACCAATACGATCAAAGAACAAAAAAAACATTTTCGGAAGACAATGCTCCAACAGCGGGATAAAATGTCTCGAAAAGAGCGCAACGCCCACTCCGAAAAGATTTGTCATCAGTTGTGGGAAATTATTTTAGAAAAAGAAGTTCAAGTTGTTCACAGTTATCTGACTATGGGTTCGGAAGTGAATGTCTTGCCATTGCTGCAAAAGGCATTGGACGCCGGACTGACAGTCGTTGTTCCGAAAACGCTCAAGAAGCGGCAGATGCAGAATTTAGTCTTAACGGATTTGAAAAATATGGAGCCGGGCGTTTTTGGTACTTATCATCCCAAAAATGCAGAAGAATATACCGGCAATTACGATTTAATCATCGTTGCGGGGTTAGCTTTTGGAGAAGAAGGATATCGGGTTGGATATGGCGGAGGTTACTACGATACTTTCCTTGCAAAACAAGATACCGCTTTTACCGTTGGGGTTTGTTATCCTTTTCAAGTAGTAGCGCGTGTGCCGGTTGAAGCACATGATATTAGACTCACAAAGATCGTCAGTTGAATTCTTTTTTCTCTCAAAGCCGCCTATCTTTACACAAAAACCAACCCTTATGTATCAAATACCGAAATCCACTTTGCTGACGCTCCTTTTTTGCGCAGCTAGTTTCTTCACCTTCGCCCAAACCGATCAGGCAAAAACCATCACGGTCACCGGTTCCTCTTCCATCAATGTTTCGCCCAATGAGATCATCATTGAAATCCGCTATCAAGAGTACTTTAAAGGGGAGGAACAGGAAGCCAATCGGGTGACGATTGAAAAGATTGAGGAAAAGGTACTGGCGGCATTGGGTAAAGCGAAGATCGATGATGAAAAAATCACCCTTGGTGGCATTTCGGTGATCCGGCCAAGTATTTATAAAAATAATGAACGGATCGACCTGAAGCGCCGGTTGAGTAAAACTTTATTTATCTGCGTGGAAACGACGGATCAATTATTAAAAGTGGTCAGACAACTGGAAGCGGCCAAATTGATGGACGAAGTGCTGACAGCTTTCGAAATTGTAGAAACGCGACACACGGACATCGAGGCCTTCGAAAAACAAGTAAAAATCGATGCGTTTAAAGATGCTCAAAATAAAGCCAATCTGATCCTATCCTCTTCCAACCAAAAACCGGGAGCGGTCATTACGGTAAAAGAATTTGTTCAACAACCTGTTCGAGGACTGGAATTTTCGGGGTCTACTTATGAAGTTGTTCCCAGTACTTCCAGCCAAATTAGTGGCTTTAAACCCATTCAAGTGACTTATAAAATCGAAGTGGTATTTGGGATTGAGTGATGGGCGTTAGGTTTAAGTGCATGTTTGGAGGTAGTCCCTGAAGTATATTCGGGCAAGCTATTCAGTC
>CAXHCA010000256.1:0-3758 GCA_964015035.1 uncultured Saprospiraceae bacterium
GAATTTGGAATTTTCAGCTAAGTTGTTGATTCTCATATCGAAACAAGTCTAATGATTCGAGATGTTTTTGAACCAGAAAATACGTAGTTATCCTTAATTGTCAAAGAACTTCAACCATTCAGGGCCTTTTTGGCGGTGCCAAAGTCGTACTCAGCCGAGAGAGCGGGGAAGGGAGCGACCCCTCGGCTCAACCGAGGGGACACGCCCAAATAGATAGATCACCACACTTCCCTTCAATGATTTTTGTTCGCAAATGCCCACTATCTCCCACCCTTAGTTGGTACTCCTTCACCGAAGCCGTATCTTGCAGATGGAGAGAATTTTTGAAAAACAGAAAGAGATGAAATGCAAGGGATTATTACTCATTCTGGGGCTGTTAATGGGTGGCCTCGTACAAGCGCAGGTGCTAACCCAAACCATTCGTGGTCAAATAGTTGATGCGGATACTCGACAACCACTGGTGGGCGCGACGATCAGTATTTTGGAAACGGATTTTGGTACAACTACCAATAAAAATGGATATTATCGCCTGGATGAAATACCGGTCGGCCGCTATCGCCTGCGGGTGAGTTATTTGGGCTATGAGCCACTGGAAATCCAGGAGGTGCTGCTGGAATCTGGCAAAGAGGAAGTGCTGGATATTACCCTCACGGAAGCCAGTACCGACCTGGCCCCGGTGCTGGTCAGGGCTACCCGCTCGGATACCCGGGCTTACTGCCCAACGGTCAAGACCCTCACCGTAGAAGAGACCCTGCGTTTTCCCGCTTCCTTCTACGATCCGGCGCGCTTGGTAACCACCTATGCCGGCGTGGTGAATGATAATGACCAGGCCAATGGCATTTCCATTCGAGGCAACTCTCCCAATGGCTTACTTTGGCAATTGGAAGGACTCGATATCGTCAATCCCAACCATACCCCCAATGCGGGTACCTTCAGTGATCGAATTACCCAAAATGGAGGGGGCGTCAATATCCTAAGTGCCCAGCTTTTGTCCACCTCGTATTTTTATACCGGCGCCTTCCCTTCCGACTACGGCAATGCGCTATCCGGGGTGATGGACATGCGCTTGCGGCAAGGCAATAACCAACAGCAGGAGTTTACCGGTCAGGCTGGTTTGATCGGACTAGAGCTGGCGACCGAAGGGCCGTTTAGCACAGATAGCGAAGCTTCCTACCTTGTCAATTACCGCTATTCCAGCGTCGGCCTGCTCACTGCGCTAGGGTTGGAATTTGGCGACGAAGCCATCACCTTTCAAGACCTGTCGTTCAATCTGGTCTTTCCGATTGAAAATGGCGGCACTTTCACCCTTTTTGGTATGGGAGGCCTGAGTGAAAATATTTTCAAAACGGAGCGCGATTCTACAAGCTGGGAATTTGAAAAAGATGGACAAGACATCACTTTTCAATCGCAAATGGCCGCCATTGGCGGTACGCTGGAACTACCCGTGGGGCAAGCGGGCCGTTGGAGAACAGCTGTTGGTTTTTCTGGATTAGAAAGTCGCAGATTCGCAGATGAACTGGATGCCAACTATACCCCAATCCGCTTTGAAGAAGACGACAATAAACAATCGAAGCTATCGCTGCATAGCGTTTACCACCATAAATTCAGCGCCAACACCCGCCTCCGCGCCGGACTCATGCTGACGCAACAGGATTTTGATATTCGTTCTTTACTAAACAATAGCTTGCAGGCTCAGGGTAAAGGAGGCGGATTACTGTGGCAGCCCTACCTCGGGTTGCAGTCTCGCCTCAATGCACAACTGGACCTTAACCTCGGATTACACTATACTTATTTCGACTTCAACGGCAGCAACGCTGTAGAGCCTCGCGCCTCTTTGGAATGGAAAGTCAATGATCAAAATAGCGTGAGCTTTTCCTATGGATTGCACAGCCAACTACAGTTGCCACAATTGTACTTCGCTCAACTGAATGAAGCCGACAATTCCGACCTGGGACTTAATAAAGCACATCACCTGATATTGGCCTACCAGCGGCAATTTGGCCAAGCCACCGAGATTCGGGGGGAAGCCTTCTACCAAAGCTTGTTTGATATCCCGGTCTCCGCCCACCGGCCCAGTTCCTTTTCTGCCCTTAATTTGCTGGAGGGGTTTGTGACCGAAAGATTGGCCAATGAGGGTACCGGACAGAATTATGGCGTGGAATTGAGCTTGCGCCAATACCTCAATCGCAGCATTTACTACCTCCTCAATGCCACTTATTACGAATCCACCTATCAAGGCAGCGATGGCGTAGAGCGCAACACCCGCTACAATGGCAATTACATTGTCAATCTGACCGCCGGTAAAGAATGGCGCTGGCGCACAGCAAAAAAAGGCAAAGATCGCCTGCTGGGCATCAATGGAAGGGTGGCCATGATCGGTGGCTTCCGGGATTCCCCCATTGATGTGGCCGCCTCGGCAGAAGCTGGCAAAACGGTGTATGTAGAGGACGAGCTGTTTACCATCCAACAAAAGCAATTTTTCCGAATCGATTTGCGCATCTACTACAAGAGAAATAAACCCAAATATAGCAGCACGCTGTCGCTGGACATCCAAAATCTGACAAATGCAGAAAATGTAGCCTATACCTACTACGACACCTACAAAAAGACCTTGGTACAAAAAAATCAGCTGACGTTGATCCCGATTTTGAGCTACCGAATCGCCTTCTAATATGGTTAAAAACTCAATCGTTTATCAGGAGATCAAACCGGCCGAGGATCTAGTACCTTTCATCCACTCCTACTGGATTTTTGCCTACTTCCCTGAAGACGGCCAAGTGTTGGAGCACACCATCATTCCCGATGGCGCCTGTTCATTGCTTTTTTCCTATCAAGAGAGGCAACCCATCGGTCCGGTGCTCTTGTTTGGGCCGCAAGAGCAGAACTTTGTCGCCACCGTTTCCCCCAATTCGGTCACCCTTGGCATCCGTTTTATGCCGGGCGCAGTGGCGGCCATATTAGATACCTCCCCTGAGGCATTTCTCAACCAAACGGTGCTGGCACAGCCTCTGATTGAGGGATTGGATGTACCCGCCATCCTTTCACAATTTGAATGCGAGGCCTCCGATTTTTCTTTCCTCGATAAAATTTTAGACTCCTGGATTAGTCGCAAAACTATTGAGATCGATGAAAAGGTGCAACAAGCCGTACAATACATTCTGGAAAATGGTGGCAATATAAAGGTCGGTGAATTGCCTAGCATGGTATTCCTCAGCGAGCGTCAATTCCAGCGCCGCTTCCGTCAAGCGGTGGGGATGAGTGCCAAAGTATTTGCCCGTATCCGTCGCATGCGCCAAGCCATCATCGACATCATTTTAACTGACAAATCTTATCAAGATGTCGTCTTTGACCGCGGTTTTTTTGACCGTGCCCACCTCTCCCGTGATTTCTCCGCCATCGCCGGCATACCACCAAAAGTATTGGAGGAGTACCTTTCCCGGATTAACCATATCAATGTAGATTAATAGATGTTCAACATTAATTATTTGGGCGTGCCCCCTCGGCTGAGCCGAGAGGTCGGTCCCTTACGTGTGTGGCATTCGCCGTAGCCCTCCTACCGTCGGGCCAGCCTGCGCTACGCTACGGCTGCACTCCAGGCACCTCACGCAATCCATAGCCGTCTCAACCGCTTCATCACCTATCCCACCCCATTACACCAATCGCATTCCCCCAAGCCGTTTCTACAAAGGTTTGGTTCCTTGGGAATCGGTTTTAATGGTTGGCTAAGATTTATTTCGCACTGGATCTTATTCAGATAG
>CAXHCA010000257.1:0-3739 GCA_964015035.1 uncultured Saprospiraceae bacterium
GAACTTCAACCATTCAGGGCCTTTTTGGCGGTGCCAAAGTCGTACTGAGCCGAGATGCACTCAAAAATGAGCCTTGCGAGAACCCAAAACCTGCAATTTTCGCTGTTAAAGCACCACCTCCAAACAGGTACTTAGTGCTCTTATAAAGAATTAACAATTCTCCATAACCTTTCGAGGTGGAGCGTTGTTCTATTTTTAAACATGAATGTTCTTTCATGTATTCACATTTCTATAAAACCTATAGACCATGACTGACAATTTTGAAATCGACAAAGCAGCCTATGAAGCCATTGCCAAAGAAATTCACAGTGATTCCAGCCCCGTAGGAATTGATGCTAAAAAGACGCATATCCTCATTTTGCACAGACTTGAGGAATTGGCCAAGAGGCTAGAAAAAATTGAAAAAAAACTGGAAGAAAAATAGTTGAATTATTGGACACCTCACAACATAAAACAGAATGACCACAGATAATATGCTACAATTAGTCAGAACTCACTTTCCACAGATTGCAGAGAAAAAATTGCAGGAAGAGCTCGTTGCTGTCGCCAGCTTGCATCATTTCAAGGCAGGAGAAGTCATCATGGACTATGGGAGTTATATCAAAATGGTTCCATTAGTAATCAAGGGCAGTATTAAGGTATTGAGGGAAGATGAAGAGGGCAATGAACTGTTCTTATACTTCCTGCAGGAAGGCCAGACTTGCTCCATGTCATTCACCTGCTGTATGATGAATAAGAAAAGTTACATCCGCACTGTTGCCGAGGATGATACTACCGTCATTGGGATTCCCATCCGATATGTAGACGAATGGATCAGTAAGTACCAAAGTTGGAAAAACTTTGTCATGTTATCCTATGACAATCGCATGCTAGAATTGGTCAAAACCCTCGATTATATCGCCTTTAAGAAATTGGATGAGCGTTTGATCGATTATCTGGTAAAGAAATCCAATGCGATCAACTCCAGAGTCATCAATGTTACCCACCAGGAAATTGCCGATGATTTGAATGCTTCCCGAGAAGCTATTTCTCGTTTGCTCAAACAATTGGAAAAGATGGGTAGGGTAGAACTGGGCCGAAATCAGGTGAAGGTTTAGTGCATGTTTGGTGGTGGTTTCGCTGCTAAAGCACCACCTCCAAACATGCCCTTAGGCCCTGAGACCCATTTATGAAAAGGGCGGGATTGGTGTAATATTCAAAGAAATCCACCCGGATTTCTCTCTAACAGCTTTAGAAATCAACCAATCCTGTTCTCTCACTTCGCACCTCATGCGAATCCCCAAATCGCGAGTAGGCAATCACTATCGTATTTTACAAGTCTTTAAGCTTCCCCCGCCAAGGAGCAAGAAAAATTGTATTCCACTTGAATAAATGAACATATTTTCATATATTCGTTTATTCAAGTGATTTTCTGAACAATTTTCGTCCAAACCCAATCAGATTCTGACTGGGTCATTTGTTTATTGAATTACGTGTTTGAAATTTTAATTTAACTCTTGCCTAAAGATAACTTCTATGAAAAGTGATACTAATGGTGCAACTTCCTCATGGGAAAGCACCGAAACGGGGCAAGCCATTCAGCGACGATTGTCGGAAGAACGAACCCTTCAGGCGATTGACCACCTGCTCGCAAGGATTGACACCCTGGAACAAGCTGTTGACGGCTTGGCCAATGTTATGCAACAAGGACCGGGGCTTGCAGCTATGGTTGGAGATATGGCCGACGAGGCTTATCGTAAGGCCGATGACAATGGGGTTAACATTGACGAGCGCCTTAAAAATGCACTGGTTATTGCTGAAAAGCTGACTAGCCCCACCATGATGGAAAAACTGGAAAGTCTGGTCGAATTGGCCGATCAGGCACCCGGCCTTTCCGCGATGATGGGCGATGTGGTAGATGAAACTTACCGTGAAGCAGCCAACCGTGGAGTAGACATTGACCAGCGCCTACGTACATCTTTAGAAATCGCTGAAAAGCTCACCACCCCGGAGATGGCTCAAAGACTGAATAGTGTCCTGCAACTTGCAGATCAGATGCCAGGCCTCATTGCCATGTCTATGGATGCGTTTGACGAATTTACCAAGCAGGCTTTGGAAAAGGGCTATGACACCAGTACCCTATTTTCCGTTGCCCAGTCGGCCAACCGCGCTTTAATTGAAGCCAAAGCCGAACCACCGGGCAAAATCGGGGTCTTTGGTTTGCTGCGAGCAATGAACGATCCTGATCGTCAAAGGGCTATGTCCTTTATGATGAATTTCTTAAAACATCTTGGAAAACATTTGTGAATCAGGTGTCAGGAGAAAAGAGTCAGCCGCAAGAAGATCTATTCCTCATGCCTGTCCTTTCCCCTCCTCACTCCTTTAAAATAGACAAAAATGGCTCATCACGAAGTCTTAATTATCGGCGGCGGAACGGCCGGACTTACAGTAGGCGCCATGTTGCGCAATAAACCTAATGCTCCCGAGGTCACTATCGTTGACCCTTCAGAAAAACATTATTATCAACCGCTTTGGACACTCATTGGAGCCGGGGTATTCCCCAAGGAAGAATCTCAGCGAAATGAAGCCGATTATATTCCACCGGGAGCGACCTGGATCAAGGAGTATGTCAAGAGCTTCGATCCAGAAAAGAATAGTATCACCCTAGCCAACGGGGAGACGCATACCTACGATGTACTCGTTGTGGCTGCCGGTATTCAAATCAACTGGGGCAACATCCCTGGCTTAAAAGAAAGTGTAGGCAAACCCGGCACCGGGGTGTGCAGCAACTACGATTTTAATACGGTAGACAGCACCTTCGAAAATATTAAGAAGCTGAAGAGTGGCACGGCCATCTTCACGCACCCATCTACGCCCATCAAGTGTGGAGGTGCACCCATTAAGATCACGTTCCTGGCGTCCGACTACTGGCGGAAACACGGAGTGGCGAACAAGATCAGCAAGAAATTTATCAAGGCCGGCCCTGGTATTTTTGCCGTCAAAAAGTACGCCGATTCTCTGACCAAAGTGGCGGATCGCTATGGTGTCGATCGGGTGTGGAATACCGAATTGGTGGAATTACATCCGGAGAAAAAAGAGGCTGTTTTTCAGCATCTGCAAACCGGTGAAAAGACCGTGGAAAAATACGATATGATCCACGTAACGCCACCAATGAGTGCCCCGGACTTTATTAAGAATAGCCCGCTAGCCGCGGAAAGCGGTTGGGTAGAAGTAGATAAGGAAACGACGCAGCACGTCCGATATCCCAACGTTTTTTCCCTGGGGGATTGCAGCAATCTGCCCACCTCCAAAACGGGTGCTGCCATCCGCAAGCAGGCGCCAACGACCACCGAAAACATCATGGCCTTCTTACAAGGGAAGGACCTGCCCAAAGCCTACAATGGCTACACTTCTTGTCCGTTGGTGACCGGCTACGGCAGCCTCATCCTCGCCGAGTTTGACTACGACAAGCAGCCCATGGAAAGCTTCCCCTTTGATCAGGGACAAGAGCGTTACAGTATGTACGCCCTGAAGGCTTATGGGCTACCCCGAATGTATTGGCACGGGATGTTGAGGGGTAGGGAGTTTTGATTTTGATGGAAGGAATGTTGAATTGGAAGGATTGGAAGAAATGTGATACAACTACAAGGGTACATTTCTTCCATTTCCTCCAATTAAAAGTAGGTAACTTATTTACTTCAGTGCTGTTTGGAGGTAATCCCTGAAGTATATTCGGGCAAGCTATTCAGGCTGCAAATCA
>CAXHCA010000258.1:0-3663 GCA_964015035.1 uncultured Saprospiraceae bacterium
ATACAGGCGCCGGTGTGTTCACTGGCGCCTGTATATAAAAGAGAGTCTTTTGACAAATCTCGTGATTCATCATCAATCAAAAAGGTCAATAATTTTCTATTTATTCAACTCACTCAAGGAGGTAAAATGACGTTGATGCATGTAATTTGGCGGGTCGTAGGTGACCGATTTTGCATTTTCGGCAAAGATGTAATATTCTAGGTTTTCCGAACCACCAGTCGGCTTAATCTCAACACCAAAGATCCCGTCATTGGCTTCACCGTCGTTGTGCTTGCCATCATCCATCATCATCTTTTCGGTAAAAGGTCCTTCATCATCGAAACGGTAAAAAATGCTCACTTTCTTGGTGTACTGATCAACCGAGGCCTGAATTTTAAAATCTTCTACCTTATTGGTGGAAAAACGCTCGCGTGCAGTAACATTAATATCGGTAATATCCGGTGGAATCACGGTAAAATCAGGTAAACTATTCAGGTAAGAAACACGTTTGTCCATAAAATCAACCAAGCCTGGAATGCGGCTACGCTGACCAATTATGGCCGTCAGGCTCTTGTCAAATTCCTCGATTTCGTAGTAATTGTTTTCGTCCTTCACCAGATCAGGGCGAATCATTTGCTGAAGGGCCTTCGCCCGCTGTTCAAACTTACCACCCTCAAAATTATCAAAGACAATCCGACGCATGTGTGCCAGATAATTCTTTCGGTACAATTCGTTGCTCAACAGTGCCTGTAGCAAAGGCTTTTGTGGATTATCGACATGCAACAGTGGATTGAGTGTCATCAACTCCCGAACGCCCAGATCTGAACCCACTCCGGTATTTTTAAAACTACCGTAGGCTAAATTCAGGTGATCAACGATTGGTACAAACCGCCCCTTATCGTCCTTATAGAGGTAATAATTCTGGCTATATTGTCCCGAATAGCTGGCCAGATTAACCAATACATTGTTAAAAGCCAACATCCAAAGGGTCCGATCTATATCCAGTACCTTTTCCAACTTTTTGGTATTGCCACTTAGGGCCTGCGTCAGTTCGATCAACCCATTCCAATCTTCTCCCAAATCTGCTTCAAAATGAAACTGGAAACACTCCGCCCCTCTTTCTTCCTGCAAAGAGCCGTAAGCCTTCGTTTTACAGCCATCCGGAACCGTTTCCACCGTATTGGGATCACAATGGAAAAGTACTTCAGCCTTGCTAAAGAAGTTGCGCTGAATAAAAGTTTCATCGACAACTTCTACATTGACAAACAACCCGTAGTAATTGCCATTAATCATTACCCGGGCATAGTTTGCTGCCGGCGCAGGCATATATTTTCTGGCAATTTCATGGGCCGTCACCTCACGGATCATGCTGGGGTCACGCAATGCACTGGAAAGATCCACTGCCTTATACCCCTGATAATTTGCACTGGCATCGTTTTGGTTCAATTGAATATATAACCCGTTTCTTTTGGCTCCTGGCGTAAAGACGCGACCATCGCGGTAACGTACCCCGGCATTTTCAACTTTATCACCGTTGATTTCGACTGTCCCTGCCAGCATTTCTGAGCCATTGTAGCGCAAGGAATCCAGCAAATACCGCCAATTATCCTGTTCAAAGGTAATATTGATCTGCTGAATTTTATCAATTTGGTAAAAGTTGGATTGCGCCTTATTGGTCAGAGAAATGAGCAAAAGAAAACCGGTAATTAGTAAATGTCTGCTCTTCATGTTCGATTGATATGCTTTTGGAAATAGAGTACGAATTTAGCCCTGCAATAATAAGAAAATAATTGATAACGGGATGTGACAATCCCGAGGTTTTGTATCCGTTATCCGATAGTTCTTCCTTTTTTGAAAGGGGCGCATCAACTTTACCCCCAATAAGGGCACGCCCGCCAAGACGTTTACGAATCCCGGGCGGACATAAAGCAAAGCTTCACTTCTCTTTCCAACCAACTGCCAAATTCCTCGACAAACCGGCTTTGCCGACTAAAGTCTTCCGGTGGATGGACAAAATAATGTAAGGCCAATTGCATTTCAACAGATTTTTCAGGATAATACCTTGAAAAGGCCTCTACACCACAGTACAGGTCTAGCGTAAATCGTCCTTCCCGCGCCATCACCAATTCAAAACCAACGCGAATGAAGGTTTTCATCAAGGAACGCCAGGCATCAACAGTAGTAGATGTTTTTTGCAAAAATTCAGCGACATCTTCTGCGATCCACCGATAGTAAAAACACATGCCGCTTCCGGGCCGATATTCGGGCAATTCATTCCGAAAATCTGCCCCCCAAAGGTGGAGGGATTGGGTTTTCAAAATCATAGCAATGATGGGAAATGCTTCTGCAAAATTCTCAGTATAGGCGTTCAATTGAAATTCAATCTGCGCTACAAAAGGATATCGGCGGCCCAATTTTTCGGCGACCTCCTTTTCCCAGGGTGCGGATTGCCACCGAATTTTATCGGGCCCGACGACCAGTGCAAAAGTATCCAAATCCGACAGATGATCTACTGCCGTACCACGCGCTGCACTACCTCTAAGCCAGATACTATGCAGGCTTTCGCCCAATCGATCCCGATATTGCTGCTGCACTTCTCCCAGCAAAGGGCGCCAGTGTTTGGGTATCAATTCCAATCGAGTGGGATTGATTACCTGTCTCGTTTCATCCTGTGGAAAATAAATGCCGATCGGTTGGATGTGCATGAGGAAACGTTTTGACAGTAGATGGGAAATACCCAATTTAGTTTATCTCCACCCCCCAATCATCCCTGTGCACTGATATACACCTGTAAATGAAGGTAGAGATTGACCAACATGATGGCAGTGAGGGCCAATGCGCCCACTCTAAGCCACCAGCCATTTTTTTGACGAAAGTCTTTGGCCCATGCTAAGGACTTGGGATCAGATGGATTGAGGCGGCCCGTGGCGAAGAGGTAGAGGCCAATGCCCATTGCCAGAAAAATGAGTTCAAAAACCAAACCAAAGATATCTGCCATAAGTACTTTTGGATTTAAATTTCTTCAAAAAATCCGGTCTTTAGATTCTTTTTCACCTTATCCCAGTGAAAGTAGCGGCCGTTCATGGACACATAGACACCAGGGGGCAGGGTTTGCACAAAGGCCAGGGCGCTGCCCAAGTTAAAAAAACCATCTGAAGAAGACCCAAAGGCGTAGGGAACCATGGCTCCGGTCAGTACAATGGTTTTATCCTCCAATCCACAACTGGCCAAATAAGCCGCTGTGGCTACCATCTTATCTGTGCCATGGGTGATTAAAATCTTATCCGTTGTCGAGCGCCGACAATTATGGGCAATGATGTCCCGATCCTCCTGTGTCATTTCCAAGCTGTCGATCATCATCAATGTCTTCACGTCTATATCAAGCGTACAACGGCCATATTGAAACATTTTAGGCAGGTGAGAATCCTGAAAATAGAGTTTCCCATTAATGTAATCGTACTCCTTATCAAAGGTCCCTCCGGTAACAAAAACCTGGATCATGTTTTATTTTTTGGCAAATATAGAGAATGAGTGCTAAGGTTTTAGGTTTTGGAAGAAAGGTTTTAGTTTCTGGCTCTATGGCAAAAGCCCAATTTTTGTCCCCATCTAGTGTATGTTTGAAGGTGGTACTTTAGCAGCGAAAATTGCAGTCTGAATAGCTTGCCCGAATATACTTCAGGGACT
>CAXHCA010000259.1:0-3608 GCA_964015035.1 uncultured Saprospiraceae bacterium
TTGGCGAAGACCGGACCATAGTGGTACGCCCCACTTACATGATGGGACCGGCTGACCGCACCGATCGCTTTACCTACTGGCCGGTACGCATGAGCATCGGAGGGGAGGTAATGATTCCCGGAAAGGCGCAAGACCCCGTTCAATACATTGATGTCAGAGATGTAGCCGGTTATATGATTCGATTGATTGAAAATAAAGTGGCGGGTATTTCAAATGCCGTTGGACCGGCTTCCGCCACTACCATGCCGCAATTTGTGCACGGTGTACATGCCGCTTTCAGTACACCTGTTTCCTATGTTCCGGTAACGGACTACGAATTTCTGGAAAAACAATATAACATTTTAGATATGGTGCCCTGGATCATGCCTACCGGAGAAAATGCCGGTTCAGCCTTAGTGAATAATGACCGGGCGGTGGCCAATGGGTTGACTTTTACCCCCCTTGCTCAAAGTGTAATGGATATTTATGATTGGTGGCAATCCGATGCTGTCTCAGAAGAACGCCGTCAAAAGATGGTTGCGGGAGAAAGCTCCATCATGCGCAAGGAGAAAGAAATATTAAGTGCCTGGGCGAAAAAGTCGAAATAACAAACAGGCACTCAAACAGACCACTTATTCTTTGCTGAAGCCTAACAGCATCCTTACCGGCCAGTGGTCAAATGTGGCTTGTGTTAAATTAAAATTGATTTAAAGATTGTAAAAAAATGCTATTATATTGAAAATATAAATTACAAAGTAGTAACTTACATCATATCCTTCTTAATGCGCTTGAAAATCTACAAAAATGAAGACTTTTTGGCAGAAATGCTTTCCTTTAGTGCTCGGCCTGGTGGTGCTTTCTGCTGGTTGTCGCAATAACATCTCTCCTAGCGGGCAAGCGGATAATACATTCCCGGCATCAGCGCTTACTTTTATTGATGAGGAACTTCCCTCAGGACATAAAATTCAGCCTGGGGCCAATGGTGGATTTCTGGTACTTGGCAATAGTGACGGTATTGCGCCAAACGAAATTCAATTGACGAAATTTGATATTGATTTAAACATAACGTGGTCAAAACGATACACAGAAGGATCGAAAATTGATCGAGGGCATGATCTGTTAGTCACTTCAGATGGGGGCTACATCGTATGTGGCTACACCCTAAACCTGGGAGCTGGTAGTCGAGATGTTTATCTTCTCAAGGTGGATGCCGATGGCGAAAAGCAGTGGTCGCATGCTTATGGAGATACGGATTCGGATACAGGCGTTAGCGTCATTGAACTTTCGACTGGAGGATTCATGGTTATTGGTTTTACTGAGGTGCCCGAAAGTACATTAGAAACGGCGGTTTTAATGCTCAGGTTGGATGAAAACGGCGCATTCATTTGGAAAAGGATCATCGATAAAAATTTTAATAGCAATGGCTGGTCTGTTCTTGAAACCGCACAAGATGAGGTGGCTATTATGGGATTGCTCTCTAATGATATTGAGGGGAATGGGCTGTACTTTGCAAAAATGGATTTGGATGGAAACGTCCTGGCCGAAAATGTAATTGAACAAGAAGGTATATGGCCTTCTTCTGAGGACTTTATTGCGACCAAAGATGGAGGATTTGCAATGGCTGTCAGCGCCAGTAGAGAATCCTTGCTTTCTCCACAAGATTTCCTTCTGTTTAAATTGAATGCAATGGGAGAATTGCAATGGTCAAAAGTTTATGGAGGACATGCTACAGACTTTGTACATGGCATTTTACAAAACGATAACGGAGAATTTATCATGGTTGGGTCTTCCTCCAGCTTTGATCCAAATGGTACTGGATTGTATATTGTAAAGGCAGATGAGGGGGGGGGAAGGATTTGGCATAACCTGTATGGGGTGGACGTTTTGGCAGGAGGATGGGATATTCTTTCAATACCTAATGAAGGTTACCTTATTTCCGGGAGTATAACCATTGAGCAAGGCAATAATCCCGATTTTAAATTGATGTTGTTAAAAATCGACGAAGACGGTATTCCTCAATAACATTACAATACCAACAATCCGTGCTCCCGCAATTGATGCCAAGTCGGGCATTGGCAAAAAACTTCAAAGTCACCAAGACCAAAATCGTGGTAATCTTCATCCATTTTTTGCAGGGTAAATGGGTGCGCGAAATCGGGTTTTAATTGTGGGAGTATTTCCATTAACCACTTCCCTGTTTTTAGAGGGACCTGTAACGCCCAGACATCCTTTTTATTCTGAAACAGCAATTCGGCAAACGGAACTACTTTCCCTTTTCGGCGTTTTTCGAAAATGGTCATTGTGGCCTTGCCGCCCAACCAGACCAGCTTGCTGCGCGGCTTCAAAATTGTTCCGCCATCTTCCTGAATGGCATTATAAATATAGTGTTCCGGTATACTGGTTTCCGGCACCTCAAAGTCAAACCACTCCTGGTGATCAAAATCAAAACAAATGCCGTGCATATAATTGAACAATGCTTTTTTCAATCCCTCACTATACCATTCATGTTCGGCACCGGTGGGATCATCGTGGTAGAGATCGTTATTGGCAAACTTACCCACTCCCGGGCCGATTTCTATCACTTGGAAAGCGGAAGGCTCTAGTCCTACCGGGCTGTGGGCCGTCATGGCAAACTGGTGCCAGAAACCGGATTGTAATAAGCCGTTTTCAAACAATTGACGGACCATTTCCAGGGAGTCGATGGTCTCCTGATCAGTTTGGGTCGGAAAGCCATACATTAAGTAAGCGTGCACCATAATCCCCGCTGATGTAAAGTTTTGACAAACCCGTGCTACCTGGGCCACGGTGACTCCTTTTTTCATCAACGCCAACAAGCGGTCAGAAGCCACTTCCAGTCCCCCGGAGACGGCAATGCAGCCCGAGGCTTTTAATAGAAGGCACAAATCTTCCGTAAAGCTTTGCTCAAAGCGAATATTGGTCCACCAGGAAACGGTGAGGCCTCGTTTGATGATTTCCAGCGCCAAATCCCTCATCAAAGCGGGAGGCGCGGCCTCATCAACAAAATGGAAGCCATATTCGCCGGTTTGATTGATGATGGTTTCAATGCGGTCACAGAGCAGGCTGGCGGTCACCGGTTCGTATCTTTTGACATAGTCCAGCGTCACGTCACAGAAGCTACATTTGCCCCAGTAGCAGCCGTGGGCGAGGGTTAGTTTATTCCAGCGGCCGTCGCTCCATAGACGGTGCATGGGGTTGGCTATCTCGATAACGGAAAGGTATTGATCCAGTAGGAAATCACCGTAGTCGGGCGTGCCAACGTCTCGCTGTGGAACGTCAAGATCGGTGGAGCCATTAAAATATTGAACAACTCCTCCCTTGAGTGCGAAGGTTCTTTTTAAGGCCGTTTGTTCTCTGTGGCCGGCCAAGTATTCAAAGAGGTGCCAGATGGGGGCTTCTCCATCATCCAGGGTGATATAATCCACAAATTCGAAGATCCGCTCTTCGCCCAAAGAACGCAATTCAGTATTGACATACCCACCCCCCATCACAATCTTGGTGTTGGGGTACTTTTTCTTAACGAGCTGACCACAGCGCAAGGCGCCGTATAAATTTCCCGGGAAGGGCACACTAATGGCCAATACTTCCGGCTGGTATTTTTCCATCTTTTC
>CAXHCA010000260.1:0-3552 GCA_964015035.1 uncultured Saprospiraceae bacterium
TGCATATACTGAATGGGCGAACCCAATGGCAAATCAGGGCTGACCAATAGGACCAGCGTAACGTATTTGCCTTCCGTGGCTTTATTCCCTTCGGCATCAGACACGTAAGCGTGGAGCACAGTACGGGTACCGGAGGCTTGTTCCGCAGGTAGCTCCATCTTATCCGTGCTGCGCTTGACAAATACGGTATAATCTTTGGCATCAGCCGAGGAAACGGTTTCGTCCAGTGAAAGAATGACCTTGTTTACAGCAGGCCCCCAATCGTAACCTTCAATCACAATACGGTACGTTCCTATTCCATTGGTTTTGGCTGTAGCCCAAAGAGCGTGCACCGTAAATCCGGCCATAAACAGACACAAAAGGAAGGTTTTATTTTTCATGATATGGTTTTGTTTTGAGGAACCAATCTACGAAAGTAAAACCAGAAAAGCCAATGGAAAATTAGGTATAGCTGGTTAATGACGTCTTCTCGCGCCTGAAAATTCCATGGCTTCTCCTTTGCCGAAGCCGTAGCTGAATCCCAGTGCAACGAAGCGTCCTCTTTGTCGAAAATTATACAGATAAAACTCGGCTTGATCTGTCACACTTTCTCTAATGCGAGAGGCAAAGATGTCGCGGATACTCAGGTTGAGCACTCCCCTCCCCTTCATGATCTTCTTGCGCAAGCCCAAATCAGCAAACAGGTTGTCAGACACTTCGCTTTGCACGGTCTGATAGGCCGATTGGTAATGCCCGGTCACTTCAAAATCGATACCGGCCGGAAGTTTCAGTTTGGAGGTCACTTTTCCAGACCACTGGTCGGAAGCAAAGTCGAAAGAAGTGCCTTCCAATTCGCCCTGACGATTAAAATAATTGTAGTTGACATCACCGTTAAAAGACAACCATTTATTGGGCGTCACCTTGGCATTAAACTCAAGGCCAGTGGCTTGATTGGTGCCAATATTGTAGGGCTTGGTCGTATTTACATTATTTTCAAAGATCGAGATCCGCTCTACAACATCTGTGGTATATCGGTGATACACGGTAAAATTCAGCGAAGCTTTTCCCACGATATAAATACTGGAGACCTCGTAGGAGTCAGTAAATTCGGGCTGCAAATCCGGATTACCGGTGCGGATGCTGAAGTTGTTACGGATATTAAAAAACGGGTTCAAATCCCAGAGCCGTGGCCGGAAAATCCGGCGGGAATAGCCTGCTTGCAAGGAAAGACTTTGTGTCAGTTTATAAGAAGTATGGACACTTGGAAACAGATTGGTATAGTTTTGTTTGTTGGTCTCATTGGTATTGGTTAGCAGTGTATTCAAATCGGTATTTTCCGCGCGTACCCCCAATTTCAAGCCCCATTTGTCTCCTTCATAAGCACCGGTGCCATACACCCCCAGCACTTTTTGGTGGTACTCAAACACATTGGTTTGTAACGGGTCATTCACCCAATCACCATCGAGCAGATTGTTGACCTCATAATCATTACTGACATCATTGAGCACATATTGCGCACCGGTTTCCAGCGTCCAGTTTTTGGCAAAAGGCTTGGTATAATCCAATTTGAAGGTATTCACTGCTTCCTGAAAATCGGTACGGGTGTTTTGAGTAGCATCGGCATCACTTCCTGAAAGGGTGTTATCAAAAAAGTCGGACGATTGCTTTTTACCAAAGAAGTTACCCAAAGCGCTAAAAAGCAGGGTGTGGTCTTCATCGTCCTTAAAATCACTTTTGTACTGCAATTCATACTGCCACTTTGGATTGTTGGCCTTGGTATCTTCACTACGCGCCCATTCAGAAACGAGAGCATCAGAGGCATCCAGCTCCCGAAAATTGGTCGTAGAAGGCTGGTCTTCCACTTCATAAGCAAAAAATCCAGACAAGGTCAATACATTGTGATCATTGATATGATAATCCGTTCCCAAAATCACATTGTAGAAGGTTTCATTTCTAAATTCTTCTCCATTGCTCAGTACCGTCGTATTATTCACCAAATCCCGATTGATATTTTCCACATCACTCGGCAATTCGCGGTAGCCCACGCCTAATTGGCTGAATAAATTGAACTTTTCCGTACGGCGGTTCAGGCTCAGGCCAAAACTGTGATTGTGAGGAATTCCGGTATTGAGCGACACCGAGCCGTTCAAGCCCTTACGATTCTCTTTTTTGATGACAATATTGATAATGCCGGAGGTTCCTTCCGCGTCGTATTTAGCAGAAGGATTGGTAATCACCTCAATTTTTTCAATCATATCAGCGGTGATGGTCCCGAGGGCGTTTCCTTCCTCACTGGCCAATACAGAGGGTTTTCCATTGATCAGAATCTGTACTCCCTCGCTACCGCGCAAGCTAATTTGTCCTTCTATATTGACGTTGACGGAAGGTACATTATTCAGCACTTCCAAGGCACTGGCCCCAGTGCTACTGAGGTCTTTGCCCACGTTAAACACACGCTTGTCCAGCTTAAATTCCGTGGTAGACTTCTCCCCTCTGACCACCACTTCATCCAGGGTTTGGCTATCGTCCGACAACATAATTTTGCCCAGATCTGCTCTTCCTGCTACAATGGTTATTTCATTGATGGTTTGAGTGGCAAAACCAATGAAACTAATCTCCACATAGAAATCTTCTTTGGGCGACTCAATACTAAAGGTTCCATCGATACCCGTGGTAGCACCGGTGATCGTTTTTTTGGTGGCCTTGTCTGCAATCATCACGGTTGCAAATTCGACAGGTTCTTGGCTGTTTCTTTCCAGCACCGTTCCGGTGACCAATATCTTTTGCTGTTGTGCACTTAAGACGGTGGTCGTCATCAAAAGAAAAAATGATAAACAGCGGGTTATCTTAACAATCATCATAATAAATTTAAAAACAGATTTTGAGTGCAATTTTGTTGCCACAAAACAACGGTGTTTTTGCCAAAAAGAAAAATAGAATCTTTGAACGACAGAGGTTGGCCGGTGAACGGCAAGCACACCGATTTATCGTTGCTGTTTGACCGTTAACGGGGAAGAATCGGTCGTTGGGCGGAATGGGTTTCACAAATTGGCGATGAAAGATTAGTTTTGGTTAATAATGAAAACAATCAAAGCCATATCTCCCTCCGTTCAGGAGGTTATTTTCCAGATTATACTGCATTTTCTGGTGTTCCTCTTTTATTCGTTTGATAAGAATCATCCGCACATAGAAGCCTATCAGTATACGTTCTTTGCCAACTACGCCATTGCCGCATTGGTGATCAACTACTGGCTCCTCCCCCACTTTTTTTATCGTAAAAAACACTTGACATTCTTTTTGTCAGTTGCATTGGTCATCGCCGCAGTGATCCTGATTGAGGAGCGTGTTCTGGAACCGATTTATTTTCCCGGACAAAGGGCAGACAACTTTCCCGGAGTATTTTTCACCTTGGTCCAAATACTGCCGGTTATCGTCATTCTGGTGGGCTTCAAATTTGCCTGGGATGCCTTGCGGAAACAACGAGAAGTAGACGAATTAAAGGCATTGATGCAAGACAGTGAATTGCAGTTTCTAAAATCACAAATCAACCCCCATTTTTTGTTTAACAACCTC
>CAXHCA010000261.1:0-3545 GCA_964015035.1 uncultured Saprospiraceae bacterium
CCTTCCGGCATCGTAATTTCCCCAAGCGCCAACATCGCTATTTTGGGTTTGTGTGAAGCCCTTGGAAAGATCGAAGCGGAAGCCGTCTACGCGAAATTCGGACAACCAGTATTGCATTACCTCAATCACATAATCACGTGTGGCTTGGCTTTCGTGGTTGAAGTCGTAGCCAACGTTAAATGGGTGGCGCGGCGTCACATTCAGCCAGGGGTTTTCAGCGCTGGGCCGAAAATTAGTCGCATCCCAATAAAGCTGCGCCAATGGGCTTTGACTGAAAGCGTGATTGTAGACCACGTCCAAGATCACGGCAATGCCTCGAGCATGGCATTCGTCAACAAATGCTTTAAAATCATTGATGGTGCCATAGTACTTGTCCAATGCCATGTGAAATGACGGATTGTACCCCCAGCTGTTATTGCCTTCAAATTCGCTGATCGGCATCAATTCAATGGCATTGATTCCCAAGCGATCTAAATAGTCTAAGGTATCGATCAGGGTTTGGTAATCGTGGCGATCGAGGAAATCGCGCATCAGCAATTCATAAACGACCAACTCTTCACTGGGTGGTGCCGTAAAATCATCCACTTGCCAATCATAGTTTTCGGCCCCCGGCTGCAACAAGCTGACTATGCCAGTGGTTTGGCCCACCGGATACGGATGAATATTGGGATAGGTGGCGGTGGGAATAAAGGGGTCATTGTATTGGTCTAAAACCACTCTACTATACGGATCGGCAGTCCGGATTTCACCATCAACGAGGTATTGAAAGCCATACTCTTCACCAGGTGTTAATCCCGATATTTCCAACCAATAAGTATTGCCATCAACACTGCGATTCATCAAATAGTCACCATCCACATTCCAATTGTTAAAATCTCCGATCACAAAAACGATGTCCTTATTGGGCGCATATAATTGCAGGCGTACATCGGTGTCGTTGAGATAAGTAATGCCATTTTTAGAACCGGCCGGCGGATCGGCAATATTGAGGCTATTGGGCGACAGATAGACGAAGGAAGAAGATGCCGTTTCTCCATTATAAGTAGCGGAAAAGACCACGGTATGCAAGCCCCCACCGCCGGTAGTGAGGTTATAGCTGATGGTTCCACCATTAAATTGAGTCAAGAGCGTGCCATTGTCGGTTAGTTCCAATTCACTGCTGATCCCGGCCGTAGCCAGCACATTGATGACCTCGCCGGATTCTGCAAAGATGATCTCTGAGGCGGGATTGATGAAACGGGTTCTTAACGTGGCCTGGTAGCTGAACCGAGCCGTATCCGATGACGTTCCATCATTCGCGACAACTTCTACCAGATGGCTGCCGGAAACGGTAGGCGCAATGGAATAATTCAACTCCGTAGCATCCGTTTCCTCGGTCAATAAGACCCCATTGTCATAAAGGGAAAGCGTAGAGGTCGCAGAAGCGTTTGCCACGACCGGAATTTGCTGACCGAGACTGACATCGACAAAGTCATTTTCAGGGCTTAAGAGAATGACCGAAAGTGCGCCACTCTCAGAATAGACATCATAGTAGATGTCTGTACCTCCTTCCCCCTTGCCTTCCATGGAGCCATCAGCATTGCGAAAGACAAAAGCCATTTGCAATACTTCTACACCGGCTTCTACATTATAAAATTCCATAATGGAAGGACTGATGGTGTAGGTATACAAATTGGCCTGACCGGTAACTCGAGTCATCTTCCAGTCGGCATTGGCTACGCCCCACTCAGTGGGTACATTTTGCCAATCGCCGGGGCCACTGCTGTTGTTGGTGATGACGCCCGTATGCACGTAGACATCACAGCCGCAATTGGCCAGTCCACCTGTTCCCTGGGAGGCATCAAAAGTAATGGTGACTTCCTGATTGACCGTTGGAAAAGGGGGATCGGCAGTAATAATTTGAGCCCAAGCGCCCGTCGAAAGACAGAGCAGCAGGGCTGCCAGATAGTTTTTTAAGTTTCTACACATTTTAATTAAAGTTTTGAACCGCTAAAATACAGGTGTAACCCGAAAGCAGGTACTCCGTTGAAGAAATAAAAGGGAATTTGCTTGATATATTGCGAAGGGACCTCCACTTATATTCAGCAATATTAGCACCCATAGTTGGTTGGGGTTTAATGCTTCTTTTTTTATAATTTGACAACAAATCATCCGTCATGAAATTTAAAAAAGCACTATTCCTGCGAACTTTAGGGGCCTCCTTATTTTTTATCGCATTGACAATCAAGCTATTCAGCCAGGAATCCTATCATATTCCGGCACAAATCCCAACCATCAGCGAAGCGGTACAAGCCGCCCAAGATGGCGATACCTTGTATATCTCTTCCGGGCTTTATACCGATAGTGTGCAAATCAGGAACAAGGAATTGGTCATCATTGGCCAAGGCGATACACCTCCACTGTTTTCCCCTACCCCTGACCAGGCTTCTGCATTTGATGTAAAAGATGCCAAAGTCCAATTTTGGAATCTGGCATTTACCGATTTGGATCAACAGACCTCGCCGCCAAACATTGGCATCAACGCCTATAATGCTGACTTGCTGGTGCAGCATTGTAGCTTCGATCAGCTTTTTACTCCAATGAGTCTCTTCATGGGAAACCTGCAAGTCAGTCATTCCATCTTTACCAACACAAGGGGGAGCCATGCCATCACCCTCAATTTGGGTACCTTTTTGATCCACAATAATTTGATTGCCAAAGGAGACTATCAAGGGATATTCATCAATCGGTCTCATGGACATATTTTCAACAATACCATGATTGGCACAGCCACTACGGAGCACTTTGGCATCATCATCAACTCCGATTCCATCACGCATATTTTTAATAATATCATCACCAACTTTGGCATTGGCATTGTCAATTTAGCCTCAGATTCAACAGAATTAAATGCCTTGCGCATTGATCACAACAACATTTACGAGACGGCAGCCCCTTACCGTTATGAGTACAATGAAAGCCTCAATTTTCCCATTTATTACGGTGATTTGATTCCCAATCCAGGGACCGGAGAGATTCACGAACCCGCCCTTTTTCTCGATCCCAATCAAGGAAACTTCCACCTCCAGGAGGGCAGCCCTTGTATTGATGCGGGCAGCGATGACTTTCCATTCCCGGTGCAGGAAGATTTGGCTGGCGCCCAACGCCTTGCCGGCAATGCTACCGACATTGGCGCTTATGAGTGGCCGGTTCCGCTCGGGGGCAATGAAGGACTTTTGTCCGCTGAAGTAATCATTTATCCGCAACCGGCCAGGGATTGGGTATCGGTAAGCGTAGAAAAACCGTTTAGTGGCCAAGTTCAAGTCAAAACTATGGATGGAAAATTGATCAAAGCCGTTGAGGTAAAACAAGTGAAATTGATTCACCTGGAATGCTCTATCCCGGCCGGATTTTATCTAGTGCAGTTGGTCAATCAGGAACCTTTTTACAGTCAACTCTTAATCGTGCAATAGTCACTACTCAGAGCATATTTGGAGGTCGGATTTGCTGGCGAAAAGAGGTTCCAAAATCCCGGTTTTACCGGGACTGAATAGCTTGCCCGAATA
>CAXHCA010000262.1:0-3522 GCA_964015035.1 uncultured Saprospiraceae bacterium
TGCAGCCTGAATAGCTTGCCCGAATATACTTCAGGGATTACCTCCAAACAAGCACCTAATTCAGCACCAATAAGGGCACCTTCAATTTAAATACCATCCTTTTGGTATGGCTGGGGCCAAAAATCGTTTCCCAAAGGTTTCTCTTGGCGCGGTGCATGATGATCAGCTCGGCATCGTAGTCCTTGGCATATTCGGCGATGGTGGCCTCAATGTTCTGCCCCAATTCGATGTGAAAGATGGTTTGGATGGCAGGGGAATGCTCAACCATGTATTTGGCGAAAGCCTCCAGCGCAGCATCATTTTTGGATACCCGATCCTTCACTACATGCAGGCACCTCACTACAGAAAGGTGGGGTTTGATCAATTCAGTAGCGCGCCACAATTCGTATGGGTCAGAGTGATCCAAACTGGTGGCGAACAGAGCGGTGTCAATCACTTTAAAGACATAACCTCTAGGCACTAGAATAACCGGACAGGGCGCTTCGCGTATCACATTGGTGGAAACCGTACCCAATACTTTTTCAACCGTACTGTGATTGCTGCCTTGAGTTCCCATAATGATGGCATCGGCATGAATTTCTTTGGCTTCTGCCTGGAGCGTTGCGGAAGTGGTGCCGACAGCTACATTAGTGGTCACTTTTACATTGGTTTTTCCTTGATCGGCTAGGGTGGTTTGGCTGAAGCCTTCCAACGCTTGCATATTGGTACGGGCATCATCCAGTTGGGCGGTGATCAAATCAGTGGTCACTACCGAGAGGCCGGGAGAGGTGACATTGGGTTCAACCACGTGCAAAATGTGTACACGTACCGGTTGGTGGCCCACCAAACCAAGCGTGTATGCCAAGGCATCACCGGCATTGTCGGAAAAGTCGGTAGGGATCAGAATGCTTTTCATGTTCCTGTGTTTTGATGTCTTCCAATATTCAAAAAAAGGCCCGGATTTGACACTGATACCCGTTCCTGAAGTGAATGATTTAGGTCATAGACCGGTAGGATTTGTATCATTCCATCTTGCTAAAAAAACCTGCAATTTTGATAGGATAGGAAAGAGCAGATGTTCCTTCCAATTGTTCACCAAAAATCAGGTATTATGGAAAAGGCAATCATGGAAAGAGTTAAAAACCAGGTCAAAAACCTGAAGGTACTCTCCGAAGAGCTCCAAGTGCAAATGGCCCTTGGTAAGGCCGAGGCGCGCGACTTGATTGAAGCGGAAAGGAAGAACCTTTCCAACTACATCAATCGGGAGCGAAGCCGTATCAAGGAATGGGATAGTGGTTCTGCTGAAAACCGGCGCGAATTGCTCACCGCCGTAGAAGACCTTGAATCGGCATTGTATGCTAAGGTGCCGGACAAAGCGAAAAAATACGACGCATATAAGAATGACTTGTTGCGAAAAATTTACAAGCTCGAAGAAGATATCAAGGAAAATTATGCGGCTATGGGTTTAGAAATGCAAGAAACCCTGGATGGCTTTAAAGCCAAAATGGATGCTTTTCGCGTGAATCTGGCCCTACACGACAAAGATGATCCCGCACGGGTAGATCGCATTCGCAACGAATTTACCGATAAGCTCGAAGAAGTGAGAACCCTGCTTGCTAAAGAAGAAGGAGATCAGTCAAAGTTGGATCATTTTGTGGAAGACCTTTCTGAATCTTTCAATTACTTGAAAAAGGCCATTGCTGATCTCTCCAATAATTGATGAAAATGATGAAGGCAAAGACGATTGGTCCGGAAAATACTTCGCGATTTATGCGGTACGAAAAGGTTTTCGCTACCCTGATCAAATATGGGTTTGAAGATATCGTATCTCATCCCCCCTTCAATAAGATACTGCCTCAGACCAACGTCTTGGTGCCTAGCCGGAATGGCAAAAAAGTCAGTCAGTTTACTCGCCACGAACGCATTCGCCTGGTGTGTGAGGAGCTAGGTACCACCTTCATCAAATTTGCCCAAATTGCCAGTAATCGCCCCGATTTGCTCCCAGAACCGTTGATTGATGAATTGACCAAATTGCAGGACAATGCGCCCGTCGTACCCATTGCCGTAATTCAGGACATGCTGGCAGCAGAATTACCGCGACCGGTGGATGAATTGCTGGATTTCTTTGATGAAACCCCACTCGCCTCCGCCTCCATGGCACAGGTACACCGGGCCCGCTTGAAGGGTGGCAAAGAGGTGGTGCTAAAAATTCAACGGCCGGAAATCCGGGCAGAAATTGCAGCCGATATTGCCATTTTAAAAAATATCGTGTCCATTATCGATAATTACTTTCCGCAATATCAGGTGTATAATCCTGGTGCGCTGGTTAAAATGTTTGAACAAAGCATCAACGAGGAACTCAGCTTCAAAGCCGAAGCCCGGAACCTCAGGCAGTTCCAGCACATGTTTGCCAATAACCCAGACGTTTTTATCCCCGAACTATACGAGGAATTAAGTACCGATCGGATCATCTGTATGGAATATGTAGATGGCTACAAAGTAACGGATTTGGAAAACCTGCGGGCCTTTAAAATTACGGGGCAAGACTTGGCTTTACGCGGTATCCAACTCTATTTCGAACAGGTCTTTGAGCATAATTTCTTCCACGCTGATCCCCACCCCGGCAATATTTTTGTATTGGAAGATGGTCGCATTGCCTTTCTGGATTTTGGCATGATGGGGACCATTATCGAAAGTGATAAGGGGTTGTTTGCCAATATTTTACTGTCAATGTATGAACAGGATGTGCAAGGACTCAAAAAGGCCATTTTGAAATTCTCCAGCGGGCTAGACAAAGAAAAACAGCGGGAACTGGAATACGACATTATTAATGTATTGCGGAATTACACCAATGTATCGATCGAGAACATTGACGGAAACGAAGTGATGAAGGGTTTGAATGCCTTGTTTTTTGATTATAAAATCCGTATCCCGCCCAACTTGCTATTGTTGCTCAAAGCCCTGATTATTATTGAAGGCGTCGGCCTAAAACTCGATCCGGATTACGACATCATTGCCAATATCGGGCCGTATGTCAAAAAACTGCTGGCCACCAAATACGATCCACAAAAGTGGGGCAAAGATGTGCTTCGTTCTATTGAGGAAAGCTCCTTGTTGATCAAAGACTTGCCGGAAGATATCCGTGAAATCATTCATAAAATTAAGGAAGGAAAGCTACATGTCGAATTTGAACACAAAGGCCTGGACCCTGTACTGCAAAAGACGGATATCTTTATCAACCGCATTGCCTTTACGCTCATCACAGTAGCCATTATTGTCTCCTCTTCTATCATCATTGTGGCAGATGTGCCACCACGGGTATACAACATCTCCGTGCTGGGGTTTGCCGGGCTGATTGTAGCAGCGGTGTTGACCATTCGATTGTTGGTTGCTATTTCGCGACATGGGCGAATATGAAGTGAGGATTTGAGTAACGATGACTGGTAGCAAAAGAGCAGCATCAAATGGGTAAGTTATTCTTCTCTGACCCCTTAGTGCTTGTTTGGAGGTGGTGCTTTAGCAGCGAAAATTGCAGATTTTGGG
>CAXHCA010000263.1:0-3519 GCA_964015035.1 uncultured Saprospiraceae bacterium
GTTCCAGTGCATCTTGATCATTACCAAATTGCCCCAGCAGCGTGCCATTGCTGTGGAAAAGCTGCAAATTTTCAATGGGTTGAGCGGCCTCGATGGCCAATATTGAATGGGATGTAAACGGATTTGGGGAAATGCTGACCGGTGTAGGGTAAGATAGTGGATCATTCGTTTGTACGATAGGGCGGTGCTGAATATAAACCTTAAACATCCGGTTGCTCGCACTCGATGGGGTGATGTTCGGAATTTCAGCTTTGATGCCGCCAAAAAGATATCCCAAAAATACCTCTCCGCTCATTTCTTGTAGTTTGAATACCTCATTGTTGTAATGCGGAGCCTCTAAATTGGGCACAAAGATCATATTGGAGCCGAGTAGTTCATCAAAATATTGCGGCATCAGAAATTCCAGGCTGCTGCCGTCAGCTTGACGACGGAAGGTGGTGATGTCCTTGATAAAGGGAACCCGCTCGTCGTAATATACGGCTTCGTCATTCTGTTGGTAATAATGCACACTCAGACCGCCAAAAAAGAGGGTATACATGGACTGATCCTGAGCGTCAAAAAGAGGGATGGTCGGACAGGTGTATTGGCTGAATACCTGCTCGTAATCGGCATCCATTTCAAAAATGTTCTCATCCGTAATGTAGACCGGATTATAATAAGGTAAATCTGCATCTGGCCGGAAAACACCACCGTAAAGGCATAACCCGTGGTTGCCATTGGGTTGGACAATGGGGGCAAGGGAGAAATCGCGGCGGCGGAGGTTTTCTTCGTCGTGGTAGACCGTATAATTGGTGATTCCGAGAGAATCGCCAACTTGTTCAATTTTAAATTTTCGGATTTCGTAGGTATATTCTTGAGTAAATGTGGAGGTTTGAGTTTGAGAGTAATTGCCGGCAAAATCGTGACCGCCAACCAGGTAAAAGTAGTCGTCCAGTAGGTCCATTTCGCCACCACAGACTTGCATTTCCGGTGATTGTATTTGCCGAAAGGCAGCACTGGGGTTTTCATTCCAAATGACATTGGTAATCAAGGAGGGCAAATGAACCCTGGTTAGCGTGGGGAAGGTGATAAAGTCATCACTTTCGGGCATTTTGCCATATCCTCCGGCGATGTATAGCCATTCTCCCTCCTGTGCATATTGTGGATTGGTGGATTTGAGTTGCCCAGGATAGGGGAGGTCCAAATCATCAATGGCGTAGCTGTACATTTCACCGGTCTCTGGATCGATGATGCGAATGCTGGCATTGATGCCGTTTTCCGGAAAGGCGGTGAATGGAAAAAAGCCATGTAAGCCATTGATACGACCACAGATGACCACCCACCAGCCGTCCCATTGCGCGAAAGCGAAAGAATGCAACCCCGGAATTTCATCGCGGGTCACATCCTCTACACGAATGGTATAAGGGAGTTCTTCGGGGTTACCCATGGTCGGTGCTTGGGCCCGAACCATAAAGGAGGAAAGCAGGATTAAAAGGAATGGCAATACCGGATTTTTTTTAGGTGTCTTCATGATTTGAATGATTTTGTTTGGTGGGCCAAAACTAGACTTTCAACGGGGTAGCGTGGAATAATTTCAACCAATGGTGCCCCTGCTTCAACGAGTGGAAAAATTGAAGCAAAAATTGTAATTTGCTGATTGAAAACGAGGCGTGAGAATCACTGATAAAGATCAATATCATTGTATCAGGGGGGGCGTATGAAAAACAAACCTAAAACATGGAAAACCATTGGCAATTAACCGATGCCGAATTCGAAATGCAATTCGCCAACGCGACCTTCGACCCAGCTATCTTCAGCCACGAAGCACATTTGCGATTGGCTTGGATACACCTTGACCGCTACGGTTTGCGGCAAGCAGAGGAGAATATATGTCAGCAATTGGTGAATTTTGTCACCACTCTTGGCGCTTCCGATAAGTTCAACAAGACCTTAACCGTTGCTGCAATTAAGGCCGTGCACCACTTCATGCAAAAATCTCAATCAGATAATTTTGCCGATTTTATCGAGAAATTTCCGCGACTGAAGTACAACTTTAAGGAGTTGATAGGTTATCACTACGGTTTTGATATTTTCGAATCGGTGCGGGCCAAGCAGGAGTATTTGGAGCCAGATCTACAGCCGTTTGACTAAGAGCATCTTTGGAGCTTGCTCCTGCTGAAAACCAGCATATTAGGAACCCCGATGTGAGATCGGGGCAGGCTCTGGCGTTGAGCTAATATATTCACCTCGGCTCAGCCGAGACTCATATTTGACCTCTTAGCCAAAACCCTAATCTGCTGATTTTCAAATAGAATCCGCTACAAACAAGCACTCAATGAACCCCTCACTGATTGCCGGCTTTTCTCTTGTGCGAAGCTTTAATGAAGGCTTTTGATGGAATAATTCTGGCTAGACGATCAACTGCCTTTGCCGAATGATTTGCAATCAGCTCTTTCTAAACGCCTTCAATCATGCCCTTCACCGCCTTCCTGTGACTACGGCCAATCAGCAGCGCCGATCCATTGCGCATCACCAATTGGTTGCCTTCCAGATAGTGTACGTGTCGAAGGTTGACCATAAAGGATTTGTGAATTCGGATAAACTGGTCATCCGGCAAGGTTTCTTCAAAGGCTGCCAGCGTCTTAGGCGTTAAATGAAATTGGTCTTTTTGCCAAACTTTGACGTAGTTGCCGTGGCTTTCCAGGTAATAAATGTCGGAAAAATGTAGCTGAATAAACCGCTTGTCGGATTTGATGAAAATCTGATCAGCGGGCGTTTCTTCGGGCGTTAGAGCGGGTGTTATTGGTTGGAATCTGAGCTGATAAAGCTCAAAGGCTTTGTGTACTGCCTTTAAAAAACGATCAAAGCGAAACGGTTTTAGTAAATAGTCACAAACGTCGAGTTCAAAGCTCTCTAAAGCAAATTCCTGGTGGGCGGAGGTAACGATAACCAAAGGTTTTTGTGCCAAAATGCGCAGAAAGTCCAACCCTTTGAGCTTAGGCATTTGCATATCCAAAAAAATGAGGTCTACTTCATGGGTTTTCAAAAACGCCAAGGCATCAATGGCTAAATAGGCCTGGCCAACAATTTCTAGAAAAGGAACATCATTGGCAAAGTTGAGAATGACATTATGTGCCAAAGGTTCATCATCTACGATCAGTGCCTTTAAGGTCACTCGTTCCATGCAACTAAATTTGCCGTAAAGGTAGTACCTTGAACGGTGGTTGTCAAATGGTGCCGATTTGGATAGAGCAGTTCCAGGCGGCGTTTGAGGTTGTCTAGGCCAATACCTCTTTCTTTTGAGAGGGGTGGTTCAAAGGAATTCACACATTCAAAGGTCAGCACTTGATCATCACTTTTTACCCGAATGCTTAGGTTGCTAGTGCCTTCGGCGGGTTCTACTCCATGTTTAAAGGCATTTTCGACCAAAATAATGAGCAAAAGTGGTGGGATCATTAAGGACTTTTCAGCTACCTCTTCAACAAAACTCAAGTCCAGTTTCTTGTGCAAACGGATCTTCTGCAATTGGATGTAATCTTT
>CAXHCA010000264.1:0-3472 GCA_964015035.1 uncultured Saprospiraceae bacterium
GTAGTTTTTAAACAACTTCTATTTTAGCTTGACCACGAAATTTGTCAAAGAACGAGTTTATTTAATCTTTTTTATTGCTCGTCTTTAAAGTATAATGATGATCCGGCACAAGTTCGATCATCATTTCGGGGTATTCCTGCTTTGAAGAAGAAGGGATAATTTCCCTCTCCACAGGGTGAAAATGTTGCTTTTTAATCCGGATAGTCAAGGGTTTACCTTCCACTGCATTGAATCTCAGTTCAAACCGACCTTTGGCATCAGTGGGCTCAAAATAACCTATTTCCTCCCCTTCTTCGTTTTCCAAGGCGACCTTTGCATTAAAAACCGGTTCCTGGTTGAGGTCTAACACAATTCCAGGGACAACAAAACTAGCCTCTGCATTAACAAAAGAAAGAAATAAAGCTGAAAAGAATAAAACCACCGAAATGGGCAGGAGTAAATATAGTCTCTTCATAAGTGGATGATTTGGGTTAGTGCATGTTTGGAGGTGGTCCCTGAAGTATATTCGGGCAAGCTATTCAGTCCCGGTAAAACCGGGATTTTGGAACCTCTTTTCGGCTATTTTTTCGTCCGTCTCGGCTCAGCCAAGATGCACTCAAAAATGAGCCTCCCGAGAACCCAAAACCTGCAATTTTCGCTGCTAAAGCAGCACCACCAAGCATGAACTTAGGTGTTCAATCAGTTTTGGAAAAAACCTAATTTAATATAAAAAGGGCAGGAAATCAAGTTTTTGAATTGTATTTAACATTTTCAGCATTATTGCAAATAGCTGTAATCTAAAATAAATCTGGTTGGGAATACTGGTTTTTTCTCAAGCAACACATCAATTTTCTTTTGCTGAGTTTTGTAGTGATCAGCCGTACAGGTCAGAACCACATGGTCTGTATTTCTTCGAACCTTGATGATCACTTCTGCCTTCCCTTGATCATCGGTGGTAAAGTGGTAGTTGGTATCCTGCACATATATCTCGGCATTATTCAGGCCTCGTCCGGTTTGAGCATCAAACACTTCTATTTGGATGGTGAAATCAATATAAGGATTTTGATATAGGTTATAAAATAACCCCATTGCTAAGGCAAACAGCCCGGTGGTAATGGCCTTACCAATGGCCGATTCCCATCCTTTTTTGATCAGGCCAACAAAATAGCTCCCCCAGCTTTCCTTCTTCCCGGGTTTTCTTTTTTGTCGCCACCACCTTAGATTTTTTGCATTTTGATTCAACTTGGTAATATTATATGTATCTCACTTAAAATACTTTCTATAATTAATACAAAAATTCTTCAAAAGAAGTTCTTGCTTATCTACCATTTTCAGGGTATAGTCGACTAAAATGGTGTAAAATGCCATTCACGGTTCTGCGATGGATTTAATGCTCCCCAAAACCACCATACCTAATATTTGTTATTACCTCAAAACACCATACCATCGAAACGATTAAACATACCGAACAGCTCAAGCAGCGCAAGCACCATCAAGATTTCAACTTGCAGAAGATGGAAACCATCTTTGATCAGGCGCAGGGCAAACTGGATGTACCACACCGGCATGACTATTATACCGTTATTATGGTAAAGGAAGCGGAAGGAAAACACGTCGTTGATTATCAGACCTATCAATTTGCGACCAACCAGGTGCATTTTGTCAGTCCGGGCCAGGTGCATCAGGTAGTGACCTATAACCGGCCAACGGGTTGGGCCATTACCTTTTCCAAAGATTTTTTAATGGAAAACCGCATTCCGGAAAGCTTCATTTCTAATATCAACCTCTTTCAACAATTTGGCAACACCCCTCCTTTGGCGGTCGATGACGCCATTTTTGCTAAATTGACAAATATCATTAGTGAAATGGAGGAGTGCCTGCCCGAGGAATTACTCTATCGCAATCGGGCTCTGGGAGCACTTTTACAACTGTTTTTAATCTATTGCAATAATAGCTGCACCCTTAACCCGGCCCAACTCGATGAGGAAAATAGAGGTGTATGCATGCTAAGAAATTTTAAAGATTTGGTGCATAAGCAATTCAATACCTGGCATAAAGTGGCCGACTATGCCTCCGAAATACATATATCATCCAAACATTTGAGCCATACGGTTAAAATGCTGACCGGCAAAACAGCCAAAGAGGTCATTCAGGATCGACTGGTATTGGAAAGCAAGCGCCTCCTTCTACATACTGAATTGAATATCAAAGAAATAGCTTATCGACTAGGATTTGAAGAACCGCTGCATTTTAGTGGATTTTTTAAAAAACAAGTTGGCCAGTCTCCAACTTCCTTCAGAGACGAAAAACGCTAAATTTATTGAATTCCGACATTTTTATATATCTGCCTGCCTTTTTTATATCTCATTGCCTTGCGAAACAGCAGACCTTTGTACGATACAAAAAGCAAAGAAGATGGATCGGAAAAATTTCATTAAGAAAGCCATTCTCGGTACCGCTGGTGTAGCCGCCGGCAGTTCAATGCTCAGGGCAAAAAACGTTAAATTAAAACATTCGACTTACGATAAAATGCTGGAGGCTACTTTTACGCCGGAACGACAAGTCGGATTTAATCATTTACCAAATAAGGAGTTTAAAACAATGAAAACGGTATTACATAAAGCCACATCAAGAGGCCACGCCGACCACGGTTGGTTGAACTCGCACCATTCTTTTAGTTTTGCCAATTATTACAACCCGGAACGCATGCACTTTGGGGTACTGCGGGTACTCAATGACGATGTCGTTGCTGAAGGAAAGGGTTTCGACACCCACCCCCACGATAACATGGAAATCATCTCCATTCCCTTGGAAGGTGATTTGGAACACAAAGACAGCATGGGCAACGTGACCGTGATCAAAGAAGGTGACGTGCAGGTGATGAGTGCGGGTACGGGAATTTACCACAGCGAATACAATAAAAACGCCGACCGCCAAGTGAAGTTCTTGCAGATTTGGGTGTTCCCCAATCAGAAAGATGTGAAGCCCCGCTATGATCAGATTACGCTAAAAGCTCAGGATTTACACAATCAATTTTACCAGATTTTGTCACCAAATGCGGCCGATGATGGCGTATGGATTCACCAGAATGCCTGGTTCCATTTGGGTAAATTTGATGCTGGCCAAACCACCACTTACCAGCTTAAGGATAAGAGCAACGGCGTCTATGCTTTCATTTTAGAGGGTGATGTGACCATTGACGGTCAAAGCCTGAACAAGCGCGATGGTTTTGGCGTTTGGGACACAGAGGCACTCGAAATCAAAGCCGATAGCAATGCCAAAATATTGCTGATGGAAGTGCCAATGAATCTGAATTAACCTTTCCTGACAAGGCTGATTATTTAATGCATTTACTTAATCGGGGCACGGTCTCTCGATTAGCCTAATAATTATTTCATTTAAAAATAAAGAACTATGTCTACTGCAACTGATGTAAAAGGGTGCAGTTGGGATTAGTCCCCTTTTGTAAGGATAAGACAATCTTCTTTATTTT
>CAXHCA010000265.1:0-3418 GCA_964015035.1 uncultured Saprospiraceae bacterium
CCGGGAAGGGCACACTAATGGCCAATACTTCCGGCTGGTATTTTTCCATCTTTTCGGTCAGTACTTCCAATAGGAAAACATCGATAAAGGTGGTTTTTTGTTGGAGCGCCTCGTACAATTCATCAAAGGAGGTTGCCGTTCGGGCCAGCCGTTCTGCGTAGCGGCTAAAGCCAAAATGGGGATCAATGAGTTCCGCAATCAAGTCGGAAATATCTTCGAGGTAAAGGGTGGCCAAATGTCGGGCTTTATCCCGGATCCCCATGGTGCCAAAGGCCCATTCGAGATCGTCGAGCTGTTGGAAACGACTGGCTTCGGGTAGGTATTCCCTATCGCAAATGATGTGAGCCAGGGTCGGGTTTTTATCCTGCAAAAATTGCATCACCGGCTCAATGGTTTGCACATAATGTTCTTGCAAGCTGATGATCCGATCGGCATTTTCGGAAGCTTCGACATCGGGTAAAATGGAAGCGAAGAGTTGCTCAAAACCCGGTCTTGAAAAGACTTTTAAAATCACCTCAATGCCCAGATCCGCCTGATGGGCCTCAATACCCTTAGTTGCCAAAAAACCTTTGAGATAGGCCGTGGCAGGGTAGGGCGTATTGAGCTGTGTAAAAGGAGGTGTGATTAAAAGTGTTTCCAAGTATAATCAGGTTGTTTCGATTACGAAGATAGCCTGATCCTGGAAAAGGCACCAGAAAATTCCTCCTTTTTGTGATTAGCGGTCGTTTTTTATAAAGAAGTTGTCTAAAGTTTCCTCACTTACTTGCGCACAAAGCATTGCGGCTGTTGACTTCAGCTTTTTTTCGCCCCGGACCTTCCAGGTATGAAACTCAAAAAGAGCCTCGTCAATAACCACAAGCCTTCATGCTCACTGACAGCAGAAAACTTTAGACAACTTCAAAACGGTAAAAGGCAGTGCCAGCAGCAAAGATTTTAATATTGCTCCCGGCCACGCTTGAAAATTTAATCTGGGGCTATTGATTACTGAGCTTGCTGATATTCCCGAAAGGAAATCATCCTTTGTTTTTGCCGATCCCAAAGTTTGTTGTTCATGCAAGACAGACTATCTCTAAAAGATAAAGTTGGCACAAATTGGTTGAGTTGCGGGTTTTCTATTGCGCAGGCCTCCAAATGATAATTGGGAATGCGAGAATTTAAGTGGTGAATATGGTGATACCCAATATTTCCGGTGAGCCATTGAAATAATTTAGGAAGCTTGTAATAGGTACTGCCCTGTATCGCTGCCAATACGGGGTCCCAGTGAGCTTTATTTTCGCGATAATTTTCTTCGTGTTGGTGTTGCACGTAGAAAAACCAGAAGGCGATTATTCCAAAAATGAAGAGGATGGGAACGTGTACCATCAAGAATTTTTGCCATCCCAGTATCCAAGCTAAACCACCGTAAACTGCTAATAATAAGAAGTTGTTTAAGAAATAAGACCAGCGAATTTTCTTCCAGCCTGCCAGGCGTACAAAAGGGTACCTCAAGGTGACCGTCAGATAAAAAACGGGAATAATCAGAAACTGCACGACCGGATTCCTGAATATGCGGTAACCGAGCTTCTTTCCTTTAGAAAGCGCATCGTATTCTTCAGTTGTCAGGTAGTGAATGTCTCCCAAACCACGATGTTCCAATTGTGCGTTGTGGGCATGGTGGGCACTATGCGTTCTGCTCCAATAGCGGTAAGGAATAGAACTGAAAAAGCTGGATATTAACCCGACCACATTATTGACCTTCCGTGATTTAAGGAATGACTGGTGTCCGCAATCATGCTGAATGATAAAGATACGGACAAGGAAAAACGCTGAAATTGCTGCCAGTCCCAGGGTCAATAGATAGGACCAATTCAGACTGAAGTACATCAAGGTCCACAATCCGATAAATGGTAAATAGGAATTGATGATTTGAATCACCGCCTTTTTGGTATTCGGCGTTTGATACTTTTGGACTATGGTCTGCCAGCCTTTAAGACTGGTTTTTATAGATTGATTTTGCATAATATTTAATTTAATCGAGACCGAGAGTGGTGATTGACGAAGTGAATTCAGATGAAAATATTCGAAGCTAACCGCACGGTTTGATATGAGTGATCTTTAAAGATCAATTTGTAATAAAAGAACAGAGTATTCTATGAGGTTGGTTATTTGTATTCATGTTGAGCGCGTAAATGCAGGCTAAGAAGAAAACTGATAAATCCGACCTCAGAGCATGAACTTAATCAATTCAAGTACTCTGAAACCATGTTTGGGAGCTTGCTCCTGTTGAAAATCATCGATAAATCACATTTATCGCCGCTCAGCCGAGACTCAGATGGTCCCTACGGGCTCAAAAATGAGCCTCCTGAGAACCCAAAACCTGCAATTTTCACTGCTAAAGCACCAACTCCAAACAAGCACTTAGATAGAACCTGCTTTAAACATCGTCTTATATATAGAAACACATTTCTTTGGAAAAAGTTTTCACTTAATTGCAGACAGGTTGCTGAAAATGTAATTTTGCGCGCATTGGAGCACTAAAATCAGAGGTGTTTTTACGAAATTTGTGTGTTATAAAAACCCGATTATACGATCATCCTCGTATCTTAACATGTGCTAAAAAATCATGACTAAGACATGCTCACGGCTTTGAACATACATCGGCGACTTTTTCTCAGCCTACTGCTGGTGAGCTATTTGTTTGGCACCTTTCCTCAGGTTGTTTTTGAGGGCCTTCACTTGGGAGCGCATACTGTTGAACTAATTCACCATACTTACCAGGAGCACTCTTTGTATGGCCACGGGCATGACCACCACCATGTACATTTGGAGATGGCCCAACAGCAGCAAGAGCAGCAAGAGCATACGGTCTCTTTGGATGACCTGAAAAAGAAGATTGAAATCAGTGATCAGGTTTTAGCAATCCATCTGATCAAAACCGAAGCCACAGATAACAAATTTGGCGTTTTGTTGACCCTGAAAACCAGTTGCTGTAAGCCACTCAGCCCGCCTCCTAGACTATTCCTTTCCTGAACGTAATTCTATTCTCATTCTAAAATCATGATTTCATTGCTCTGGCAAGGTACGGCCTTGTCTATGGCAGTTGGAAGACATGGGTAAAACCAATAATCGAAAATGAAAAAGATAATTTTTACATTTTTGCTGGGAGTCCTATCTCTCGCTCTGAGCGCACAGACATTGCAGGGGAAAGTTGTTGATCAATATAAAAATCCGGTGGCAGACGCTTATATCTATACGCCATCTGCTGAAATTCATAGCCACAGTGATGCTTTAGGCAAATTTATATGTCGGGGGGTACAGCCCGGTGATACGCTCATTGTCAGTTTTTTGGGTTTTGAAAGCCAGCAGCGTATCCTGACGGAAAACGACTTTAGTGAAGGCATTCAATTTGTCTTGCAGGACGAGTTTTTTGAATTAGATC
>CAXHCA010000266.1:0-3326 GCA_964015035.1 uncultured Saprospiraceae bacterium
CTACTACACCCTGGAAACAGATGAGTTTAACGCTACCAGGAAAATGATTTTGTCAGAATAAAGTATTGTTTGATAATTGATTAGATGTTGTTGTGCCCGGTTTCGGGTATTTTGTCCGGGTTCCTTTTGGGGAACCCGGATTTTTTCATTGTGCGCCAGGCATGGCACATGTCTAGAGGGGGTACGTCCCGTATTCACCTGGTGGTAAGGGGAAGAACTAGCCGAGCGGCAAGGTGTGTACTGCGAGCTGCAGGCTGAAGGAAGCCGGAGGCAAAGGACTGGCTCGATGAACAAGAATCGCATAGGAGTTAAACATCTTCAAGCAGAGATGATGCACTATGGTGGAGGTATGGCTCGGAAAGCCGGAGGTAAATGGAACCCCAAGGTGTGAAATTCATCTTTACTTCACTTTATTCGATTCCCCCACTTTCCCAATTGTTTAAGGACAGCTTGAAAGTCTTTGGGGAGCGGAGCTTCAAAAGTTTGTCTTTCTCCACTATCGGGGTGAGTAAAGGTAAGCTGGCTGGCATGCAAACTAGTGCGGTTCATCAATGGTCGTTCTTCCTGGCCTTTACCGATATTGAACGATTTTCGCTTGATTTCCGAAAGGAAAAATGCCTCCCTCTTGCCGTATAAAGGATCAATGGCCAGCGGATGGCCAATGGACTGTAAATGCACGCGAATCTGGTGGGTTCTTCCGGTGTGAATGTTTACTTCCAATAGACTGAAGCGCTTGAATGTATCGACCACTTTGTAGGTGGTCAAGGCTTCCTTGCCTCGGTTGGCCACAATCATTCGGCCTGGTTTTGAGAAATGTTTAGCAATCGCACGATCGATGGTGCCTTCCGGCGGGGAAGGATGCCCATCTACCAGGGCAAGGTATAATTTTTGGGTGCTACGCTTTTCAAATTGAAGGGATAGCGTTCTATGCGCCGCTTCTGTTTTGGCAAAACAAATCGCGCCGCTCGTCTCTCTATCCAGCCGATGCACAATTCGAATCTCGTTGTTGTCGGCTAGCAGGAGGTGATAAAGATTGGGCTTGTTGGCATCGTACCGATCGGGAATTGATAACAGCCCCGCCGGTTTGTTGACCACAATAATGGCATCGTCTTCGTAAATAGTGGTATAAGGCGTTTTCATTTAGCTAATCAATTGTTTAAACCTGTTTTTACCAAGGGCATAATACTGCCACACTACACTACCGGAGTAAATTCCTTGTTTATTGGGAGCCCCAATGCGCACCGCCTCAATGTGCTGGTTGTAAGCCCGGCGCTTTTTCCAGGCTTTACCTAGATTGGGTAAAAAGCTCCAGTGTGCCTGGATAATGGATTTGATGTGTTGGAATTTGCCTTGAGACAGAAATAGGCCTCCTGCCAATGCATCTAAAAGGAACCGCAATGGTAGCAGCCAAAGCAATTTGCTTACCGGCTCATTTTTTAAAAGGGTAAATAGTGAATTCCGGAAGTTGAGATAAGCTTTGCGTGGCGTATTGTATTCTAAAGTACCTCCACCAACATGGAAGACTTCCGATTCGGGAATGGCTACAATCTGATAGCCGGCTCTTTTGAGTCGCCAGCAGAGATCAATCTCTTCCGCATGGGCAAAATAGTCGCCATCAAAACCTCCAATTCGGTGGAAGAGAGAGGCCCTGATAACGAGGGCAGCACCACTGGCCCAGAAGATTTCCGAAATTTTGTCATATTGCCCAAGGTCTTTTTCTACGTGGTCAAAAATGCGGCCGCGACAAAACGGATATCCGAGGGTATCCATCCATCCACCGGCAGCACCGGCGTATTCAAATAAGTCTTTCTTCAATTGGGATTTGATCTTTGGCTGGCAGGCCGCCACCTCCGGGTGTTTTTCCAGATGAGCGATTAACGGCATCAACCAACCGGCAGGCACCTCTACATCAGAGTTAAGCAGCACGTAGTAGTCGGCTGTGATCTCAGCAAGTGCTTGGTTGTAGCCTTCGGCAAATCCATAATTGACCGGTAGTTGTAGGCACTTTACTTGTGGAAAATGGCTTTGTAAAAAGGCCAGCGAATCATCGGTAGAACCATTGTCAGCAACGATGATCTCAAGGTTGTCGTATAGACTCTTTTGTACTGTAGGCAGAAAATTTTCCAGATAGGCGCGGCCGTTGTAATTGAGAATGACAACAGCCACTTCTGGCAAGCCCGGGGCGGTAATGGTCAGAGATTCATTTTTTAGCCCTTCAATGATTTTCTGGGCCTTTTGCCGATCCTTTTGCAACTGAATTTTGAGGTCCTCCAGCTGCGCAAATTGCATGTCATCGCGGATGTAGCTCACCAGTTCGATCACAAGCTGTTGGCCATAAATATTTTGATTAAAATCAAAAATGTTGACTTCAATAGTTTGGTTGTCGTGTTCCTTGATCGTTGGCCGGTTACCGATGTAAAGCATCCCATCGTAAACCTCACCATCCCAGTGGATGTGGGCCGCGTAGATGCCATTGGGCGGCACCAGTTTAGACTTATTCTGTAGCTCAAGATTGGCCGTAGGGAAACCCAGTGTATTGCCGATTTTTTGGCCGTGAACCACCTTCCCACTTAAAGTGAAATAATGTCCCAACAGGCGCCGGGCACTTTGTACATCCCCAATGTCAAGCGCTTTGCGAATCTTGGTGGAGCTTACCGCAATATCTTCCACCTCTTGCGGAGGAATTTCTACAACCTTAAACCCTTCTTTTTCTCCGTGGTGTTGTAGGTAGTTGATGTCGCCCTGCCGATTGAGGCCAAAGCGGTGGTCATAACCAATGACAATATATTTGGGGTTGAACTTATCCAACAGGAACTTTTGGATGTATTCGTCCGCACTTTGCTGAGAGAATTCGATCGTAAAGGGAACGATGACCACATGATCAATGCCGAAACGTTCGAATAGCCGCACCTTTTCTTCTATCGTGGTAATCAGCTTCAGCGTGTTATCTCGGGGATAAATGATTTGCCGTGGATGGGGGTGAAAAGTAATCAAAATACTCTCTCCATCAACTCGTTGTGCCAGTTGTCTAACTTTCTCAATGATCTTTTGATGACCGCAATGCACGCCATCAAATGATCCGATGGTGACAACGGCATTCTTAAACTTCGGTAGTTGGTCTAGCGCCTGGTGTACTTTCATAGCAGTGCAAATGTAATCCGATTTTTTATTCTATAGTAGAGGGGGCTTCAAATTTCGATTTTTTGTAATGTTTGTGCCAGATCATTATCGAAAAATAACTTGTGTCTTTATTCTAAATTTGCAGCCTGAATGACTACCTTCAAACATGCACTAAGTGCATGTTTGAAGGCTGTCTCTTATACACA
>CAXHCA010000267.1:0-3280 GCA_964015035.1 uncultured Saprospiraceae bacterium
CCATCCACTTACTTCCAGTTAAAATTCCACGTTATTGAAGGAATGACTGGAAATAAAGACACCTTCACAGCCTCCGCCTGAGCAGTACCGGCAGCCTGATCGGTCTCAAAATCATAGTAGATGAAAAATGGATTGTGACGGTTGTAGGTATTGTAGACAGAAAAAGTCCAGCTTGATTTGAAGCGCTTTTGGGAATCGGGATTGGGTACATAGGTAGCCGATAAATCCATGCGGTGGTAGTCTTGCACTCGTGCACTATTGCGTACGCCATATTCCTGCACCAATTTTTGATCAATGATAAACAGGCTTTTTACCGGTGTAAAAGCATTACCTGTACCATAAACAAGAGCGCCACCCAATTCCCACTTGTTATTGATTTGATAATTACAGATCACCGATAAATCGTGGGTCCGGTCATAGACCGAGGGGAAAGTTTTGCCTTCATTGATATCTGGGAAAGTACGTTCCGTTCGCGAAAGCGAATAACCAATCCAACCATTGAGTTTCCCCTTAGCTTTTTTCAAAAACACTTCCACCCCATACGCCCTACCCGCCCCAAAGACAAACTCTCGTTCCAGATCATCTGCCGGATTGTTGACGTAATTTTCGCGGTAGTCTATTTGATTTTGTAGATCTTTGTAATAAACCTCTATCGATGTTTCGTACACATTGTCTTTGAAGTTTCGGAAAAAACCCAAGGCATACTGAATGCCTTTTTGCGGTTTGATCAACTCCGAACTCGGCACCCACACATCGGTAGGCAGCGTACTTGTAGAATTACTGACCAGGTGCAGATATTGATTGGTGTAGGTCCACCCGGCTTTGATCGAGGTGGCTGGACTGAGTCGCCAGCGCAGGCTCAGACGCGGCTCCAATCCCCAATAGGTGGTCACAGGCTCTCCTTTCCTGTAAACAGTGGCATCCACAGGAGAGACGTAAGGTCCTAGTTGTGTAAAAAAGGAAGCTCGTAATCCTGCATTGATCGTAAAAGCATAACCTAAGCGCCATTCATCAAGCAGGTAAATGGCACTCTCATGCGCGTATTTCGGTTTTAAATTATTGGAAAAATCCACCTCTCCGTTGGTCGCATTGGCTATGTTGGGCGTCAATTTATGGTAGGTATAATTACCCCCAAATTTGACCTGATGGTTGGGGTGAGGAAACCAATCGAAATCCAACTTGCCATTTAAATCCCGGACCCCGGAATAAACATCTACCTGAAAATCGGCTTGACCGCCGGCAAAACCAAAATCATAGTCGTTGTAGATGGCCGACATGTTCATGAACAGTCGATGGCTAAAGAGGTGATTCCAACGCAGCGTCGCGGTGGCATTGCCGTAAGGTAAATCAAAAAAGAACTCCCGCGCCTTACTTCGAAACTTAAGCACATCCCGCCCAAAATAGGTACTCAGATATAAACGATCCTGATCGGAAAAACGGTAATTGATTTTGGCATTGAGGTCATAGAAATAATAGTTGGTGCCCGCAAAGGAAGTCTCGTTGATAAAGGGTTGCGCCAGGTCTAGTGCATAAGTCCGACGTGCGGAAACGATAAAAGAACTCTTCTGCTTTTGAATCGGCCCCTGTATCGTCAGCCGCGAGGCCACCAATCCTATGCCACCGTCGATCTGATAAGATTTATCATTGCCTTCCTTCATCTGGATATCCACCACCGAAGAGAGCCGTCCGCCATAATTGGCCGGCATGCCCCCCTTGATAAGGGTTGTATTTTTGATCGCATCGGCATTAAAAACAGAGAAAAAACCTAGCAGATGCCCCGAATTGTAGACCACCGCCTCATCGAGTAGCACCAGGTTTTGATCGGGGCCACCACCTCTGACATAAAAGCCAGCGTTGCCCTCTCCAGACGACAAAACTCCAGGCAACAATTGAATGGTTTTTAATACATCCACTTCCCCAAATAAAGCAGGCAATTTCCGCACTTGATCCACCTGCAAATCCACGGTCCCCATACTTGGGTCCTGCACGTTTTTATCTTCCGCTTCGGCTTGCACCACCACCTCTACCAAATCTACGCCCTCTGAAAGCGACACATTGAGGCGTAAGTCATCATTTAAATCTACCTTTTTCTCCAGATCGGCATAACCCAGATAGGAAAAAACCAGAGTGTAGCTCCCTGCCGGTAGGGTCAGCGAATAAAACCCATAGACATTGGAAGCGGCACCCTTATTGGGCAATTCCAGAATGTGAATATTCGCACCGATCAGCGTTTCTCCAGAAACTTCGTCGGTGATATAACCACTAATGGTATTGTTGCCCTGAGCCAGTAACAATTGAGCCAAGAAGAGTACGGGCGCGAAGAGGAAATAGACCTTCCGATTCATTTTTTACGATCAATTTTGGAGTCCCAGAGAAGGGGATTCCAACTAGTAACGTTTTTGCAGGAAAATGGTTATCAAAGAAGAGACAAAACAAGCTTATCAGGCAAAAACAGGTTTCACCGAAAAATCCAGCTGTTTGAGCTTTCGCAAAATGCCTTTACCTCCCCCCAGATGTCCGGCGCCAATGGCACAAAATAGCGTCCGTTCCCGAACCATATCCGCGATGCGGGCGGCCATGCGTTCGTTGCGATCATAAATCATCATGGCCCGAAAAGCCCCCGCTCCTTTTTTGGAAGACTGGTGCAGCCGTTGTAGCGCCCCTTGTTCATACAGTTCTACCAATTGATGCATTTGCCGCCGCTGTCGAGAGAAGTTCTGGCTCATGGTTACCAAATCCCGAAGGTGTCGGTGAAAAGGGATTTTTTCCATCAGGGAAAATTGCTCTTGAAAGGTTTCTATACCTAGCATTTCCTTGTCCGCTTCGGCGGCAAAATCCCAGAGATGTCGGTCCAGGGAAATAGACATTTCCCGGGAGAGGATATGTTCCACAATCAGGTTGTTAATGATCATGGGATGCAGAAACCGATAAAAGTGTAGATCTAGTCCCGTGCCTTTGAGGATGATCTTCCGCATTTTTTCATATCGGTGAGGCGATAAGATTTGGTCCAACCATTGGAAAGATTCAATACGCATGGCCATCATCTCCTGTTGATGGTCGGTTACCTCCAAGTTAATCTCAGCTGCGAAAGCCGTGCAAGCCCTAATTTTTTCGTAGACCAAATCCAGCAGGCTAAAAGCCCTTCGATCACGGATATGCATGGTCCCCAAAATATAGGAAGTGCCGGGCAAACCTTCACCATCCACCCGCCACAACATAGATTCCTTTTTTTTCTTCATAACCTTAATGCATGTTTGGAGGTAGTCCCTGAAGTATATTC
>CAXHCA010000268.1:0-3278 GCA_964015035.1 uncultured Saprospiraceae bacterium
GGACTGAATAGCTTGCCCGAATATACTTCAGGGACGACCTCCAAACATGCACTAAACCTCTCCTACATCTTATACTTCGGCTTCAAAATATCAGAAAAGGTCTTTTCAACCTTGTGCACCTTAGGCGTACTTATATTACGGATATAAGGATTTTCCGGGTGCTGTTCGTAATAGTCCTGGTGGTAGTCTTCGGCTACCCAGAACTCCGTATAAGGACTCACTTCGGTGACAATCGGGTCGGAAAATTTGCCAGACTCATCCAGCTTTTTGATGTACGCCTCCGTGGCCTGTTGCTGTTCCTCATTGTGAAAAAACACGGCGGAACGGTATTGAGGCCCTTTATCTGGTCCCTGGCGATTGAGTTGGGTGGGATCGTGGGCAACAAAGAAGACTTCCAATAATTTTTGAAAGGTCACTTCTTTGGGGTCGTAAAAAATTTGAATAGCCTCGGCGTGGTGAGTCATCCCGCTCCCTACCTCCTGATAGGTGGGATACTGCTCCTGTCCTCCTGAATAGCCACTGATCACGTCTTTCACACCTTGAATTCGCTCAAAAGAAGCTTCTGTACACCAAAAACACCCCCCCGCAAAAGTAGCTACCGCAAATTTATCGTAAGGTTTTCCTTTAATATATTGATCAATTGCTACGATGCCATTATCCTTGTGTTTCATCGCCTCACCTCCTGACTTTTGGCTGCAAGCCACAGCGGTCATAGAGAGGGCGAATAAGAAAATCATGATCTGTTTCATTATCAGTATTATTTTGGTTATTTTTTAATTACACTCCTGATTTCCTGAATTGCTCCTGCATAAATTTTCAGCACATACATGCCCGGCTGCAAGTTAGAGAAATCGAGTTGCAAGGTAGTTGCTGCGGCCTTTTGGCTAATTAGGAAGCGGCCATTAACATCAAAAACATCTACCCGGTCAATCGGTTCCGGACTGTTTAACCATTGTACTTCCAGTTGCCCTGCTACCGGGTTAGGAAAAACCAGCAATTCGGATGCTGCTCCGGGATCGCCAATACCGGTAGTCACTTCCTCGATCACATTATCCTTGGAGATCAACCACAGGTCGGGATCAAACTCTATATTTTCTGGTTGAAACGGCAATTCTACATCAAAAAACTGTCCCGAAAATTCATGATCTAATCTTAAATCCATTTGCTGGTCTTCGCCAAATACCCGAATCGGTACCGGCATTTCATAGAAGTCTACCGATGGATCAGAAGTCGTTTGCTCTAACAAAATGCGGATGCCCGTTTCAGTAGGTGCCCATTTGATTTGGTAGGTGGGATAACCTTGACCATAAAACCAGTCGTTGAAAAACTCCCCTAAATCCTGGCCACTTTGGGCTTCCAGTTCCTCCTGTAAGTCGCTGGTGACTGCATAACCAAAGGCTTGTTCGGGATTGGTATGGTAGTTGCGAATGCCCTGGAAGAAATCATCATCGCCGAGTTTCCAACGCAGCATGTGCAGCAACATGGAACCTTTGTTGTAACTCAGCCGACCATTAAAAATTCGTCCGACACTAGTGGTATCATCTACCCAAACTGATCCGTCTGGTTGACTCACTACGGAATTGATCTGTGATTGTTTCCAATTGGTCCATGCCTCTTCCGTTCCCAAATATTCACGGGTCAGGCCAGTCAGGTAAGTTGCAAAGCCCTCATTGAGCCAGATGTCTTGCCAGCTACCACAAGTGACCTTATCGCCAAACCATTGGTGAGCCAGTTCGTGTGCCATCAGGCTGTAGGAGAAGTTTACCATAAAACTCATCGTCTGGTGCTCCATACCTCCCCCCCAGCCAAATTGGGCATGCCCGTACTTTTCATCGGCAAAAGGGTAAAGGCCAAAGAGGTCATTATAGAGGTCCATCACTTCTATGACCTGAGGTGTCTGGTTTTGGGCGGAAACTAAATTTTCGGGAAAAACGTAGTTTAACACCTCAATGGGATCACCGCCATCAACGGGTACAAAATCCGAATACACGGCGTAGTTGGTCACCGCGAAGGCCACCAGATAGGCCGGAATGGGATAACGATGCCGCCAGTGATACACCTTTTCATTGCCGATGGTCGTCTCGCTGGTCAGCACGCCATTTGAGGCCACCCGATAAGCCTGTGGTGTTTGCACATAGACATCGATAGAGTCGGCCTTATCATTCAAATCCTGCTTACAGGGCCACCATTCCTTAGCGCCATAAGGCTCGGAAAGGGTCCAAATAATCGGGGCATCATTATGTGTAGTTTGAATAAAGGATCCAAACCCTGTCTCGGTGGGCACACCTTCATAATCGATAGAAATACTATCCAGCTGCCCACTGGCGACCACCGATGGCAGGGTAATGAGCAGGTTATCATTCCCAATTTGACTAAAACTGACGGGCTGGCCATGGTAAGTCACCGCATTGACCGTCAAGGTGGCCGAAAGGTCAAAATTCAGGTTCTGAAAATTAGCGACCACCGGTGTAAAATAAGTAGTCACCTCTCCTTTAATGTAATATTGATTGGGATCAACTTCCAATTCCAGCCGGTGGTATTTCACATCGTAATCCAAGGTGAGCTCATTGGTGCGAAAGTTGAGCATTTGTTCGTGGTGGTGCTGTTCCTGAGCAATGATGGTACTCAAGTCTTTACACATGACCTCATCGGTTTGTGCAAGGAGGGAGGAAGACATTGCCAACAGGCTAAAAAGTAGGTAGATAGGACGCATAGCTTTAATGTTAAGTCGTAATTTTAATTTTTCAAGACAAACAGGCGTTGAATACCGCCTCTACAAGTAAAACACTTTCAAGTTATAAAATGTAAGTTGGATGGGTGATTTTTCTCAGCAACCCGGCTGACCAATGGAGATTTTGAGCAATGAGCACTTCCAATTTCTTTGTTTCCTTTTAAACCGGTAATTTGCCCGCCGAAATGAAAAGGGAATTTCTCATCAACATACTGTTTTTGCTCGGCATCAATTTGCTGATCAAGCCATTTTACATCTTCGGCATTGACCGCACGGTACAAAATGTGGTAGCGCCGGGTGTCTATGGTCTCTATTTCACCCTGTACAATTTTACCTATCTTTTCCAGATTATCAACGACTTTGGCATTCAGAATTTCAACAATCGAAACATCTCCCAATATCGCCACCTGATCGATAAATATTTTCCAAACATCCTAATTTTAAAAGGGTTATTGGGGATGCTTTACCTCGTGGTCATCCTGATTGCCGGTGTGATTGTGGGATATACCCCATTTTTGGGATTGCTAATGCTGATTGGTTTCAACTG
>CAXHCA010000269.1:0-3193 GCA_964015035.1 uncultured Saprospiraceae bacterium
TTTTGACAACAAATTATAACAGTATTCTTACTGAGACAGGACGGAACTGCGCCCGCAGCAATCCAACAGAGAAATTTTGACGCCCCAAAATCCTTTTTTTATATTCGTGTAAAAAAATGAACCTGCAACTCAGCTGTCCTAACTGTCATAGTCAGATCCAGGCGGAAGATATCAACATTAACAATGTTCTCGCAAAATGTGCAAAATGTAATACCGTTTTCAGTTTTAAAGATGAAATAAACAAGCCTGTTCACAAGAAACAAGAGGTATTGCTTCCGGTTGGTATTGAGTCATTTAGTACCGATTTTGAACTGGATTTTGAAATCAATTGGCGCAAGACCAGTAAAGGACTGGGTTTTTTCCTCTTTTTTACCCTCTTTTGGAATGGTATCGTCGGCATTTTTGTGGTCATCGGATTGGCTACGGGGCAGTGGCAAATGCTGCTGGGGGTGAGCATTCATTTACTCATTGGCATTTTTTTGCTGTACTATGTCATGGGAATCATGCTCAATACGACCTATATTACCGTCAGCAATCGGGAATTAAGGGTGGAACACTTACCATTGCGCTTTCCTTTTTATCCGAACCGTTTCCTTCCTGTAAGTGATGTTGAACAAGTATTTGTAGAACGATATGTGGCCAGTACTACCAATAAACGACCTAATTATGCTTTCAAGGTCAAATTGATCGATCGGAATCAAGAGCGTATAGATTTAATTAAGGGATTAAAACAACCCAATCAGGCTTTGTATATCGAACAGGAGATCGAAAAGTTTCTAAAAATTCAAGATCAAGTCATTGAAGAAGAGTGGAAGGGTTGATTATTAAAACAAAATGATTTAAATTGTGGTGAAATTAAATTGTTTTGTTTTGGGTTTCCGGGAAGGGGTTTCTCTTAAATCAAAAACCCAAAACCTAATCACCACCTAACATCATGAAATCCACCCTACTGATTGGCACCCGTAAAGGGTTGCTTGTTTACCGACACAAATCCGGTGAATGGAAAGTTGAAAGCACCCATTTTCCGGGTATTCCGGTTTCTATTGCTTACGCAGATGCACGCCAAGGTACCTGGTGGGCTTGTCTGGATCATGGCCACTGGGGCATGAAATTGCAGCGCTCCAAAGATCGGGGCGCTACCTGGGAAGAAGTCAAGGCACCTGCTTATCCCGAAGGGGCCACTATAAAAGAAGGTGTTCCGGCGACAACCCGCTATTTATGGGCTGTACAGCATGGCGGCGAAAAATACCCCGAGCGCTTATGGATTGGCACGGAGCCTGGTGGCTTGTTTATCAGTGAAAATAACGGGGATGATTTTCAATTGGTGGAATCGCTTTGGAATCACCCGACGCGCGAAGAAGGTTGGTTTGGCGGCGGTCGGGATTATGCGGGCATCCATTCGATAGTCCTTGATCCACGGGATGGAGACCATCTCTTTATCGGGATTAGTTGCGCCGGTGTTTTTGAGACGACTGACAGTGGCAAAACCTGGGCCATTCGCAATAAGGGTTTACACGCAGAGTTTTTGCCCAATCCCGATACAGAAGTCGGTCATGATCCACATCTGCTGGTCGCAGCGCCATCCGCGCCGGATATCCTGTGGCAGCAAAACCACTGCGGCATCTTCCGGTCCACCAATGCGGGGCACTTCTGGGACGATATTACGCAAAAGGATGGTCCCGCCAATTTTGGTTTTGCCATTGCAGTAGCGGAGGACAACCCCGATCAAGCGTGGGTAGCACCGGGATTGAGCGATACCCACCGCATCGCCATTGATGGTGCGTTGTGCATCTGTCGTACCGATGACGGTGGTAAAACCTGGAAGGAGTACCGCAAAGGGTTGCCACAAGAAAATTGCTTCGATATCGTTTATCGGCACGGTCTGGCTAGCACCGGTGATTGGGTGGTTTTTGGAACCACTACCGGCAATGTATTCATCTCTGACGATAGGGGATATCACTGGCAGGTATTGTCCAATTATTTGCCAATGGTATATTCGGTGCAGTTTGTGGAGTAGGCTGGAAAGGGAGAGGAGATTGGGGATGAGGCGGTTATGAGGTTTAGGCGGTTTATGAGGTTTATTTGAGCCTCGGTTCCGGAGGAACCAAATCTTTGTAGGAACGGTCATGAGAGGAATTGCGCGCCAGCGGTGCGCTGAATAAGATCGAGGGCGAAATAAATCTTAGCCAACCATTAAAACCGATTTCGGAGGAACCAAATCTTTGTAGAAACGGTCCTTGGGGAAATGGGATTGGTGTAATGGGGTGGGATAGGTGATGAAGCGGTTGAGACGGTTTAGGAGGGGTAGACGGTTGAGTTGGTTGAGGCGGTTGAAGCAGATATGTACACCTCCAAACATGCCCTAAGCTGCGTAACGGCGACACGTTTTTCGCTTTGACTGTGGAGGTAATGGGGTGGCGGAGTTTTTTTACAAATGGCCCCGATTTTACATTGAGGCCATTTGTAAAAAACGTTTTTATTTTTGCCGTTTCAAATCCATTTCAAAGAACTGAAACCAATTTTCACCGCGTTTCATTTCTCCGATTTCGTGCCAGTGGTCTCCTTTGATTTGAATGGTGTATTTGATCATGATGCCAGGCGCATCGATGGTCCAAGTGAAGGTTTGGTTGTCTTCTACGGTAGCGATATAGTTGCCTTCCCGGCCAGAAGCGAGGTAGGATCGGAAGTTGTATTGTTCCGCATTTCCGTCGTAGGAAATGATGGCTAAGGCGTCGTGTACCACTTTATCGTCCTGTTGGCCCTTGCCTTCAACCATGATCACGGCCTGATCCAATTTCCATTGAATGTTTTCAGTTTGATTGAAGGTTTGTTTTTGTCCTTGTCGGTTCATCATCCAGCCGGTTCCCGCCCATTGGCCGATCATAAATTCCAGTTGTTGCATGGCTTCTTGCTGTTTAGGGCTTATCGTTTCTTGTCCAAAAGTGGGAACTAACAACACCAGTGAGAATAGGGTCAATAACATCATTTTTTGCATTAATCTTAGTTTTTGTTTGTGGGCAAGGTAAGGGATAAGGGCATGCCATGCGTTGGAAAAAACCGACATTGGGTAGCGGAGGCTTTTTTTGGGGATGCGTTATCGGTAGGTATATGGTTTATGGAGGATGAGAGGGGGTAGAGGTTTAGGTGGTTTATTTGGGCCTCGGTTCCGGAGGAACCAAATCTTTGTAGGAAC
>CAXHCA010000270.1:0-3047 GCA_964015035.1 uncultured Saprospiraceae bacterium
GCCCCAGGTCGTATAAATGACCATTGGCATAAGCCGCTCCGACAAAAAGTGCATGCTGTTGCAGGTAGTCCGACATGCGAGACGGAATGCCTTTCATCAATGTGCCGTAGACGAATAATTGATCCTTCATCCTGCAAATTAAATCTTTAACAAAAATATATTCCTCTCTGGGGAACTGTTTTTTGTAAATGAACTGTTTAGTGTGTGTTAATTTGAAATTAAATTTGGGGTAATAATCAAAATGCCATATCTGATATGGATCAGATTTGTTACCTTTAGTCATGTTCATTAGTTAAAAAACACAAAAACATGAATTGGCGTAGACTTAATGGTCAAGCAATCGAGATACCTGTGAAAGAAGCCGTGAAAGCGGCCATCTTGCGGGAAAGGGCGGCTGGGCACAAGCTAAAAGTGTGTATTGGTTCTGACTCTCAGGTGAGAAGCGGGGTCATTGAATTTGCTACAGTGATCGTTTTCCTGCGGGAAAAGAAAGGTGGATTTATGTTCATCAGTAATGACAAAAGTTACAACAAGATGAGCCTCCGCGAACGGATGATCTCCGAAGTGGCCCGCTCCGTTGAGGTGGCGTACTCGCTCTGTGATTTGTTGGATGCACATGATGTAGCACTGGAAGTACACGCGGATATCAATACCGACCCACATTTCGAGTCGAACCTGGCGCTTAAAGAGGCCATGGGGTACATTCTCGGAATGGGCTTTGTATTCAAGGCCAAACCCGATGCTTTTGCCAGCTCGTCTTGTGCCGACAAGGTAGTATAACTGCCGGCGCTGTAACTAGACCGTATGCTGGCATGACCGCAGCTTGTCGCGATTTTACATCGGGGAAGTTTGTCAAAGAACGAATATTTTCTACAAATAAATCAGCCGTCCGGTGTGATGCCGGGCGGCTTCGCTATTTATATGACCAATTTTTTACCCAAGGTTTGCCATAAAATATTCATTTTTGCAGTTGGCAAAATTACTGGACTATGGGTATGAATCGGCGGTATTGCTTTTTGATCGGCTTTACTTTTTTATTTTTTCAGCTTTCGCTGAATGGGCAAGAGGCCTTTTTTCAGGATTTCCGACTGGGGAATAGCTTGCGGGTAGTCGTCATTCCTGATACGACAGCTTCAACAATTACCGGGCAAGTCTATATCGACTATCCGGTAAAAGGAGAGGGGCGCCTGGCTGGGTTGGGCAAATTTGCGATGGCCCTGAAAGTGAAAATGGCGGAAAAGGAATTCCCTAAATTGGCGGCTTATCCCAATCTTGATCAACGTAGCCTGATAGTCACTACCGCCAAAGAAAATATTGAACCACTGCTGGCATTTTTCCAGAAGGTGTTTTCCAATTCGGAATTTGATGCCACCTTATTGGAACAACAAAAAGGGGAATGGATCCAAGATCTGACCGAAAAGGCACATAATGCCCAGGCGGTGGCGGATCGGGTAGGGAAGGTGTTGCGGTTTTCCGGTCATCCGTATGCCGAAATTCCCACGGTACAGTCGATAGGCAATATCCAATTGGCCGATTGTGTCGCCTTCTGGCAAAAAAACATACAAGCCAATTTGGCTTATTTGGCCCTTTCGGGAAATGTAGAGATGGCTGCGGCCAAAACGCTAAGCGAAAAATATTTGGAACACTGGTTGGCCAAACCGGTATACAAGAGTCGATTGCCGCTATTACAGTATCCATTAGAAAGTGCCACACACCTGGTTTTATTGTCTAATGCAGACCACTTCTCTTGGCAATTGACCTACCCTTTTTATCTGAGAAGGTCGAATAAGGCGACGCCGCCCGCTATGGTTGCGGTAGAATTATTGAGGTTAAAACTGGAGGAGCAACTGAAGGCGAATGGGGTATTTACCGCACCTTTGGAAATGGAAATCCTGCCCGACCGGCACTTTGGTTATTTTAGAGTGAGTTATACCTCTCCTCAAGTCGATCAGGTGTTGGCAGTAGCCAATTGGACACGGGAAGCAATCGGCAATCTGCCACAATGGGCCACGGATGAAACCCTTTTGCAGCGTGCCAAAGATCGCTTAAAAGCTCAATATGAAGTAGCGCTGACCAATCGGGAAATTTTGACCACTTTCGCGTTGCAAACCTTGCGATATAAGTTAGATCAGGATTATTACCCCAGCATGCCGCAACGGATTGAATCGGTTGATGCTACTGCTGTGCAAGCTGTACTCCCGCAGTTTATTTACACGGATCCGGTGCACATGGTATTGGTGGGAAATGAGGAAACACTGCAACAAAAAACGGTACACGAAAAACTAGCGGGAAAGATAAAATATGCTGATCCTCAGGGGAATATACAGGAAAAGGCGCTGGCGCTATCTTTAGAGGAGCTTGATGCATCGGCTATCTTGCGGCGCTACCTGAGTGCCATTGGTGGAGAAAATAAGCTGGCCGATATTCGCGACTTCATATGGTTCAGTCAGGCCGATTTAGGCGATGATGTTTTTGAAACTGCCATTAAAAAGAAGGTTGGTGGCAAAATGAATATGAGTGTAAAAAAGAATGGCAGTTTGCAAACGCAAATTAAGTTTGATGGCCAGCGAGGTGGCATTTGGAACAATGGTACGGCGGTAAAGATTGAAGGTGATTTGCTGAATAATTTATCCCTGCAAAGCCCTCTTTTCCCCGAACGCATTTTTCTGGACTCGCTTTACCAAAAAGAAAAAATTGGAGAAGGAGAGATAAATGGTATACCGGTATTTCAAGTGCGCGTCGCCAACCCGGCAGGGGCTAAGGTGGACCTGTTTTTTGATATCAATACCGGCCTGAAAATTGGCCAAAGCCAGTCCAATGGCCCGGGAGGTGCCGTGACGCAAACCTATTTTGAGGATTACCGCCCGGTAAATGGGATTCTTTTTCCCTGGAAAATGACCACCGTTGTTGGGCAGACTACCGGTTTGTCGTTTACCACTACACACATTCTATTGAATCAAAGATTGGCAGACTCGGTTTTTTCTATTCGTTGAGTGCATGTTTGGAGGTAGTCCCTGAAGTATATTCGGGCAAGCTATTCAGACTGC
>CAXHCA010000271.1:0-3013 GCA_964015035.1 uncultured Saprospiraceae bacterium
TAATGAGAATGATCTTTTAACTACCAACTTTGAGACAGAGCGCAACTGCGCCCGTGCTATGTCATATTTTCGCTCTAAATTATTCTCTCATTTTGGCGTTTGATTTTCTTTACTGATTTGAGTATTTTTCGGGCATGAATCGTACTATACTCATTTTCACCATTGTCACACTTTTTTTTCAGGCTTGCCAATCAGACCAACAAGCTGCCGAAACATCCAGGACTCAGGTTACAAATCCGCCGCAACCTGATACCCTTGTGCAAAAGTATCCCGAACGCATTGGTGACGATATGGTCACTATTGAGGTATACAGTATGCCACCAGTGACCGCCAGCGAGGCGGGAAGGCATTTTAAAATTCGGTTGGTTAGAAAGGGAACGCAAGAATTGTTTATTGACGTAACGCCTTATGTGTTATTCAAACTCAATCAGACCGTCCTTTTCAAAAATGCTGCGGAGGCAGACTTTACCGATGGGGCCATGATCAAGGAAATAGTCTACAAAAACGTACGCGCCAATACGCTTTACTTCAGTGCTGTTTTGGAAAATCCAGCAGAAAACAAGACCATCAAAGGCCGGTTCAACCTTTTCCACAGCACGGATCGGAAAGGAGAGATTTACGGCTGGATTACCGATGAGGTCAATTAGCATCTGCTTGACGCAATCCTAACACATACCCGAAAGGCCGGAGCGAATCAATGTGATCACACACTGTTTTCAGAATTGCGACAATCGGCACGGCTAAAACGGTTCCGGCTACTCCCCAGATGAGGCTAAAGGCGATTACCGAAACAAAGGTAGCAAAGGGGTTTAAGTTCACTTCCCCCCCCACAATCCAGGGTTCCAGTATGTAGTTTTCGAGAACCTGCACTACCGCCATCGTACCAACGATGCCTAGCAAAACGGTAGCTCCGCCGCCGGTTGCCAAGCCCATGAGCAATGCTATACTGCCGCCAATAAGATTACCAATATAAGGTATAAAGGTCACTACCCCGGCAAAAATACCGATGGGAATGGCATATTTCAATCCAAATATGGAAAACCCGATCACATACAACACACTTTGAATTCCGACCAAGATGGCCCTTCCAACGAAGTATTTAAACACCAGTTTTCGAGAGGAAAGGATTACCGCTCTCGTATTGTTTTTTTCCACTTCGGGAACGAGCATTACCATAAAATTGCTCAGCCGATTGCTTACGATCATCAGGAAAACCATATAGACCAGAGATAGCAGGACCTTCACTAGGCTATCAAAAGAAGATCCGATGAAGTCTTTGACCCAGCTCTGGTAGTTTTTCTTCTGATCTGAAAGGTTCTCTTTTACCTGATCAACCCGCTCTTGGGAGGCGATACCGATGTTTTTAATCGTCCAGTTTTCCAATTGATCCATCTGCTGATAGATTTCTTTTTTGATCTTGGGCCAGTCTTCCGTCAGCGATTGCCCTTGCCAAAATACGGCACCCAGGAATAGGCCAAAAATGGTCAGCAAACACGTTAGACAAAGTAAAATTGCGCCTACTTTGGGCAGGCCTTTTTCCTCCAACCATTGTTTCAGAGGAGTAAATAAAATGGCAAACATGGCACCAAAAGCCAAGGGGATCAAAAAAGTACGCCCAAAATAGAGGATAATGGTGATCCCTATGATCAGCAATAGAATGGAAACGAATTTGGATAGATTCTTCAATAGTATACTAGGTGTTGTGATAGAAATGTATTCGTAAAACGGGGCAAATTCCCGGATGTTCGTTATTGAGAAGCTATATACTTTAGAGCTCCAAACATGCTCTGAAGAAACTATTGCGCTGCGTGAGCTGCCCGGCGGGGAAGGCGTAGCCGCACTCCCGGCGAAGCCGGGACGAGCCGAATGGCGAGCCCAAAGGGGAGCGACCCCGGCTGTGTCGGGGGCACGCCCGGATATTCCCGCCAATTTCCTACTTTTGAAGAAATTTCCAACTATGCAAAAACTGACCGCACGCCCTACCCTGGCCGATATTCAGACCACTCACGAGGCGATTCAGCCCATGATCCACCGGACACCGGTATTGACCAGCCAAAGTCTAAACAGGATTACCGGATCGGATCTTTATTTCAAGTGTGAAAACTTTCAAAAAATTGGCGCTTTTAAGATGCGTGGAGCCAGCAGCGCAGCCCTACGCCTGACGGAATCGGAAAGAGCCAGAGGGTTGGCGACGCACTCTTCGGGCAATCATGCTCAAGCGGTAGCTTTGAGTGCCAAACTGCTGGGTGTACCTGCGTATATTGTCATGCCGGATGTGTCTCCGGCAATAAAAGTAGCAGCCACAAAAGGCTATGGCGCGGAAGTCACATTTTGTGAAAATTCTCAGGTTGCAAGAGAAGCTACTTTGGAGGAAGTTGTGAATCGAACAGGCGCCACTTTCATCCATCCTTATGACGATTATCACGTGATTGCCGGACAAGCGACAGCTGCTAAGGAACTGATTGAAAATACCGATGGGCTGGATATTGTCATGGCTCCGATAGGTGGCGGCGGATTGATGTGCGGTACGGCCCTGACGACGAGTTATTTACTCCCCAATGCCGAAATTCTTGGTGCAGAACCCATCGAAGTCAATGATGCCTGGCGCTCCTTCACGACGGGGGAATTGCAACGAAACATTACCATCAATACCATCGCTGATGGATTGCGCACCAACCTCAGTGCCAAGACTTTTGACATCATCCGTCACCATGTACATGATATTTTGACGGTGGATGAGGCGACGATCATCCGTGCCATGCGGTTGACCTGGGAGCGCATGAAAATCGTGATTGAGCCGTCATCTGCCGTGCCATTGGCCGCTGTATTGACTTACCCGGAGCGGTTCGCCGGAAAAAAGGTAGGCCTGATTTTGACGGGTGGGAATGTGGATTTGGAAAAATTACCGTGGTTGGGATAAGGGAATCTTAGCGCATGTTTGGAGGTGGTGCTTTAGAACCCAAAATCCCGGTTTTACCGGGACTGAATAGCTTGCCCGAATATACTTCAGGGA
>CAXHCA010000272.1:0-2920 GCA_964015035.1 uncultured Saprospiraceae bacterium
TGCATCTCGGCTGAGCCGGGCCGGACGAAAAAACAGCCGAAAAGAGGTTCCCAAAGCTGAAATTTGCAGCCCAAAGGCTGCCCTTCAAACATGCTCTGAAGCAGCTATTTTCATAACGTAATCGAAGAAAAGAAAGTGCACTCACTGCGAAGCCTGAGCTTGCTTTGCCACCTTTAGTTTCCAGTATGCGGCAACAACAGCCACATATTCAAGGCCAATTAGCCAAAAGCCCGGATCTCCAAAGAATGTGAGATGATTTCCACCATTTGGAATAATGAATACAGGGACCGTGATGATCGCATCAAGTACGATCGCACTCGAAAACATGGCACTTCCTAACACCAACCCGTGAGTAGTGTTTCCTCTGAGATAGTAAAGGTAGGCGCCTAAGTAAGCAGCAGGAATAATAGCTGCCATAAGCACAATATTGGCTTGGAGATCGGAATCCTCCATGATTGGTACAAAATATGACCCAATAAATGCAAGGATCCCGAGGACATAAACGAGCAAAGAACTAAGGATGATATGCTTTAAATTTAGGTTTTTCATACTATGAGTATTTAATTTTGAATCAATTGAAATCTGATCAGATAGCTGAGAGCATGTGTGGAGGCGGTGCTTTAGCAGCAAAAATTGCAGGTTTTGGGTGCTCGGGAGGCTCATTTTTGAGTGCATCTCGGCTCAGCCGGGCCGGACGAAAAAACAGGCAACTTATTCTTTTGCGGCCTTTGACTTCGTTTTTTTGTCCCGGACCTTCCAGGCCCGAACTCAAAAAGAGCCTCGCCAATAACCACAAGGCTTCATGTTCACTGAAAGCAGAAAACTTTAGGCAACTTCGATTTGGACTTTCTGATCCCAAACACCCGTAGCAAGTGTTTTTACAACATAATCCTCGAAATCGGTTGCTTCTCTTCCCAGCACCTTTTGCACGTCATCTGACACCTCCTGATTCTCAGCATTTCCTAATACTTCTTCGAATAGATAGCCAAACAACCAGACATATGAATCAGGTAATCCGGCTGCTTTCATTCCATCTTTGAACGCCTCTATAGAAATGGGCTGATAATGAATTTCCTTTCCTATTTTGGCCGCCATTATTTCTACTGCCTCCCTGAAAGTCATTTTCCTTGGGCCAGTCACTGTTACAATTTCTCCATTATAGGAATCATTCAGTAGAACTTTGGCTACTACCTCAGCAATATCATCTGCATCAACAAATGGAATTTTTGCTTCCGGCATTGGTAGGGCAACGGTACCATTTAGTATAAACTCTAAGAATGCACCTTCACTAAAATTTTGATTGAACCATGACGCTCTCACCAATGTATAATTCAATCCGGAATGGGCTACAATTTCCTCACATGCTTCGGCTTCAGTTTCTCCTTTGCCTGAAAGTAATACCACTTTATCCAATCCTGCTTTTAAAGCTTTTTCAGTTAGTGTCCTAATAGCATCCCGGGAGCCTGGTACAGCCAAATCTGGATAGTACACGATATAGGCTCTGTCTATGTCTTTTAAAGCATCATCATAGGTTTGGGGGTTCTCCCAATCAAATGCCGGGTTCGACTTTCGACCAACAATCCTTACGTTGTGACCTAATTGTAACAGGTGCTCTGAAACCCTGCGACCGGTTTTCCCTGTGCCTCCAATTACTAAAATATTTTTTCCCATTTTGTATTAAATTTTACTTGCGTTTTTATTTATGAAGCAAAATTATTAGGGAACGGAGATTAATGATTGACCCTAAAAGCCAATCTTTTGACACTTTGCGCCAGGAGGAATTTTTATTGGATTCTACGAAATTCAGTGGGAGAAAGGCTCGTCCAGGTTTTGAAGGCACGACTAAAAGCGCTTTGTTCTGAAAAACCGGTTTCAAAAGCAATTTCGGCAATACTTCTTGAAGAGTTTTTAAGAAGGTCCTTTGAAACTTCTTCTTGTATTTTTTTAATCAGGTGCCTATAGGTTAGACCGCTTTCAGATAACCTGCGGGTAAGTGTACGCCTGCTCATGCCCATTAGTTGCCCAATCTGTTCAACACCAGGAATTCCGCTTGGCAGTGCATCCTTAATCAGATTTTCAACATCAACAACTATTTTATTCGCACTAAACTCAATGCCCTTTGTTTCTTCCTCAACTCTTTCAACCAGAAACCTATTAATGCTTTCGTCTGCTTTGGCAGTTCGCATATTCAAGTCTTCGGTTTTATAAGCAATATAGTTTTGAGGTTGATTAAACATAACAGGACAGTTAAAAGCGGCGGCGTAGTCGTCAAGCTTTTCAGGGGGGGCATGTTTAAATGAAACTTCAACAGGTGCAATATTGGATTCTGTTATCGCCTGTAGTACAACGACCGTCGCAGAAAAGGTTGCTTCATTGGATAATTCCACCCCTGGCCGGTGCGCCTCGCGATTTAAATAAACACGGGATATTTCCGTTCCTTTTTTAACTCTAAAAAAATAGGTATTAGACAGCAACTTAAAGTACCGTTCGCTTCTATCAAAAATTTCACCAGCCCACGAACAAGTTTTCCATGATAAACCAAGCACCCCATAATCTTCGATTTTCATTTGTTGACCTACTCTCACAGAAAACCCAGGACCTATTTCCCGATCTATCATTTCATGAAGTTCAAAAAAGTGATTTGCCGGAACCGCTTGAATTTTCTCAATTGAGTCAATTGGGGTTGATATACCTTTAAAGTCATCTCGTAGCATCCCCTCATTTAAAGCATGATTTATCACTTTACGATATAGTTTTATCGAAATGTACTTCATTTTTTATATGCTGTAGTTAATATCAAGCTACGTAAGTGCTTGTTTGGAGGTAATCATTCAGTCCCGGTAAAACCGGGATTTTGGAACCTCCCTTCGGCTATTTTTTCGTCCTTCTCGGCTGAGCCGAGACGGGCTCAAAAATGAGC
>CAXHCA010000273.1:0-2786 GCA_964015035.1 uncultured Saprospiraceae bacterium
CGGTCGCAGCAGGGACATCACTGGCGCATTGCAGGTTCAGATCTGCGGGAGTAGCTGGCGCCACCGGAGGGGTATCGTCATTTACTGTGATGGTTGCCGGACAGGTGTCCGGCTCTCCGTTCCCGTCATCGACGGTAAGGATGACATTAGTGACACCTAGCGGGTAGGGTCCCGGAGGAGAGATGCTGAAGGTCAATGGGTCGAGATTCGGGTCGCTGGACCCGTTATTAAAATCACTTGCCACGGCGATGCCTTGACAATTGTCATCTGCGCTGACGACAAGATCCTGGCAAACAGCAACAGGCGGTTCATTACAGGGGAAATGATCATCGGCTACGGTTAGCAAAATATCACAGGTGGTCTGGTTGTCGTTGACATCGCTTTTTAAAATGGTTATCAAATTGTCTCCAAGATGCGCACAGGTAAAGGTAGTCGGGCCTGTTCTGGAAAGGCCTGCATCCAAGCCACAATTGTCAGACTGAGCCACCAATGCGGGACCATCATTTAATGGATCAAATCCGGTCTCCCCATTTATATCCAGCTGGACCGTTACATTCTGACAGGTAATGATTGGCGCGGTGTCATCAATGACATTGATGGTATGATCCACAAAGATCTGATTTCCGGCTGCATCGGTAATACTATAGGTACGCACAATGATCCGGGGATTAGTTGCATTACCAACTGCCCCATTGTCTGTTTCGTTGACAAAGACCACTACGGGCAGGTTTTCGGGGCAGGGTACTATGGTTTGATTGGTATTGAGTGCTCCGGCCGTAGCGACCTGATCGGCGAAGGTAAACTCGGCGCCGGTATTGCCTGTTCCAATTCTTGATAGGCTTTCGTTATTGGCCTGGGAATTGGATTCTAAAACTCCGACATCTACTGATGTAAGCCCTTGTGCCGGGCCATTTTGTGCTAGGATCGTGCCCTCATAACTGAGAAATTCAATAACAATGGTTCCGTTTTTTACCAGCGCCATACCCTCCAATTGATTTTGCAAACCAGAGGTGTTGAAGGTTAAGGCTCCAAAACCATTTTGCTCATTGTCAATAGTACCCGAAAGCGTAAAGGTTTGATCAACTTGGCCATTAAAACCATCGTAGGTATATATTGTGTAAGCACTGAGGTTCAAACCGGCCGGACCGGCAATTTCGATAAATTCGCCGGCATCAGTACCACTGTTATCATAGTGAAATTCATTAATCCAGGGTTCGGTAGTGCAGGGTACTACACAGTCGTCGTCTTCATCAATAACCACCGCGGGATCAACTGCGGGGATATCGCCATCACACTCTACAGTGGTGGTTGCCGGATTGGAGGCCGTAGGTGTGGTAGTGTCTACGCCTGCACCAATGACCCCGGCACCAGAGTCTTGGCAAGCGCCGAGCACAAAGGAATTGTCGTCAACAGTAACGGTATAATTGCCATCAGGTAAATCCATGAAAAATCCAGTGGCATTGCTCTGACTGACCGGCCCGGAAATGGAATAGGTCAATGGCCCGTTGGTGGTGGTAGCCGTGACGGTCAGCGTACCATCATTGGCGCCGGGGCAGTTTTCATCAGTGGAGGAGATGCTGTTGAGTACCAGATCACAGACCGGGCCGCTACCGGGAACATCGGCGTTGGTGGCCGATACATTATCTAAGGTAGTCACTTCTGTAAGTGAACTATTATCAACACATACTCTAATTATCAGGGTAGTGCCGGTAATGCCCGAGGCCCCAAAATTAGTCAATGAACCAGCACCAACAGTACCTGAATTGTACTGAACCGTATGAACATTGGAAGGAAAGCCCACTTCGTTTGGCAGTGTAGTCCAGCTTGAACCGCCATTAGTGGAATATTTTACATCAAGGTAATCCGCTGCCACATCATATCCTGTCCAGGTTAAGTCTAACTCAAAGGAAGCCGCTCCACCGGAAATGGTCAATTCCGGGCTAACCCAACAAACTTCCACATCGGTATCTATTGCTTCTAAAACTCCATCAGAAGTAGTTTTAAAATAATTGGCAATGTCTCGCCCCAACTGCACGGTAGTTCCGGAATTTGGCCAGGGCGTCATGGTCCAGTCGACTCCAGCGAAGTCATTGACATAGTTCTCGAGGTAGCCCTTATTGGGGAAAGAAAAATCCTCTGTGTATTGTCCCCATACTATCAAGGGACACACAGCGAGAAAAAGTAACAATTTTAAATTTTTCATTAGAAATGGGTTGTATTTGGTATGAATGTTTAATCATAATCGTTTTCTCCTGTAAGGAATGCTCCTATAGCACGGTAATACTTTTTCAACTGAACTTTGGAAGCGTTAAGACAAAAGAATAACAGTTCTTCCTTGGCCATTGTCTGGAAGAATAGGAACATGCTGTAATGCCAAGTTAAATGGAGGAAACTTGGCCTGTTTTTGTTGAAGAGTTTGGAAAAAAACGGATTAACTTGTTTTGGTATGCCAAAACTAAAAGAAGAGTTGTGTTAAAGGAAGGGTACTTTATTGAGGAACAAGTAGTTGCAGGTAGTTTATTTTGCTTTTCAAATGTAGTTAAAAGTAACCACAATAGCAATGATCGGAGAATGAATAACTGATAAACAGGTAAAAATACCTGGGTTGAAAGTACTGGAAATCAGGGGGGGGAGAGGGCGCAGTTGCGCTCTGTCTCAAAGTTGGTAGTTAAAAGATCATTCTCATTAATAGGACTAGGGGTTCATCGTATTACTTGTATTTTTTGTCAAACAATAGTTCGGTAAATATTACTGGCTAAAAGAAGCCGGTTTGTAAAATAAAAAAG
>CAXHCA010000274.1:0-2713 GCA_964015035.1 uncultured Saprospiraceae bacterium
GTCAGATAAAAAGCACAAATCTAAAATAATGACGAAGCAAATTAATAGAATCCCACCTGCTCAATCTTTTTTTGGGGACAAACCTGAACTGCACCCCGTCATACTCGGTAATCCTGGGTCATTCTATTATCTTGCATGCAAAAAATGCGGACCATTTCGTTTTCCAATGTCCACCGCCAGCAACATTTCGATTTTTTCCGGCAGATGAATCACCCCCATTTTAATGTGACGGCTCCCATAGACATCACCAATTTTGTTGCTTTTATAAAAGACAAACACCTCTCCTTCACACCGGCAATAGTTTATCTTTTGGCCCGTACGGCTAATGAAATTCCACAATTACGCTGGCGCATTCGCGGAGAAAGTGTGGTGGAACATGAATTGGTCCATCCTTCTTTTAGCGTTCCCACCAAAGAGGCTGACGTTTTCAGCTTTTGCACCGTACCCTTTTCGTGGGATGGGCCGACCTTCATCAAAAAGACCAAAGCAATGATGGAAACTATGTACGAAAGCCCTTCCTTCAGCAACGAGCCGGGCCGCGATGATTATCTATTTATGTCGGCCTTTCCGTGGGCCAGTTTCACCAGTATTCAGCATGCCATGCATTATCACCCCTGCGATAGTGTGCCGCGCATTGTGTGGGGGAAATATTATGAAGAAAATGGAAAAATCAAGATGCCCGTAAATATCCAAGCGCACCATGCCATTGTAGATGGTCGGCATTTAGGGCTGTTTTTCCAGAAAATAGAAACCAAAATGCAGGATTTAACGCCCTTTTTTTAAGAAAATGTTCGTTCTTTTTGGCCAAACCGTTAATAACTGTTAAAAAAACGGCATTCCCGATGTCAAACGCTATTTTTACAAAAAAGCACTCGATGACGACACCTACTGAAGAAAACGATACTCCTCCGATCTTCAAAACCTGGAAACAGATGTATGCCTTCGTGCTTATTTTGCATGCCATCATCATCACCTTGTTTTACATTTTCACGAAAACTTACTCTTAACCGAAATACCGGAACACGTACATGCACACATTAGATTGGATTGTCATGCTGGGCACGTTATTAGGCATTGTCGCTTATGGCGTTTATCGTACCCGTAATATCACCAGCGTACAGAGCTATTTATTAGGAGACCGGGATTTGCCCTGGTGGACCATCGGTTTATCGATCATGGCGACCCAGGCCAGCGCCATCACCTTCCTATCCACACCCGGCCAGGCCTATGAGGATGGGATGCGGTTTGCCCAATTTTACTTTGGCTTACCCGTCGCAATGGTCATTCTGAGTATTTTCGTTTTACCCCTGTATTACCGACTCAATGTGTATACGGCATATGAATACCTGGAGGGCCGATTTGACTTGCGCACCCGAACCCTGACCGCTATTCTTTTCCTGGTACAGCGGGGGCTGGCCGCCGGAATTACCATTTATGCACCGGCCATCATTTTGTCGACTATCCTGGGCTGGAGCTTAAGTGTGACCATCCTGTTTATCGGGGTCATTGTAATCTTTTATACGGTTTTGGGAGGTACAAAAGCCGTTAGTGTCACCCAAAAGCAACAGATGATCATCATACTGAGTGGTATGTTTCTTGCCGCCATTATACTTTTGTTTCAACTGCCCGAAAACATTAGCTTCGGCGATGCGGTAGGCATTGCCGGGAAACTAGGCAAGCTCAATGTGGTCGATTTCAAGTTTGACCTGGACAGTCGCTACAACTTCTGGTCGGGCATGCTGGGAGGCACCTTTTTGTTTTTATCCTATTTTGGTACCGATCAATCACAGGTACAGCGTTATCTATCCGGAAAATCCCTCACAGAAAGCCGCCTGGGGCTGTTGTTCAATGGCATTTTGAAGGTACCTATGCAGTTTTTGGTCCTCTTTGTAGGTATTCTCGTTTTTGTGTTCTTTTTGTTCAACCAGGCCCCGGTGCACTTTAACGAATCGAATGTAGCCAAACTACAAGGCGAAAAACTCGAGCAGTTCGCCGATTTGGAAGTACAACATACCCAACTGTTCCAGGAAAGACGAGATGAAGTCTTTCGCCTATTAGACGCCATCCACACCGACAATGAAGCCGCAGTTAGCCAAAGTCAAGACCGCATTGCGGAGATGATGGATCAAAATAAGAACATCCGCCTTCAGGCCGATGAGTTGATTCTGGAAGCAGATCCGGATGCCAAGATCGAAGATACCGACTATGTATTCATCACCTTTGTGACCCGGTATTTGCCCATAGGTATGGTGGGATTGTTGCTGGCAGTCATTTTTTCTGCGGCCATGTCATCTACCTCATCAGAATTGAACGCGCTGGCTACAACCACCGTCATTGACCTTTACCGCCGATCCATTGTCAAAAATCGCGATGACCGGCATTATCTCCAGGCCTCCAAATGGTTTACCATCATGTGGGGATGTTTGGCATTGTTCTTTGCCGCTACCGCTAGTTTATTCGACAATCTGATTCAAGCGGTAAATATTATCGGCTCCCTGTTTTACGGGGTTATTCTCGGCATCTTTTTGGTGGCCTTTTTCCTCAAATGGGTAGGCGGCCGTGCCGTATTTATTGGGGCCCTCTTTGCCGAGGTGATCGTTGCCACGGTATTCATCCTCGACAATATGGAAGTCATTCACATCGCCTACCTCTGGCTCAATTTAATAGGCTGTGTACTTTGCATGCTTTTTGCGATGATGATACAATTGATCTG
>CAXHCA010000275.1:0-2652 GCA_964015035.1 uncultured Saprospiraceae bacterium
CACTGCGAACCAATGAGTGAAAAACAATCTTTACATTCTTCTAAAAACAGGCCAGGTTTCCCCATCTTAGCCTTATCCGTGAGCAGCTTGGGGAGTGAGCGGGAGAGGAGGGAAGATTTTTAGGAAAGGCTCTACAGCCTTGGGTTTTTCTCGGTTTTGGGCCAAGCCAAAAGCGACCGCCGGAGGCAATTTACCAGCCTGAAAAACAAAAATTAAGAGTCGTAATGCAGTGTATTTACAGCCACCATTTTTGACAACAAATTATAACAGTATTCTTACTGAGACAGGACGGAACTGCGCCCTTCAATCTCCATTTTTTTATGAAGCAGCTGAGCCAGTTGGGCGAGGTTGATGTTACTAGGGTTGGAATTGGAGTATTACACCCGGATGTAGATCTTTTTCCGGTCCATCCACCAACCGACCAGCCAACAGAGCAACATAAAACTTACCGCAAAGGCCAGTGCTCCAAAGTAGGGACCGATCCAGCTAAAGCCGTTTTGATAGAGGTAACTATAGAGGGATTGCTCTCCGTCTACTCGAATAAAGTACATCATGATGGCCAGGTATTCCGAAAGGAGGTATATCGAAAGCGGGTTTTTGCCAAAGACCTCAAAGAAGTAATAATTAACGGGTTCTTTTATAAAATCAGTGGTATAAATAATCATGGAGAGTAAGACCATATCCAGGCCAATGGTCAGGATGACAAAAGAACTGGTCCATAGTTTCTTATTGACGGGGAATCCAAGGTTCCAAAGGTAGGCCACGCCCAACAGAGCCGTTCCGACAAGCAGAATTTTGGCCAGTTTTTCAAAATTGAGACCGCCTTCAATAATGTAAATCCCTACCAAATAACCGCCAATTACATTGACCACTGCCGGAAAGGTACTGAGTAAGCCTTCCGGGTCAAAGGGAATCCCATCACCCATATAGAGGTGGCTTTCGCCAAATAGCCAAAGGTCGAGGGTGCGCACAAAATTATGCTCCAGCGTATAATCACCGAAGGCAGACATTATGATCCAGTAACCGATCAAAATGGCTGCCGAAGCGATCCACAATTGGCGTTTGCTCAAATAGAAAATCATGATGGCCCCGATGAAATAACAAAGGGCAATGCGCTGCAATACACCCAGGATTCGGGTTTCACTAAATGGAATAAAAGTCAAATCGCCGGCATCAGTCCACTTAAAAAAAGGAATCCAGTACATGGTGTACCCAAGCAAAAAAATGAGCAGCGTTCGCTTTAAGATCTTGCCGATGACATCAGACAATTGCTTGTCGGCCCAGCGGGTCTTCACAAATGCGAAGGCATTACCCACAGCAAATAAGAAGGATGGAAAGACCAAGTCGGTTGGCGTAAACCCATGCCAGTTGGCGTGTAATAAAGGGCCAAAAGTGGCGGACCAATCACCGGAAGTATTTACAATAATCATCAGGCAGATCGTCATTCCACGGAAGACATCCAGGGCTTTAAAGCGTTTCATGATTTTTCGTTTTGATTCGGGAAGTTACAAAAAGAAGAGGTGATTTTAAGTGGTAAAAGGCAAATAGCAAAATAAAAAAAGCGGACTCAAGTATTGAATCCGCCTGTAAAGAGCCTAATTAATCAGTATCAATAAGTCACTTCATAACCACGTAGTCGATGACGCTTTTTGAAAGTCGTTACACTAACTTCATCAGGAAATGGTCCAATGACAACCTTGTATTGCCCTTTGTGCCGGACGATGTGCACATTTTCATAGGCAGTGCGAAATTCATGCCAGTATTTGAAGGCCTTTTCCTTGGTGACAAATGCATTCAGTTGTAAGTAATGAGCAGTATTTGCCGGCGGTTCATCCGCCGTAGGCTTTTGATTGTAGTTAATCTGCCGAATATCGGATGATTGGTTTTCGCTCTGCTCGATCGATCTATCGGGTGGTTTGGTTTTTGGCCTGTAGTAGTCTATATCTGGAACCAATTCCTCCGAAATAGACTCTTCTTTCTGAGGACTAGGCATATAGCTTTCCTTCTCCAAGTCATATTCATGGATGATCATAAACCAAAAGGAAAGAGCGGTAATGATCAAAAGAATCAGTGTAAATGAAATGCCTCCTCTTCTTTCCGTTGGTTCCCGGGGAGCGCCCCCGGCAGCAAGCATTGGAGGACCATAGGCACCTGCACCCATAAACGGGATAGAACGCAAGATGCGTATTACAATGTTAATGCCAATAGCTCCTGCCAAGATTAAACAGATAATAAAGGTCAATAAGATGTTTTCCATGGTCTGATATTTTTAGTTAGGTAAATCAATGGAAACTCTATTGACATGCTCTTCCTCAAGCCTGATCCACTGGTCTGGGAGATGTCAGTAAAATGTAGCTTTTAAAGTGTTTGGTATTAAGTATAGCGTTGTATTTACATTACAAATTTAGGTTAATAATTTGCTGTTAGTCAAAGCGTTAATAGGGGTGTTGATTTGGAAATTTTCTATTAAAAGGGAGGTAGGATGGAGGTGTAGAAATAGGGTAGTAACCCCACAGGGACATGCTGGAGACATGGCAGGGACATGGTGTCCAAGAAGGGTGCAGTTCAGGTTTGTCCCCAAAAAAAGATTGAGCAGATGGGATTCTATTAATTTGCTTCGTCATTATTATAGATTTGTGCTTTTTATCTGAC
>CAXHCA010000276.1:0-2610 GCA_964015035.1 uncultured Saprospiraceae bacterium
GTTTTACCGGGACTGAATAGCTTGCCCGAATATACTTCAGGGACTACCTCCAAAGCTCCGCAAATAAGATGCTTTATTAACTCATAGTGCATGTTTTGCAGCCCAAAGGTTGACCTCCAAACATGCACTTAGCCCCCACGTTGACCGGTATGACAGCAAATTTTATAAAAAAAAACCTCTTCACCGGTCGCCGGAAATGGGGACTCATCATCACAACTACCACAATGCTCCTATTGGTTGGCGGGATGCTGGGCTATTCCTTGTGGTTATACCCAAAGCTCAAAGTGAAGCTTTCGGATGCAATTCATTCACAAGTACCACCAGGAGGATCTTTAAGGTATGAGGCGTTGAACTTCTCTTTGTGGAATAATAAGCTGTGGCTAGAGGGTCTGGAAGTGGAGCAAAACGGGCAAGATTCAATTGCTAAACTTCAAGCTACAGTACAAAAAATTGAGGTTCAGGGCATCAACTGGCGGAAATTGTACTTTGACAAATTTGTCTCCCTCAAGCAAATCCGCATCAATGCCCCTCGTATCAAAATGATTGGTCAACCTTTTCCCAAGCCAAATGAAAACCAACAAGATTCCAGTCAAGCCTTCCTGTTAAAAAATCTAAAAATTGAAGCCGGACACTTTGAATACTTTGAGCCCGATGATACAATGACGATGAGCTTTGGTGTAGATTCTTTCCAATTTTTCCTTACGGGAATAATGCCCCCTGTTGACCGTACGGCCATTCCTATTCAATACCAATCCTTTGAGGCAGAGATTTTCCGGCTAAACCAGTTAACAGACAACCGCTTTTATGCCCTTAAAGCCGATCGCATCCACGCCCATTCTCAGGACCGGCACTTGCGGATCGAAGGGCTGCACTATCAGCCGCAGATTAGTCGAAAAGCCTTTTCAGAAACCCGAATCGGGCACATTGAGGCACAACTCGACACCAAGGTAAAAGTCATTCATTTTCAAGACATTGATTTAACCAAACTGATCACTCAGCAGCAGATCTCTTGCCGATTGACCATTATTGACAGCGTCAGTCTCACCGCTTTTCGCGATAAATCGATTCCTGAAATTGCCAAGCTTCGAATCTTGCCCCAACAAGCACTGATGCAGCTCTCTTGGCCGCTACGGGTAGATACCTTGCGGGTAACCAAAGGCTATATCCAATACGACGAATTGGGACCAAAATCTGATGAACCCGGCACCATTTACTTTGATCAACTATACGCCACTTTTTACAATTTGACCAACCATCCAGACTTATTGAAAAAACAAGCCCCTACGGTGGATGCACAGGCTCTATTTATGGGTAAGGGGGAGTTGCAAGTGCAGTTTCAATTTTTCCCACTCACCCCTGATTTTCAATATACCTACCACGGGCACCTGGGCAATTTTGCCATTGAAAATGCCAACCAAATGGTCGATCCACGCCTGGCCCTAGTGCTCGAATCGGGGATGGTGCACCGTCTAGACTTTGAGGTAAGTGCCAATAATCAGTTGTCGGAAGGGACCATGGATTTTGAATACAGCAATCTCAACGCCTTTTTACAAAATAATGAAACCAATCGCAAAAAGAAATTCCTGTCTTTTGTTGCGGATATTGTGACACACAAAGACAACCTTCCTTCAGAAAAGGATTACCGACAAGGAAATATCTATTTTAAACAAATCCCCGAAAAGCCCTTTTTCCATAACGTCTGGCAATCCGTCTTTTCTGGCATTCGGTCTACCGTATTTCCGAACCTTTTGTTGAAGAAGGAGTTGGATGTGAAGTGATTTTAGGAAGACTTTTTGGACCGCCTTGTATTGCGCTTCGGCTTTTCCTTATTTTTTACATAAATCAATTTGAAGCGCCCCTTCCCGCTTTCCCGTTGATCAATTTCAAACATATTGAGGGACTTGATCAGAGGCGTTAGTTTCTGAAAGCCGTAGTTCCGGGAATCGAAATTGGGTTGTTTCTTTTGCAACAGATTCCCCACTTCACCAAGGAAGGCCCATCCGTCATCGTCGGCCAGATCGGAGATGGTAGTGGAGATGAGGTTGATGACTTTCGGAGTGATCTTGTCAACGGTGCTCTGCTGCTTAGTTTCGCTTTTCGTCTCCGTTTCGTCACTTTCCTCTGGTTCTTTCTTGAGAATTTCGATATAGATAAACCGATCACACGCCACAATAAAAGGATTGGGGGTCTTCTTTTCGCCGATGCCAAAAACCACCATGCCTGCCTCCCGCAACCGGGTTGCTAAGCGCGTGAAGTCACTATCGCTGGAAACCAGGCAAAAGCCGTTTACCTTATCGGAATACAGAATATCCATGGCATCGATAATCATGGCCGAGTCGGTGGCATTTTTACCGGTGGTGTAGCCGTATTGCTGAATGGGTGTGATGGCATTTTCCAGCAGCACATTTTTCCATTTGGAGAGGTGCGGTTTGGTCCAGTCGCCATAAATGCGTTTGATGGTCGGATTGCCGTATTTGGCGATCTCCTCCATCATTTCCTTGACGTAAGCTGCCGGAATATTGTCACCATCGATGAGTACTGCGAGTTTTAGGTCTTCCATATATTACCTGTCTCTTATACACATCTCCGAGCCCACGAGACGACATCTCA
>CAXHCA010000277.1:0-2569 GCA_964015035.1 uncultured Saprospiraceae bacterium
TAATAAGGGTACATTTTTAGTAGAGGACCGACAGTTAAAACTCATCTCGGATGTCACCGGGGGGTATTGTCTGATTCAACACCCTAATCGGGAAGATTTGCTCCTCCAGGGCACCTATACGGGGGTCATTGTACTGAAAAAAAACGCATCAGGATATTGGGCTTTTTCACATCGCCTTCCAGACTTTTTGAAGCCTGCTCGAAAAATTCTCTTTGATAAAGATGGGTTGTTGTGGGTCATCCACCCACATCAAGGTATTAATTCCCTGCAAATTGATGAGGATGTCCAACGGATTATTGAAAACAAGAGATGGGGCGTAAATACGGGGCTTCCTTCCGAATTTGGGCCAGATATTGCTCTGCTGGCAGGTCGAGTGGTGATCAAATCCGACCAACAATTTTTTGTTCATGAATCGGGGGTACTTCGACCAGCTTCCGAGATACTGGATATTCCGATAGCGAATGGAGAATACAAAATCATTGCGGCTCAAGATGCCAACTATTTTAGCGCATATTCCGATCGGGTGGTCTATCATCATGAAGACCAAACGAGTACTTTCTACCTTTCTCTAGTATATGACCACGAACGAATCGAGCAACTCCCGGGAGGAGTCTATTTGTTTTGCCTCGATATTGGTTACGGACTACTCGACAGCGAGAAACTGAAAATGCAACGAGTAGAGACATCGATGCCCCCTCTGATCACTACGATCAAGGTACAGAACAGGACCTTGCAATGGGATGGCTTGCCTAATGAAAAGGATCCTTTCCACGTCAATCCCAATGAAAATAATCTGCGTTTTTATTTTACGCTTCCCAATTATGAACGCAAAGTAAAGTTAAGATACCGATTGCTGGGTTATGGCTTGAATTCGAGTTGGTCTGCTTACAGCGATATTGATACCAAAGAGTTTTCCAATTTACCTCCGGGCAATTACACCTTCCAAGTACAGGCCCCCAATACCGACCAACTGGCTTCCTTTAATTTTGTAATCGAACCCCGATGGTATCAAACCCGCTTGGCCAAAGCGCTGCTCCTCCTCTTGATTGGTTTGATTACATGGCTGCTCTACAAGGGGCACACTTATCGGCTAAAAAGGCAAAAACGACAAATCATTCTGCAAAAGGAAAGAGAACTCCAGCAACAACGGATTCAAGCCCGGAATGAAATACTGCAAAAAGAAATTCTTAGCAAAAGCCGGGAAATTGCCGATTCAACCATGAACCTGGTCCGAAAGAATGAAATATTGATCAAAATCAAAGAAGACCTACAACGATTAAAATCCAACAAAGACCAGCAACAGCAGCAAAAACACATCAACCAATTGATTCGCCTGGTTGACAATCACCTCACGAGTGAAGAAGATTGGAAGGTATTTGAATCCAATTTCAACCAACTGCACGACCAGTTCTTCAAACGGTTGAAGCATCAATTTCCCGATCTGACACCTGGCGATTTGAGATTGGCAGCCTATCTAAAAATGAACCTTTCTTCCAAGGAGATCGCTCCCCTTCTAAACATCTCACTGCGCGGCGTGGAAAACAAACGCTACCGCCTACGTCGCAAAATATCACTCGATTCCGAGATCAATCTCACAGAATACCTCATGGAGTATTGATAAAACAGGTCTCTTTTTACACCTCTATCTTTCCTGCTTTTGCAAAGCTATTTATTTCAAAAAATTACACATTTTAAAAATATTATATTTGAAATAAAAAAATTCAACCTGGCGTAGTGATGGTGAGGTCCTTTTTTTGCATCACGAGATGATTACTTGTAATTTCGTGTTGTTCTGAGAAGTTTTAGTGCATAAAAATTTCTTAGAACAAGATGCCAACGAAATTATAGTCCAAGATCAAGGCACAAGATTCTGATATCCATAAAAATCAGGGTTTTGATCACTAGAATGTATGAAACTGACAACGTCAACCACTCAATTTCACCAATCTCATCCGGGGGTTGGTTGCCTTTGTTGCTTTCCACATTCTACTCTAGAATACAAAAGTCATTGTCCTATATCATCAAAATGTTTTTGAAAATAAAAGCAGTGTTTCCGGTAATTAACAATGATCCGGGTTAGGGGGGGCTAGCTTTTTTACAGGTGGAGCCTCCCCTTTGCTGCCTAATATAGCAGGACTTGCACCAATTGGATGCTGTTCAATGAGAACTGCGTGGATCAAGATGAGACATTTTTTGGTAAAAAGCCGAAAACAACAGAAGGCAGGATCGCAAGAACCCCTAAAAAATCAGGAGAAGAATATTACGATTATTTAGCAAATAATGCTCACTAAATCAAACTTAAGTAAGATGAAAATTTCTACTAGATTGCTTATGATCCTCTTTTGCCTGATGGGGTGGGGAGTCATGCAAGCTCAGTCAACGACCTACACCGGGGTAGTGACTGATGCCGAAAGTGGCGAACCGCTCATTGGCGTCAACATTCTCAATAATAGAGACGCAACAGGCACCATTACAGACTATGACGGCCACTACGAGCTAAAGGCGAATGTAGGAGATACGATCACCGTATCCTACACCGGTTATGAGCCAATGACACTGGCCTTAGGAG
>CAXHCA010000278.1:0-2553 GCA_964015035.1 uncultured Saprospiraceae bacterium
CTGAATAGCTTGCCCGAATATACTTCAGGGACTACCTCCAAACACAAACTTATTGCATCAATGCAAGAGCTTGTGCGACCTCTTGCACAGGCAATTTACAAACTTTATTTTGACATACATAAATTCGGCTGTCTCCTTCTATCAATTTGCCTTTGAGCAATTCCAGTGTGCCTTCCGTTTTACCACCCAAATAAATGGCATTGGGTTGATAATGGGCTTGCAGACCGGCTCGCAGGGATTCGAAGTTGTCGCCCATCACGACTACCTCGTAGGGCGGTTGTATAATGTCGAGATAGAGCTGCAGCCAATTGGAATAAAATGAAGGAAATTCATTATCGACGATTTGCGGTTCGATGTTGTGCATCATCTGTTTGGCACGCTCCAAATAAGCATCTTCGTACAAATAGAGGCCCAGACGATAAAGGGTGCGCGCCGCCGCAGAATTGGAAGAAGGAATGACATTATCGGTTAGTTCCATTTTTCGCGCCACCAAAGGCGGATCAATATCAGAAGTGTAATAATACATCCCGGATGCCTCATTAAAAAAGTGTACATCGGCATAGTCCATGAAGGCTTTGGCTTGGTACAGCCATTGCTCATCAAAAGTCACTTCGTATAGAGAAATGAAGGCATTGGCCGTCAAAACATAATCATCCAAAAAGGCATTGACCGCGGTTTTACCGTCTTTGTAGTTGCGGAAAAGCCGGTTGTCGGATTGTTTGACCTTTTCCATTACAAAACGGGCGTTTTTTAAAGCAGCTTCCAGGTATTCAGCCTTGCCAAATGCCTGATAAGCATCCACATAGCCTTGCAACATCAGGGCATTCCAACCGGTTAAGATTTTATCATCCAACCCTGGTTTTACCCGTTGTGCCCGCGCCGTAAACAGGGTGGCTTTTGCTGCGTTGATCTTATCCTGAAATGCTTCTGGCGACAGGTCGTAGTTGGCGGCCACCTTCTCGGCCTCCTGCCGGATGTAAAGGATATTAGTGTCTTCCCAGTTGCCTCGCGGGTGCACTTCAAAGTAGTCTTTGAAAAGTTCACTTAACGTCTCATCCTGCAAAATAGAATCGATTTCCTCCGCTTGCCAAACGTAAAATTTCCCTTCCTCTCCTTCGCTATCGGCATCGTAGGAAGAGTAAAACCCGCCCTCAGGAGAAGTCATTTCCCGCTGGATAAATTCCAGGGTTTGGGTCACCACTTTTTCGTATAGTGGATTTTTGGTCAATTTGAAAGCGTTGGCATACATGCTCACCAATTGCCCGTTGTCGTACAGCATTTTTTCGAAATGAGGTATCTTCCATGCTTCGTCGGTAGAATAGCGGGCAAAACCACCGCCAAGGTGATCGTAAATGCCGCCTTTAGCCACTTCAGTCAGGGTCGTATTGACGATATCCAAAGCAGCTTCATTGCCGGTACGGTGGTATTCTTTGAGTAGATATTCAAAATTATTCGGCATCGGAAATTTAGGACTGCCCTTGCGTCCACCGAGCTTTTTATCCATCGTGTTGAGGAAGGCCGTAGTGACCTGATCCAACAATTCCGGGGAAAAAGATTGCTCGTCTTGTCGTAGGGAAATCAGTCCGCTATTTTGAATGCCGCTGGTCAGATCATTGGCAAATTTATCGAGTTTTTGTGGTTCCTCTTTGCGGAGTTTAATAAAATATTCCAGGATTTCCACCCACTGCTTTTTAGGAAAGTAGGTCCCCGCCCACACAGGCCGGCCATCGGGAAAGGCAAAGGCGTTTAACGGCCAGCCGCAACCTTTGCCGGAAGCCATTTGACAGGCCGTCATATAGATGTCGTCGATGTCGGGCCGCTCCTCGCGGTCTACCTTGATGCTGACAAAGTGTTCGTTCATCAAATTACTGACCAACGTGTCTTCAAAAGATTCGTGTTCCATCACGTGGCACCAGTGACAGGCGGCATATCCCACACTGATCACCAGCATTTTATTCTCTGCTTTGGCTTTCGCCAATGCTTCTTCTCCCCAGGGATACCAATTGACCGGATTGTGGGCATGCTGTAGCAAATAGGGGCTACTTTCATTGATCAAATGATTGGTGTACGCGTGCTCACTGTTTCCCGAATTCTGGGCTTTACAGCCAAAAAAGGCAGTGAATAACAATAGCAGTAAGAAGTGTGAAAATCGCATGTATTGATGTTTTGTCAGATGCTCATTTTTAAATCAGATCGCCCCCCCTGAATAAAAGCCAGGTGCCGTTGATTGGTCGGGTAGAATATCAAATAATCCCCTTCCGGAATCAATGGCAGGTTTTTGGGTAGTCGGTTAAACAAGTACGTCCAGACCTGCACCTCCTTTTTGTTCAGCCGTACGTCGATCAAGGTACGAAGATACTCGTTTTCTGAATTATTTGATTCCTCAATGCCTTCGTATCGATCCAGGATGGGAAAAACTTGTTTTGGCGACTTTAATTGAAATACATGCCCCTTGACCAGCCTGTCGCAGCCTCGATCATAGACAAAACCAGGATATTGCCCCAGGTCGTATAAATGACCATTGGCATAAGCCGCTCCGACAAAAAGTGCATG
>CAXHCA010000279.1:0-2414 GCA_964015035.1 uncultured Saprospiraceae bacterium
CCCTAACCCTCATAAACCAATATAAACTTCATAAACACGATAATGCAACCTTCCAGGACGCCCCCTCAATCGGCTAATCCGCCCAAATCTTCCGCTCAATTCCCTACCTTTGCCGCCTATGAAAAATTGGCCCATTGGAACTTTTGTCAATATGCTCACCGTTGCCATCGGCAGTCTGATCGGCATGTGGTTGCAACAGGTGTTTCCTCCCAATATCCAAGCCATGATTTTTCAGGCCATTGGTTTGGGAGTCGTAGTCATCGGCATCATCATGAGCTTGAAAATTCCGGATGGCTACCTCCTGATCTTTATTTTTAGCTTGATCCTGGGGGGGATCATCGGCGAGCTCATTCATTTAAAAACCATTTTAGAATCGATGGGGGAAACGCTTAAGGCCGGATTTGGGGTAACAGATGGTGGTTTTACCAAAGGCCTAATTACGGCCTTTTTGCTCTTTTGCGTAGGCTCCATGACCATCATAGGCGCCATTGAAGAAGGGCTACGCGGGAAGAGAGAGCTACTATTTGTAAAATCTACCCTCGATGGCATTTCATCTATCGCTTTTGCGGCAACCTACGGCATCGGCGTGCTTTTTTCCATTATTCCACTTCTGCTTTTCCAAGGAGGCATCACGCTGTTGGCCCGACAAATGGAGCATTTTTTCACCAAAAACATCATTGATACACTCAGCGCTGTTGGCGGAGCACTGATTCTTGCCATTGGTATCAATTTATTAAAACTCGGACAAATCAGCATTGAAAACCTTCTGCCTTCCTTAATTGTGGTTGTGATTTTGACCTCGGTTTACGAAAAAGTGGCCCCCGCGAAATAATTTTTTTCTGGAAATGCAGCGAAAGCATTCCCCCTCCGATTTAGAGAGTGTCAATCAATTATTATTACACCAAAAATGATTATCCGTCGATGGGCCCGTTGACTGATCTCTTTTAAAAGGAAAAAAATATTTTATGAAAAAGCTTATTTATCTGTTGCTGGCGCTCACCGTCACCGTTTTTTCTTGTCGAAAAGACTTCGAAGAAACCACCATCATTGAAGAGCACTACAATCCACCTGTGATCAAGGTAAACGGCAGTTTGCTGGGTCGCGTTATTGACGAAAATTCCAATCCCGTATCGGGTGCCACCGTGCGGTTGGGTAGCAATACCGTGACCACCGGAGAATTTGGTTTTTTTAGATTTAAAGATAAGGTATTGAATGCCGCGGGGACTTTTGTAAGCGTAGAAATGCCCGGTTATTTCCAGGGGTCAGATCGCTTTTTCCCAAAGGCCAACAAACTGAATTACACCACCATTCAATTACTCCCCAAAACCATTATCGGTACCGTAAGTGGTGCAGACGGTGGTGAGGTGAGTTTGAGCAGTGGTGCCATTGTGCGTTTACCCGCTGGCGGTATTGTGGATGCCAGTGGACAGCCCTATACCGATGAGGTGCAGGTAGCCGCCCAATGGTTAAACCCCAAAGCCGACCGCTTGGGTGATTTTATGCCGGGCAACCTGCAAGGTATCAGCGAAGCTGGCGAAGAAATGTCGATGGCTTCCTATGGCATGTTGGCAGTAGAATTGACCAGTCCCAGTGGAGAAGTGCTCAATATTGGCAATAACCTGAAGGCTACTCTGGAGTTCCCCATTGTTAGTGAACTATCCGCTTCTGCTCCGCAAGAAATTCCACTTTGGTATTTTGATGAAGTGTCTGGCCTGTGGATGGAAGAAGGCAAGGCGGTACGTGAAGGCGATCGTTATGTGGGAGAAGTAGCACACTTTTCTTTCTGGAATTGTGACGATCCTTTCTTTTTGGTCAATTTGACGGGTACTCTTGTAAACAGCGATGGCAATCCACTAGCCAATACGCTGGTGGAAATCACATTGGCCAGTACAGCATCATCTGGTTGGGGTTATACCGATGAAACCGGTGTCTTTGGAGGCATGGTTCCTAAAGATGAAGCGTTGATCTTAGTCATTCGCGACAACTGCGGTGAAATTACTTTATCCCAAGATATTGGGCCTTTCTCTGAAGACGTGGACCTGGGTACGATTGTGGCCGATGAAGATGCTGCCACGGTGGTTAACCTGACTGGTACTTTGATCGATTGTGACGGCAATCCGGTGACCAATGGTGTTGTAGAATTGACCTGGGGCAGCAGCTGGAGCTTTTATGTAGATGTAGCAGATGATGGCACCTTTAGTTTTGCCGCCAACATCTGTGGTGATATAGATTACAGCCTGACCGGCATCGATCTGGTTAACCAATTCCAAAGTGAAGAAATTACCGGTACTGTACCTGCTGATCAAGACCTGGGAACCATTTCTGCTTGTGCGGAAGAACTGGATGAGTACATTCGCGTGGTATACGATGGCATTGAATATGAATATTTGTTGCCAATGGCTTTTGGCGACACC
>CAXHCA010000280.1:0-2390 GCA_964015035.1 uncultured Saprospiraceae bacterium
TATTCAGTCCCGGTAAAACCTGCAATTTTCGCTGCTAAAGCACCACCTCCAAACATCCACTGACACATCGTCAAACATGGAAATGCCCTGTGAAATTCACTTTTGCTCTTTTGAAGATGAAGTTGATTTTTAGGCTTTTATGCAGGATGATGAGCGTCAAAAATTGGTGTAGCTCAAGGAAGAATCCATAAGATTGGCCTTGCTTATGAAAGGGAAATTGTTATGAAAAAAGGGCGCTGGTCGCAACCAACGCCCAGAGAGCAACGCTTTTTTCTTTTTTCGGAAGGACGATGGTGTCCGCTGTTTTTTTAGCAAATCTCCAAAATATGCGATTACCTTTGTTCCGTCCTCAACTCCACGTTTTCAAAATCTCAGTTTTCCTCACATTGATTGTAATCCGACACCAGCGTGCGATATTCATCCTCATTCATATTATCCCCCATGGTGCGTAAGAGTTTACCCACTTTGGTCATCTCCTCTTTGCGTTTGGCATTGCCGTAAAGGCCATCCTTAAACTTTTCCCAAACCGCCATACAATCATCGATATATTTTCCCATGTCGGTACCATCGGCAGATCTTATTTTGTCGCCTTCTTTGAAAAAAGCCAGTTGATAGTTCTGTCGGTAATCGGCGTAGACTTCATCAAAAGTTCTGCCACTGATTACCTTCGGCGGATTGGAGTAAAATCGATACAACTTCATCGTTCCGTCCTCAATGCGGTGCAAGAAATACTTCTTGGGAATGTTGGCCAAACCAACAGCACTCAAATCGGCGTATTTCTGGGTTTCGTAGTACATGTCGCTGGCTTGAAAGGCTTGTAAATCCTTTGGACCATACTTTTCCTTGTCTTTGTTTTTGATCTTGTCTTTGCTTTCCCAGGTGTCCTGAGGAATAAACTTGATGCCTTTTTGTACATCCCAGGGGAAGGAAGGATTCATTTCAATGATGCCTTCCGTTTTTTTGCCGTCATTGTCGATGACAAAACCTTCAAATTGGGTGTCAGAAAGCTCCTTTTGAGCATAAGAACTGAGGGCCATGCACAATGCAATGATGGCCATGCTTAACCTTTGCATGTTGTTTAGATTTAGTTGTTTGTGAATTGTAACACCCTTTATTGTATGGCCGAAAAAAAGGTAATCAGGTAAGCCGGTTTTTTTTAATTGGGTTGTTCTGCCGGGACTGTTTTGGGGGCCAGTAGCTGGCACTAAGGTTTCCCCCAGATTGAATATTTGCAAGATCTTCCACTTTCAGGAGTGCTCAGTCATCCCTACTCATTCCCATCCTTTTCCAAGTACTCTCCCGAAATTCGATCCATGTTCTGTTGGCGGGCGGCCTCAAGTTTGAGCTTGTCTTCGTAAACCTTGTTGAGAAACTGGTACTTGGCGTAATTCTGTTTATCCAATCCGCGGCCGGCTCCCTGTAGCATTACTTTGGCATCTGCACCACAAGAAGATTCCGGATCAATGGTAGAAAGGTGTTCGATTGCTTCCGCAAATTTTTCCTGCTGGATGGCTACTTCTGCCTGCCGCAAAGCCTGTTGACACTGCTGTTCCTGATGCCGCTGGTAGTAGCTGAGAAGGGCTGTTTGGCTTTGCTGAGTACAACTACTCGTAATGGGAATGGCTTGCAATAAGGTGATGGCTCGATCGTGTTCTTCTCGTGCTGAGGCAAGCTGAGCCTCCGCTAATATTTCTGCGCAATGGTCATCATAGTGGGCTTGTTGCCGTGCTTCTATTTGCCGGAGCCACTGCTCATATCGCTGTTGGCCGGGTTTTATTTGCGAAAGTGCCTTGCGAATAGCCCCGTCAGTGAAGGAGCCACTACCCGTTAAAATTTGACTTTCTGATGCAATCGCCACACCGCTCAATCTATTCTTTACCTGAATGCTGAAACGCAATTTTGCGAATACGCGGTTTTCAAGACCCTCTACCTGCCCGGTTTCTAATAAATACAATTCCGGAGTAAGTACCAGCACCTCATAGCGATCACCCAGCACCCCCAGGTAATTAAAAATACCGCGAACGCGCTCCTGGAAAAGTGGCTGGATATTGGCATCTATTTTTTGATCTAGGATGGCCGCACCTAATTGTAAAGACAAATCCCCCTGACCCGCCAGCATTCCGGTTTGAAAGATCAAAAAGAAGCCCATTAGGGAAGAATAAAAGTATAATCGCATCACTCAATAGTTTTTTCGTTCTTTGACAAATTTCGTGGTCAAGCTAAAATATAGATCAAAAGTGCTCTTAGAAGCGTTGGTCTATATTTTTGATTGACTTTGAATCACGGAATTTGTCAAAGAACCAGTTTTTTTAATGAACTTATCATCTCACTCCTTAGTGCACGTTTGGAGGTGGTGCTCTTAGAAGCGAAAATTGCAGGTTTTACCGGGA
>CAXHCA010000281.1:0-2279 GCA_964015035.1 uncultured Saprospiraceae bacterium
TGAATTGCAGTTTCTAAAATCACAAATCAACCCCCATTTTTTGTTTAACAACCTCAACAACTTGTATTCCTACGCCATTGAAAACTCACCAAAAACGCCAACGATCATTTTGGAATTGAGCTCCGTGTTGCGATACATGTTGTATGATTGTAAGGCAGAATACGTGCCCTTATCCAAGGAAATCGAGCAGCTGGAGAATTTCACCAAACTCAGTGAATTACAAATAGAGGAGCGCGGTCAGGTCCATTTTAAACCCCCGCAATTCCCATCGGGATACGAGATTGCCCCCTTAATTCTGATCGTTTTTATTGAAAACGCCTTTAAACACAGCCAAGCCGGTTTGTCGGATGGTATCGCCATTAATATTGAAATTGCAGTATCAGATGCAGGGCAGTTGGTTTTTTATTGTAAAAACAATTTTCAGCCAACCACTCACGACGACAACCTTTCGCAAGGAATCGGGTTGGAGAATGTCAGAAAACGTCTGGCATTGATTTACCCCAATGCTCATGAATTGCAAATTAGCGAAAGCAATGATCAATATGAGGTTCACTTATCTATACAATTGCAAAAGAAACCGAAGGTATGAATTGCATCATTATTGAAGACCAGCCTCCCGCCCAGCGCATTTTAAAAAAGTACATTACTGATATTGGATCTTTACAATTAAAAGGTACCTTTTCAGATGCCATTCAGGCTATGGAATTTCTGAAAACAGAAACCATTGATTTGATCTTTCTAGACATTCATTTGCCCAAAATATCCGGTATCGATTTTTTAAAAACCATGCCCAATGCGCCCCATGTGATTTTGACCACGGCCTTTCCCGACTACGCCCTGGAAAGCTATGAATTCAGTGTGGTGGACTACCTGCTCAAACCCTTTTCTTTTCAGCGATTTGTGAAGGCGGTTGCCAAAATACCGGTTAAGCGCCAGGGCTCATCCATTGTGAATGCCATAGAGAATGAGACACAGACCAGAAATGAGTTATTCATCAAATCCGGGTACGAGCACATCAGGATCAGCATTGAGGACATCGTCTACCTGAAATCCGACGCCGATTACACGGAAGTCTTTATTCGCGGTAAAAAGATTTTATCCACTGAGCCATTGCGATACTGGGAAGAAAATCTGGAAGCCGATCAATTTATCCGTGTGCATAAGTCTTATATTATACATACGGCCAAAATTGAAAAGATTGCCGGCAATCAGATTTACCTGGAGGAAAATATCGTCATACCCATCGGCCGGGCGTACAAAGAGGAATTTCTCAAACGTGTTGTCCGATGATTTGTTTACATTAAAGTGATTTTACCAAAACCCAAAAAGATGAAAAAGCTAAAACTCTCCCAAGAAGTCTTTGACCTGTACGACAAGTATGCGCACAATAAGATTGACCGGCGCGAATTTGTGGAAAAGATCAGGATGTATGCCGTTGGTGGCCTCACCGTTCCGGCTATTCTCAGCTATCTGTTGCCCAATTATGAGGAAAAACAGCAAATCAGAGTCAATGACGACCGGTTAAAAACCGAAACCATCGAGTACGATTCGCCGAAAGGTGGGGGTAAAATCAAGGGCCAACTTTCTCGCCCAATGAACAATCAGACGAAGTTGCCCGGCATCATTGTGGTGCACGAAAACCGGGGGCTCAACCCACACATTGCCGATGTGGGTCGGCGAGCAGCGCTGGCTGGATTCATCAGCCTTTCTCCGGATGCTTTGACCCCACTGGGCGGCTATCCCGGCAACGATGATGACGGTCGGGAATTGCAGCGAAAAAGAGACCGCAATGAGATGTTAGAGGATTTTATTGCCGCTTTTGAGTACCTGAAAAATCACGAAGCATGCACCGGCATGATCGGCGTGGTCGGTTTCTGTTTTGGCGGCTGGATCAGCAATATGATGGCAGTGAAAGTGCCGGACTTGAAAGCCGCAGTGCCCTTCTACGGCAGCCAGCCTTCAGCGGAGGAAGTCCCCGATATCAATGCACCGTTGCTCTTGCATTTCGCCGGAAACGACCAGCGCGTTAATGCCGGTTGGCCGGAATATGCCAAGGCACTGCAAGAGCACAATAAAGAATACAGCGCGCATTTGTACCCCAATGTCAATCACGGTTTTCACAATGATACGACCCCTCGCTACGACTGGGATGCGGCTCATTTGGCGTGGGAGCGGACGGTGGCGTTTTTTAGGAGGAATTTGGGGTAGTCTGAATAATCCAAGCCCTTAGTGCATGTTTGGAGGTAGTCCCTGAAGTATATTCGGGCAAGCTATTCAGT
>CAXHCA010000282.1:0-1953 GCA_964015035.1 uncultured Saprospiraceae bacterium
TTTGACTAAGAGGTCAAATATGAGTCTCGGCTGAGCCGAGGTGAATATTTTAGCTCAACGCCAGGTTCCTAATATGTTGGTTTTTAGCAGGAGCAAGCTCCAAATATGCACTTAGCCAAGGGTTGCGGTCGTTGGCTGAGGCGTGCCCTGGAAATAAGCCAGAGCGTGGCGACACAGAGCTATGAATCCAGACTTAACCCTCATCCAATACGACAGCCTTTAACGGTTCGTTCGCAATGTGTGGCTCCAGATTTTTACGGATTTCGCGGCGGAGATACCAGAAAGTCACGGCAGCAGCAAATACATCAGAAATGGGAAAGGCATACCAAATGCCATTCAATCCAAATTGCAACGGAAGGATCAACACCAACGGAATGAGAAAAAAGCCCTGTTTGGTCATCGTCAACAGCAGGGCCGGAATCGCTTTGCCAATCGCTTGAAAATAGGCCGATCCAATGAGCTGTGTAGTGATCAGAGGGGTCGCTAAAAAGACTAGGATTAAGGCTGAAGGGGTGCGGCGCAACAACTCTTGATCGGTGGTAAAAATACTCACTAGTGGTGTGGACAAAGTTAGAATGCAGACAAAAATCAACAAGGCAATACCGGTACCTGATTTAATGGCTGTATTGATAACATCCTTCACTCGATGCCAGTGTTGAGCACCATAATTGTAGCCCGCAATGGGTAGAAATCCCTGGGTAATCCCCAACACCGGGAAGTTAGCGAACATGCCAATCCGGTTGATAATGCCAAAGATAGCGATGGCAATTTCGTCGCCATATTGGAACAGGGAGTGATTAAGCACAACGGTCAGCAAACTAATAGACCCTTGGCGAGCTAAGGTCACAAAACCAATGGAAGAAATATCCTTGACAATGATCCATTTTAGCTTTAATCGTTCCCAGGTGATGAGTAATTCCGATTGACCACTAAAAAAATACCAAAGCGTGTATCCCGCACTTAAAAAATAAGAAATAACGGTAGCCCAGGCTGCACCCTCTAAACCCCAGTCGAAATAGATGATAAAAATGGGGTCAAGGATGATATTGGCCACAGCCGGTACCATCATGGACATCATCGCCTTGCGCGCCTGACCTTCGGCCCGCATTACATTATTGGACATCATCACCCACGCCAGGCAAGGGATTCCATAGAGTAAAATGCCGAAATAGGCTTTGGCGGGTTCAAGAATATCCCCCTTGCCACCAAATAGTTGAAGGACAGAATCCTGAAAAAACGAGCCTACGAAAACCAACAAGAGAGAAAGTAACAAATTGAGAGAAGCCATATTGCCAAAGCTATGATAAGCCTTTTCTCGGTCATTAGCGCCCAAGGCACGAGAAATGATAGACGCCCCCCCAACACCAATAGCCATACCAATAGACGAGATCAGAAAACTAATGGGCATCACCACCGTAATGGCGGCAATACCGAGGGTTCCTACAAATCGGCCGACAAAAATGGTGTCAACAATAAAGTAGATCGACATCACTAAAATACCAATAGAAGCCGGTACGGCCATCTTTACCAAAACTTGTCCGATGGGCTTGGTTCCCAGTTCTTGTGATTGATTCATTTACAGACGGGCTTTTCATGGACACCAAATTAAAATGACAAACTGGAGGGCATTAAGTTTAATCAGCACACCTATAATGTTTGTGATAATCAAGTTTAGAACAAAACTCATCCCCGAAGCTCCACGTCAGGGGGGGTGCAGTTGGGATTAGTCCCCTTGTATAAGGATAAGACAATCTTCTTTATTTTTAATAGAAGATGCCTCCGGCGGCATCTTTGTCTTGATACAAAGATGCAAAAATCAAGGCTGTACCTGGTTCTTAACGCTGCGAAGACATACAAAAACCTAAACGGTAAAAACTCGCCTTGGCGTGCAGGGTTTAGCTCTTGATTGCAGAAACAATCTATCCTTTTTGCCATCTCAGATCGGGGTGTTGG
>CAXHCA010000283.1:0-1932 GCA_964015035.1 uncultured Saprospiraceae bacterium
TGGCAGCGGAGAAGTGGGGGCGGGCGAAATAAATTTCACCCAACCATTAATACCGATTCCCAAGGAACCAAATCTTTGTAGAAACGGCCCTTGGCGCCCTCATCGTTATGACCAATATCGATTGACCGGGTTCCTTAAAATCCATTTTCAAAAAAAAACCTTCCTTCGTAACACTATTCCTTTCCTAAGCATAAAGGGGTGAAACCTTTCCCTTCAACATAAACCCCAGTATTACACAAAGTGGCCAACCCCTGTTCTGAGGTCATACATCCCTATTTCATAAATCGCTTCAAAAACTAAGAAAATGAAACGTATTTTTACAGTCTTTCCTGTGTTATTCATGATTTTCACCCCCATTTTTAGTCAGAGTCTGGTCTGGCATGAAGGCATTATTCAAACCAATATTGACGTAAGGGGCAACCCGGTGATCATGGGGCAAATAGCCATCAATGCGCCTTCCGCCGGAAAGGTTGTGGTGCGTTTTGATGGCAGCTGTACGGCTTCCATTGGCGACCGGATCATTCTGGCAGCAAGCGATCACCCCGATTGGAGTGTCAATGATGGAAACCTCGGCGTAGAAGCCATCAATGACGACCTTAATCGGGCGCCGTTTTCACATACCCGCGTGTATGATGTCAATGCCGGAGACCATACTTTCTATGCCATTGCCGAGAATTTTGTAGAAACCAACGGCACCGGTATCGCCTCGGTCTACGGGAGCCTCACCGTAGCATTTTTCCCGAACAATTCTTCCATCCTTGTCGAACACCAGGGCATTATTCAAACCAACATCAATGTCGAAGGCGGCCCGGTAGCCGTTGGACAAGTCAGTCTCAATATACCGACTAGCGGTAAAGTCATGGTCCGTTTTGATGGCAATTGCATTTCTGACCCTGGAGATCGCATTATACTGGCCGCCAGCAATACAGTAGGTTGGGTGCCCAATGACGGCGCTGTGGGAGTAGAAGCCATCGATGCCAGTTTAAGACGCAATGCCTTTTCACATACCAGAGTATATGACGTCACGGCCGGCAATCAAACGTTCTATGCCATCGCTCAAAATTACGTAGAGACCGATGGTAATGGCATGGCCTCCATTTACGGAAGCCTCACCGTGGAATTTGTGCCAAACTCGGCGACGGAAATCCTTCAACACGAAGGTATTGTGCAGACCAATATCAATGTGCGTGGCAACCCAGTCACGGTAAGTGAGGTCACCATCAATGCGCCAGTGGCGGGCACCGTAGTCGTCAACTTCGATGGCAGTTGTATTGCCAGTGCGGGGGATCGCATTGTACTGGGAGCCAGCAATACCGGAGATTGGGGCGTCAACGATGGGAATGTAGGGGTGGAAGTTTTGGATAACGATATCAATGCCAAAAGTTTTTCTCATAGCCGCGCCTATGAAGTTTCGGCGGGTACTCATACCTTTTATGCCGTTGCCGAAAACTATGTCGAAACCGAGGGAGATGGAGAAGCATCTCTTTATGCCAGTCTAACGGCCAGGTTTTCACCCAATATGATCACCGCTACGAATCAACCGGAAGCGGCCGTCGCCGCCCCCATTTTTTATCCTAATCCAACTAATGGGGTAGTCCACCTATCGGGAGATAAAATCCCTAACGCTCGAATTATCCGGGTATTAGATGCGTCCGGAAGGGTATTACAAACCATGCCAACCGTAGCCCAGGAAGATCGGGTCACCAATTTATCTGGCTACCAAAATGGAACGTACTACTTTGAGTTGCTGGATGAGCAATGGAAAGTTATTGCCACCAAAAAAGTAGTAAAAACGAGATAGGCCGTTTTGGTTAAACCTAATCTGAAAAAGCCCCATCCCGCTTGCAGCGAGATGGGGCGAATAGGGTAATATCAATAAGGGCGCAGTTCCGTCCTGTCTCAGTAAGAATACTGTTATAATTTGTTGTCAAA
>CAXHCA010000284.1:0-1890 GCA_964015035.1 uncultured Saprospiraceae bacterium
GTAAGAAATGGCCAGCCCGTTTTTAAAGCTGACATTATCGGGGTTTGCCTCAAAAAGTTCTTCAAATAGTTGAGTCTCGTCTTCAAAGAAGGTCAAAGCCTGTTGGAGATTGCCTGTCGTTTTATAATAATTTCCGATGCGTTCGCAGAGCCACGCCAGATCATAGTCTGCTTCCTTAAACTGATCAACCACATTGGATGCATAACGAACAAATAAAAAAGCCTCCTGGTAGCCGATATTGAGCAAATGACCAGTGCCTAATTCATACTTCAGCTTATCGATTAAGGCCTTTACTAAGTCCCGACAATCTTCCAGTAATTCTGGCTGTTTCTTTTTGGTAATCTCCTGAATCACCGGACTCACTTTAAAGGTGCCATCCGCCTCTTCCAGCCATCCTTTTTGGGCAAGGCCCAACAGGCATTGATCCAGGTCGGTCCATGTTTTTAATAGATCCTGCAATTGGGCATACTCGATACTTTCAGCCGGCAATACGGAAAATAGGCATAAGGCTTTTTGTTCTTGTTCCGTTAATTCGCTAAGCTCATACATGGCAGCAATAATGTCCTCCGGTTTTTCTTCCCTCAGTCCTACTGCGCCGGACTGGTAGTGGGCTTTTACTTCTTTGGCTTTTAGTCGGAGCAATCCCTTTTCCTGCAAATCTTTCAGCAGGTCCTGCAGGGCATACCGTTTTTTGAGTTTATTATTAAAATTATTGAGATTTTTGGCCAATAACTCAATGACCAAGGTATTTCCCCACACCGCATCATAAATCTGATCAAAGAGGGCATCCTCCGCTGCTTGATGTAAGGGATAATACTTTTTAAATAGTTCTTTTGCTTCCGTTTTGGGTAATCCTTCAATTTTATGGGTTTGGGCCTGCCCAAATTCCGTAATGCGGGTCGTCAGCAGCAAATGAAAATTGCGGCAACTACGCAGCGCTACATAATGTTGATTGAGTTCTTGCAGGTTATTCGCATTGTCAATCACCAAGAGGCAGGGCTCGGCCAGATTGGCCATTTCTTTCAGCAATACCGGAATGCGTTGTTCGATGGGTAGGTGATCATCAAAGTGTAGCTCCAGAGCCACGGCCAGGGTCAACAAGGCATCGGCGAGGTTGTCTTCGGTGTAGACCCAGGCCAGGTGTTGGTAATCTTGATGGGCATTATGAAAATACTGAGCAGCTAGTGACGTTTTTCCAACGCCGCCCCGGCCATTGACCAGCAAGAGCATATTGGCTTCTTCAAATAACAGCTTTCGCATTTCCCGCAAATCTTCGGTCCGTCCCAGAAAGACCTCCGGTAAAAACGGTGGATTGGTCAGGAATTTCCGGATTGCTTTGCCATAATAATGATTGTGAACCGTGCTGTCAATATTTTGCTGGCCAATCCTTGCGTTTTCATTATTGATATCGGGCATGCATCTACTTTTTAGGGAAGAAGTTGGTGTTTTTGTTGGTGACAGTAGAGCCAATGTTTTGTTGACCTATTTTGGCTCCTTTGTTATTGATGGATTGCTTGTTGATGCTCGTGGCGGGCGGCACCTCACTTTGATTTTCCGGAGTGGCCGGTTCCGCTTGATTAGCGGTAAAAAAAATGCCAATGATCAATATCCCGGCAGAAGTAATGATGCCAATGAGCGGTTCAATTTCCCAGGAGGTAAAATACCAGTACAACGATAAAATCAAGGCGATGGTGGTAAAAACGAGGGTAATTCGGTGGCCAATGATTTGTTTCATCCGGTCTGGTTTTTTTATTAATACGTGCAAAAGATACAAAATGGTATGTTAATATTAAAATAGGTCAATTTTCTTCTTGCAAAACGTGGGTTGTACGAAGGGGGTGCAGTTCAGGTTTGTCCCCAAAAAAAGATTGAGCAGATGGGATTCTATTA
>CAXHCA010000285.1:0-1758 GCA_964015035.1 uncultured Saprospiraceae bacterium
TCTCGGCTGAGCCGAGACGGGCTCAAAAATGAGCCTTGCGAGAACCCCAAATCTGTAATTTTCGCTGCTAAAGCACCACCTCCAAACAAGCACTGACTTTCCACATCAAAACTCAACCACTATGTCTGACCAGCAAAACAAAAAAGTAACCGGTATCGGAGGCATTTTTTTCAAATGCCAGGACCCCAAAGGTCTAAAATCCTGGTACCAGCAACACCTGGGGTTAAAGACCGATCAATACGGCGCTCTTTTTGAATTTCGCCACGTCGATGAGCCGGAGCGAAAGGGGTACCTGCAGTGGAGTACCATGCCGGAAGATACGGAGTACTTCCAGCCTTCCGAAAAACAATTTATGATCAACTACCGGGTGGCTGATCTCGACTATGTGCTTGACGAACTCAAAAAAGCCGGCATTGAACCTGTCGATAAAGTAGAAAGCTACGATTACGGTCGTTTTGTCCATCTCGTAGACCCAGAGGGGAATAAGATTGAGTTGTGGGAGCCGGTAGACCAGGTGTTTACTGAGGAGTTTGGAGATGAGGCGACAAAGTAGCTTAGCTTGGCTACAGCTTTTCCCGATTTTACATCGGGGAAATTTGCCAAAGAGCGAGAAAGCAGTAATGCTTGACAAAAGATCCTTCGGATTTTTCTTTAAACAAGCACTTAGGGAGGTAGGTTTTGGACAAGCCAAAAGTTGCCGTCGGAGGCATCTACCTCCCTTGAGAAACAAAGATGAAGATGTGCCGCATTGCCCCTTTCGGTTCTAAATTGGAGGAATAACCCATCCTTTCCTCCAACACGGCACTTCTTCTACCGGTTTCTTGGACCCTATTGTTGCTTGTTCAGGTTCCAATCATAATCCAGATAAGTAATATTAGCGTTTTCATTTATTTTAATGGGCGCGTATTGATTGATAAATCCGATCACAGAGGTGTTCTCCGTAAAATCACCTTTGTACCAGGTGAATAATTTGGACAATTCGACCTTGTCTTTACTCAGTTTATTGCGAGATTCATCAGCTAGGAATTCACGGGCTGCTTCATCCAGTTGTTCGTCAATTTTATCGGCGGTATAAGCCCTGTTTTGTAATTTGGGGCAAGAAACGGAGGCGCAATTGACCGCAAAGTGAACGCGCGGATCTTTAAAGCGTGGCCGAATAATACCGTGTTCAATGTTGTTGAGGTCATACTTCTGGCCTTCAATTTCGATAAATTTGATATCCCAGACCGTATTGACAAAGGGAATGCCATTTTTAATATCTTTAATGCTAGCTACGGGATAATAGTCCATGATCAACTTCACGGTGAAAGCATTGTAGGCGTTTATCCAGTAAGCTTTGCGTTCGTTTTCGGTCCAGTTTTTATCATTGGGGTGGTGATTGCTAAGCAAATCAAGGTATTTGTTCATTTTTACGCTGTCCTTGAGGAGGCCCTCATAGTCTACCCATCCGGCATCATTGACGTGCTCCTGAAGTAAAGTATCCCACAAGGCATGAGTTACGGGTTGGGAATCAGAATTGTATTTGCTGACCTTGCAGGAAACAGCTAGTATGGCGGTGAAAAATAAAAAGCTGATCATCGTAGACCAGCGGGTTAAGTTTTGCATGATTTTAATTTTTTAGTTTAAGTATTTTTTTGGAGGTAATCATTCATTCCCGGTAAAACCGGGATTCTGGAACCCCTCTTCGGCTATTTTTTCGTCCGTCTCGGCTGAGTACGACTTTGGCACCGCCAAAAAGGCCCTGAATGGTTGAAGTTC
>CAXHCA010000286.1:0-1697 GCA_964015035.1 uncultured Saprospiraceae bacterium
ATTCATGAGTTTGTACAGGGGATTTGAGGACGGTTAACGGGGGACGGTTAACGGCTAACAGGCATCCAAAAAATCGTGAATACTTCTATCAATACCTGTCGTGCGACATGAAGATATGACCAAAATTACGACATAAAGATTTATCCTTTTTATTTTAGGTTTCAAAAAGTTGAAATCGTACGATCATGATTTACGGGTGGAGGTAGTGAAAAGAAATGAGAGAGGAGAGCGGCAAAAGGAAATTAGCCAAGCCACGAATGTGTCCTATTCAACCATCAAGAACTGGATTAGAAGATACCGGGAAGAAGGAATGTCGGGTATGGAGTTGAAATATGGGCGATGCGGCTCAAAAGGTAAGGTAAGTGAAGGGATCAAGCAGGAGGCCATAGCGATGAAGCGGGATCATACTGATTGGGGCGGCCCCTATATCCGGATGAAACTGCTGGCTAAATATCCCGGCACCTACGTTCCTACGGCTCGCCAATTGCAACGCTACTTTGTACAGGCTGGCCTGGTAGAGTTGAAGACCAGGTCACCTGTTATGGGTTCGAAGGAATGGGCCAAACGGCCATTGTATCGGGTGCAGGTAGATGCCAAGGAGCAACTTAAGACCCTGGATGGTCATTGGTGTTGTTACCTAACGTTTACGGATGAACATAGCGGGGCTACCTTGGAAGCCCTGGTTTTTCCCCCACAAGCATATCCGCCAGGTACCCTACGACCAGATATATGACGGTGTTAGATATGTGATGTGGCGCTGGGGACGTATCCATTGGCTACGGGTTGATAATGGTTCTCCGTTTGGTGATCCTACCCGACAAGCGGTATCGATATTGCACCTTTGTTTGACTGCGCACGGCATTAGACTGAAAGTTAATCCACCTCGTACTCCTACTCGCAATGCCAAGGTAGAGCGCAATCAGGGTACGACAGCACGGTGGGCTGAACCGGACAAATGCAAAGACTATCTAGAATTGCAACAGCGACTGAATCAGGCCGTTGAGGAGCAAAGAGAGTGCTATCCCACTCGGGTGTGTGGCGGAAAAACCAGAGCACAGGCTTATCCTGAGCTACTCAAAAATCCAATTCGGTTTGATGTTCAAGATTTCAAGCTCAGTAGAGTACATCAGTTTCTAGCACAGGGACAGTGGAAACGAATGGTAAGCGATCGGGGATCGGTGGATCTATTTTGGCAAAATTATCAACTGGGACGCAAGCATCGCAGACGAAAAGTACTGGCTAAACTAAATTACGAAGCTCTGCAATGGGAGTTTTACTGTTCCCAGGGACAAATTATAAAGGTCTTGCCCATGAAGCCAATGACCAAAACGCAACTAAAAAGTGGAGTAAAAGCCAGATACAAACAAAAAGGCTAAATCTTTATGTCGCGTTTTCGGCTAAATCTTCATGTCGCACGACACAACATCACATCATCGTAAAATCAATTAGCCACAATATTAATCATCCGTCCCGGTACCACAATCACTTTGCGGATGGTTTTACCATCAATATATTTTTGCACGGCCTCTAAAGTAGTAACTGTTTTCTCCAGTTCTTCCTTTTTTGCATCCGCCGGAAAATCGATGGTCGTCTTGGTCTTCCCGTTGATGGCAATAGGGTAAGTGATTGAGTCTTCTTTCAAATATTCCTCATTCGCTTCCGGATAAGCAGCTTTATGCACGCTGCCGGTATTACCC